>NZ_JBIVOQ010000001.1:0-962659 GCF_044754225.1 Arthrobacter sp. NPDC093125 | reverse complement strand
GGCGTCAGCCCCTTCGTGACGTTCTTCGGCTCCATCGGCATCCAGGGCGTGGACGTCATCATGAACCTCGTCGTCCTCACCGCGGCCCTGTCCTCCCTGAACGCCGGGCTCTACTCCACCGGCCGGATCCTGCGCTCCATGTCGGTCGCCGGCTCCGCCCCGAAGTTCGCCCAGCGCATGAACAAGGCCGGCGTACCCTACGGCGGCATCGCCATCACCGCCGGGGTGTCCCTGCTCGGCGTGCCGCTGAACTACCTCGTCCCGTCCCAGGCCTTCGAAATCGTCCTCAACGTCGCCTCCGTGGGCATCATCGTCACCTGGGCCACCATCGTGCTCTGCCAGATGCAGCTCAAGCGCTGGGCCGACAAGGGCTGGCTGAAGCGCCCCTCCTTCCGCATGTTCGGCGCCCCCTACACCGGCTACCTGTCCCTGCTGTTCCTCGTGGGCGTGCTGGTCATGGTCTTCATCGACTCGCCCCTGACCCTGCTGGTGACCCTCGTCGCCTGCGCCCTCATGGTCGCCGGCTGGTACGCCTGCCGCAAGCAGATCCACGACATCGCCGAAACCCGCGACGGCTTCACCGGCATGTCCCCGGTCGTCGCCAACCGCCCCGGCCCTGGCGGAGCCGACCGCATCTAACCCCCTCCGGTTAAGCGCGAACGGACACTTGGGGCCCCGGGTTTGAGGGCCCCAAGTGTCCGTTCGCGCTTGGTCCGGGAGGCTTGAAAAGACGACGGCGGCACGTCCGGTTCTGTTCCCACGGAACCGGACGTGCCGCCGTCGTTCTGCTTTTAAGTAGGCGCAAATCCCCTTGACGGGTGCACTGCCCGGGTCTACCGTCAGCCTCATCCCGGGTATTCAACGACGGATCAATGTAGGGAGTCATCATGCCGGAATTCATGGATGTCCACCACAACATGAAGGGGATTACCAAGGAGGACCTGCTGGCAGCCCACAATGCCGACCTTGCCATTCAGGACGACGAAAAGGTCAACTTCAAGTCGGCCTGGGCAGACCCCGAATCAGGACTGGTCTACTGCCTGTCCGAGGCGCCTTCCGCGGACGCCGTCCAGCGCATTCATGAGCGCGCGGGCCATCGGGCAGACGAAGTCCACCCCGTTCCCCTGAAGGTCTGAACCCGCAGTCCGCATTTCTGCACCACTTCCACGCGCCCGCGGACACCCCGCCTGCATCCACCCGGGCCTGCACTCCGGGGTCACGGGGCAAAGTGGTGCAGAACTGCACAGTTTCTGCTCCAGATCCAGGATAACGGCCCTCAAAGGAAGCGGATGCATGGACGTTGTTGTCATCGATACCCCGCAGCTCGGGGACCGCAGCTACCTGGTGCACGACGGCCGCGTGGCCCTGGTGATCGACGCGCAGCGGGATACGGACCGGATCGAGGAAGCAGCGAGCGCCGCGGGAGTGCGCATCACGCACGTTGCTGAGACCCACATCCACAACGACTACCTCACCGGCGGCCTGATCCTCGCCCGCGCCCATGGTGCGAAATACCTCGTCAACGCTGCGGACGCTGTGGGCTTCGAACGGGAACCCATCGCGGACGGCCAGACCCTGCAGGTCGGCCGCCTTTCGCTCCGCGCCTTGGCCACCCCCGGACATACCCACACGCACCTGTCCTACATCGTCACGTCCGACGACGGGACACAGGCGGTGTTTTCGGGCGGCAGCCTGCTGTACGGCTCGGTCGGGCGGACGGACCTGCTCGGGCCCGCGGATACTGACGCCCTGACGAGGGACCAGTACGCCTCGGTGCGCCGGCTAGCCGACGAGGCCGGACCGGAGGCCGGGCTGTACCCCACGCATGGCTTTGGATCGTTCTGCTCGGTGGGGCCGTCGACTTCCTCCAAGGCCTCCACCATCGGCGAGCAGCTCGAGGTCAACCACGCGCTCAAGGATCCCGATCCGGACCACTTTGTCGCCGAACTCCTCGCAAACCTGGCGGCGTATCCCTCCTATTACGCCCACATGGCCCCGATCAACTTCACCGGCCCGCGGGAGGCCGAGCTGGCCCTGCCCGAGCCGCTTGATCCCGAGGAGCTGTCCGGCCGGCTGGCCCGGGGCGAATGGGTGGTGGACCTGCGCCGCCGCATCGCGTTCGCCAGCAGCCACCTGAAGGGCACCGTGAGCTTCGAATACGGTTCGGGACGGTTGTTCAGCTCTTACCTTGGCTGGGTCCTGCCCTGGGGTGAGAAGCTGACCCTGGTGGGCGGACGGGATGACGTGCAGAACGCCATCCGGGACCTCTCCCGCATCGGTATCGACCGGCCCGGCGCCGCCATCGGCACAGACCCCGCAGCACTCGTGCCAGGCGCCCCGTTGGCGTCCTATCCGCGGGCGGACTGGGCCGCCGTCGAGCATGAAAAGGCGGCCGGGGAGACCGTGCTCGATGTCCGGCGGGAGGATGAGTACGCCCAGTCCCACGTCACGGGAGCGGTGAACGTCCCGCTGCACGACCTGCTTGGCCAGCTCGACGAACTGCCCGAAGGCCGCCTCTGGGTCCACTGCGCCTCAGGATACCGGGCCGCCGTGGCCGCCAGCCTCCTCCAGCGGGAGGGCCGGGACGTGGTGCAGATCGACGCCCGGTTTGAAGATGCCGCATCGGCCGGCATTCGGCTCGAAACGGCCGGGCTGCACGCGCGCGGGCCGCAACACGCGCACGGAAGCCACAAGGATCAACACGTCGAAGGAGAACAGTGATGGCAACGGAAGGAAAAGTGGTCGTCGGCGTCGACGGCTCGGAATCATCCGTACAGGCTTTGCGCCTGGCGGCCCGGCTGGCCCCAGCCCTGGACGCCAGGGTCCACGTAGTCGCGTGCTGGGACTTCCCGCAGATGTACGCCGGGTACGTGCCGCCGGACTTCGCCGCGTTCGAGACTGCGGCGGCAAAAATGCTGTCCGAGACCCTCGACAAAGCCTTCGGCCCTGACGCCCCTGAAGGCATCACTCAGGACCTGATCCGCGGACCGGCACCGGCGAAACTGGTCGAGGCCGGTGCAGGCGCGGCGATGCTGGTGGTAGGACGGCGCGGCCACGGCGGGTTCCTGGGCATGCACCTGGGATCGGTGAGCTCGGCGTGCGTCTCCCACGCTGCCTGCCCGGTGCTCGTGGTCCACACCGATGGCAACCACCGCACCCACCACCTTTGGAAGGGCTCCAAGGGCCGCGGCGAGCCCGCCGCTTGAGTTCTGACTCGGCGAGGGCCCGTAACGCAACGCTCCCGCAACCCCGAGCGGCGGCGCGATCCCCTATGCTCAGCAGAGCACCTCAGCCTGGCTCAGCGACGAACCAAACAGGAGAAACTTCATGACCAACTGGCGGATCAGGGATTTTCACTCGTCTGACCTGGACGGCATTCTGCACCTCTGGGAGTCGCTCAAGGCCAACAACGTCGAACCCGTCTACGCGCTCTCCGAAGTGCTGGCATCCTGCGAAAAGGACCACGCCGTGGTGGCCGTGCAGGGAGACCTCGTGGTCGGTGCCGCCGTCGGCCGCGCCGCCCACGACCAAGGCTGGATTGTCTTTCTCGCGACCCTCCCCGAGTACCGCGGACGCGGGATCGGCACGTCGCTGCTGGCCGCCGTCGAAAACCGGATGGCCCCGCACGGGCTGAACAAGCTCTCCGCCCTGATGCCCGAGTCCGAGACCCGGGTGGAGGCCTTCCTGAGCCGGGGCTTCCTGCTGAAAAAGAACCTGCGCTACTTCGAGCGGACCATTCCCGTGCAGCGCCAGGAACTCGAGCCGCTCGGCCTGCTCGGCGGCCGGGTCCTCGCGCGTGACCTGTGGGAGAACGTGGCCGGCATGCGCCGGGAGAAGGAACTGCTGGAGCGCCGTCTGGTCCTCCCGCTGGCCGAGGCCGACCTCGCCGATGAGTACGGCGTGGTGCCGCCGCGCGCCGTCGTGCTGTTCGGACCGCCCGGCACGGGCAAGACGACCTTCGCGAAGGCAATCGCATCGCGCCTGGAGTGGCCGTTCGTGGAGGTGTTCCCCTCCCGGCTGGCGTCAGACCCCAAGGGCCTGGCGGGAGCTCTGCGCGAAACGTTCCTGGAGATCGCCGAGCTCGAGCACGCCGTGGTGTTCATCGACGAGGTGGAGGAAATCGCGGCCCAGCGGTCCGGCGAGCCGCCGTCGCCGCTGCAGGGCGTCACCAACGAGCTCCTCAAGATCATCCCGGCTTTCCGTGAACAGCCCGGCCGGCTGCTGGTCTGCGCCACCAACTTCATCCGCGCCCTCGACTCGGCATTCCTGCGCCACGGCCGGTTCGACTATGTCATCCCCATCGGCCTGCCCGATCGCCAGGCCCGCGAAGCCATGTGGCAGCGCTTCATCCCGGCCGCCGTGGTTGATGACGTGGACGTGGAGCTGCTCGTGGACCGGACCGAGGGCTTCTCCCCCGCGGACATCGAGTTCGCGGCCCGCAGCGCCTCCCAGCGCGCCTTGGAGAAGGCAGTGTACGACGACGGCGGGCTGGCCTCCGGGGGTGCCGTTGCCATCCGTGAGGCAGTCCGGAAGGGGCCCGCCACCCAGGATTACCTTGACGCCATCGCTGAAACTCGGACCACGGTGAGCAAGGAAGTCCACGAGCAGTTCCTCGAGGACATCGACGCCCTGGGCCGGGTCTAGCAGCGGGCATCGGACGTCACGGGCCTCCGTTTCGACGGTTCCCTGCCTGCTAGACGTCGGGTGCGGCCGTCGATCCGGCAGGGAACCATCGAAATGGCGGAGAGGAGGAGAACCGCAGAGCTGTCCTACAGTCGCACTGGCGGCGTACCCGGAGCAACCTCCCTCTGGTCGCGCTACTGTTTGATTCATGCCCACTAATCCGCTTCGGCACGCCATGGCCCGCATGGGCGGCCGCGATCCGCATGAAAAGCACCGCACAGCCACGCCTCTGGAGCTGTTCTTCGACCTGACGTTCGTCATAGCCTTCGGGGTGGCCGGGAGCCAGTTCGCCCATGAGATCGCGGAAGCCCGTTTCGGCACGGGACTGCTCGGCTTTTCCTTCGCGATGTTCGCCGTGATCTGGGCGTGGATCAACTTCACCTGGTTCGCCAGTGCCTACGACACGGACGACTGGGTGTTCCGAGTGGTCACCATGGTCCAACTGCTCGGCGTCCTGATCCTGGTCATGGGCATCGAGCCCATGTTCCACTCTCTGGTGGAGGGGGACCATGTGGACAACACCGCCATTGTTGGCGGTTACGTCATCATGCGGCTCGCCCTGGTCTTCCAGTGGATGCGCGCCGCACGGCAGGACCCTGCCCGGCGGCAGACCTGCCTGCGCTACGCGAAGTACCTGGCAGTGGTCCAGCTCGGCTGGATCGCTGTGCTGGTCATTCAGGCGGACATACCCACCACTTTCATGATGATTGTGCCGCTGTACGTGCTCGAGCTGGCGACGCCTTACGCTGCCGAGCGGAACGCGACCACGCCATGGCACGCACACCACATCGCCGAACGCTACGGGCTGCTGGCCATTATCGCCCTCGGGGAGTGCCTGATCGGCGCCATAGCGACGCTGCGGGCAATCGTGGCGAACCACGGCTGGACCCTGGACGCGGCACTGGTGGGTTTCGGCGGCACAGCCTTGGCCTTCAGCATGTGGTGGATCTACTTCATCGTGCCCGCCGGCCGCGCACTCCACCTGCAGCGGCACCGTTCGTACATCTTCGGCTACGGCCACATCTTCATCTTTGCAGCGATTGCGGCCACTGGGGCCGGCCTCCATGTGGCTGCCTACTACATCGACCACTCGGCCCACATCAGCGCGGCGGTCGCGGTGGCCAGCATCGCAGTGCCCGTCGCGCTCTTCAAGGTCTCGCTCACCGCGCTTTCCAGCGTCATGACCTGCGTCGACCGTACTCTCCTCGCCGTCACTGGCGGCCTGCTGGCGGTTCTGGCCGGAAGCGTAGCCCTGGCGGGCGCAGGCGTTTCTGTCCCCGTCTGCCTGCTCATCATTGTGGCGGCGCTCGGCACATCAATCGTCATTGACGAGAGGCGGAGCACCGCACGGCTGCAGGCCGCGCTCGAGAACCTGGAGCGGCGGGCCAAGACGGGGTGAAGCTTGGGGTCTCGACAAGCTCCACCAGCGGGGCGGCTGTTGCTACACTCCCGGCCAGACCCACGGCTCACGCGGCAGGGACGCCGGATTGAAGGCGCTCAGCGCCGCTTCCGGGCTGTCGCCGGGCAAGCCCAGTGAGACCAAAATTCTCCGGCGCGCCTCCCTCGCAGAGATCCCGACGGCGGCCAGGTCGCGCAGCGTGACCGCGCCGTCGCGCTTCGCCAGCCGGGCGCCGTCGGAATTCACCACAAGGGGCACGTGAGCATATTCCACGGAAGGAATAGCAAGGAGCGAGGCCAAATATGCCTGCCTGGGGGTCGAAGGCAGCAGGTCATCGCCCCTCACCACCTGGTCTATGCCTTGCTCGGCATCATCCACCACCACAGCCAGGTTGTAGGCCGTTACACCGTCGTTGCGGCGGAGCACGAAGTCATCCACCACCCCGGTAAAACTCCCGTGCAACGTGTCCTCCACCGTCCAGTGGTTAACCGCGGAGCGCAGCCGGATGGCGGCAGGCCTCCAAGTCCGCTTCGCCTGGATTTCTGCCGTGGAGAGGTCCCGGCAGGTGCCCGGGTAGGCGCCTTGCGGCGCGTGCGGCGCGGACGGTGCCTCTTGGATCTCCCTGCGTGTACAGAAGCATTCGTATGTCAGCCCAGCAGCTTCCAGCCGCCTGATCGCTTCCTGATACAAGCGCCCACGGTCGGTCTGGTGGACAACGGGCCCGTCCCACGTCACGCCGATTTCCGCCAGGTCTCGCAGCTGCTGAGTCTCCGCGCCGGCGCGGGCACGGTCCAGGTCCTCAACGCGAAGCAGGAAGCGCCGCCCCGTGGACCGGGCGAACAGCCAGGCCAGCACCGCGGTGCGCAGATTCCCGACGTGCAGCTCGCCGGACGGACTGGGGGCGAAACGGCCGGCGCGGGTCATGTCCTCCAGCCTAATCCGAACACCACAAGAGCCCCTCAGCTACCGCGCAGTCCCGGTACAAATCGGGGCTCGGTGGCTCACGGGCTCTTGCCGTGCCGGTCCGCGCTGAGGAGGTTCGGCACTGCTTGCGGAATGACGATGCGTGAACAAGTGTCAATCAGCGGCGGCTTCCTTGCAGGAAACGATGTCCAGGGGCCGGGTGGTGTGCCGGATGCCTGTAAGCCTACGGGCTCCGGCGGTGGCCTTTACCCGTGTTGCCACTATTTGAGCAGAGGCCCTACAGTAGGCGCAACGGGCACCTGCGGCAGTAGTCAAAGTGATCAACTGCTGCGGGTAGAACTGGTAGGAAGTGAGCACATTGCAGCAGCTGGACGCTACTGACAGGCGGATTTTGGCAGCGCTCGACGAGGATCCGCGACTCCCCATCATGGTGCTCGCCCAACGCCTTGGCCTGGCGCGAGGAACGGTCCAGTCGCGCCTGGAGCGAATGACGGGCTCCGGGGCCTTGCGCCCCAACAGCAGCCGCGTGCTTCCCGCCGCGCTCGGCCGGGGTGTGGCCGCGGCGGTCAGCGCCGAACTGGACCAGAGCCACCTGAATGAGGCCATCGCCGCCCTCCGGGAGATTCCGGAAGTGCTGGAATGCCATGCCCCCGCCGGCGATACTGACCTGCTGATCCGGGTGGTGGCCACCAGCCCGGATGATCTGTACCGGGTTTCGGAGGAGATCCGGCTGTGTCCCGGCATCATCCGTACGTCAACGAGCATGTTTCTCCGCGAGGTCATTCCCTACCGGACCACTGGGCTGCTCAGCACGTGACGGCGCGCCGGCCCGCCACGCCGATGCTGCGCGAATCATTGGGGAAAACTGCGCAAAATCTGACGGCAGCCCTGCGGTGCCGACTGTAGCCTGATTCAGCATCTGCCGCCGCATCCTGCGGGCCGGCCGGTGCGCATCCATCCCAAGGTCTCAGCCAGGGTTCGGTCTCAATAAGGAACTCCATGCGCTCTTTTTCCCGTTCAATCGCCGCAACGACCGGGCTGCTGGTCTTCGCCGCCGGACTGGTTTCCCTGCCGGCCAGCCCCACCTTCGCCGCTTCGGATCCCACTGCCGACGGCGCCGCACTGCCGGTGGAATCCCTCGAAGACTACGAGCACCACTCATATGAATCGGCCCCCGGGGTCCCGATGGACGGCCCGCCGGACGGGCTTGCCCTCGACACAGAGGCCGGAACCCTGGCGACCGCCCCCATCAAGGTCAAGCTGGTCACCGCGAAACTTGCCGATACGGGAGCCAGCATCGTCGACGTTGAGGCGGGCAAGCGGGCAATAGCCGCCACCAGCAACTACTGGAAGGCAATGTCAGGCGGCCGCGTCTCAATGACAGTGGAGCCGGCGTGGACGAAGGTCGGGCATCTGTCCAAAGCCACGTCCACCCAGCCGTACTGGGACGTGATCAACACGATCACGTCAGAATTGAAGTGGTCCTACAGCACCAACACAGCGCTGGTGATCTTCATCCCGACAGAACGACTGGGCGGCTGGGCCCTCGGCGTCGCCTACAGCAGCAACGGCAACAGCGGCCGTGTCCTGATGCCAAAAATCAGCGGCTTCACAAACCCGGTGATGACACACGAGTTCGGACACGTGCTGGGCGCCATGCATGCGGACTCATTGCAGTGCAGCAGCGGCGTTTCGGACGTGGGCACCACGAGCACAGGGCAATTCCAGGACGCGACCTGCTCCATCCGCGAATACGGCGACAGCACGGACCTCATGGGCATGTCCAACTTCACGATGCCGGTCATCAGCTCGCCCTCCTGGGAGGCCCGCGGGCTCGGCCAGGGGACAGAAGTGCGGAACATCGGCGTGGCCACGGGCATCAAGACCTATACCCTCCTGCCTTGGGGCGGAACCGCGCCAAATCGCGCCCTGAAGTTCACGGACCCGGTGAGCAGGGAAGTCTATTACCTGGAACTCAGGCAACCCGTCGGGTCCTACGACAGCTACCTCGGTGCCAGCACGGAGGCAGGAAACCGGGGCGTCAAAATCGTCCAGCGCGGCGGGGCTACCGCTGCATCAACACTGATCCTCATGCCCTCGACCCGGCCGTTCGCAGGAACGTACGCCACGAACCATGCGTGGCAGGCCGGACAGACTTTCGTGACCCACGCGGGGACCCGCGTCACCGTCAATTCCGTGTCGGCCACGTCCGCCACCGTCACCATCAATGCGGATCCGGGCACGAGGACAAAGATCCAGTTCTCTGCCGGTGACTTCAACGGCGACGGCCGCGCGGACATGATCTCCCGGGAGTCCGACGGATCCCTGTTCCTGCACGCCGGCCAAGCGGGCAACAAGATCGCGGCCCCGGTCATCATCGGCTCCGGCTGGAACGCTTTCAACTCTGTCTTTGGCAACGGCGACTTCGACGGAGACGGGCGGACGGACCTGATAGCACGCAGCTCCGACGGCGGGCTGTGGCTCTACCCCGGCAACGGGACAGGCGGCTTCCTGGCTCGGACGCAGATCGGTTCCGGCTGGTACATCTTCAAGCGCATTGTTCCCGCCGGAGATTTCGACGGCGACGGGCATACGGATCTGTTCGGCGTCCGCAGCAGCGACGGGACATTGTGGCTCTACCCCGGCAACGGCACCGGCCGCTTCCTTGCCCCCAAGCAGGTCGGCTCTGGTTGGAACGGGTTCGCCTCCCTGGCCCCTGCCGGTGAACTCGGCGGCAGCGAATCCGGACTCCTGGCCCGCACGAGTGCCGGCACCGTTTACCTCTACCCCGGCAACGGAACCGGCGGCTTCAGGGCAGCACGGACCCTCGCCACAGGGTGGAGCAACGTCTCGGACCTTATTGGCGGCCAGGACTTCACGGCCGACGGGACCACGGACGTCCTGGCAGCCAGCTCCACCGGTACGCTGACGTCCTATCCCGGCAGCGGGACGGGCTTAGCCTCAAAGCTGGCAATCGGAACCGGCTGGGGCACGTTCAGTCAGGTCTGGGAAGCCGGGGACTTCGATAGCGACGGCAAGCCGGACGTCCTGGCGATGTCAGCCCAGGGCGCCCTGATCCTCTACCCCGGCAACGGGTCGGGCGGGTTCCGGCCGCCACGTCAGATCGGCTCCGGCTGGCAGATCTTTGACCGGGTGCTGTCCGCCGGTAACTTCAACGGCGCCGGCGGACCGGACATCGTGGCTCGCACGGCGGACGGAGCCCTCTGGCTGTACCCGACGGACGGAAAGGGAAACTTCCAGTCCCGGAAGGCGATTGGCAACGGCTGGGGCATTTTCACGCAGATGCTCGCGCCCGGGGACTTCTCCGGCGACGGCCGCAACGACATCGTCGGCATGACGGCGGACGGCAAGCTCTGGCTGTATCCGGGCAACGGAACCGGCGGCTTCCAGACCAAGAAGCAGATCGGATCGGGCTGGGGCATCTTCGACCAGGTGGTTGCTGCGAACGACTTCAACGGCGACGGAAAGGCCGACATCATGGCGCGGACCGCAGCCGGCGAGCTGTGGCTGTATCCCGGCAACGGAACATCGGGTTTCCTGTCCCGCAGGCAGCTTGCCACCGGATGGACTGACCAGGAATCGTTCGCCAGCGTGGGCCGCTTCGGCGGGACGGCGAACCCCAATGTCATTGCCGTATCAGCTGACGGCAAGCTGTGGCTGTACACCGGCACGGGAACCGGGGCCTTCCAGAACGTGGTTCTGAACCCCCGCTGACCGGGCATCCTGCACAAGCGGCAGGCCGCGGAAGAACTCCTTCCAAGGCCTGCCGCTGTTTAACCCATTGCCGCTATACAGGCGGGCCGGCGTTGGACTTAAGGTTCTTCATTACCAGCGTCGACGTCAGCCGTTCGACGCCGGGCAGGACCGTCAGCTCGCTGTCGTAAAACCGCTGATAGGCGGGGAGGTCCTCGGCGATCACCTTGAGCAGGTAGTCCGGGGAACCGAAGAGCCGCTGCGCTTCCACAATATTCGGGTTCTCAGCTACGCGGTTCTCGAAAATCTCCATGGTGGACTGGTCAACCTGCCGCAGCGTCACGAAGACGATCGCTTCAAACCCCAGTCCCACGGCACTCGGATCGATATCGGCTTTATACCCGCGGATCACTCCGGAGCTTTCCAGGTCACGGAGCCGCCGATGGCAGGGGGCCACGGTGAGCCCGACCTTCGCAGCGAGGGCCGTGGCGGTCATGCGGCCGTCCTCTTTGAGGTGGCGCAAAATATTTCGGTCAATATGATCCAGCACGCAAGAATCTTACTCCTTAGGCGCGGGGTGGGGCGAAAAGAGGGAACACTTGTGGCCCCGAATTTCCTAGACTTTTCCCATAGCCCATCTAGGAGGAGCAGCACCATGAATCCCGAGTTATTCCTAGCCTTCGTGCTGATTGCGGCGGCCCTGGCCTGCACTCCGGGAGTGGACTGGGCGTACTCCATTGCGGCCGGGCTCGGCCGGCGCAGCTTCCTCCCCGCCGTTGCAGGACTGTGCAGCGGTTACATACTGCACACGGTGCTCATGGTGGCCGGTTTGGCAGCCGTGCTGGCAGCTTTGCCGGGGCTCCTCGGATGGCTCACCGTGGCCGGGTCGGCCTACCTGCTGTGGCTGGGCGCCGCCACCATCCGCTCGTGGCGTGGTGCGAGCTTCACGGTGGCGGACGACGTCAACACGAGCCGGAACCAGCTGCGCACGTTCTTCCAGGGCATGGGGACAAGCGGCATCAATCCCAAGGGCCTGCTGTTCTTCGTGGCCCTGGTGCCCCAGTTCGTCAGCCCGGAGGCTCCGCTGCCCGTACCGGTGCAGTCAGGCCTCCTCGGCCTGACCTTCGTGCTGCTGGCCGCCGTCGTCTACACCGCGGTGGCCCTGCTGTCCCGCCGGCTGCTGCAGTCGCGGCCGGGCGCAGCCCGGCGGGTGACCCTGGCCAGCGGAATCATCATGCTCGTCCTGGGCGCCGCGCTCCTGTCCGAACAGCTTCTGCCGCTCCTCGCAGGACACTGAGTCAAAACACTGACTCAGGGCTTACGCTCCATGAACCACTCGGTGAAGGCACTGGCACGCCCGTCCGGCGCGAGCCGGATCACCCACAGGTTCTCGTAGCTCGGCCGGTCATCCAGATAGGTGGTGCGGCCCTGGACGAAGGCGAGGTCGCCGTCCGAACCCAGCACGGACCACTCGAACCTCCAGTCCTCAGGCTCATCCGCGGAGGCGATCCAGCGCTCCACAATCTGCTCGCGGCCGCGCCAGGCATCGGGGTCGTAGGGCCGCGTGGCGTACACGGCATCCTCGGTGAAGAGCGCCCGGATGTCCTCGGGCTCATTCGTTTCCCACGCGGCGATGTACTTTTCCATCCACTGCCTGATCGCATCGGTCATTTGTCCGTTGTACTCCGGCGGCCACCTGCCCACAAGGTCCCGGGACACATGGGGCGGCCTCCGCGACAGAAAGCCTCAGTCCCCGTCCAGCCTCTTCCACTCCTGTTCCCAAACCCTGCGTGCCTCCACGTCCTTGCGGATGACCTCGAAGGTTTCCAGCTCCGCGCGCCGGCGCCGCCAGTCGCGCGGGTTCAGGGACTTCCGGCCGTTGTCCAAGGCCAGCATGGCCCGGTCGGTGATGGCGTCGTTGCGCAGCGCCATGCTGGTTTTCCGCCGCCGCAGCACCTCCCTCAGCGCCCGCTGCGCATGCTCGTGGGCGCCCAGGCGGCGGAGCGAACGGGCACGGACCAGCAGCAGGGCGGCGGACAGGTCATCGGCGTTGAGCAGGCCCTCTGTCCAGACCACCACCTCCTGGTCGCGTCCGAGCGTGTAGGCCAGGGCGCATTTGGCCAGTGCGGTAGGCAACGACGGCGGCAGCATGGTCAACGCTTCCAGCGCCGCTTCCGTCTGGCCAGTCTCCCGTAGGGACTGGGACAGGGCAAGGAACACCGCCTCCTCGCTGAACAGCACCGGAACCTCGACGCGCTCGGCGACCTCCACGCGGGTGACCACGCGGGTGAGGTAACTGGCGGCGAACTGGTTCGCTTCGTCGTCGTTCCTGATGCCCAGTCCGCGCTGCAGCAGTTCCACGGCACGCAGGTACCCGCCCTGTTTGTGGGACAGCAGCCCGGCCATCACGTAGCAGAGCCCGGCCCAGCCGGGATGTTCGCGGCCTACCGCGATAAGCCGGTTGGGATCGGTGCTGTTGAAGATGGCGTCGTAAACCGCCTTGGCAGGCCTCCCCGGGAGGAGTTTGAGCCTGGGGATGCTGCCTTCCACACCGATCAAATCGGAATCCCGGCCGCCCAAGACGCCGTGGATCATCCCGCCCACGCCTTCGGCGATCTCGCGCACTGGCGTCCGGACCTGTCCGGCGCCGAACGGGGTGAGGTCACGGCTGTCGCGGTAGATCGGTCCTGGAATCTGCCCGGCGCTCATTCTTCCATGCTAATAGCCAGGGAAATCTAGCCCGACGCCGCGCCCACCCACACGCCGATCAGCCAGGTGCTGGCGGCAAGGCAGGCCAGCCCGAATTCCACCAGGATGCCCAGGCCGGTGGCTTTGAGGGCCGCCCAGCTGGTGGTCAGGGCGGTGCCGATGTTCCGCGTCCGCTGGACCTCGCTCAGCAGCAGCCCGGCGGCAAACCCCACGAAAAGGCCCACGACGGGAATGACGAACATGCCCACGATGCCCAGCACGATGCCAAGCGCCACGCTTCGGTTCGGAATCCGGTGCTGCTTAAGCTTTCGCCCGGCGAGCACGGCACTGGCAGCCATGCCGGCGAGCACGAAGACCATGCCGACGCCGAAAACGACCCACCCGGTGACACCTTCGCCTCCCCAGATAGCCCAGGCCAGCAGGCTGAGGCCGATCAGGAAGCTGCCCGGCAGGACGGGGATAACGGTGCCGGCCACACCCACAAGGATGGCCAGGCCGCACAGGACAGTCACTACGGTCTGGGCGTTCATTCCACCAGTCTAGGGTCAGGCAGCGCGGCTGTTTTCGGGTGGGCGCCCTGACGTCACCCTCTGAGGAACGACGACGGCGGCGCCTCCTGCGAGAGGAGGCACCGCCGTCGTACTGCTGTTCAGTTGCACTGCCGTTCAGCTGTGGAGACTCAGACTGCTTCTTCCGCTGCCACTGCGGCGACAGCGGCCGTAACGGCCGGGGCCACGCGGGGGTCAAGCGGGCTGGGCACGATGTAGTCCGCGGACAGGTCCTCCGCGGCCAGCTCGGCGATTGCCCGGGCGGCTGCCAGCTTCATTGCCGGGGTGATCCGGCGGGCACCGGCGTCCAGGGCGCCACGGAAGATTCCGGGGAAGGCCAGGACGTTGTTGATCTGGTTGGGGAAGTCGCTGCGGCCGGTGGCGACGACGGCGGCGTACTTCGCAGCGACCTCGGGCAGTACTTCGGGGTCCGGGTTGGACAGTGCGAACACGATGGAGCTGTGGTTCATCAGCTTCAGGTGTTCCTCGTCCAGCTTGGAGGAGGAAACGCCGACGAAAACGTCAGCGTTCAGCAGGGCTTCGCCCGGGCCGCCGGTGATGCCGCGCGGGTTGCTCCGCTGCGCCATCTGCGACTTCTTGCTGGCGGGGTCAGCGGCGATGTCGGCACGCTCGCTGTTGATGACACCGCGGGAGTCGAGCAGCACCACGTCCTTGATGCCGGCGGTGAGCAGGATCTCCGCGACGGCGATCCCGGCGGCGCCGGCACCGGAAACCACAACACGCAGGCCTTCGATGTCGCGGCCGGTCACCTTGGCGGCTCCGGTCAGCGCGGCGAGGACCACGACGGCGGTGCCGTGCTGGTCGTCATGCATGACGGGGCAGTCGAGGGCTTCGATGAGCTTTTCTTCCAGCTCGAAGCAGCGCGGGGCCGAGACGTCCTCGAGGTTGACGGCACCGAAGCTGGGGCGCAGCCGGACGAGCGTTTCCACGATCTCGTCCACGTCCGTGGTGTTCAGGACCAGCGGAATGGAGTCCAGCTCGCCGAACGCCTTGAACAGGGCGGACTTGCCCTCCATGACCGGGAGGGAAGCGCTGGCGCCGATGTTGCCGAGGCCGAGTACGGCGGTGCCGTCGCTGACCACAGCCACCAGGCGCTGTGCCCAGGTGTGGGTCTTGGCCAGTTCCGGGTCGGCGTGGATCGCGCGGCTGACCTGGGCAACGCCGGGTGTGTACGCGATGGACAGGTCGCGCTTGTTGGCCAGCGGGACGGTGCTTGCGATGGAGAGCTTGCCGCCCTCGTGGGCGGTGAAGATTTCCTGCTCGGTCAGGGCTTCGGCCGCAGTGTTGTCGATAGAGGCGATCGTTTCGGTGGACATCGTTGTCTCCTGGGCTAGCCGTGGAAGCACGGCACGGGATGCTCAAGCGTGGAAGGCTCAAGATGGTCAGGTGCGCGCTTCTCCGACGGCCCGAGGGTGGGGGTCCGTCCGGAAGCCCGCGGCTACGGGGGTGCTAGCCACTCCGGTCCTGCAATCGTAAACGGCTGGGGGGGAGCGGCCTCGCCAGATCGGGCACGATGTCCGATATGCGGACACACTTGTGACCCAAGTCACGTGATTTGGCGTCCAAAGGCACCCGCTGGTCTAGACCTGTTACGCTGTGTGGCGCATGGACCGGGGCTTTGGGGCCACGAGCGCGCACGCTTTCTTGAGGTCTTCCTCCGCCTCGAACAGCGAGAGCCGCCGGCAGCGCACCGACTGGACTAGACCAGTGACGGTCAGCAGCAGCACTTTGGAGATAGTTTCGTCGCCACTGGCGGCCGTCACCGCCCGCTCCGACAGCGCGTCGATCTCGCGCAGCAGGGCTGTGGTGTCCCGGCCCTCGACGTAGACGCCCCTACTAAGGCACTGCTCGACGGCCGGCTGCATGACCCGCATGTGGAAGATTTCCATCACCACCCCGGACAGGGCATGCACGCGCACCGTGCCGCCGCCCGGCCACGTGTTCACCTTCAGTTCGCCCAGCTGGTGCCGGTAAAGGGCAAGCATGAGATGAGTCGCCGAGGGAAAGTAACGGTACAGGGTGCTGAGGGGGACGTTGGCCTTGGCAGCGACCTCGGACAGCGTCACCGATTTGAGTCCCTTGCGGGCAAAGCCGGCGGCTACGTCGAGAATGCGGGCATAGCGGGCCTGCTGCCGGGGAAGGGAGGGCGGAGCTGCCATGGGCGGAAGATCTGGATTAAATTCAAGCATCATCAGTCCGAGGGTTGTGATTCCTGCGGGAGCCAGGAGAGTCCCCATCCCGATCCTGCCCGCAATTCGGACTCAACTATACGGCACGGTGTTTACGAGGCCCGCGCCGCCCGTCAATCGACGCCCTTGATCTTGACCACGAACACGGCGCCCAGCAGCCCGATCACCGCAGCAGCCACGTAGAGAGAGACGTAACCGCCCCACAGCGAGATGAAGGGCCAGGCCAGCACCGGAGCGATGACCTGCGGCAGGGAGTTGGCGATGTTGATGACACCGAGGTCCTTGCCGCGGTCAACGGCGTGCGGCAGCACCTGGGTGATGAGCGCAGTGTCCACGGCGAGGTAGGCTCCGAAACCGATCCCCAGGACGCTGGCGCCCACGATGGCCCCGATCCACGTCGGCGCGAACGCCAGGATCAGTGAAGCCAGCGCAATGATCGCCGACGACGCTATGACCAGCGGCTTGCGCTTGCCCATCCGGTCGCTGAGCCGGCCTCCCAGGACGCTGGTGATGATCAAGAACACGGCGTAGAGCCCGGTCAGCACCAGCACGCCGAAGGCCGGTTCGAGGCCTGTGGTTTCCTTCAGTCGCACGGCATCCCCGAGGAAGAACAAAAGGTACAGCGTGACCATGTGGTTGCCGATGTTGACGAGCATCCGGGTGATCCACGCCCAGGCGAAGTCCGGGTGGCGCAGCGGCCGGACAAAGCTGACCAGGAACTCGGTCCAGTTCAGCGGCGGCCTGTCACCGGCGGGGAGGGGCACGTCGTCGCTCTTGAACAGGTACATCACCACGCCGGCGAGCAGGGCAGCGGCGCAGGCGATGTAGCCCAGGGCGAAGTTTCCGGTGACGACGGCGGCAATCACCGCGCCGAGCAAGATGCCCAGCGTCTGGCCCGTCGCCGCGAGACCGCCCACCGTGGCCCGTTGCGGCACCGGAACCCGGTCTGGAATGGTCGCCGTGATGGCGGCGTAGGCGCCGTTGCAGCCAGCCTGCACGAGGCACCAGAGCAGGGTCATGACGGCCACATTGGGAGCGCCGGCCAGGCCTATCAGCGCGGCCGCCCCCAGGATGGCTCCCACTACGACCCACGGCACGCGGCGGCCAAAGCGGGACGTAGTGCGGTCGCTGAAGGCGCCGACCAGGGGGTTCGCTACGAGCGACACCGCGGCTCCAGCGCCCGTCACCAAGGCGAGGATGGCTTCCTTCTGGCCGGGATCGAAATGCTCGGCCTGCTGCCCGAGAAGGACCTGGAGGGGCCCAAAGAAGGCCGCATTGATTCCGAGGTTGACCAGCACCACTCCGCTGATCCACAAGGGCCTCACGCGGGTTGTCGGCTCGGCGAGCGCGTTGGCCTGCCGTGCACCTATCAGACCGGGCTCGGGAACTGCACCCGGAATGTCGGACAGACTCATGGCAGGCCCCCTGGAACGGTATTGGTCGTGTGAATCAGACTAGCTGCAGGACGTGTAGAACATCACTCTTTGCGACGATAGAATGCCTTTCCTGCGCTGCTCTCGTTTCACGCCTCGACGCTGCCGCCGAGGTCGAAAGGATCAGGGGCCTTCCTCCGGTCTACGTTCCCCCGGCTCCTCCTGTGTATGTTCCGCCCGCGTATGTGCCACCGGCAGCTCCGGCGCCAGCACCAACCCGTACCCGGGCTACACGGGCCCGCGCTGCTACGCGCCCGGTGGTAAGACGTGGAGGCCGTGCGGTTAACTGAAGATCGACAGCGCCACATGATCCCAGGGAGAACCAATGACCGCTTCGCCTGCCAGCCCTTCCGCCACCGTCAACACAGCCGACCTCTATGACGAACGCGGCGAGGAACTGAATTCCATCTCCCTGCAGTTCCAGTCCCTGGGCGGCCGCTCACATTTCAGCGGGCCGGTCCGGACCATCCGCTGCTTCGAGGACAACGGGCTGGTCAAGTCCACCCTGGCCACGCCCGGCAATGGCGCGGTGCTGGTGGTGGACGGCTCCGGCTCCCTGCGGACCGCCCTGATGGGGGACATGATTGCGGCGAGCGCCGTGGCAAACGGCTGGGCCGGCGTCGTGATTAATGGCGCCATCCGCGACCGTGCGGCGCTTGCCGACATGCCCCTCGGCGTCAAGGCGCTGGGCAGCAATCCGCGGAAAAGTTCGAAGGCGGGCGCCGGGGAGACGGACGTGGACCTGCTGATCGACGGCGTGACTATCCGCACGGGCGTCATGATCTGGTGCGACCCGGACGGCATCCTCATCGAGCGCTGAGGGGCCCAATGCCCGGCACTGAGGCGTGAGATATCGGCAGATAGGACCGATCGAAGCGCCGAGATCCAACCCCTTGGTGGAGCCCAGAAGATTTTTCGTTGCCCTAGGGAACAAAGCGGGCGGTAACATAGTTACTGAAAGCAACTATCAATTGTGAATCCCGCCTTTCTTCCCTGGAGCACCCATGTCCACAACCACAGCCGGACGCGCGCCCGGAGATACCCTGACCAAACGGCAGACCATCACCGTCATGGTGGGGCTGATGCTCGGCATGTTCCTGTCCTCCCTGGACCAGACCATCGTGTCCACGTCCATTTACACCATCGCCAACGACCTCGACGGGCTCTCCCTGCAGGCCTGGGCCACCACCGCGTACCTCATCACGTCCACGGTGACCACCCCGCTGTACGGCAAGCTCAGCGACATCTTCGGCCGCCGCCCGCTTTACCTCGCGGCCATCGTGATCTTCCTGGCCGGCTCGCTGTACGCAGGGTCCGTGCACTCGATGACGGAACTCGCCATCGCCCGGGGCATCCAGGGCATGGGCGCCGGAGGCCTGCTGGCCCTCGCGCTGACCATCATCGGCGACATCGTCTCGCTGAAGGACCGGGCCAAATTCCAGGGCTACTTCATGTCCGTCTTCGGCATCTCCTCGGTGCTCGGCCCCGTGGTGGGCGGCGCCTTCGCCGGCTCCTCGAACATCCTCGGCTTCGACGGCTGGCGCTGGGTCTTCTTCATCAACCTGCCCATCGGCCTGGCCGCCCTGGTTGTGGTGTTCCTGTACCTCCACCTGCCCGCCAAGCACGTCAAGCAGAAAATCGACTACTGGGGCGCGGCAGCCATCACCCTGGCCATCGTCCCGCTGCTCCTCGTCGCCGAGCAGGGCCGCAGCTGGGGCTGGACCTCGGCTGAATCCCTCCTCTGCTACGGCCTGGGCGTCACCGGCATCGCCGGATTCCTGCTGGCGGAGAAGCGGGCCGGAGACTACGCGCTGATCCCGCTGCGCCTCTTCCGGAACATGACGTTCGGCCTGTCCTCGCTGCTGAACTTCATCATCGGCATCGGCATGTTCGGTGCAATCGCGATGCTCCCCATGTACTTGCAGCTGGTCAAGGGCCTCACCCCGACGGAGGCGGGCCTGATGATGATCACCTTCACCATAGGCATCCTCTCGGGTTCCATCACCGCCGGCCGCACCATCTCGGCGTCGGGAACCTACCGCATCTTCCCGATCCTCGGCACCGCAATCCTGACCTCGGCCGCCGTCGTCATGGGCCTGTCCCTCGGCACGGACACCGAGCTCTGGGCGCCGGGGCTGATCGCCGTTTTCTTCGGCCTGGGCCTGGGCTTCTGCATGCAGCCGCTCACCCTGGCCATGCAGGTTTCCGTGCCGCCGAAGGACATGGGCGTGGGCACCTCATCCGCCGCGTTCTTCCGTTCCATGGGCGGCGCAGTGGGCACGGCCGTGTTCATCTCCATGCTCTTCAGCCTGGCCGCCGACAAGATCGCCACCGCCATGAAGGACGCGACGCAAAACGCCGATTACCTGAAGGTCCTCAACGATCCCGCGGTGGCGTCCGATCCCGCCAACGCCAAGCTCTACGAGTTCTTCAAGAACGGTGCCAGCAATGAGTCGCTCAACGACACCAGCTGGCTGCACTCGGCGAACCCGGTGCTCACCCGGCCCATCACCGAGGGCTTCGCGCAGTCGATCGACGCCGTGATGCTCACCGCCGCCGCCCTCACCGGCATCGCATTCCTGATCAGCTTCGCCCTGCCGAACAAGAAGCTGACCGACCCTAAGGCTGCGAAGGCCGCTGAGGTGGCCGAGGCCGTGCCGGCACACTAAGGCGCGGTCAAGCACACGAAGGAAACGACGACGGCGGGACGTCCCGCCGTCGTCGTTCTTTGTCCCGAAGTGGAACAGCACGCGGTGACGTGCCACACTGTTAGGCGCGTGTGCGCCGGCTATCTGGCCGGTACCGCAGCCGACGACGTCCGCACCGCAGAAACCACCCCCAAAAGCCAAGGGAGATCCATGTCCACCGCCCATGAGCAAATCACCGCCAAGATCCCGAAAAGGGTCATTTGGCTGGCACTTGCCGGCGCCGTGGGAGGCTTCCTCTTCGGCTTTGACTCCTCAGTGGTGAACGGCGCCGTCGATGCCATGAAGGACGAATTCGCACTGAGCGAAGCCGTGACCGGCTTCGCCGTGGCCGTTGCCCTGCTCGGCTGCGCGGCCGGCGCGTACATGGCCGGAAAGGTCGCGGACCGCTACGGCCGCATCCCCGCCATGAAGCTCGGCGCCCTGCTGTTCCTGGTCAGCGCCCTCGGCACCGGGTTCGCCTTCAGCGTCTGGGACCTCATTTTCTGGCGCCTCGTCGGCGGCCTCGGCATCGGCCTGGCCTCGGTGATCGCCCCGGCCTACATCTCCGAGATCTCGCCCCGGCACGTCCGCGGCCGCCTCGCTTCCCTGCAGCAGCTGGCCATCACCACCGGCATCTTCGCCGCACTGCTCTCCGATGCGCTGTTCGCAACCTCCGCCGGCGGCGCGGAGCAGCCGTTCTGGCTCGGCATCGAGGCCTGGCGCTGGATGTTCCTGGGCGCGGCACTGCCCGCCGTCGTCTACGGCTGGATCTCCTACACGCTGCCGGAATCGCCGCGCTTCCTCGTGATCCAGGGCAAGGAAGCCGAAGCCCGGAAGGTCTTCGACTCCATCGCCCCGGACGAGGACACCGACCGCCACCTTCGCGAGATCCGCGAAGCCATCGAGGAAGACCAGCTCGCGGGACTGAAGGGATCGCTGCGCGGCAAAACCTTCGGCCTGCAGGCAGTCGTCTGGATCGGCATCACGCTGTCCGTCCTGCAGCAGTTCGTGGGCATCAACGTGATCTTCTACTACTCCACCACTCTGTGGAAGGCTGTTGGCTTCCACGAGAAGGACTCACTCACCATCTCGGTGGCCACCTCCATCACCAACATCCTGGTGACCCTCGTGGCGATCGCCCTCGTTGACCGCATCGGCCGCCGCCCCATCCTGCTGGCCGGTTCAATTGGCATGGCCGTCTCGCTGGCCGCCATGGCCGTGGCCTTCGCCTCCGCGCGGGGCACCGGAGCCGAGATCTCGCTGCCGGGCGCGTGGGGCCCTGTCGCCCTCGTTGCCGCGAACGTCTTCGTCATCAGCTTCGGCGCCTCCTGGGGTCCGCTGGTGTGGGTCCTGCTCGGTGAGATCTTCCCGTCCCGCATCCGAGCCCGTGCCCTGGGTCTGGCGGCCGCCGCACAATGGGTCGCGAACTTCGCCATCACCCTGAGCTTCCCCGTGATGGCTGCAGCTTCCCTGCCGCTGACGTACGCAATGTACGCGCTGTTTGCCGCCGCTTCATTCTTCTTCGTCATGTACAAGGTGCCGGAGACAAACGGCATGTCGCTGGAACAGGCTGAAACCCTGTTTGTTCCGAAGGGGTCCGTTAAGGTCTGACCGGCCCTTAGCCCCCGGACATGTGGAGGCGCCAACGTTCCGCCGGGACGTTGGCGCCTTTCTTGCTTTCCGGGCTTGTCCCGGCTTGTCCTGCGGTGCTTCGTGCGGCGTACCCGACGGCGGCCCCTGAGTTTCGCGCGGGCGGCTTGCGCCGCCGTCGTTATCGGACTACACCCCCCTGACCTGCCACGATGTAGGTTGGAAAGGCTGATTTTGTAACCGCCGCCATGGTGCGGCGGTCTTTCCGAAGGATTTGCGCACATGTCTGAGCAGACAACCACGGGGCAGAGAAGTGCCTCGAGCCAGGGCAGCGAGCCCCACCTTTCACGCTCGCTGAGCAACCGGCACATCCAACTGTTGGCCATCGGCGGTGCCATCGGCACCGGCCTGTTCATGGGCTCCGGCAAAACCATTTCGGTGGCCGGGCCGTCCGTCATCTTCGTGTACATGATCATCGGCTTCATGCTGTTCTTCGTGATGCGCGCCATGGGCCAACTGCTGCTGTCCAACCTGAACTACAAGTCCTTCAGCGACTTCGCCGGCGACTTGCTCGGCCCCTGGGCAGGCTTCTTCACCGGCTGGACCTACTGGTTCTGCTGGGTGGTCACCGGCGTGGCGGACGTAATCGCCATCGCGGGCTACGCCAACGAACTGTGGCCCGGCATCCAGCTCTGGGTCCCCGGCATCGCCACCGTCGTCATCCTGCTGCTGCTGAACCTCCCCACGGTCAAGGCATTCGGCGAAACAGAGTTCTGGTTCGCGCTGATCAAGATCGTGGCCATCGTGGCGCTAATCGCGGTGGGCCTCGTCATGATTCTCACGGGTTTCCAGTCCGGCGCCGGTACCGCCAGCTTCTCCAACCTCTGGAGCCACGGTGGCTTCTTCCCCCGGGAGTTCATGGGCTTCGTAGCCGGGTTCCAAATCGCCGTCTTCGCCTTCGTGGGCATTGAACTGGTGGGCACGGCGGCAGCCGAGACCAAGAACCCCGAGCACAACCTGCCGCGCGCCATCAACGCCATCCCGCTCCGGGTCATGCTCTTCTACGTGGGCGCCCTCATCATTCTGATGTCCGTCACCCCGTGGACCGAGTTCAAGGCCGGCCACAGCCCGTTCATCGGCATGTTCTCGCTGGCCGGACTTGGAATGGCGGCCATGGTCGTGAATCTCGTGGTGCTGACCTCGGCCATGTCCTCGGCCAACTCCGGAATATATTCCACCTCCCGCATGGTCTTCGGCCTGGCGAACGACGGCGATGCCCCCAAGGTCTTCGGCCGCCTCTCCAGCCGAAAAGTGCCCCAGAACGCACTGTTCCTCTCCTGCGTGCTGCTCCTTGCCGGCGTGGCGCTCCTGTACGCGGGCAAGGACGTCATACCGGCTTTCGACATGGTCACCACTGTCTCGGCCGTCTGCTTCATGTTTGTCTGGTCGATCATCCTGGCCAGCTACCTGGTGTTCCGGAAGCGCCGCCCCGAGCTGCACCGGTCCTCACCGTTCAAGATGCCCGGCGGCATCGTCATGGTGTGGGTGGTGTTCGCGTTCTTCGCGTTCCTGATCTGGGCGCTCACCACCCAGCCGGACACGCTCACGGCGCTACTTGTGACCCCGCTCTGGTTCGCTGTCCTCGGCGTGGCCTACGCCGTGGTCCGCCGCTCACCGCTGCACCAGGCGCGGGTGGCCGAATGGAAGGCCATGGCCGACGCCGAGACGGCCTCAGTCCGCTAGCCCCGGGTACGTCCCCGTGCAGGCTTCCGCAGCGACCGGGGCCCGGACGGCAGCCCCCTCTGCCGTTCGGGTCCGGCCGCTGCAGGACTACCCTGTTGTCATGAGCAACACGGAAGCCGTCCCACGGGAAATGCTGTGCGAGGCAGCGGAAGCTGCGAGCGACATCGAAATCCTCGTCCCCCGGGCCGTGCCGCTGGGCGGGCCGCGGGCCATGGACGTACGCCGCACCCTGCCCCAGCGGCAGCGCAGCCTCATCGGCGCCTGGTGCTTCCTTGACCACTATGGCCCGGACCGCGTTGGGGCAACGGGTGGGATGCACGTACCCCGCCACCCCCACACCGGACTTCAGACCGTCAGCTGGCTCTTCACGGGCGAGGTAGAGCACCGTGACTCTGCCGGTTTCCACGCCCTGGTCCGGCCCGGTGAGATCAACCTCATGACGGCGGGCAGGGGCATCAGCCACTCCGAGTTTTCCACGCCCGGCACCGACGTCCTGCACGGCGCCCAGCTCTGGGTGGCCCTCCCCGACGCTGCCCGGCACATGGAGCCGACCTTCGAGAGCTACCGGCCGGAACCCGTCGCTGGAGAGGGATGGGCGCTGCGTGTCTTCCTGGGCACGCTATCCGGCAGCACTTCCCCTGTGACCACACACAGTCCGCTGCTTGGCGCCGAAATCCTGCTCGAACCCGGAGCGAGCCTCGAACTGGCCCTGGAATCCGCCTTTGAGCACGGCGTTCTGCTCGATGCGGGAATCCTCCAGCTGGACGGACATCCGGTGGAGAAGGACCATCTGGCGTTCCTGCCGGCGGGACGCACCTCCCTCGCCCTCCATGCCGGCGAGGAGCCAGTGCGGATGCTCCTCATCGGCGGGGAGCCGCTCGGTGAACAGATCCTGATGTGGTGGAACTTTGTCGGCCGCAGCCATGAGGAGATCGTCGGCTACCGGGAGCAGTGGCAGGCCGAGATCGGTGCGGAGCCGGCGCCTGACAGTCCGGCACAGGACACCGCGGGCATGCTGCGCTTTGGCACGTTCCCTCCCGGCCAGCCCGCCCCTCTTCCCGCACCGGCACTGCCGACCACCCGCCTGCGGCCCCGGCGTTGAGCGGGCTTGCCGTTAGGCGGGCTTTCTGACGATGTCGCTTGCATGCTCAGCTATCCAAGCCACCAAGGGCAGCATCAGCGCGGCAAGCTCGATGCCGCGTTCGGTCAGGCTGTAATCCACCCTCGGAGGAATCGTCGGCTGGGCATCACGCTGCACAAAGCCGTCACCTTCGAGGGTCTTCAGTGTCTGCGCGAGCATCTTCTCGCTGATGCCCTCGGCCCGGCGGCGCAGGTCACTCCAGCGGTGCGGCCCCTCGGACAGAGCGACCAGAATCAAAACGCCCCACTTGCTGGTGACATGGTCCAGGACCGTCCTGCTCGGGCAGCCGGCCGGGAAAATGCCGTCGACGGAGGGGAAGACAGGCATAACGGCGGAGGGGCTTACTTTCATACCAGTAACTTACCTTAAGGTGCGTACTCTCTTTTGGGAAGTACTGCGGCAGGTGGCCGGTTGTAGACAGTGACAGTCATCAACGCGTGAAAGGAACACCATGACTTTTGTTATCACCGGCGCTACGGGCAGCCTGGGACGCCTCGTCGTCGAAGCACTCCTCGACCAGAACGTTCCCGCCGGGCAGATCGTGGCCGCAGGCCGGGACCTTGCCAAGATTGCGGACCTCGCGGAGCGGGGCGTTCAGGTGCGAGCGGTCGACTACAGCGAACCCGAATCGCTGCGGCAGGCATTCAAGGGCGCCGGGAAGGTGCTCCTGATCTCAGGCAGCGAGGTAGGCCAGCGGATTGAGCAGCACCGCAACGCCATCAATGCCGCCAGGGAAGCAGGCGTTGCGCTGATTGCTTACACAAGCGTGGCCAACGCCGACAACACGGGGATGCAACTGGCCGCTGAGCACCAGGCAACGGAAGAGCTCCTGCGTGCTTCCGGCGTGCCGTTTACCCTGCTCCGCAACAGCTGGTACTTGGAAAACTACACCGGGCAGCTGACCGTGCACCTCCAGCACGGCGCTGTCCTCGGCAGTGCCGGCGAGGGGAAGGTCAGCGCCGCCACCCGGGCAGACTATGCCCAGGCAGCCGCAGCGGTGCTACTCAAGGACGGACAGGCCGGAAAGGTCTACGAGCTCGGCGGCGACCAAGCCTTCACCCTCAACGACCTCGCCGAGGAGATCACGGCCGTCACGGGACAGCCGGTCAAGTACCAGGACCTGCCGGCCGAGCAATACGCGAAAGTGCTTCAGGACGCGGGACTGCCGGAGGCTTACGCCGCCATCCTGGCGGACAGCGACCTCGGCATAGCCCGGGGCGACCTGCTCGTCACCGGCAGCGATCTCAGCTCCCTCATCGGCCGCCCCACAACGCCGCTGCGGGAAGCAGTGCGGGCAGCTGCCAACAGCCTACCCGTCAGGTAACCGCCCGGCCCCGATCCTCCCTCACGTTCTGACGGCAATTTCCCGACGCTCCCGCAGCTTTCGCAGCCAAACCACGGACGCTCCCGCAGCTTTCGCAGCCAAACCACGGACGCTCCCGCAGCTTTCGCAGCTATTTCGCCGTCCCTCACCGGTTTCAGCATCTGACGGGAATCTGGGCGGGCATCGGCTGAGGGAGATGCCCCTTCCCTTTCCCTTCGAGGGAGGTGCAGGAGCGTCCGGTGAAAAGCCGCAAGATCTGCAGGAGCGTCCAGCTTTTTTATGCATGAGCTGAGGAAGCTTCCCATAAAAACCTGCGAAATGTGAGGGAGCGTCTGGTTGGGGTTAACGCACGACGCCGGAACTCGCTTGAGTTCCGGCGTCGCCTGCTTAGGGGCCGCGGTTTGTCGCCTGCTTAGGGGCTGCGGTTCAGTGCTGCATCCGTCCGTTCTGCTTGCCCGTCCGTTCTGCTTGCCCGTCCGTTCTGCTTGCCCATCCGTTCTGCTTGCTTAGACCGAGGCCTTCACGCCTTCCGCCTTGCGCTCCTCGACCAGACCGCAGACCGCCGTGAAGAGCGGGTGGTCGGGGGTGAGCCCGGTGATCCGCTCGGTCGCCTCAGCCGGTTCGGTGGAGGCGAGGATCTGCCCGAGTTCAACGGCTTCGGCGTCGGCCGGGTCGTTGAAGCGCAGCGCGGAAGCGATCGCCCCCAGCAGGGCCTCGGGCACGATGCCGCGCTCCGCCAGCTCGGCGGCCGGGCCGATGAAGCGTTCGTGCCGGCTGAGCTTGCGCAGAGGTGCCCGGCCCACGCGGTTCACCGTGTCCGGCAGGTGCGGGTTGGTGAAGCGGCCCAGGATCTTCTGCACATACGCTTCCTGCTCGTCGTGGCTGAACCCGTGCTTGGCCACCAGCAGCTGCTTTGTCTCGTCAAGCACGGCCCGCACATCCGCCGCCACGTCCTGGTCGGCCATGGAGTCAGAGATCTTCTCCAGCCCGGCTTCGAACCCGAAGTATGCGGCGGAGGCGTGCCCCGTATTAACCGTGAACAGCTTGCGCTCGATGTAGGGCCCCAGCTCGTCCACGAACGTCGCACCGGGAATCGCCGGCGCCGCCCCGCCGAACGGAGTCCGGTCGATGACCCACTCGTAGAACGTCTCCACCGTGACATCCAGACCCTGGCCCGGTTCCTGATTCGGCACGATCCTGTCCACCGCCGTGTTGGCAAACACTGCGACGTCTGACAGGGAGCCGGCGGCTTCGTCCCAGGACGAGACGATGGCCTCACGCAGGATGTCCGTGGCGTTGATGGCGTTCTCACAGGCCATCACCTGGAGCGGCGCCGCACCTGGAGCCCGGGCAGCGATGCCCTTCGCGATCGCCGGGGCCACGAACTTCAGGATGTGCGGCCCCACGGCGGTGGTGACGATGTCCGCCGTCGAGATTTCCTCGATCAGCTGTGCCTCCTGGGTGCTGGAGTTGATGGCACGGAAGTTGTCCACCGTGCGCACGGCGGGGTTCTCCCCCACCTCGTGCACCTGGTAGCTTTCCGCCTCCGAAAGCTGGCTGATGAGGGCCTCCGCGACGTCGGCGAAGACCACCTCGTACCCGGCGTCGTGCAGGAGCAGCCCCACGAACCCGCGGCCGATATTGCCGGCTCCGAAATGTACAGCCTTCACTATGCGTTGACCTTTCCGAAGAGTTCCAGGACTTCGTCCACGGAGGTCGCCGCCTCCAGCTGCGCCACTTGCGACTTGTTGGTGAAGACCTTCGCGATCGAGGACAGGATGTGCAGGTGCTCATTGTTGACGCCAGCGACGCCCACCACGAACTTCACCTGCTTGCCGTTCCAGTCGATGCCCTCCGGGTACCGGATGACGGACACGGCGGACTTCCTGATGTGGTCCTTGGCGGCGTTGGTTCCGTGCGGAATGGCCAGGAAGCTGCCCATGTAGGTGGACACCGATTCCTCGCGCTCGTGCATGGCGCGGATGTAGTCGGTGTCCACCGCGCCCCGCGCCAGCAGGAGCTGCCCTGCTTCGTCGATCGCGGCGTCCCGCGTGGTGGCGGAACCGTTGAGGACCACGCTCTCCGACACCAGAATGTCCGACGGCGCCGTGACAGTTTCCGGGGCGGCGTCAGCTGCGGTCGGTGCGGCGGCAGCCCCGCCGTCGGCCGTGCCCGCAGCGTTGCTTCGCTGGACCAGTTCCACGATCTCGTCATACCGCGGGCTGTTCATGAAGTTGTCCACAGAGACGTGCACGGCGCCGGACGTGGCAGGCTTGGCGCGTTCGGTGAGGTCCTGGTGCGTGACCACGACGTCGTAGGTGTCGCTGAGGTTCGCGATCGAGGCGTTGGTGACCTTGACGTCCGGGAAACCGGCATCCTTGATCTTGTTCCGCAGCACCGAAGCCCCCATGGCGCTCGAACCCATGCCGGCGTCGCAGGCGAACACGATGTTCCTGATGGGGCCCGCCATGACTGCAACGCCGCCGGCACCTGCGCCCGCACCGGTCAGGGTGGAGGCAACGGAGCTCTTCTTGCCCTTCATGGCTTCCATCTTGGAGGTCGCGGCGTTGAGGGCATCCTCCTCCGTTTCACCCACGGGAGTCTTGCTCGACTTCAGGATGATCGAAGCAATCAGGAAGGACACCGTGGCTGCCAGCAGGACCGAGAGGATCACTCCGAAATAGCTGTCACGTGAGGTCTGGGCGATGACAGCGATAATGGACCCCGGGGCCGCAGGCGCCACGAGGCCGGAGTTGGTGACGGCCAGTGTCGCGATCCCGGTCATGCCGCCTCCGATTGCGGCGAGGATGAGGATCGGCTTCATCAGCACGTACGGGAAGTAGATCTCGTGGATGCCGCCGAAGAAGTGGATGATGGCGGCACCGGGAGCCGATGCCTTGGCCAGGCCCTTGCCGAAGAACATATAGGCGAGCAGGATACCGAGGCCCGGGCCAGGATTGGCCTCAAGCAGGAACAGGATGGATTTGCCCTGCTCAAGGGACTGCTGGATACCCAGCGGCGTCAGCACGCCGTGGTTGATGGCGTTGTTCAGGAAGAGCACCTTGGCCGGTTCGATGAAGATGCTGGTCAGCGGCAGCAGGCCGTTGTTCACAAGGAACTGGACCACATTGCCGGCCCCCGTGCTGAAGGCGGTGACCAGCGGGGAGATGCCGTAGAAGCCGAGCATGGCCAGCAGGGCGCCCCAAATGCCGGCGGAGAAGTTATTCACCAGCATCTCGAAGCCCGGCCGGATCTTGCCCTCCCAGATGGAGTCGATCTTCTTCATGGTCCAGCCTCCCAACGGGCCCATGATCATGGCGCCGATGAACATCGGGATGCCGGCACCGACGATGACGCCCATGGTGCCGATGGCGCCCACGACACCGCCGCGGACGTCATAAACCATCCGGCCGCCGGTGTACGCAATCAGCAGAGGCAGCAGATAGGTGATCATGGGACCCACGAGGCCCGTGTTCGGCACGCCCTCGGCATTTGTGCCGAAGCCGCCAAGCTGCGGAACGGGAATCCAGCCCTTTTCGATGAAGAGCGCGGTAATGATGCCCCAGGCGATGAACGCCCCGATGTTGGGCATGATCATGCCGGAGAGGAACGTCCCGAACTTCTGGACGTGCACCCGGGCGCTGGTCTTAGGTTTTGCAACTGTCTCTGTTGCCATGTGATTTCCTAACCGTGATTCCTGCTGCTCCGCAGGATGGTGCGTTATTTTCGACGACTAGCTGGTGGGACTGGTGGAGATCCGGTGGAGCCATTCGAGAAAGAGCTTGAGTTCGGAGCTGGAGAGCTGGTCCGAGTGGGACGCCTGCAACGCCGCGTTCAGGGCGATGGCAGCCACCACCACTGAGGACTTCCCAGATTCGTCCTGTCCGGTTTTCCGTGCCTGGTCCGTGGACACCGCAAAGATCATGGCGTCCCGGGTCATGGTGGACAGTTCAAGATTCCGGTCGGCCGCGGCTTCCGAAATCAGCATGAGCGTGACACCAACGTTCGCTGCCAGGATGCTCCTGGCCGCTTCCCGCGGCTGCACGTTCAGCTGTCCGGCCGCAGCGGCCTTGTTCAGCATCTCCTCCATCAGCGCCTCGGCATCGGCCACAATGGCGGGGCGGCTTTCGGGGCGGATATTACCGAACATGACCAGATACAGTTCCGGCTGGTTAAGGCCGAACTGCACGTGGTTGTCCCACATCCGCCGGATGTCCTCCAGCGGATGCCCGGACGGGGCGAAGTCCCGCTCGCCCGCTACATATTCTTCAAAGCCAGCGGAAACAACCGCGTCAAACAGGCCTTCCTTATCACCAAAGTGGTGGTACAGGGTAGGCGCTGAGACGCCCGCCAGCTGCGTGATCTGGCGGGTGGAGACGGGCGCGCCCGCGGACTTGGCCAGCAATTCGGCTGCCGCACGCAGCAGCCTCATTTTGGGCGGCAACTGGCCATCGAAACTCATAACCGCTACCCTAGCACCTATAGCAACGCTATATGAACTGCATCACATACAATTTTTTCAGGCACCGTACAAAGAGCCGTACCGAGCAGCCCGGACCTTCCGGGAAGAGACCGCGGGCCTGGCTACCGGCAGAGAATGAGGACCTTCAGTGCAGAACTTCCCAGGAGTTGGCGTCAGCCCCGGCCGCATCATCGGCACCATCCGCCAGATGCCCAAGCCCATCAGCGAACCTCCGGCGGGCGAACAGCTGCCCGCCGGCACCTCCCCGGAAGAGGCGACAGCCGCACTGAAGGCGGCCGCCAACGCTGTCCATGATGAGCTGAGGGCCCGGGCCGACCACGCAACAGGTGACGGCAAGGCCGTCCTGGAAGCCACCGCCCTGATGGCCAAGGACACCATGCTGATCAAGGGCGCAGCCAAGCTCATCGCCCGCGGCGTCTCCGCCCAGCGGGCCATCTGGGAATCCGGGTCCTCGGTTTCGGAGATGCTGCACAACCTTGGCGGCTACATGGCAGAGCGCGCCACCGATGTGCTGGACGTCCGGGCGCGCATCGTCGCCGAACTGAGGGGCGTGTCCGCTCCGGGCATCCCGTCATCGGAGACGCCGTTCATCCTTGTGGCCGAGGACCTCGCGCCCGCAGACACGGCAACCTTGGACCCGAACAAGGTTCTCGCGCTCGTAACCGCCGGCGGCGGCCCGCAGTCGCACACCGCGATCATTGCCCGCTCGCTCGGCCTTCCGGCCGTAGTGGCCGCTGTGGGCGTGGATGAACTGCCGGACGGCACCGAGGTCTACGTCGACGGCGCCGCAGGCTCGATCACCGCCAACCCGGACGAGTCGCTGCGGGCCGCAGCCGAGGCATGGGCCACGACGGCCTCACTCCTTGCAGAGTTCAGCGGTACGGGCACGACGGCGGACGGCCACCAGGTGCCGCTGCTCGCCAACGTGGGCGGCGCCAAGGACGCGGAGGCCGCCGCCAAGCTCGGGGCCCAGGGCGTGGGCCTGTTCCGCACCGAGTTCTGCTTCCTGGAGCGCGACACCGAGCCCAGCGTTGAGGAGCAGGCCGCTGCCTACAAGGGAGTCTTCGATGCCTTCCCCGGCAAGAAAGTGGTTCTCCGCACGCTGGATGCCGGAGCCGACAAGCCCCTCCCCTTCCTGACCGACTCCACCGAGCCCAACCCGGCCCTGGGCGTCCGCGGCTACCGCACCGACTTCACCACTCCCGGTGTGCTGGAACGGCAGCTTGAGGCCATCGCCCTTGCCGAAAAGCAGTCCGAGGCCGATGTCTGGGTCATGGCCCCGATGATCTCCACGGCAGAGGAGGCCGCCCGGTTCGCCACCATGTGCGCGGAGGCCGGCATCAAGACCCCCGGCGTCATGGTGGAGGTCCCGTCTGCCGCGCTCACTGCGGACACCATCCTGCGCGAGGTTGCCTTCGCCAGCCTGGGCACCAACGACCTCACGCAGTACGCCATGGCCGCAGACCGCCAGCTCGGGCCGCTCGCGGGACTGAACACACCGTGGCAGCCTGCCGTGCTGCGCCTCGTGGGCCTGACCGTTGAGGGTTCCAGGGTTGAAGGCCACAACAAGCCGGTGGGCGTGTGCGGCGAGGCTGCCGCGGATCCTGCCCTCGCCGTCGTCCTGACCGGGCTCGGCGTGACCACGCTGTCCATGACGGCCAGGTCCCTCGCCGCCGTGGCCGCCGTCCTCAAGACGGTCACGCTGGCCGAGGCGCAGGAGCTGGCCAAGCTGGCCCTTTCGGCACCCAGTGCCGTCGAGGCGCGCGCCTGGGTCCGCGAAAAGCTCCCCGTTCTGGAGGAGCTCGGCCTGTAACCGAGCCACTGACAAGAGGCCGGCACCCGGAGAATCCGGATGCCGGCCTCTTCGTTTTAGTACGGAGCCTTTGGCGCTTAGGCGGTGACGCCGTCGTCCGCGGTGGTCGCCCAGTGGACGATCGCCCGGGCAACAGCCTCCGGCGCACTGTCCTGCACCACGTGGCCGCAGCCCGGCACTTCCACGAACGACCCGTGCCGTGGCTGGTGTGCGAGGTTTTCGCACCACTGCCTGCGGGCGATGGGGTCCCTTCCGCCGCGCAGCACAAGCACGGGCTGGGTCACTTCCCGGGTCCGCTGCTCCATTGGATAATTGAGCATCACGGGCAGCTGCGTCAGGTACCAGCGGAGGCCGGCCTTGAAATAGTCACTGAACACGACGATGTTGGTGGACGGCTTTTCGCTGAACACCGCGTCGCGGGTGAGCGCGAGGACATGCCAGGCCGCACTGTTCCGGGCGGGATCCACCACCGGGCCAATGAGCACAACACGGCTCACGAGGTCCGGCTGCTGCAGTGCGAGCTCCACGGCGAACTGCACGCCCATGGAATGGCCCACCACCACGCAGGACTGCACTCCCTCATCGGCCAGAACGGCCGCAACGAAAGCGGCATGTTCAGCCACGGACACCTGGTGTCCGGGGCGCGGCGTGTTGCCGTAGCCCGGCAGGTCGAACGTATAGACGACGGCGTCACGCGCCGGGGTGCCGGCGGCACCGCTCACGGCCAATTCCTGGTGCAGCTTTGCCAGATAGCGGTGCGAGACTCCGATGCCGTGCAGCAGCACGTAGACCTGGCGCCCGGTTTCCGCCGTGCCCGGCGTGGTTCCGGCGGCCGGGGTTCCGGCGGCCACGGCTCCTGCAGCCTCGGCTGCCACGGCCGGGCCGGCGTGGGGCCCGGAGTCCACTATCGAAGAGTAAAGGCGGCCCTTCAGGCCGTTCACCGTGACATCCCGTCCGTCTTGCAGCTGCATCCGCCGAGCATACCTGACCCGCATACCTGTCCAGCGAAGTGCCGGCCCTGCACCGCCGACAGCGGAACTGCACCGTCAGCAGTTAGGCTTTCTGCCATGGCACTGATAGCTCCCAGGGTGGCGGGCGCACTTCCCGCTGAGGACGCGGGGAAACTCCAGCAAGCGCTCGACGGCGGCACGGACATCACCGTCTTCGTGGACGGCACCGTCCACCGGCTGCCGCCCCAGGCGAGGGACGCCGTCGTCGACCTCCTGTCCAGGTTCAGCCGCGGCGAGTCGGTGACGGTCAGCAGCGTGGAGGAGTTGCTGACGACGTCGCAGGCGGCGGAGCTCGCGGGCATCTCCCACACCTACCTGCGGAACATGACGGACCGCGGCGAGATCCCCGTGGAGTACCGCGGCACCCACCGGCGGATCCGGCTGGCGGCCATCATGGCGTGGCTGGAGGGGCAGCGCAAGAAAGAGGCCGCCGCGGAGCGGGCCGCGGAGGCCGACACTGACCGCTCCCACAACGGGGGCGGCGGTAAGGCAAAGATCGGCGGGAAGCCGGGCCGAAAATGACGCGGCGCCGCCTTTCAATGACACGGTGATAAGGATCAAGCAACGATCCCCCCAAACCCGGGAATCAGGACACTGCCCGGGGTTAGTCTTTATTCGTGTTGAGATTCCGGGGGTTGCACATCGTGGCGGGCATTGCCGCCATGGGCGTGGCTGCCGTCCTCGGAATGGTCATGGAACTGAACAACACGGCCATTTTCACGTCCAGCTGCGTGGCTTATGTCGCGGTCTCGATGTGGACGGAAAGCAGGATCGCCAAGCGCCGCAGCCAGCTCCAAGACACGCCGCCGGCCGCTGAAACCCGCGAGACCAGGGGCGGCAACGCCGCCTGACGTCCGGCCTGGCTGAACCCGCAGGCCCGGCGAATCAGGACGGCTAGATCCTAGGCCGGCTAGATTCTGGGCCGGCCGGCCCAGCGCCGCGCCTTCAGCGCGGCGTGCAGCTCCAGCCGGACCATGCCCTTCAAAGGGTCCACTCCCAGCAGTTGCCGGATCCGGCCCAACCGGTTGTAGATGCTGCTGCGGTGCAGGTGCAGTTTCGCGGCGACATCCTGGACGGAGCCGTCGTTGTCGTAAAGCAGCTCCAGGACGGGGAGCAGCTCGCCATTGCGGTCGTGGTCCTCCAGGGCGCGGAAATTCACCGACCCGGCGTCGCCCCAGACGCCGGCACCCGCGCCGGCCGAGGCAAGGAGCTGGTAGACACCCGTTGCCCGGCATTCCACCAGCTCGCCCAGCAGGGCATCCACCGCCGCTGCCTGGGCCGCCACCTTCGACTGCCGGTACGCCTCGGCCAGCTCCTTTGGCCGGCTGAAGCCCTCGCTGATGCCCAGGATGATGCGCTGCACCGGGCGGCCCGCCCGTTTCGCCAATTCCAGCTGGTAGTGCACCAGGACCTGCGCGTGGCTGGCCCGGCCTGTCGATTCCCGGAACAGCACCACAGAATGCGTTTCGGCTCCGGCGCTGAACAGCGCAGCGTCCACGCCAATGGTCGCTTGCAACGCTGCGGAGCGGTGGATCAGCGTGGCCGCGATCGGGTCCGGTCCGGCCGCCCAACCATCAGCATCAAGGACCGTTACCAGCTGCCAGGGCCCGCGGTCCTGCACCTCTTTCCAGCCCGCCACGGAAGCCACGGCATTGGCCTCCCCCGCGCACGCCGCCAGGAACTCGCGTTCACGGTTCCGCCGGAATTCCGACTCGGCCGTGTTCGAGTCCAGCAGCAGGCCGGAAAGCAGCTCCAGCTCTTCCCGGACATCGGGCAGCTGGCCGAGAATCGCCGTCGCGCTTTCCTCCTCAAGATCCTGCTGGACCCAGAGGTAGCCGACGCGGAAGCCGCGGACCATCAGCGGGACGCAGACTCGTCCGAGCATTCCCAGTTCCTCGTTGGCAGGAACGACGACGGGACGCACCGCGGTGGCGATGCCATGCGAGAGCTGCCACGCCTTGACGTCGACCGGCACACGTTTGCTGAGGAGGAAGTTCACCCGGACCCGGTCGGCGTGGGACTGGTTGGAGCTGTAGGCGAGCAGGAGCCCGTCCAGGTCCTCGAGCGACAGCCCGCGGCCAAGCTTCTGCGCCACCCGCTCCACGAGCTGTTCCGCGTCCTGCTGCATGCAGCAACACTACGTCCGGACGGTCACTTCCCGCGAACGGACAGCAGGCGACACTTGACGCTTGCTGGCTCGACAAACGTCGAGCTCAGGCGGAGGAAAACCGTGTAGATCCGCGGGTTTCGCCCCCGGCCTGCGCCGCCCATCCTGTCATCTGCCTCACAGCCGGATCTATTCTGGAAACACAGATCCCCCGCAACTTCCGGCCCACAAAGCCCAACGACCTTGGAGCCCACAAATGATCATCGGTGTCCCCAAAGAGATCAAGAACAACGAATTCCGCGTCGCCATCACGGCCGCCGGCGTCCACGAGTTCCGCACCCACGGCCACACGGTCCTGGTGGAGCGCGGCGCCGGCCTGGGCTCCGGCATCACGGACGAGGAGTACGCCATCGCCGGCGCTGAGATCGTCGCCGACGCGGACGACGTCTGGGGCCGCGCCGACATGGTCATGAAGGTCAAGGAACCCATCAAGGCCGAATACCACCGCTTCCGCAAGGGCCTGATCCTCTTCACCTACCTCCACCTCGCCGCAGAGCCGGAACTGACCCGGGAGCTCATCAACTCCGGCGTCACCGCGATCGCCTACGAGACGGTCCAGGAAGGCCGCACCCTTCCGCTGCTCGCCCCGATGTCCGAGGTCGCAGGGCGGCTCTCGGTGCAGGTCGGCGCCACCTCCCTCATGGCCCCCGCCGGCGGCAAGGGCGTGCTCCTGGGCGGCGTCCCCGGCGTCCGCCCAGCCAAGGTCGTAGTGCTGGGTGCCGGCGTGGCCGGCACCAACGCAGCCGCCATGGCCCTGGGTCTCGGCGCCGACGTCACCATCCTGGACATCAACATCAATCGCCTGCGCGAACTCGACGCCCAGTACCAGGGCCGCCTGAAGACCGTGGCCTCCAACAAGTACGAGATCGAAAAGTCCGTGGTCGACGCCGACCTGGTCATCGGCTCCGTGCTGATCCCGGGCGCCAAGGCCCCCAAGCTCGTGACCAACGAACTCGTGGCCCGCATGAAGCCGGGCTCCGTGCTCGTGGACATCGCCGTGGACCAGGGCGGCTGCTTCGAGGACACCCACCCCACCACGCACCAGGAACCCACGTACAAGGTCCACAACACGATCTTCTACTGCGTGGCCAACATGCCCGGCGCGGTCCCGAACACTTCCACCTACGCCCTGACAAACGTCACGCTCCGCTACGGCGTGGCACTGGCCAACCTCGGTGTGAAGGCCGCCTTCGAGAAGGACCCCGCCCTCGCCGCCGGGCTGAACATCGCAGCAGGCCACGTGGCGCACCACTCCGTCTCGGAGGCCCACAACCTGCCCCTGGTGGAGGACTGGCACAAGCTCGTCACGGCGTAAGTCCCAACCCGTCCTGCTGCGCTGGACGACACACATCCTCGGCGTGCTGCTCCTTCGTCGCTTTGACGCACGCTGCCGGATGCCTGTCGTCCAGCGCTGCCGGGTTAACTTTGCGCCGATGCCAGCTGGCGTGCTTGTTCTATTAATTTGAGGACTTCGACCGACCCGGCCGGGTCCACCGGCAGGGGCAGTGCGGAGGCGGTGCCGCCGTCGGAAATCTTATCCGCAAGGATCCGGTAGAACTCCGGGTAGGCACCGCGCTCGGTGGACAGCCGGTCGAGATGTCCGTCGCGCCCCAGCTTTCCGGCCCACTCGGGGTCCTCCACACCGTACTCTTCGTCCAGCGGGCCTCCGCCGGCCACAATATAGGGTTCCTGCGGATCCACACCGTGCTTCGTAAAGGCGCCCTCGGTACCAAGCAGCCGGTACCGGGGGCCCTGCTGCGCGCAGAGCATGTTCATCCAGAGATGGCTCAGCACCCCCGACCCGTGCTTCAGGACGAGGAAGCAGTCGTCGTCCGTGTTTTCACCGTGCCGGCGGGCCTCGAGCTCCGCGTGGACAATCTGACCGGGCCCGAACAGTTCCAGTGCCTGGTCTATGAGGTGGGTTCCGAGGTCGAAGAGGACGCCGCCGCCGGTCGCCGCGGTCGCTTCCGCTTTCCACGCCTTGGACACTTCCGGCGACCAGCGCTCGAACCGGGATTCGAACCGCGTCACCTGTCCCAGCGCCCCAGCGTCGAGCAGCTTTTGGACGGTCAGAAAGTCGCCGTCCCAGCGCCGGTTCTGGAACACCGTCAAAACGCGGCGGTGGCGCTGCGCAATCCCAATCAGCTCCTCCCCTTCTGCACTCGTTACGGCGAACGGCTTATCCACCACGACGTCGAGCCCCGCCTCCAGCGCTGCCTTCGCCAGCGGATAGTGCGTCGCCGGAGGCGTTCCGAGGACCACAAGATCAAGGTCAGCCGCGAGCGCCAGGACAGCGTCGCCGTCGGGCACTGTTTTCACGCCCGGATAACGCTCGACGGCGGCCGCCTGGCGGGCGGGGTCCGACGTCGCGATGACGTCCAGCGAGTATCGGGCATCGGCCGCGAGCAGCGGCGCGTGAAAGACGCTTCCGGCGAGGCCATAACCGACGACGGCGGTCCGGATGGGTGCGCGTTCACTGGAGGGCTGCTGTCCGGACGAGGAAAGTGGCGATGAGGAGGATTCGGTGCTCATGGGGCAACGCTACTCCGCGTTCCCAGCCCTGGAGTCAGATCGGGAGTCAGACCCGTGCCCGGCCAGGCGTGTCACCAGCTCCCGCCAGGACCCCTCGAGCCGCTCGGGCGAAACGCCGTGCACACGGACGGCGTGGAGCAGGCGTTCGGGATCGAGGGTGGCACTCAGCGACATCGCCATGAGCCACGGGTCCGCGTCGAAACCTGCCTCGCGCAACAGGTACTCGATGTGCCGATGCCACAGCACGGCGGCGGGCACCTCGAAGCGGTTGTACACCGAATGATCGGCCGCCCTGGCGAGGTCACCGTATTGCAGCACGTAGCCGACGCGGGCAGCCCCGAAGGCAACCAGCCGCTCAAGAGGCGGTGCGCCAGGTCCCAGCGGCGGAGGGCCGAACATGAAACGGCCCTGGAACTCCGCCTCCGCGTCGCTGAGCAGCGTCATCATGAGGCCCGCCCGGCTGCCGAAGCGCCGGAAAACCGTTCCCTTGCCGACGCCGGCCCGTTCAGCCAGCTTGTCCATGGTGAGGCCGTCCGCTCCGCATTCCTCGATCAGCTGCCTGGCTGCGCACAGCAGCAGCTCCCGGTTGCGCGCGGCGTCGCGGCGTTCCTGGCCCGCAGCCGGCGCTGCGGAGCGGATTGGGATGAGGCTCACAATCAATATTCTAGACCGGGGAATAATATCCGGACCGTAGTCCGTTTAGTATCAGTGAAGGCATCAAACGCCTCCACAACCAGACGCCGGCGGACCTTCCGCGGCCTGACCCAAGGAGTTCACATGTCCAAGAACACCGTACTCGCCCTGGTCGGCAGCCTTCGCGCCGATTCCATCAACCGCAAGCTTGCGGAGGCCATCCAGCTGAACGCTCCGGAGGATCTCGAGATCGTCATCTCGGAGAGCCTGGGCAACCTCCCCTTCTACAACGAGGACATTGACGTCGAAGGCCAGGTCCCCGAGGCTGCCGCAAAGCTCCGCGCCGCAGCCGGCGAAGCCGACGCCCTGCTCCTGGTCACCCCCGAGCACAACGGCACCATGCCCGCTTCCCTGAAGAACGCCATCGACTGGCTGTCCCGCCCGTACGGGGCCGGCGCCCTCGTAGGCAAGCCCACTGCCGTCGTCGGCACCGCCTTCGGCCAGTTCGGCGGCGTCTGGGCGCAGGACGAGGCCCGCAAGGCTGCCGGCATCGCCGGCGCCCGCGTCCTTGAAGATGTCAAGCTCGCTGTCCCCGGCTCCATGGTCCGCTTCGCCGAGACCCACCCGAAGGACGACGCCGAGGTTGTTGAGCAGATCCAGGGCATCTTCAGCGCCCTCGCAGCTGCCGAAAAGGCCGGAGCCGCAGCCTAGTCTGCCCGCCCTTTCCACCCCTCGAACGTCCCTGGCGCCTGACCGGCGCCGGGGGCGTCGGCGTTCCCGCCTTGATCCTCCGCGGCGTCCTCCTTTACCCACCGCAGCCGGCGGCGCAACCATTCTGTGACTGAGCTGCGGCCGAACTGACACCGGCACCGCATTCCCCGCCGACTTCCCCGGATCTAACGTTGATGTACGGGACGTACCGGAGCAGAGAGTGCGGTGCAGATGAAGACCAGCCCAGGAGGCAGGGCACGTACGACGGCGGCTGCCGCCTTCTGCCTGCTGCTTCCGTTGTGGCTGGGGTCCTGCGTGCCGGCGCCCGGAGAGTCGGGAAGCTCCGGCGGCACTCAGCCGCCTGCCGCCGCGCCGGCGCCGGAGCCTGCGCCGGCTCCCAGTCCGGCCACTTCCGCCGAAGCGCCCGCTCCGGGCGGGTCAGTCCAATCATCCGGCGCAGAACCCGGTGCTGTGTCCGGAATGGAGCCCGGCTCCGCGGCCCTCCCGCCGCAAAACGTTGCACCCCCAGTCCCGCCGGCAGGAGCCTGGCAGGGCAGTACTGGGCAGCCCGGCGGCGGGCAGGGCGGAGCCGGGTCGCCGGGGGCCGCTGAGGAACCCGTTTCCGGACCGGCTCCGCATGGACTTCCGGCGGCTGGGACACCGGCAACACCCCCACAGGCAGGCCAGGCCCCGGCCACCGGGACCGGCGGTGCCGCCGCGGGTCCCGCACCAGGCGCCGGTGCACCCGGTTCAGGCGGGTCCGGTGCCGCCGGTTCAGGTGGAGCCGGTTCAGGCGGGCAGACGGGCAGCGCCGAAGGCACAGCGGTCTACTATGTGGCGCTGGACGACGGCGGCAGCTCCGGGGTGCGCTTCGGCTGCAACGACAGCCTCGTGCCCGTCCACCATGCCGACCCCGTCATCCGCGAACCGCTGCAAGCCGCCATGAGCCGGCTACTCTCCGAAGGCGCTGCGCCGGCCGGGCTGTACAACGCCCTGTCATCCTCGGCGCTGCAGTATGTATCCGGATACCTTGACGGTGCCACGGTGGTGGTTAATCTCACCGGCGCTGTCCAGCCGGGCGGGACCTGCGACATTCCCCGGATCGACGCCCAGCTGACCCACACTGCGGTCACGGCTGCGGGTGCCATCCGCGCGGAAATCTACGTCGACGGCGTCCGGCTGGCCGACGTGCTGAGCCTGCGCTAGGGACGCGGGGGGTCCTGCGCCGGCTGCCTCAGCTGATCGCCGCCGGACCGTTAATTGATGGACCGCCAGCAGCCGGAGCTGCAGCAGCAGAGTCAGCGGCAGCTGTTGCAGCGGCGGTTTCAGGCTTCGGCGCAAACAGGGCATCCATCTCGGCATGGCTCCGGGCTCCAGCCAGTTTGGACCAGTTGCCGTCGCCGAGGACCTCCTCCGCCACACGGGAGACCGTTGCGTAAGCCGCCTTCGCCGTGTTGCCGCCGATGCTGATCCGCCGCACACCGGCGTCGTGCAGTTCCCCCACGGAGGGCGCGCCCACGCCGGCGAGCGCGTTCAGCGGCGCCGGTATACGCCGGGAGAGCTCGTGCAGCACGTGCAGGTCCGTCACACCTGGAACGAAGATACCGTCCGCGCCTGCCGCGAGGAACGCCGGCACGCGCCGGAGCGTCTCCTCGAACTCGGATTCCGGGAAGTGGCCCGAGAGGTAGGTGTCGGTCCGGGCGTTGATGAAAAGGCGGACCCCCGATTCCTCTGCGACCGTCCTGATGATGGAGATCCGGCGCGCCTGTTCGGCGGGATCCGTCAGCGCGTCACCGCCAGAGTCCTCAATGTTGACGCCCACGGCGCCGGCCGACAGCACTGCCTTGATGGTCCTCTCCAGCAGGGCGTCGTCAAAGGCGCCGCCCTGTCCCGCATAGCCGGCTTCAACGTCCGCCGTCACCGGCAAATTGGTAGCAGCGACGATCCTGGTTAGCGCCTCCATGGCCAGCGCAGGAGGCAGCTGGTTGCCGTCCTGAAAGCCCAGGCTCCAGGAGATGGCCGAACTCGAGGTGGCCAGGGCGTGTGCTCCTGCCCGCTCCACCAGTTTTGCCGAAGCTGCATCCCACACGTTCACGAGCACCAGCGGCACCGGTCCCTCCGCATGGAGTTCCCGGAAGGCTGCGGCCTTGTCGGACGGGGCAGGAAATGCCGGCAAGCTGGTCATTGCTCCATCCAATGCGGTCCGGGGAGGAAGGTAAAGGGACCAAACGGTGGAATTTCGCGCCCCGTCAACAAGTGTTGCCTCTACAGCAACTGTTCGTTGTATCCTTGGCATTGTGACCCACGAGACATTAGACGGCGCCGAGGCCGTCCTCCCCGCCGAAGCCATTGACGCCATCGAACGGGCGGCTACCTCCGCCCACCGCCACGAGCAGCTGTTTTCCGAGCGGGCGGCGAACATCAAGCAGTCGGCCGTCCGGGACGTCTTCGACATCTCCCTCCGGCCCGGTCTCGTCTCCCTGGCAGGCGGCAGCCCCTACCTGCAGCCGCTTCCGCTGGACAGGCTGGCCCGGACCGCCGCCGGCATCATCGCCGAAGACGGGCTGACCGCCCTGCAGTATGGCGGGGGCCAGGGCACGGAAGAACTCCGCACCCAGATTTGCGAGGTGATGGCCGCCGAGGGCATCCTGGATGGCCTCCCCGAGAACGTGGTGATCACCGCGGGCTCGCAGTCGGCTCAGGACGTGGCCACCAAGGTGTTCTGCAATCCGGGCGACGTCGTTCTCGTTGAGGAACCCACATATGTCGGAGCCCTGAACACCTTCGAGTCGTACCAGGTGCAGGTAGAGGCCGTGGAGATGGACGACGACGGGCTGGTGCCTGAGCTTCTCGAGGCCCGGATTGCCGCGCTCCAGACCGCCGGAAAGAACATCAAGTTCCTGTACACGATCCCCAACTTCAACAATCCCTCCGGCATCACCCTTGCCCAGGAGCGGCGCCAGCAGATTGTGGACATCTGCCGACGCGCCAACATCCTCGTGCTGGAGGACAACCCCTACGGCCTGCTGCGCTACGAGGGGCAGCCGCTGGAACCGCTGCGCGCCGGCAACCCGGACGACGTCATCTACATGGGATCGTTCTCCAAGATTTTCGCGCCGGGGCTTCGCATCGGCTGGGCTCTGGTGCCCGCACACCTGCAGCGCCGGTACTACCTCGCGGCGGAGGCCGTGACCCTGTGCCCGCCCACCTTCAACCAGATGCTGGTCTCGGCCTACCTCCGTGACTACGACTGGAAGGGCCAGATCGAGACCTACCGCGGCCTGTACGCGGAACGGTGCCACGCCATGCTGGCGGCGCTGGAGACGTACATGCCGGAAGGCCTGACGTGGACACGGCCCGAGGGCGGCTTCTTCGTGTGGGTCGCCCTTCCCGAGGGCGTGGACACCTACCCCCTGCTGCACAAAGCGATCGACGCCGGGGTCGTCTTCATCCCGGGTGCGGCGTTCAGCCACTCGGATGAGCCGTCCAACAAGCTGCGGCTGGCGTTCAGCGCCGTGCCGCCCGACGCCATCGCCGAGGGCGTCCGGCGGCTCGCCCCCGTGCTGCAGGAAGCCATAAATGAACTCCGGACAGGGCATACTGGGGTCTGACGCGGCGAAGCAGGCGAAGCAAAGGAGCGGAACCATGAGCGGAATCATTGTTGTGGGCGTGGACACCAGCGGCACCGCGCGCAAGGCGGCGGAAACCGCCCGGGACCTGGCCGTGGCGCTGGGCGCGACGCTGCATGTGGTGTCGGCCTTCGACACCGACCGGACCGAGGTGTACGGCAGCGGCAGCGACAAATGGATCGTTTCGGATGCTGGAGAAGCCGAGAAGGTTGCCCGCGACATCGCCGCCAGCCTTGCGGTTGCCGGACTCGCGGTCACGTACTCGTCCGCCCGCGGCAAACCGGCCGACGCCCTCATCCGGGAAGCCGAACGGCTTGAGGCCCGGATGATCGTGGTGGGAAACCGCCGCATGCACGGCCTGGGCCGGGTGCTGGGCAGCATCGCCAACAGCGTTGCGCATAATGCCTCCTGCGACGTATACATCGCCAACACCTACGGCGCGGACTAGGGGCTGGGCAACCCCTCCGGAGGTGAGCGGACTAAGTTGGCCCTTGCGGAGGTGAGCCGGCTGAGTTGACCCGGGTCACGCCTCCTGGTGGGCAGTCTCACCCGGTTTTCCCGGGAATGCGGGATGGCGCGACGATAAAATTGAAGGTGCCCCCGATGGTGCGGACAACCCCAGCACCTACCAGCGCCAGGACCCTAAATGCTTACGCTTCAGCGACGCCAGCTCGTCGGCCACGACATCCTCCTTGCCCGCCACGGCAACCACATCTGCTCAATGCGGCTCGACCGCAGCGCCGGCCGGGTCATCGCCCTGCTTGACGACGGCTCTGTGGACAGCGCCCCGAACGTCATCTCCCCTGACCTGCAGCTTCCCGAAACCATCCAGAGCGTCATGCGGGAAGACTGGAAGTTCCTGGCCACCGTCACCGGCTCCGTGGCCGCCCTCGCAGGCGTCATGATCGCCGCCGCGTTCAGCCTCGCCGGCCTTTCTGCCGATCCCGCATTGGCCGAGCTGATGACTACGTACCCGGCGTACTAAGCCGCCGCAAATTCCGAAAACGCCGCAGGAGCGGGCCGCACGTCGCGGCCCGCCCCTGCGGCGTTTTGGCGTTCACTTGGGCCGGACGGTTCAACTGCGGACCGACCCCCTGCCCCCAATCCAGGAGGCCCGTCCAAGGAGCAAGCTCAGTCCAGCAGCAGGGCCGGCTCTTCCAGGATGGCGGCGACGTCGGCCATGAAGCGGGCGGACAGGTCACCGTCCACCACCCGGTGGTCGAACGACCCGCCGAGCGTCGTGATCCAGCGCGGAATGACCTCGCCGTCCAGCACCCACGGCTTCTGCTTGATGGTGCCGAAGGCCACGATTGCCACTTCACCGGGGTTGATGATGGGCGTTCCCGTATCGATGCCCAGGGCGCCGATGTTCGTGATCGTCAGCGTGCCGCCCTGCATCTGCGCAGGCTGGGTCTTGCCGGCACGGGCCGTGGTGGCCAGATCGTTCAGCGCCAGCGCCAGCTCCTTGAGGGACAGGTCCTGGGCATTCTTGATGTTCGGAACCATCAGGCCCCGGGGCGTGGCGGCAGCGATACCGAGGTTCATGAAGTGCTTGACCTGAATCTCGGCGGAACCGTCCGGGCTGTCCACCCACGTGGCGTTGACGCTGGGGTTGCGCGCGGCAGCCCAGATGACCGCCTTGGCCAGGATCAGGAGCGGGGAAATCCGGATTCCCTCGAAGTCGCGCGAGGCCTTGAGCCGCTTGACGAATTCCATGGTGCGGCTGGCGTCCACGTCCACGAAAATGCTGACGTGCGGGGCGGAAAAGGCCGAGTCCACCATGGCCTTCGCCGTGGCCTTCCGAACGCCCTTGACCGGAATCCGCTCGATCCTCTGTTCCTGCGGCCGGCCGGACTTGCCCCAGAAGGTGTCCGCCTTGTCCAGCTCGGCGTCGCGCTGCGCCTGGTAGCTGACCAGGTCCTCCCGGGTCACCTCGCCTCGGGCGCCGGTGGGAACAACATCCGCAAGGTCGATCCCCAGGTCCCGCGCAATCTTGCGGACCGGAGGCTTGGCGAGCACCTTGTTCACCAAGCCGGTAATGGCCCCGCCCAACGTGGGCTTGTCAGCCTCGATTGCGGGAGTCCACTCGGGCCGCCTCGCCGGGACAGGGCCGGCCACCGGCCCTGCGCTGGCCGGAACATCCAGGAGCGCGTCCTCGGCGGAGCGGGGCTGGACCGGCTCGACTTCCGGAGCGCCGTGGACTGCATCTGCCGGGATCGCCGGCTTCGCCTTGCGTGGGCGGCGTTTCACGGCGTCGGCTTTGGGGCCGGAACCCACCAGCGGACCGGCGGCCAGTCCGCCGTCGGCAGCTTCACCGTCGGCCGGAAGCTTGCCGTACATCAGTGCAGGCTCAGTGGCCTGAACCGCAGGCAGCGGCGCGTCTGCCGGCGTGGGATCGCCGGACATGGTGTCGGAGACACTGATGATGGCGGTTCCGACGTCGACCGTCACCCCTTCGGCTACGAGCAGTTCCGTGACGGTCCCCGCGAACGGCGACGGCAATTCGACGAGTGACTTGGCCGTCTCGATTTCGCAGAGGACATCGTTGATGGCGACGGCGTCGCCCGGCTTGACCTTCCAGGAGACGATCTCGGCCTCGGTCAGGCCTTCGCCCACGTCGGGGAGGTTGAACTTGTTAAGAGTCATGGTGTCCTCGGGTTTCGAAAGCTCAGGCCAGCCCGTGCATGGAAGGAGCCACGGGCGGAACGGCAGTAGCGGAAGCGTCAGTAGGAAAAGGCCCGGTCCAGCGCCTCAAGGATGCGGTCGATGTCCGGCAGATAGTCCTCTTCAACCTTTGCCACGGGGTAGGGCATGTGGAAACCGCCCACGCGGATGACCGGCGCTTCCAGGGAGTGGAAGGCGCGTTCACTGATGCGGGCCGCGATTTCCCCGCCGATGCCGCCGAACGTCGGGGCCTCGTGGGACACGATCAGCCTGCCGGTCTTCTTCACAGACGCTTCGATGGTGTCGAAGTCGATCGGCGAGATGGACCGCAGGTCAATGACCTCGATACTGCGCCCGTCCTCCTCGGCGGCGTTTGCGGCTGCCAGGGCGACAGGCACGAGCGGGCCGTACACGACAACGGTGGCGTCAGTGCCTTCACGGACAATGTGGGCCTTGAACGGATCCTCGGCCAGGCCGGCCGACTCCGTGTCCACCTCGCCCTTGAGCCAGTAGCGCCGCTTGGGTTCGAAGACGATCACGGGATCCTGGCACGCTACGGCCTGTTGGATCATCCAGTAGGCATCGTGCGGGTTGGACGGGGTGATGATGCGGATGCCGGCCGTGTGCGCGAACAGCGCTTCCGGGGACTCCGAGTGGTGTTCAATCGAGCCGATCCCGCCGCCGTAAGGAATGCGGATGACCACGGGCACCGTGAGGTTGCCGTTGCTGCGCGAATGCATCTTCGCGAGCTGTGTGGTGATCTGGTTGAAGCCGGGGAAAACAAAGCCGTCGAACTGGATCTCGGCCACGGGCAGGTAGCCGCGCAGCGCCAGGCCGATAGCCGTGCCGATGATGCCGGACTCGGCGAGCGGCGTGTCCACGACACGGTCCTCGCCGAACTCAGCAATCAGCCCGTCTGTCACCCGGTAAACGCCGCCCAGAGGCCCGATGTCCTCGCCCATCAGCAGAGTCTTGGGGTTGTTGCTCAGCGTGGCGCGCAGGCCCTCGTTGATGGCCTTTGCAATCGTCATGGTGGTCATCAGTGGCCAGCCCCTTCTGCGGTCTCCTCGCCGGCAAATCCCGCGCTGTAGTCCTCAAACCAGGCCAGCTCCTCGGCTACCAGCGGGTGTGCTTCGACGTAGGTGTTGGCGAAGGCCGTCCGGATGTCCGGGGCGTCCGCATCGTAGGTGGACTTGCGGATGTAGGCGGCCAGTTCGTCCCCGTCGGCCGCGACCTGCTTGAAGAACGCGTCGTCGGCCATGTCCTCCGCGCGGAGGTACTTCTCCAGCCGCTCCAGCGGATCCTTGGTCCGCCACAACGCCTCTTCGGAGGACTCACGGTACTTCGTGGGGTCATCGGCGGTGGTGTGCGCACCCACGCGGTAGGTGAATGCCTCAATCAGCACCGGGCCGTTGCCCTGCCGCGCGTGCTCGAGGGCCCATTCAGTGACTGCGTGCACGGCAATGACGTCGTTGCCGTCCACCCGGATGCCGGGGAAGCCGTAGCCCTTGGCGCGGTTGGACAGCGGAATGCGGGTCTGCACCGCGGTGGGCACGGAGATGGCCCAGTGGTTGTTCTGGCAGAAGAAGACCACCGGGGCCTTGTAGGAGGAGGCGAACACCATCGATTCGTGGACGTCGCCCTCGGAGCTGGCGCCATCGCCGAAGTAGACCATGACGGCGGCCTTGGGTTCGGCGGAGCCGTCCGCTCCCTGCGCCTCCACGCCCTGGGACTCGGCTCTCCGCGCCTCGGCCAGCCGCTGGTCGCGTTGGATCCCCATGGCGTATCCGACTGCGTGCGGCGTCTGGGCAGCGAGCACCAGCGTGTACAGGTGGAAATTGGTGTCCTTCGGGTTCCAGCCACCGTTGGAAATACCGCGGAACTGCCGGAGGAGCTCTGCCAGGTCCACGTTCCGGGTGAGGGCGACACCGTGCTCGCGGTACGTGGGGAAAATGTAGTCCTGCGGCTGGCTGGCCCGACCGGAGCCAATCTGGGCCGCCTCCTGCCCGGTCAGGGGCACCCAGAGCGCCAGCTGGCCCTGGCGCTGCAGGGCAGTGGCCTCCTGGTCGAAGCGCCGGATGGCTGCCATGTCAGCGTAAAAGCCCCGCAGCGTCTCCGCGTCCAGACGGTCGGCGTACTCGGAAAACACAGAGTCGCTCCCGAGCTTTCCATCGGGTCCAAGCAGCTGGACCATCTCCGCCGGGGGTTCGCCCAGGGCAGCCTCGGCCTCGGCCTCTAGCTGGTCGTCCACCTCGGTTCCTTCGAACTCGGTGGAGGGCAGATGTGTGGCGCCCATACCGTCTCCTTGCCTGCCGCATCCGGATGCGTTGCAATGTCGCTGGGATATATGCCTCAGAGGGAATGCATTCCCGCTGAGGCATATATTTTGGCTTACTGTTCCTTACTTTATCCGGCGTAGGTAGGGCCGGGGGTTTGTTAATCGCTAGGAACGCCGTGGCGGTTTTGTATAAACCGCACAGAGCTCGAGAAACCGGGTGTTCGCCTCGGGCTCGCCGATACTGACCCGTACGCCCTCGTTGCCGAAAGCGCGAACCGAGAGGGCACGTTCACCCGCCAGCGCAGCGAATTCGGCGCTGTCAGCGCCGAGTCCAAGCCACACAAAGTTCCCCTGCGCCTCCGGAACGAACCAGCCCAGATCGCGCAGACCGGCCCTCACCCGCTCCCGCTCGTCCACCAGGCTTTGTACCCTTTCTACAACCTGATCGAAATGCTGCAGCGACACTACGGCGGCTTGCTCGGCAATTTGCGACACGGCAAACGGGGTGGCGGCGACCCGGAGATGCTGGGTGAGCTCCGGCTGGGAGATGGAGTAACCGACCCTGAGGCCGGCCAACCCGTGGGCCTTGGAGAAGGTCCGGAGCACCGCCACGTTGGGGTACTTCCGGTACATCCGGATGCCGTCGACTGCATCCTCTGCCCGCACGAACTCCTGGTACGCCTCATCGATGACCACCACGACGTCCGATGGAACCGCGTTGATGAAGCGCTCGGTTTCCTCGGCCGTCAGGATAGGGCCGGTGGGGTTGTTCGGCGTGCAGAGCAGGATCACCTTCGTGCGGACGGTGACGGCCGCGGCCATGGCTTCAAGGTCGTGCCGGCCGTCGGGGGTGAGGGGGATCTGCACGCCCTGGGCGCCGGCCAGGCCCACACAGATGGGATAGGCCTCAAAGGACCGCCAGGCGTAGATGACTTCATCGGCCTTCCCGTCCTCATTCTGGCCTGCGAAGGTTGCCAAAAGCTGGTTCAGCGCCCCAAGGCTTCCGGCGCCCGTAACGATGTCCTCGGCAGGCACGTCCAAAAAGTCAGCAAGAGCGGTCCGGAGCTTGGTGCTCAGCGGGTCCGGGTAGCGGTTGAAGTCTGTCTGCGCGGCGATGGCCTGGGCCACAGCCGGAATCGGGGGGAGCGGGTTCTCGTTCGAGGACAGTTTGTAGCTCGCCAGGCCGTCAACGGTGACGGGGGGCTTGCCCGCGGCGTAGCGTGGCAGGCGGTCAACGACCGGCCTCGGCCTGACGCCACCCGCCATGGTCTCTGATGAAGTCATGCCAACTAGCCTACTTCGCCTCTCCAGCACGGTTGGGTTGCTGTGCGGGCCACCATGTGAGGGACTGTGTCAGCCGGAGACTGCCCGGTGGCGGCGGCCAGTGTGAAAGCATGGGCGCATGCGGTCTTTCATTGTGCGGGTGCTCATCAACGGACTGGCTCTCTGGATCGCCAGCTGGATTCTGCCCGGGCTAGACATCACCACGTCAGCGACCACCGAAGCCATTGCGAAGACCGGCATCAGCCAGGGAACGGACGCAGCGGGCGTGGTTCTGGCCTACCTGTTCATCGGCCTGATTTTCGGCCTGGTCAACGCCTTCGTTCGCCCGATAGTCAGCTTCCTCTCACTGCCCATCACCATCCTCACCCTGGGCTTGTTTACCGTCGTCATCAACGCGGCCATGCTGTACCTGACCTCATGGATCAGCAGCTACACCCCGGTCAACTTCTCCATCGACTCCTTCTTCTGGACGGCGGTGCTGGCGGCCATCATCATCACTGTGATTTCCCTCGTGGCCGACAGGATCCCAGGCGCCCGCCACCGCTGACACCCGGGCTCAAGGGATCCTATCGGCCGCGCCCTTTTCCGCGGCCTCCTTTCCCGTGGATCCCTTCTCGGCCGATGTCTTTTCAGCGGATGTCTTCTCAGCCGCCACCTTTCCTTCCGCGGATTTGCCTTCGAGGGTCCGGATGCCCGGTTCGATTGCAGGGATTTGGCCCACGAATGGATGCTGCGTCTTTGGAGTGCGGACCAGTTGAAAGCGTGTCGCCGTTGCCCCTCCCCCTGCGCCCACCACGGCAGCGAGAGCGGCTGTGGATGCCATGAGGGACGGGTCCCTGCTGGCTGCGACCGCCCGCGCTCCTTCTTCATAGTTGGCGAGCCAGTGGCCGGGCCCGAGCCCCGGGTCCTCGCCGGGCGGCGTGAGCAGACGGCCCTGGAGCGTCACGGTCACACGGTCTCGCGTATCCGGATTCGGCGCTCCGTCGCCGCCCGGCACCCAGTCCTGCCGGTGCTCCAGGTGCAGGCTGCTAATGCCCGGTTCTGGAGTAATGCCACCAACGGGCGACCCCGCCGTCAGGACGTATTTGAGGTCGTACTCTGCAAGGAAGGCCTTGTCCTGGCTCAGGTTCATGGCATGGATCCCGCCCTGGCTGTAGCCAACGGCCACCACCTGCGCGCCCGCCTCCGCCCCCGCCTGCCGCAGTGCCGACCTGATTGCCGCACTCGTATGCTCGGACCCATATCCCAGCGCTTCTGCAATGCCGGCCTCGTCAAACGGGTTGGGGCCGCCGGTGTTTCCCGGCTGCGTGCCGGGGACAATCACAATGAATGCTTCACTCCCACCACTGGCCGTCCTGATGACTTCGATGCTCCCAGGACCTCCATCCAGCGAGCGCGCCCGGGCAAGCAACCCGGCCGGGGAGGCGTCCAGATCGACGTCTGCGCTCGTACCGGCGAAGGCGTCAACCCGGCGAGGCACGAGCTCAGGCCTCACTCCCTCGGCCAGCGCACGGGTCACGAAAGGGATACCCGTTCCTTTCATGCCGGACCCGGCAGCCATGGAGAGCGCCTCACCCAGCAACAAGGGATTCGTTCCGACCAGGGCCAACATCATCACGGGGTAGCTGCCCGTCAGCGCCTCGAAACTGTCTCTGTTAAACAACCGGCTGAAGTCCGGGCTGAGCGGTTCGGCGGCTCCGCCGGGGAACGCATCCTGTAGCTGCGGGGCCACCAGTTTCAATGAGTCGGTGCTAAGCCGCAGCTGGGCCGCGGTTTCGTATTCGGCCTCCTCATATTCCTGCAGACAGGCCTGCACATGGATTCCGATGTCCTGCAGTTCTGCCCGCACGGCGGCGACAGCGCGCCGCCCCTCCCAGATGGCCGTGACGGATTCCACCCCGCTGGACGGCGGATCATTTTGGTACTGCCCCAGCTCTGACCAGATCCTGTAGGCCGCCGCCTCCACCGCTGCGAGGTCCCGCGCCAGGCCACCCAGCCCTCGTGCTCCCTCGCTGAGTTCCTCCAATTGGAACGAGATGCCAGCCACACCGCCCCGAACCAGCAGCTGCCCGTCCTGCCCAGGCTCCTGCGGCCGAAGGGATCCTCCGCTCCCGAACGGCGACACTTCGGGCATCAGTAGTCCGCCGCCCTGGCCGGGAGGGAGGACAACGTCACGTTCCGGGCATGCCGGCGGATACTTTGCGCTGCGAGTTCCATGCGTTCCCTGGCCCTGCGCAGGGCTGCGGCCTGCAGCCCGATGCTTGCCCTGTAAGCCAGGCCTGCAGGGGACTGCCAGTCCGCCAGTTGCAGCTGCGAAAGCCTGGCCAGGACCGCATCAACCTCCGCCGCGCACGTGTCGGCCTGCGCTGCCAGTAGCTGCACGTCGAAGCTGCGCGATGAGCACGCGGCCGCATCCGCGGCGGTGATGTTGGCACTCATTGGATCCCCCTGTTCTTCCAGTCGGCGCTGGCTGATTCCGACGTTAGGGAAGGAAGCAGCGCACGCGTAACACCCGCCGTCGTCCATGTGGAGAAGTCCGCAACCCCGCCGCCTGGTGAGGAGAGGTCACAGGCAACCGTAAGCTTCAGCGGGCGTCGAAGTTCATGAAAGAATCAGGGCATGCCTGAAACTGCCGCCACAGCTGACACCCGTACGCCTTCCGGACGCCTGGCCCTCGCCGCGTCCCAGGAACACATCGCGCTCGGCCCGCTGGACGGCCGCTACCAATCCGCCGTCGCCCCCCTCGTTGACTACCTGTCCGAGGCCGCCCTCAACCGGGACCGTGTCGCAGTTGAGGTGGAGTGGCTTATCCACCTGACCAGCAATAACGTACTGCCGGGCGCTGGCCCGCTGAGCGACGGGCAGCAGCAGCAGCTGCGCGGCATCGTCACCGAGTTCGACGCCGGCTCCGTCGCCGAACTGGCCGAAATCGAGGCCGTGACGGTCCACGACGTGAAGGCTGTGGAGTACTACATCGGCCGCCGCCTGCCTGCCATCGGCATCGAGAACCTCACCGCGATGGTTCACTTCGGCTGCACGTCGGAGGACATCAACAACCTCTCCTACGCCCTCGGCGTGAAGGGTGCTGTGGAGGACGTGTGGCTGCCCGCCGCACGTGCTCTTGTCGCCCAGATCAGCAAGATGGCGGCGGACAACCGCTCGGTACCGATGCTGTCCCGCACCCACGGGCAGCCCGCAACGCCAACGACGCTGGGCAAGGAACTCGCCGTCGTCGCGCACCGCCTGGGCCGCCAGCTGGACCGCATTGCCAAGACGGAGTACCTCGGCAAGATCAACGGCGCCACCGGCACCTACGCCGCGCACGTCGCCTCCGTCCCCCGCGCGGACTGGCAGCAGGTCGCCAAGTCGTTCGTGGAGAACCTGGGCCTGACCTGGAACCCGCTCACCACACAGATCGAAAGCCACGACTGGCAGGCCGAGCTGTACGCCGACGTCGCCCGCTTCAACCGGATCCTGCACAACGTCTGCACGGACATCTGGAGCTACATCTCGATCGGCTACTTTGCGCAGATTCCCGTTGCAGGCGCCACCGGCTCCTCCACGATGCCGCACAAGGTCAACCCGATCCGCTTCGAAAACGCCGAGGCCAACCTGGAAATCTCTTGCGGACTGCTGGACGTGCTGGGCTCCACGCTGGTGACTTCCCGCTGGCAGCGCGACCTCACGGACTCCTCCAGCCAGCGCAACATCGGCGTGGCATTCGGCCACTCCCTGCTGGCGATCTCCAACGTGGCCAAGGGCCTGGAGCGCCTCGACGTCGCAGAAAGCGTGCTCGCCGAAGACCTGGACACCAACTGGGAAGTCCTGGGTGAGGCCATCCAGATGGTGATGCGGGCAGAGGCGATCGCCGGCGTCGCAGGCATGGAGAACCCGTACGAGCGCCTCAAGGACCTCACCCGCGGGCAGCGCGTGGACGCCGCCCGCATGCAGGAGTTCGTCCAGAGCCTGGGCCTGTCCCCGGAAGCCGAGGCACGGCTGCTTGCCCTCACTCCGGGCAAGTACACCGGCATCGCGGAGCAGCTGGTGGACCACCTGAAATAGGTACGACGGCGGTGCCGGGCTTTGCTGCCCGGCGCTGCTTCCTTTCCGGCCGCCTTTCAAGAAGGCGCCCGCCGCCTGCCACCCGACCACGACAAGGAAACGCGAACCATGAGGCTGCTGCTCATCCGCCACGGTGAAACTCCCGGGAACGTGCTGGGGCAGCTGGACACCGCCCACCCCGGTCCCGGCCTGACCAAGCTGGGCGAGCGCCAGGCGGAAGCCCTCCCACGGGCTCTGGTGAACGAGCCCATCGGTGCGCTGTACGCCTCGACACTGGTCCGAACCCAGATCACTGCCCGGCCGCTGAGCCGGGAGCTTGGGTTGGACGTCCAGGTCCTGGACGGCATCCATGAAATCGAGGCCGGCGCCCTGGAAAAGCTCACCGACCACGAGTCCCACCGCCGGTACATGAGCACCGTGTTCGCTTGGGCCGACGGCGACTTTGACCGCCAGATGCCAGCCGGGCCGAACGGTCATGAGTTCTTCGAACGCTACGATGCGGCCATCGCCAAGGTGGCAGCCGAGGCTCCGGACTCAGCCGCAGTCGCCGTCGTAAGCCATGGCGCCGCCATCCGCGTCTGGGCCGGTCACCGGGCCGGCAACATCGACATGGAATTCGCCGCCCGGCACGTCCTTGCGAACACCGGCATCGTCGCCCTGGACGGCGATCCCGATGCCGGCTGGAACCTGATCCATTGGGACGCCAGCCCGGTGGGCGGCCTGGCGTTGGCGGATCCCACCGCCGAGGACCCGATGGGGAAGACCACCGGCTGAGGCGCCGAGCACGAGGCGGCTGTGAGCGGCCGCCAGGCCGCCTGGGCCCGCTGCGCCAACTGTTCCCACGCCGCTTACCGGCAGGAAACACCGCGGTAACGGTGCGCTTCTAGCCTTGATCTGCATAACCCTTCGGCGAATCGAGGCAGACATGCAGACCAATCCCAGGCTCAACATCCGGAAAGTCAGCTGGTCAAACCCCGTGGGGGCTGACCTGCGTGCGGCACAGCAGGCGGAACTCGACGCCCGTTTTGGGTGCGCTGACCACGAGCCGGGGCCCAAACCCTCCGAAGCGGATACCGCCGTCTTCCTGGTCGCCTATGACAAGGGGTCCGGCCAGCCGGTCGGCTGCGGAGGGCTCCGGTTGCTCGATCCCACCACCGCCGAGATCAAGCGGCTCTACGTCCTCCCCTATACCCGGGGCTCCGGCGTTGCCAGCTCCATACTTGCGGCCCTCGAGGCGGAGGCGCACGCCCTGGGCATCACCCGAATTACAGCAGAGGCAGGCTCAGCCCAGCCCGACGGCCGGAACTTCTACCAGAACGCCGGCTTCGAACCGGTGCCCAACTTCGGTCCCTACATCGGCGTCGCGCACTCCTACTGTTATGCCAAGCCCATCAACTCCCGCAGCGCGGCCCAAACGGCCATGGCCTAGTTGGTCCTCTTGGCACGACCGGCCCCCGCCCGCTTGTGCGGCCTTGGCCAGGGCCGCCCGTGCGGGGCAGGGCCGCGCGTGAAGGAAACGGCCGCGCGTCACACTCGGAACCGTCTGGCCGCCGTCGACTAACCTCGCTGTATGGCAACCGCAGACATCACTTTCCGCACCCGCAAGTGGGTGCGCCCTGAAGACCTCAACGCCAACGGCACACTCTTCGGAGGAAGCCTGCTGAAATGGATCGACGAGGAAGCGGCAATCTACGCCATCCTCCAGTTGGGCAACGGCCGGGCTGTCACCAAGTACATCTCCGAAATCAACTTCGTCAGCTCGGCCGTCCAGGGCGACCTGATTGAAATGGGCCTGACGGCCACCCGCTTCGGACGCACGTCGCTGACCATGAGGGCCGAAGTGCGCAACATGATCACCCGCCAGAGCATCCTCACCATCGAGGAGATTGTGTTCGTGAACCTGGACTCCAGCGGCAAGCCGGAGCCACACGGCTACACCGAGATCACCTACGACCGCGACCGCATCCCCACTCACCACCTGACGGAGACGGTCCCGCAGAACTAGCTCCCGGCGTCGGCCCTTCCGCCGCAACCGGCCCTCGCCTGCTTGACCGGCCCGGACCAAGGCCGCTGGTGCGGGCCCCGGCCGTTTCATGCGGGGCAAGGCCGCGGTCAGGAACGCCCGACGGCGGCTGCCGGGCTTTTGCGCGTGGCCAACCGGAGCAGGCGGTCGCGCAGGGGCTGGCCGCGGTCGGCGAGCGCAAGGCGTGTCATGCCCGAGGAGGCCAGGCGGAGAAGCTGTGTCCGGGCGAGGCGCTGGCTGTTGTAGGCCTTGAGCGCTTCCGGAACCGACTGCGTATCCAGCAGCTCGGCGAGGGTGACTGCGTCCACGAGTGCTTCACAGGCACCCCTGCCCAAGTTCGGCGTCATGCCATGCGCTGCATCCCCCGCCAGCACGGCCCCCGGCCGGACGTAGCTGGTGAGCAAGGGCACCGTCCAGATCCGCTGGGCCAGTGATGACTCGGGTGTGGCGGACTCCAGCACGGTGCGGATGGCGGGAGCACCGTCGGCGAAGCGCTCACGTGCGTGCCGCAGGACCTCGGCCACATCTACGCGGGCGGGGCCCTCCTCGGCGCGGAATGACGCGTACCAATACGTCCGCCCGCCTGACGCCGGGGCGATTCCGAAGATGGTCCCGCGGCCCCAGTATTCTCCGCCCGCGCTGGCGTCAACGCTCTCGGGCAGGACTCCGCGCAGAGCCAGGTAGGGAGTCAGCGTCGCTTCGGCCCGGCTGCCCCAGAAGGCCTGCCGCACCACACTGTTCACGCCATCGGCACCCACAAGCAGCCCGGTTGCAAGCGGCCCGGTGGCGGGGATGTGCTCCACACGCTCCGTCACGCGGTGCACTGCCTGAGGAACGGCCGCATCGAGCAGCCTCATCAGCTCCGCCCTGGACACCCCGAGAACCCCACGAACCTCCGGGGCGACCCAGGCGTTTCCGGCGCCGTCCCGCAGGGCCATGCCACCGAAGCGGGCACCGGCCTTCCGGATGTCCGGCAGGATCCCCAATACCGCCAGGGCGCTCTGCGCCTCAGGCCACATGGCAAGCGAGGACTCCACCGGCGGCAGCCCGGGGCGCTGCTCATACAGGGTGACGTCGAAGCGCTCCGGGTCAAGGCCTGCCGCAAGTGCCAGGCCGGCGATGCCGCCCCCAATGATGGTTATGGCTTCCATGGACCGATAGTAAGCCCGATGGCTGCGGCTAGGCTCAGCTCGGGTGCCCGTTGAGCGCCAGACGTGAGCGGAGCTCCTCCGCATGACCGGCCCCGCCCCGCATAACCGGCCCAGGGCAAGGCCGCCCAAGCGGGGCCGGGCCGATTTTGCAGGTAAAGGCCGGTTATGCGGGGCGCATGGCCTAGCGAGTGCGCGCCTTGACCACCACAACCTCGAACGTCTTCGGGTTCGTAACCCCGAACTTCGCATTCACCGCGGCGAGCTTCTCCCCGAACAGGGCGGCCGTCGTCGGAATGTTGAAGTTCCTGTTTCTGATGACCTCCCTGACCGTTCCCGAAGAATCCGGGAAATCGACAGTGAGGCGGCTGATCTGGTTACTGAAGTTCTGGACTGCCCAAACGGTACTGTCCTTCACCACGATGCCGTCGACATTCGGAAGGGTCACGCCCGCGATCCTGGCGCTGGCTCCGGTCCGGGGGTTGACGGTGTACAGGGCCTGGTTGCCGGTATGGCCCACCACGAGGGTGCGGTGGTTCCGTGCACTGGCGATGCCGTTCAGGTTGAAAGGATCCCCCGTGTCAGCCGCGGGGCCCTTCAGCTTCAGGGTGCGGACCTTGCCGAGATCGCCGTCTCGGTCCACCGGCACGAAGTAGAGCTCAGCCTGCCGGGAATTGGTGAACCAAGCGCCGCGGTCGGTGAGTGCGACGTCATTGATGAACGCTGCTTTGGTGGTCAGCTGGATCGTCTTGACCGTCTTGCGGTCGTCAGTGTCGTAGACGTAGGCCTTGCCTGCCGCACCGCCGGCTACGAAGAGGAGGTCATTGCGGTTGTCGGCCTTCAAGCCCACGGCAACCCTGCCGTTGGGCACGTCGATGAACTTCTTAGCCGTCCCCTTGCGGATGTCCCCGCGGAAGATGTCGCCTGTTGCGAGGTCACCTGCGAAGAAGGTGCTGCCTTCACCGGCAGCGATGCCTTCGGCACCTTTGGCACCGGGAAGGACGATGACCGGATGGTCTTTTGAGTGGTCCTCGCCGGCCGATGCCAGCGGAGCCGGGACCAGAAGCGCCGCGACGGCGACCAGTCCGGCGGCGGCACGACGGCGCGCGGAACCTGAATTTTTTGTACTGAGGCGCATGATGCTCTCCGGAATTGGCTGATTTCCGTGCGAGCTTGCCGTTGTACGGGAGCTCCGCACGATGGTCTTTTCAGTGTAGGTTCGGCCCATCCGGCCCGCCAGATCCGCGTGGTAACCAGTGCGCCGCCATGCGGCCACAAGCATTTCCCGCGATCGGAACCCGGACGGAACGAGGCCGCAACCCGCCTGTAACAGCGCCCGGGCAGGATGTGACCATGAAGCCTAAAGCGCCCGTCCCTGCTGCGGCGGACTTGAGCTGCGAAGTCTGCGGCCAGATGCCCGAACCTCCCAAGACCCGCCTCACGCTGGCCAACGTGGCCGTGATGCTTCCGATCGAACTGCTGGTGCATGCGCTCGTGGTGCAGACGGATTTGCCCTACGTGGCCAAGGTCCTGGTCCTGACACTGACGGCCACCGTACTGGTGATCTGGGTGGCCGAACCGTCCGCTGCCCGCATCCTGCGGCGGTGGCTCCATGCCCCGGCGCTGCGGCACCGGCGCCGGCTCGGTAACGCGCCCGCTCTCTGGAGGGCACGGACTATCCTGCGGGACCAGCCGGGCTCCCTGAAGAAGATCACCCGGTCACTCGCCCTGCTGGACACCAACATCCTGAGCATCCATGTCCATCCCGTCCGCGGTGGCGTGCTGGATGAGTTCGTGCTGTCCGCGCCAAGCGAACTCAACGAGCGCCAACTGCTGGAAGCGCTAAAGGACGGAGGCGGCAGGCAGCCGCAGGTCTGGCCCACCACTGCCCTCGCCATGGCAGACGGCCAGACCAAGGCGCTGAGCCTCGCCGCCCGCATCGCCGCGGCACCGGACGAACTGCCGCTGGCCGTGGCGGAGCTGTTGTCCGCACGGATCCTCGACCCCAGCTCCGAAACGGCCCGGATTCCCGGAGAAACGAACGACGCCGGCACGCTCCTCAAGATTCCCACCGCATGGCACGGGCCCCTCACCTTTTACCGCCCGGGGGAACCGTTCACGCCCGCGGAGTCCGCCAGGGCGCACAGGCTCGCGGAGCTCGCCGAGATCATCGGCATCACTACAGCTTCCAGCATTCGCCCCCGTTTGGCGGAGTCGACGGCACGTAAATAAGAGCAAGGACACCGGCCAGCCAACCCGGGCGACCCGCGCGGCAGCCTACGCGCGGACCTTGAGCGCTCCAGGGTCGAGGCGGATGGCGAGGTGTTTCCCGGTCCCGACGTGGTCGCCGTCGAGCTGGAATTCCTCATCGAGCTCCAGGGTCACTTCGGCGGTTTTGCCCTGGAAGTACTCGGCGGATTCCCGTTTGTTCTTCTTGCGGCCGAAAATACCGGCGATCACGCCGAGCCAGCCGAAGCGGCCGCGGGGCGCCAGGACGAGCAGGTCCATCACGCCGTCGTCGATCTTCGCCTCGGGGAAAATCTCGATGCCGCCCATGATCCGGCCGCAATTGCCGATCATGACGCTGCGGATGCGGCGCCGCACCGGATGCCGGTTGTCCACCTTGATGGTAGCCCTGACCGGCTTGCCGGGAAGCTTGCGGATCCCCGCCTCGACGTAGGCGAGCCAGCCCATGCGGTCCTTAAGCACGTCCACGGTGTCGGCCATGATCGCGGCGTCGTAGCCCACCCCGGCCATCACGAGGAACACGTTCTCCTCCTCGGAGCGGTTCAGCCTGCACCTGATCACGTCCACCGTGCGTTCCGTGCCGTTCAGGACGTCGTAGGCGGCGGAGACAGGATCGCTGATGTCCACGCCCATGTTGCGGGCGAGCAGGTTCCCGGTTCCGAGGGGCACGAGGCCCAGAGGGGTGTCCGTTCCCGCGAGCACTTCGGCAACGCAGCGCACGGTGCCGTCGCCGCCGGCGGCGATCACGACGTCGACCCCTGCCTCGAGCGCCTGGCGCGCCTGTCCCACGCCGGGGTCCTCGATGGTGGTTTCGAGCCAGAGCGGTTCTGCCCACCCCTGGGTGTCGCACAGCCGGATCAGTGACGCACGAAGTTCGGGGCCGACGGACTTGGACGGGTTAATGACCACGGCTGCCCGCCGCGGGGAGGAGGCGTTCTGGGCTGACATGTCGTCCTTCGGCTGCAGTTATGCGGTTACTACCACGGACTCAAATCGTAGCGGGGTATCACGTATTTCCGCAGCTACCGCCCTACAGCGCCTTCACAGACCCCAGCACCTTGGTGAGTGACTCCTTGGCATCCCCGAACAGCAAGGTGGTCTGGGGTTCGAACATGAGGTCGTTCTCGATCCCGGCGAAGCCCGGCCGCATGGAGCGCTTAAGGAAGACCACCTGCCGGGCATCGGCCACCTCGAGGATCGGCATTCCGTAGATCGGCGAGCCGGCAGTGGTCTTGGCCGCGGGGTTGACGACGTCGTTCGCGCCCACCACCAGGGCCACGTCTGCCGTGCGGAACTCGGAATTGATCTCGCTCATTTCCTTCAGTGATTCGTAGGGCACGTTGGCCTCGGCGAGCAGGACGTTCATGTGTCCGGGCATGCGGCCGGCGACCGGATGGATTGCGAAGTCCACGGTGACCCCGCGGGCTTCGAGCGCCTGCGCCAATTCGGCCGCGGTGTGCTGGCCCTGGGCCACCGCGAGCCCGTACCCGGGAACGATGATCACCCGCTGTGCGTAGCCCAGCAGCACCGCGACGTCCTCGGGGCTGGAGGACCGGACGGGGCGGTCGCTCACGGTGGTGGATCCCGCCGTCGAACCTCCCTTGAACGCGCCGAACAGGATGCCCGTGACGCTGCGGCCCATGGCGGCAGCCATCGCCCGGGTGAGGATGGTGCCCGAGGCACCGACAAGCGTCCCGGCCACCACCAGCAGCACGTTGCCCAGCACCAGCCCGGACGCCGCCACGGCCAGCCCCGTGAAGGCGTTCAGCAGGGAGATGACGATCGGCACGTCGGCGCCGCCCACCGGCAGGACCAGCAGCACGCCGGCCGCCAGCCCCAGCAGCAGAAGCACCAGCGCAAGGGCGAGCCACCCGCCCAGAACGACGGCGGTAGCGGCACCCACGGCCGCGAGCAGCACGGCGCCCATCAGGGCCGGCAGCCCCGGGAACACGACCGGACGGGTGGTCATCAGCTCCTGGAGTTTGGCGAACGTCACGGCGGATCCGGCGAAGGACACGGCACCCACCAGCATCGTGAAGACGACGGCGACGCGCACCCAGGTGTCCTCGGCATGCGGCAGCTCGAGCAGTGCCACGAGGGCCGCCGCTCCGCCGCCCACACCGTTGAAGAGGGCCACGAGCTGCGGCATCTGGGTCATCTTCACCCGCCGGGCGACTGGTGCAGCCACCCCCGATCCCACCGCTATCGCGCCCAGGATCCACGGAACGTTGTCCAGCCTCATGGAGAAAAAGACGGTCACGACGGCGACCACCGCACCGAACGCACCGATGAGGTTCCCCCGGCGGGCCGTACGGGGCGAGTTGAGGCCCTTGAGCGCCAGGATGAAGAAGACGGCGGCGGCGAGGTAGAGCAGCGCGATGATCGTCGGGTCGAGGAGGCTCACTGGACGCTCCCCTTGCTTTCGCGGGCGTGGGTTTCGCTTGTCAGGGTTCCGGCTGGCTTGGCATCCCCGGCCGGCACTTCCGCCCGCTGCTTCTTGGGCTTGTTTCCGCGGAACATTTCCAGCATCCGGTCCGTCACCACGAAGCCGCCCACGAGGTTCGCCGTGGCAAGAACCACGGCCAGCAGGGCCACGGCGAGCTCCCACGGATGGGCGGCTTGCCCAGCAACGATGATGGCACCCACCAAAATGATGCCGTGGATCGCGTTGGCTCCCGACATCAGCGGCGTGTGCAGCGTACTGGAGACCTTGGAAACCACCTCGAAGCCCACGAAGACCGCCAATACCGTAATGGTCAGCAGGCTGATGCCGTCCATCAGGCCACCCCCTCGTTCTCGGACGCCCGCTGCCCTTCGGACACATGCTGAACGTTGACCTCGTTCTCCAGGCCGTCCTCCGGTGCGGTCTCGGCCTCGTCCTCGGGCGCGGTCTCGGCGTCGTTCTCTGCGGCGAGCGCCGCCAGAGCCTCCGCCGTCGGCGGATGCCGCACCACGCCGTCGTGCGTCAGGCAGGCACCGGCGATCACGTCGTCCTCAAAGTCCGGCACCACGGTGCCGTCCCGGGTCATCAAAGCCAGCAGGTTGGCCACGTTCTTCGCGTACAGCCGGGAGGCGTCCGTGGGCATGGCCGACGGCGCGTCCTTCAGCCCCACCAGCGTGACGGCCCCCTTCCCGTCGGCAGTGGTCACGTGGACATCGCGGCCGGGAATGGACCCCTCAACATTGCCGCCGGACTCCGCGGCGAGGTCGACTACGACCGATCCCGGGCGCATCGCCTCCACCATGTCCCGGGTCACCAGGAGCGGTGCACGCCGTCCGGGGACGGCCGCGGTCGTGATGAGCACATCCGCTTCGGCGACGTGCGGGGCCAGGAGCCGGCGCTGCAGGGCACCGCGGTCGGCGGTGAGCTCGCGGGCGTAGCCGCCAGACGCCTCCGCCGTTTCGAGGTCCAGCTTGATGAAAGTGCCGCCCATCGAGGTGACCTCCTCCGCAGAGGAAGGCCGGATGTCGTTGGCCGAAACCCGCGCCCCGAGCCTCTTCGCCGTGCCAATGGCCTGCAGCCCGGCTACGCCGACGCCGAGCACCAGCACCCGCGCGGGCGGAACCGTTCCGGCGGCGGTCATGTAGAGCGGAAAGAACCGCGGGAGGCGGATGGCAGCCTCGAGCACGCAGCGGTAGCCAGCCACAAGGGCCTGTGAGGAGAGGGCGTCCATGGACTGGGCGCGGGAGATGCGCGGGACGAGTTCCAGGGCGAATGACGTGATGCCGCCTTGCGCCAGCTCCATGACCACAGCGAGTTCAGACGACGGCGATGCCAGGCCCACGGTGATGGCGCCCGGGCGCAGAGCGGCCGCCGTCGAATGCTCGAGCGGGCGGACGTGACCGTATACGTCGAGGTTGCCGACGTCGAGGTCCTGAACCACCATGGCGCCGGCCTGCTGGTAATCCTCGTCGCCGTGGCCCGCGAAGACCCCCGCCCGGGATTCCACGAGCACTTCCAGGCCCAGTCCCCTCAGCTGCTTTACGGTCTCCGGCGTCGCCGCGACCCGCCGCTCGCCCTCCCGGCGTTCCCGCGCTATGCCCAGCCTCACCCGCCACTCCCCTTCGAACGGGTGCAGCGGCTCCGTCTTCATGGGCTATTCCCCTGCCCGGGTGGAACTTGCGAAGCGGCGCTGCTGCACGTAGTTGGCTAGAGTCTATGACCCAGCGGGGCTGCGTGGCAGTAGGGCGAGCGATCCAGTCAAAATGTCAGACCCCCTCACGAGACTTGTTTTATGGAAGCCGCTGGGGGAACCATTGGGGGACTCACCGGGCACCGGGCCGAAGGGCCCGGTGCTCGTGGGTTGGCTTCCGCCGGTGTGCCGGCTACTGCCGGCGCCAACGCCCTTCAAAGCCTTCCGGCTGACGGCGGCTCCAGCGTCCTCGAGGTGGACGTGGTTGATGAGGCCCTGGCGCTGCTGTCAGCGGACGCAATCACCGCCGAAGACACCGCGCTGTGGGGTTTCCGGCAGGCCACCGATTTCGCGGACCGGCTCGAGCAGCTGTCCCGGAAGGTGGAGCGCCTGCAGGTGCTCGCCGCGGGCGCGGTGGACCGGTCCCGCACCGCCGCCCTGACGCAAGCAGCATCACCCCTCGCCCCCGTCACCATCGCTGATGGCGCGGGCCCGGGACCCGGTGATGACGGATCCCGCAACAGCGTCGAGTTCCTCCGGACCAGGCTGCGGATCACCGCCGCCGAAGCCCGCCGCCGGATCGGACTGGCCGACGCTGTCCTGCCCAGTGCAGGGTTCGCCGCGCAGCAGCTCCCGCCCCGCTACGAAGAACTCGCCGCCGCGGTCAGCACCGCCCAGATCAGCTCCCGCGCGGCAACCACCATCATCCTGGCCCTGGACCGGGCCCGGCACTTTACTACCCCGGCCCACACCGCCCAGATGGAACACGACCTGACCCAAGCCGCCGTTGAGAACGACGCCGACTTCCTCATCCGTGTCGCCAAACACTGGACCGAAGCGATCGACCAGGACGGGGCCGAACCGTCCGAAGCGGCCCTCCGGCAAATCCAGGGCGCCTTCGTCCGCCGCCCCAAACACGGCCTGCAGCACCTGGAAATATTCGCCACCACCGAACAGTTCGAAACCCTCACCACCGCCATGAATACCGCGACCAACCCCCGCACCCCGGCACCCGGAAGAGGGAACGGCAACGGCGGACCACGCAGTGACGGGGCGGGCAGTGCTGGGGCGGGGAACGCTGAACCGGTCAGCCTTGACGGGTGGGACACCGAGAGCCTCCCGGAGGTCTCCCTGGACCATCGGTCACAGGGTCAGAAACGGCTCGACGGGCTCGTCGGCGCCGTCAAAGCCGCCCTCACCACCGACGCCCTGCCCGCCAACGGCGGACACCGGCCCCAGATCCTGGCCACCATCAACTACCGCGACCTCCTCGCCGACCTCCGGAAACGACAAGACGCACAATGGGCCCAGAACCCGCAGTGGGACATAAGCCCCCAGAAACCATCACCGGCTTATACCGGCCCGGCTAACACCGGCCGGACCAACGGCGGCACCGCTTTGTTCGAGTTCGGCGGGCCGGTGAACCCGGCCACGATCCGGAAAATCGCCTGCGACGCCGACATCATCCCCATAGTGCTCGGCAGCCAGGGCAGGATCCTGGACATCGGCCGCGCCGCACGCGTCTTCCCGCCCCACATCCGCAAGGCCATCATGGCCCGGGACCAGGGCTGCGCGTTTCCCGGCTGCACCATCCCCGCGCCCTGGTGCGAAGCCCACCACATCACCTACTGGTCACGCGGCGGAACCACCGGAACCGGGAACGGCGTCCTGCTCTGCAGCCATCACCACCACCTCATTCACAAAGAAAACTGGACCATCGAAGTCACCAACGAGGTCCCGTGGTTCAAACCCCCGCCAGAACTCGACCCCCACCTAAAACCGCGCCGCAACAACTACTTCCACTCACGACCCCAACACGAATGAACCCAACGTTTGTTTTCGGAGCTCCAGTTGGGGGCTGCCGCGTCGCCCTACCGCCCGCTGGAGAAGTCCGTAGAGATTCGTTCCGCCGTGGCCACGATTTCCTTGCGCACCGAGTCCAGGTAGGCGTCGGGATCGGGTTTGGCGGCCACGGACTGGGCCTGTAGCGAGACATTGACGGCCGCCACTACCTTCTTGCCGTGATAGACCGGCGCGGCCACGGACATCAGGCCGAGCTCCAGCTCCTGGTCCAGCAGGCACCAGCCTTGCGCACGGACAGTGTCGAGGACGGCGAGGAGTTCCTTCACACTGCCGACCGCCCGCGGAGTGAGCGGTTTGATCTCCACGGCGGCCAGGTACTCCTTAAGTTTCTCCGGCGGAAGGGCCGCGAGGAGTACCCTGCCCATGGACGTGGCGTAGGCGGGGAAACGGGTGCCGACGGTGATGCCGATGGTCATGATCCGGCGTGTGGTCACGCGGGCGATGTAGGCGATGTCGGTGCCGTCCAGCACAGCCGCCGACGTGGATTCCCCCAGCTTGAGAGACAGCTCCTCGAGGTGCGGCTGGGCGAGCTGCGGGAGTGACAGGCCGGACAGGTAGGCGTACCCGAGCTGCAGCACCTGGGCCGTGAGCGCGAAGGTCTTGCCGTCAGTCCGCACGTAGCCCAGCTCCACCAGCGTGTGCAGGAAGCGCCGCGCCGTTGCACGGGTCAGGCCGGTGCGGGCAGCCACTTCAGTGAGGGTCATGTCGGCGTGATCGGTGTCGAAAGCCCGGATGACGGCCAACCCGCGCGCCAGCGACTGCACATATTGGTCGCTGGCCGCAGGAGCTGCGTCAGTTTTCGGCGTGCGGCCTGTCCTCGGTGCGGTCCCTGCTGCTGCGTCGGTCATGGTTACCAATCCTATGGGCGCGAACGTACACTTCCGGCCCTCCCTACCAACGCGAACGAACACTTCCGGCCCTCCCCACCAACGCGAACGAACAGCCAATGCCCTCAAAGCCGGGGTTTGCAGCATTGCTGCCTGTTCCCGCGGGGCCCTAAGTGTCCGTTCGCGCGCTGGGGCGCGGGGCCCTAAGTGCCCGCTCGCGCTGGGTGCGGGGGCTTAAGTGTCCGTTCGCGCGCTGGGGTCCGGGGCCCTAAGTGCCCGCTCGCGCTGGGGCGCGGGGCCCTAAGTGCCCGCTCGCGCTGTGGGGTGAGGGGGATGTGGTTAGTGCTCGACGGCGGGGGCGGCCGTGAGCGGGACGGGCACCAGGGCCTGCAGTTCCTCGAGGGTGCAGCCGAAGGTTTCGCGGACGCGTACGCCGTCGGGGCCCGTGAGGAACACTGCCTTGTCGGTGTACACGCGCGTCACGCAGCCCACCCCGGTCAGCGGGTAGGTGCAGGCCTCGACGATCTTGGAGGCGCCCTCGCGGGTCAGGAGGGTCATCATCACGAACACGTCCTTCGCCCCGGTGGCCAGGTCCATCGCGCCGCCCACCGCAGGGATGGCATCCGGTGCCCCGGTGTGCCAGTTGGCGAGGTCGCCCGTGGCGGAGACCTGGAAGGCACCCAGAACGCAGATGTCCAGATGCCCGCCGCGCATGATGGCGAACGAGTCGGCGTGGTGGAAGTAGGACGCACCCGGCAGCTCAGTCACGGGGATCTTGCCCGCGTTGATGAGGTCCTCGTCGATCTGGTTCCCCGTAGCTACCGGCCCCATGCCCAGCATGCCGTTCTCGGTGTGCAGCGTGATGTTCTGCTCCGGCTGAAGGTAGTTCGACACCAGCGTGGGCTGCCCGATTCCGAGGTTCACGAACGACCCCGGTGCGATGTCGCGGGCCACCAGCCGGGCGAGGTCGTCCCGGCCCAGCGGGGTTTCGGACGTCTGGATGCTCGTTTCAACAAGGCTCATCTCAGGCCACCTTTTCTGCTGCGCCGGCGGAGGCAGCGCCGCTGGAATCAATACGGACGATGCTGTTGACGTAAATGCCGGGAGTCACGATGTTCTCCGGATCCAGCGCACCCGTGGGCACGATCTCGGGCACCTGGACCACGGTGTGCTTGGCGGCGGCGGCCATGATCGGGCCGAAGTTCCGGGCGGTCTTGCGGTACACCAGGTTTCCGACGCCGTCGGCCTTAAGTGCCTTGATCAGGGCAACGTCGGCGTGGATGGGCGTTTCGAAGACCTGCCCGCGGCCGTCGATGATCCGGGTTTCCTTGCCCTCGGCGAGCATGGTGCCGTAGCCGGTGGGGGTGAAGAACCCGCCGATCCCGGCGCCGGCCGCGCGGATGCGCTCGGCCAGGTTGCCCTGCGGGACGAGCTCCAGCTCTATCTCCCCTGCCTTGTACTTGGCATCGAAGTGCCAGGAGTCGGACTGCCGCGGGAAGGAACAGATCATCTTGCGGACCCGGCCTTCCTTGATCAGCAGCGCCAGGCCCTGGTCGCCCTGGCCGGCGTTGTTGTTCACGACGGTCAGGTCCGTGGCGCCGCTGTCCAGCAGCGCGTCGATCAGTTCGAACGGCTGGCCGGCGTTGCCGAACCCGCCGATCATCACCGTGGAGCCGTCCCTGACGGCTGCGACGGCCTCGCCGACGGTGTCAACGAAATTCAGCATCGCCTATGCCTTTCCTGTGCTGTTTCCGGAGGAACGAGTTACGTTTTCGAGCACCACGGCCAGACCCTGCCCGACACCGATGCAGATCGCCGCGACGCCCCAGCGTTCGCCGGAGGCCTGCAGGCTCCGCGCCAGGGTGCCCAGGATGCGGGTGCCGGAGGCCCCCAGCGGGTGACCCATCGCGATCGCGCCGCCATGCCGGTTCACGATCGAGGGATCGATGCCCCAGGCACTGATGCACGCCAGGGACTGCGCGGCGAACGCTTCGTTAAGTTCGACGGCGCCCACCTGGTCCCAGCCGATGCCCGCCTTTGCCAGGGCCTTGTTCGCGGCCTCGACCGGGGCGTAGCCGAAGTACTGGGGATCGTTGGCGTGCGCGCCGCGCCCCGCGATGCGGGCCAGCGGCTCCAGCCCCAGGATCGAAGAGGCGTTCTCCGACCCGATCCAGGCCGCGGACGCGCCGTCGGACAACGGCGAAGCATTTCCGGCGGTGACAGTACCGCCGACCTCGGCGCCTTCCGGCTCCGAGCGGAAGACGGTCTTCAACCCGGCGAGCTTCTCCGCCGTCGAGCCGGGCCGGATGCCCTCGTCCCGTACGAGGTCCGTCCCCGGCACCGGGGCGACCAGGTTGTCGTAGAACCCCTCGTCCCACGCCGCGGCGGACAGGTTGTGGGAGGCAGCGGCGAACTCGTCCTGCTGCACCCGGGTCACCTTGTACTTCTCGCGCAGCCGTTCGGTGGCCTCACCGAGGGAGATGGTCCATTCCTTGGGCATGGCCTTGTTCACGAGGCGCCAGCCAAGCGTGGTGGAGGCGAGGGTCAGGTCCCCGGCCGGATAGGGCTTCTCCGTCTTGGGCAGCACCCACGGCGCCCGCGACATCGACTCCGCCCCGCCGACCAAGACCAGGTCCGCGTCGCCGGCGTTGATCTGCCGGGAGGCGATAATCGCCGCATCCAGGGAGGAGCCGCAGAGCCGGTTGACCGTGGTGCCGGGAATCGAGACCGGCAGTCCGGCAAGCAGCGTGCCCATCCGGGCGATGTTGCGGTTCTCCTCGCCGGCACCGTTCGCATTGCCGAACACCACCTCGTCGATCCGCTCGGGATCCAACCCGGGAGCACGCTTTACGGACTCCTTGATCACGTGCGCAGCGAGGTCATCAGGGCGGACGCCGGCAAGGCCGGAGCCGAACTTGCCGAAAGGGGTGCGCACGGCGTCGTACACAAAAGCCTGGTTCATAGGTTCCTCTAATTCTCTCGTCCCAACTGGGTAGCAGTTGCGGTCGTTATGAGGGCTCATAACGACCGGTGCTGCTACCTAGTTGGGTGGGGTGGGTGTTTCGTTGGGCCCTGGGTTGTACGTTGCAGCGTTGTCCGTTGCAACGTTGTCCGGTGCAGCGCTGTCCGGTGCAGCGCTGTCCGGTGCAGCGCTGTCCATTTGCTGGAAGACCTGCTGGGCGGTTTTGAAGGCGGTGTTGGCGGAGGGGACTCCGCAGTAGATGGCGGTCTGCAGCAGGATTTCCTTGATTTCATCCCTGCTGAGGCCGTTCCGGAGGGCGGCGCGGATGTGCATGGCCAGCTCTTCCCAGTGCCCGTGCGCCACCATCGCGGTGATGGTGACGGCGGAGCGCATTTGCCGGGAAAGGCCCGGACGGGTCCAGATGCCGCCCCACGCGATGCGGGTGATCATGTCCTGGAAGTCCTCTGTGAACGGGTCCTTGTTGGCGTTGGCCCGGTCCACGTGCGCGTCGCCGAGCACTTCGCGCCGGACCACCATGCCGCCGTCGTAAATCTCCTGGCTCGTGGCGTCCGCCTGCACCGCGCCGTGGCGCTCGGCATCGCTCACTTGGCCGCGCCCCGGGATTCGCTCCAGACGATCAAGCTCCGCAGCAGTTCGGCCACGTGCGCCGGCGCTTCGGCAGGCGCCAGATGCGCCACGCCTTCCAGCGTCGCGGCCGAGGCAGTGCCCCCGCCGGCGGTGATCCCGGTGGCCACTTCCTGGGCGAACGACGGCGGTGCAACAGTGTCCAGCGCGCCCGCCACTGCCTGGGTGGGAACGCTGATGCTGCCGAGCTGGTCCCGGACGTCGAAGGCGGCGAGGGCCTCACAGCAGAAGGCGTAGCTGAAGCGGTCGGCGTCGCGCAGGGCGTGCAGGAGGCGGCTGCTGACTTCCGGCTCGCGGTCCATGAAGCCCGGGGCGAACCAGCGTTCGGCCGAGCCCTGGATCATCACGGGCGTGCCCTGGGTGCGGACGGTTTCGGCGCGCTCCAACCAGCCCTCGGAGGTGCCGATCTTCGCACCGGTGCACTGCACCGACAGGCTCTTGAGCCGGTCACCGTGTTTGATGCCGAGCTGCAGGCCGGTGGCACCGCCAAGGGACACGCCGGCGTAGTGGAACGCCTCGCCCGGGGCAACCGAGTCGACAAGCTCGACGACGGCGTCCGCCAGGTCCGCGACCGTGAAGGTCTCCGAGACGGCGGGCGAGACACCGTGGCCGGGCAGGTCCCAGGCCACCACATCAAAATCGTTGCCGAGCAGGGAGCCGGTCTGGGCCCACAGCACGGAGGAGGTGCCGAGTGACGGCCCGACGATAAGAAGCGGCTTGCCGCCCAGGTCGCGCTGCGGCGAAAGCAGGACTGCCTTCACTGTTGGTCTAGCCACGGGAAGCTCCGTTTCGTTCAGGTTGGGTTGAAGGACGCGCGTAGTCCGGGAAGGCTGCCACGATCCGGCGGGAAATCGCGCCGGCCTGGCCCAGGTAGCTCGCCGGGTCAAGCAGTGAGTCCAGCTCCTGTCCGGACAGTTTGTCCGCCGGAACCGTTTCGCGCAGCAGCCTGCGGTAGGTGGCGGCCTGTTCGCCCGCGGGCGCCTGCAGCGTCCGGTCGACGACGGCCTGCAGCTGCTGCTTGCCGTCGGCGCCGGCTTCGTCAACGGAAAGCAGCGGCGCCACCGCGACGCTCACACCCTCACTCAGGAGCAGCGGCCCGGAGAGGTCCAGGTTCCGGCGCATGGCGTCGGGGAATACCTGCAGCCCTTCGGCAAGTTCACGTACGTGGCCTGCCGCGCCCAGGGCCAGGGCGAGCAGCTGGCGCAGGGCCGGCCACTCGGTGTGCCAAGCGCCGTCCGGGCGCTCGTCGTTGAAGGTGGCGGCGGCCAGGTGCAGCTGGGCGGCAAGCCCCGGGGCCTGCAGGGCCGCGCTGCGCACCAGCACGGAGAGTACCGGGTTCTGCTTCTGCGGCATCGCCGAGGAAACACCGCGGCCGGGCACCCGTGGCTCGCCCACCTCTGCCACCTCCGGCCGGCTCAGGAACAGGATGTCCGCAGCGATCTTGCCCAGGGCGTCCACTACCCCGGCCAGGGCGTCGCCCAGCGACGTGACTGCCAGCCGGTTGGTGTGCCACGGCGCCGCGGCGGCGGCGAGTCCGAGCTGGGCGGCAAGGTCGTCTGCCAGCCCGAACGGGTCCGTCGACGAGCCGGCGGTCAGCACGGTGCCAGCTGCCAGTGTGCCGGCAGCCCCGCCGGTCTGCACCGGCAGCTCGAGTGCGTCGAGCCGGCGCGCTGCAGCGGCCAGCCCCGAGAACCACTGCGCGGACCGGAGCCCGAACGTAAACGGCAGCGAGTGCTGAGTCAGGCTCCTGCCCACGCACAGCGTCTCCGCATGCTGTTCTGCCAGGCGGGCGAGCGCCGCCGTCGTGCCTTTCACGTCCGCAAGCAGCGCCCCAACAGTGTTGCGGGCCAGCAGCATCAGGGCGGTATCCAGTACGTCCTGGCTGGTCAGCGAGGTGTGCACGGCACGCAGTGCACCCATTCCCTCAGTGTCCAGGGCCTTGACCTGGGCGCGCAGGTCCGCCAAGAGCGGGATGACCGGGTTGCCGCCGCCCTGCCCGCGCCGGGCGATGTCCGCAGCGTCGTACCGGGAGGCGTCGGCAGCATGGGCAACCACGGCTGCCGACCCGGCGGGAGCGAGGTCGTGCTTTTCCAGCACAGCGGCCCAGCCGGCCTCGACGGCGAGGATCGCCCCCAGGACCGCGCGGTCGCCCGTCAAGGCTGCCACGAGGGGCGACGCCGAGACAGGACTCAGCAGTCCGACGTCGCCGTAGCCGGCGGCTGGCTGGGAAGCGGTCACTGCTCGGCGCCCCCGGTTCCGGTTCCCTCGAAGTCGAGGAAGACGGTTTCACCCTCGCCCTGGAGGCGGATGTCGAAGGTGACGCCGCCGTCGGCGTCGCGGCGGGCGATCAAGGTCTTGCGGCGCTCGGGATCCAGGGAGGACAGCAGCGGATCATTCGCCAGCGCCTCCTCGTTCCCGGGCAGGTAGATGCGGGTGAAAAGGCGGTTCATGAGGCCGCGGGCAAAGACGGCGACCGAGATGAAAGGGGCGGCGCCGGGCTTGGTGGGGCCCGGGTTCACGGTGGTGAAGGTGTAGACGCCGGAGTTGCCTACGGCGCTCCGACCCCAGCCGGTGAAGGTGTAGCCGTCGCGGACCAGCGAGCCGGTCCTGCTGACGATGTTGCCTTCGGAGTCCGGCTGCCAGATCTCGAGGATGGCGTCGGGAATCGGGTGCCCGGCGCCGTCGTACACGGTGCCCTGGAGGCGGATGGAGCCCGGGGAACCCGGGGCCAGCAGTTCGCGGTCCTTCTCGTAGGGCAGCGCGTAGCCGTAGAAGGGGCCAACGGTCTGTCCGGGTGTGGCAATCAGCTTACTCATGGTCGTCTCCTTCGGCTCCCAGTGCCTCATTTTCGGTCCAGGTCCGCCTGGAACCGGTCAGGACGATGTCCCAGTTGTAGCCGAGGGCCCATTCAGGCTCGGTGAGGTCGTGGTCGTAGGAGGCCACGAGGCGGTCCCGGGCGTCCTGGTCCACGATCGACTGGTAGATCGGGTCCAGCGGGAAGAGCTGGTCGCCGGGGAAGTACATCTGCGTGACGATGCGCTGGGTGAATTCCGTGCCGAACAGGGAGAAGTGGATGTGCGCGGGACGCCAGGCGTTGAGGTGGTTCTTCCACGGGTAGGCACCGGGCTTGATGGTGACAAAGCGGTAGGAGCCGTCGGGGCCGGTGATGCAGCGGCCCACCCCGGTGAAGTTCGGGTCCAGCGGTGCCGGGTGCTGGTCGCGCTTGTGGATGTAGCGGCCGGAGGAGTTGGCCTGCCAGATCTCCACGAGCTGCCCGGCTACGGGCCGGCCGTCGCCGTCCAGCACGCGGCCGGCGACGATGATGCGTTCGCCCTGCGGCTCGCCATTGTGCTGGATGGTCAGGTCGGACTCCAGCGCGTGCACGTCCTGGTGGCCGAATGCCGGGGAGTGCAGCTCGATGGTCTCCGGGTCAGCGTGGTGCAGGCTCTTGGTGGGGTGGCGCAGGGTGCTGCTGCGGTACGGGGCAAAGTCCAGGCGGGGCTGGGTCTCCTTCGGCGCACCGTTCTTTACGGCTTCTTTGTAGGCCTCCCCGATCGCCTTGATCTCGGCGCTGAGATCCTGCTGGGTCTCGACGCGGGGCGCGGGCGCAGGAGCGGCCTTGGGAGCCGGCGTCTGGAGATCGGTCACTGCGTCGGCGATGTCCTCCGTGAGCGCGTCAGCGTTGTATGTCTCAAGGTTCACGTCTTCAGGCACAGCAGCCTCCTTTCAATGGGTGATGGTGTGGGTGGTCAGTTCGTGCAGGTGGTCATACTGGACGGCGTGGCGCACCGGCGCGTTCGGGGCCCCGTAGCCGTCGTAGCTGCCGCGGCGCTCCACCATTTCGAAGAACACGCTGCCCACGGTGGCGGTGTAAAAGTGCAGGAACTCGCCGTCGGCATCGCGGTCGTAAAGCAGGTTGAGGTCCCGGAGGGTGTCCAGGAAGCCGGGTTCGAGGTCGAAGCGGGCGTCCAGGTCCTCATAGTAGTTCTCGGGGATCTGCAGGAAAGCCAGCCCCCGGTCCCGCGCGGCGCGGGCCGTGGCAACCAGGTCATCCACCGCGAAAGCGATGTGCTCCTGGTAGGTCTGCGCGCCGTCCTGCTGGATCAGCGGCGCCAGGTTCAGCACCAGGCGGACGGCGCGGTCGGAGGTCTGCATGACCTGGGAGCGGACCAGGCCGCTGGGGCTTGCCACCTCGGCGAACGGCTGCGGCTCCAGCGCCAGGGCGCTGGTGTAGAAGAGGACGGCCTCGTCGAAGTGCTGCCACGGCTGGGCGAGGTTGACGTGGTCGATGACGGCGTTGCCGCCGGCGGGGACCTGCAGTCCTTCGCCGAATTCACCCGCCTGGCCGAATTCACCGGTCTCGCCGAATTCACCGGCCTCGCCGAATTCACCCGTCCAGGCGGCGGTACCGTCCGGGCTGCCTTGGCAGAGGAAGATCTCGGTGGAATCCGGGGCGGCGAAGCCCTGGAACACCTCCTCGTTGGCCTGGCTCTTGCGCGGCACCACCGGGGCTTTGAGCTGCTGGGCGCGGGCCGAGGCGATGACGGGGGAATCGACGTCAAAGCCGAGGGCAGCAATACCGGCGGCGATGGCCGGGGCAGCAGCGCCGTCCGGCGCCTGTTCGTTGATGATCACGCGGGCGTGGCCCATGGTCCACAGCTGCACGTCCTTGGTGCGGTGCCGGCCGTTGAACTCGAAGCCGAGCTGGCCCAGGACCGTTTCCAGGGCGGCGGTGTCGGCTGCCTTGACCTCAGCAAAGTTGAAGCCTGCCGGTTCCGCCACCTGCGGGAGCGTGGCCAGTTCCATGGGATAACGACGGCGGGCCGCGGCCGGAGGACCACCAGCAACAGTACCGCCGCCCGCTGCCGTGCCTCCGACACCGGCCTCCAGCCACTTCGCGCTCTGCTCCTCGAGCCAGATCAGCGAGCGCATCGCGTCCACGGCGGTGCGTTCGACGTCGGACTGGCGGAAGACGTCATTGAAGACCTCCAGCGACACCGGCCCGCTGTAGCCGGCGCGAACCACGTGGCCCATGAACTTGGCGAGCTCGAACTGGCCCTCCCCCGGGAAGACGCGGTAGTGCCGGCTCCAGGAAAGCACGTCCATGGAGAGTTTGGGGGCGTCGGCCACCTGGACGAAGAAGATCTTGTCCGGGTTGATGGCTTCGATGGGCGCCGTGTCCCAGTCGCGGGACAGGATGTGGAAGGAGTCCAGGCAGGTACCGAGGTTGGGGTGGTCCACCATTTCCACGAGGCGGTGGGCGTGCTCGTAATCGTTGACGTATTTGCCCCACGCCAGCGCCTCGTAGGCGACCTTGACGCCGTGTTCGCCCGCCAGGCCGGCCAGCGCGGCGAGCTGTTCGGCGCGGAGGCCGTCGTCGTCGATGGTGGCGGTGGCGACGTTGGTGCAGGCCAGGATGGTGTCCATGCCCAGCCGGGACATGAGCCGGAATTTGGCCAGGGCCCGGCGCAGGTTGGCGGCCAGCAGGTCCTTCCCGACGCTGTCGAAGTCGCGGAACGGCTGGTACAGGTCCAGGGTGAGGCCGAGGTCGGCGGCCATCTTACGGACCTCCTCGGGGCTCAGCGGGGAGGTGACCAGGTCCTGCTCGAAGATCTCAATGCCGTCGAAGCCCGCGATGGCGCAGGCCTGCATCTTTTCCTTGAGCGTGCCTGACAGGCAGACGGTGGCGATTCCGGTGCGCATCAGACGGCCACCTCTTCGGCGGCGATGAGTTCCAGGAAGTGGGTGCGCATCCGTTCGGCGTCGGCGTCGAGCCCGGTGAAGATCCGGAAGGCGTCTGCGGCCTGGCCCACGGCCATGCGTCCGCCATCGAGCACTTCGCAGCCTTTGGCGCGTGCCTCGCGGACCAGTTCGGTTTCGATGGGGCGGTAAACGATGTCCGCCACCCAATGGCGGGATTCCACGAGGGAGATGTCCAGCGGCAGGCCAGGGTGCGCAGCCATGCCCACCGGCGTGCAGTGCACCAGACCGTCGGCGAGCGGCATCAGCTGCGGCAGTTCCGCCGTCGTGCTGGCCGTGATGGTGCGGTCCGGGAAAAAACCGGCCAGTTCGGCGGCCCGGTCGGCACCGCGCGCCAGGTCCATGTCCACCAGGTCCAGCGTCTGCACGCCGGCTGTGAGCAGGGCGTAGGCGACGGCGGAACCGGCACCGCCCGCTCCCAGCTGCACGACCCGGCTGAGCCCGGCGTTGGGGAGCCCTGCCGCGAGGGCTGCGGCAAAGCCGGAGAAGTCCGTGTTGTGGCCGATGAAGCGTCCGTCCTGGATCACCACGGTGTTGACGGCGCCGAGCTTCTCGGCGTCCGGAGTGACCTCGTCCAGGTGCTTCAGGACCACCTGCTTGCAGGGGTGCGTGATGTTCAGCCCGTTGTAGCCCAGGCGGGAGGCACTCTGCAGCAGGTCGCCGATGGCGGCCGCCGGCAGGTCCAGCTCATGCAGATCGATGGGGCGGTACAGATAGCGCAGGCCCTGCAGGTCGCCTTCACGTTCGTGCATATGGGGTGACAGGGACGGCATCACGCCATCGCCGACAAGCCCTATGAGGTAGGACTCGGTTCGATTGCTCATGCGTGCGGCTCCTTTGACAACGGCACACGGCCTGCGGAAGCGCCTGGGGCGCCTGCACTTAGCCAGGTGATAGGGATTACGGTACAGCAAATGTTCATATCTTGCACTCTTGTTCTACATACGAACACGTCAACGCTGGGGGAGGCGTGCGGACAGCTCGGCCGCGGCCTCCTGCAGCAGCGGCACCAGGGCAACGAGGGCTTCCATGTCGAGACGGAACACTGGAACCGCGGTGGCAAGGGAGGCAAAGGCGACGCCGTGGGCGGTGAAGACCGGGACAGCGACGGCGCGCATGCCGAGCTCGTTCTCCTCGTCCATGACTGCGTAGCCCTGACGGCGGACCTGCTCGATTTCAGCGCGGAAGGCGTCCCTGTCAGTGATGGAGTGGCTGGTCAACGGTTCGAGCGGGAGTTCCTGGAGCAGCAGCTCGCGTTCCTCGTCCTCAGCGAAGGCAACGAGCGCCTTGCCGACGGAAGTGGTGTGAAGCGCGCCGAGATGGCCAGGATCGCTGGTCACCCGGAAGGTCTGGGGCCCGTCCACCTTGTTCACGGTGAGGTGATGGATGCCGTCGCGGACGGAGAGGATGGTGGCTTCCTTCGTCTGATCGGTGACCCGCCGCAGGATGGGCAGCGCTGTCCCGGCAAAGCCGTGGTGGTTGGAGACGCGCTGGCCGAGCTGGAAGATCCGCAGGCCGAGGTGGTAGCGGCGGCCCTCGGGCTCGTAGTCCACGAAACCGTCCCTAGTCAGGGATCCGAGCAGGCGGTAGGTGGTGCTGAACGGCAGTTCCGCCCGGCGGGAGAGCTCGGAGGCGCTGGCGCCCCGCGGCTCATCACCCAGCAGGACCAGCAGCCCCAGGGCCTTGCCCACCATGTCCGTCCGGGAGTCTTCCTTGGCGGCTTTTGCCGCCTTGGCTTTGGGGCCCGGCCCTTGGTCGTCCGGGCCTGCGGCCGCTTCCGGGGAGGACTGGATGTCGGCGCCGTTGCCTGTGGCTTCTTTCACACTCATGGCTCCATGTTGCCACAATGTGAGAGCTACTTCTAGATGGTGAGTAGTTTTCTTGACAGGTGACTGCCCTCACAGCCATAGTTGCTGTATCGCACAAGTAGCTCCCACCATGCGGCTACTTAATCCGGGTCTTTACAAGGACCTCCAGCCGCCCCTTCCCCCATCGAGGCGGCGGCTGCGATCCTCCTGATACACCGCGACGATGTCGTCACACTGAAGGAACACCATGAGCCAGACACTTCCGTCCGCCGCGGCGGGCACTGATGCCCCGGCCGGTACACCGAAGAAGGCAGCCCTTGCCAGCTTCCTCGGCAGCGCCGTCGAGTACTACGACTTCTTTATCTTCGGCTCGGCGGCCGCACTGATCTTCCCGCATGTGTTTTTCCCGAACGCTGATGCCAACGCCGCCATCATGTCCTTCGCCACCTTCGGTTTCGCCTACGTGGCCCGTCCCGTAGGCGCCGTCGTGCTGGGCCACTTCGGTGACCGGGTCGGCCGGCAGAAGGTCCTGATGTTCACGCTGCTGCTCATGGGTGCCTCCACCTTCCTGATCGGCTGCCTGCCTGACTTCAACACCGTGGGCTGGTGGGCCCCCGCGCTGCTGGTGCTTGCCCGCCTCTGCCAGGGGCTGTCAGCCGCCGGCGAGCAGGCCGGCGCATCGTCCATGACGCTCGAGCACGCACCGGACAACCGCCGCTCCTTCTTCACGTCCTGGACCCTCACCGGCACGCAGGGCGGACAGATCCTCGCCGCCCTCGTCTTCATCCCCGTGCTGGCCCTGCCTGACGAGATCAAGTACGGCATCGGCTGGCGGGTTCCGTTCTGGCTCAGCGCCGTGGTGGTCGTGGTGGCCTTCTTCATCCGCCGCACCCTGCACGAGCCGCCGGCATTCGCCGAGGCCAAGAAGAGCGCAGAGATCTCCAAGCTGCCCGTGGCCGACCTCCTCAAGGCACACTGGCGCGACGTCCTCCGCGTGATCTGCTGCGCCTTCATCGCCGCCGTATCAACGGTGTTCGGCACTCTTGCCATCAGCTACGCCAAGACCGTGGCGGGCGTGGACGGCACCACCACGCTCTGGCTCGTGGTCGGCGCCAACCTCGTGGCCCTGGGCACCCAGCCCCTGTTCGGCATGCTCTCGGACAGGATCGGACGCAAGCCCGTCTTCATCTACGGCGCAGTGGCCAGCGCCATCCTCACCCCCGTCTTCCTGCTGAGCCTCGAATCCGGCAGCGTCCCGCTGATGTTCCTCGCGGCCATCGGCTTCTTCTCCTGTGGCTACGCAGCGTCCAACGCCGTCTGGCCGTCCTTCTACGCCGAGATGTTCAGCACCAAGGTCCGGTTCTCCGGCCTGGCCATCGGCACCCAGCTCGGCTTCCTGATGGCCGGCTTCGCCCCCGCCATCGTGGCAGCCATGGGCGGCATCAAGCCCGGCGGCTGGGTCCAGATCAGCATCTTCACCGCCATCATCTGCGCCGTCGCAGCGGTTTCTGCCCTCACGGCCAAGGAATCCTTCAAGGTCCCCACCCGCGAGCTCGGCCTCAAGTAACCCTCCAGCAGTACAGCGACTAAGCAGTACAGCCCGACGGCGGCCCTCCCCTTCCCGGGGCGGGCCGCCGTCGGCGTTTGAACCGGAACCCAGCGCGAACGGACACTTAAGCCCCCGCCCCGTCAGTTCATCAGCCCTGCGCCCGTAGCGGTCAGGTGGCCAGCACCTCGGCGAGGTCGAACTTCACCGGCTCCTCAAGCTGCTCGTACGTGCAGGATTGCGGGTCGCGGTCGGGACGCCAGCGCGCGAACTGGGCGGTGTGGCGGAACCGCTCCCCCTCCATGTGGTCGTACTTCACCTCGAGCACCCGCTCCGGGCGCAGCGGCGTGAAGGACAGGTCCTTGCCGGCGCTCCAGCGGCTGCCCTCGGCGTTGCGCGGTGTGCGCGTGCCTTCTTCCTGCTTTCCCCAGGCCCACGGATGACTGTCGAAGTCCGTGACCAGCGGCTGCAGTTCCTCGAAGAGCGCCCTGCGCCGCTGCATGGGAAAGGCGCCCACCACGCCTACGCTCGCCAGCTCGCCGTCGGGCCTGTACAGGCCCAGCAGCAGCGACCCGATGGCACTGGAACTGCTCTTATGGACGCGGTAGCCGGCGAGAACGACGTCCGCCGTCCGCTCGTGCTTGACCTTGAACATCACGCGCTTGTCCGGCTGGTAGGGCCCGTCGAGGGGTTTGGCGATGATCCCGTCCAGGCCGGCACCCTCGAACTGGTGGAACCACTTCCCGGCCAGCTCCCGGTCTTGGGTGGCGGCGGTCAGGTGGACCGGAGCGTTGACGGAAGCGAACACCTCCTCCAGGGCCGCGCGGCGGTCAGCGAAGGGGCGGCCGCTAAAGTCCTCATCGCCCAGCGCCAGCAGATCGAATGCCACGAACTTCACGGGCGTTTGCTGCGCCAACAGTTTCACGCGGCTGGCGGCGGGGTGGATCCGCTGCTGCAGGGCGTCAAAATCGAGCCGGTCTCCGGAGGCGCCGACCAGGACAATCTCCCCATCGAGCACGCACTTCGGGGGCAGGTTCGCCTTCAGCGCCTCCACGAGTTCCGGGAAGTAGCGGGTCATGGGCTTTTCGTTCCGGCTGCCGATCTCCACATCATCGCCGTCGCGGAAGATGATGGACCTGAAGCCGTCCCACTTCGGCTCGTAGCTCAATGCCCCTTCCGGGATCGCGGCCACCGACTTGGCGAGCATGGGAGCAATGGGAGGCATGACCGGCAGCTGCATAGGCCCCATTCTTACCCGCGGCCCGCTGCTGCGCCACCCCTCGACACCGACACGCGCCGCCGGTAGACATTAACGATGGCAGCCATCGGATTTCACGCATCGCATGAACAGATCAGCCCCGGACAGCTCCTGAAGGATGTGCAGCACGCCGAGGAGGCCGGCTTCGACGCCGCCATGTGCTCCGACCACATCGAGCCCTGGTCCGCCCGGCAGGGACATTCGGGCTTTGCCTGGTCCTGGCTGGGCGCCGCACTGGCGACCACAACCCTGCCGTTCGGGGTGGTCAACGCGCCGGGCCAGCGGTACCACCCTGCCGTTATCGCCCATGCCTCGGCCACGCTGGCCTCGATGTTCCCCGGCCGGTTCTGGGTGGCTTTGGGCAGCGGGGAGAACATGAACGAGCACATCACCGGCGATCCGTGGCCGCAGAAAGAAACCCGCCAGCAGCGCTTGGAGGAATGCGTCAGCGTCATCCGCCGCCTGCATGCCGGTGAGGAGGTCACACACCACGGCCTTGTCACCGTGGAACAGGCGCGGATCTGGGACGTCCCGCAACCGCCGCCGCCGCTCATCGCCCCGGCCATCAGCGTGGAAACGGCACGCCGCTCCGCTGCCTGGGCGGACGGGCTGGTGACGGTGAACCAGCCTCCGGCGAAGCTCCGGGAGATGCTCAGCGCGTACCGTGACCATGGCGGCCGCGGCAAGGCGGTGCTCCAGATCCACCTGTCGTGGGCTTCGGAGGAGAAGGACGCTGAGGCCATTGCGATGGACCAGTGGCGGTCCAACGTTTTCGCTCCGCCAATTCCTTGGGACCTGCCCACCGCAGCCCACTTCGACGGGGTGAGTGCCGACGTCGGGCTTGAACAGGTCCGCAAAGCGGTCAACGTCTCCGCGAGCCTGGACCAGCACGCCGAGTGGCTCGGGGAGTACCTCGGCCTGGGCTTCGACGAGCTGTATCTGCACTTCGTCGGACAGGAGCAGGCGCCGTTCATCGACGCCTTTGCGGACAAGGTGCTGCCCCAGCTCCGGGATGTGGGCACCGCATGAAAATCGCGGAAACCTCAGACCTCTGGTGGAAGAACGCCGTGATCTACTGCCTCGACGTCGAGACTTTTTTCGATCACGACGGCGACGGCACCGGCGATTTCGTCGGCCTCACCCAGCGCGTGGACTACCTTGCCGCCCTCGGGGTGAGCTGCATCTGGCTCATGCCGTTCTACCCCTCCCCTGACCGCGACGACGGCTACGACGTCACCGATTTCTTCAGCGTGGACAGCCGCCTGGGCACCATGGGCGACCTCGTGGAATTCATCCGCACCGCCAAGGACCGCGGCATCAGGGTCATCGCGGACTTCGTGGTCAACCACACCTCGATCCAGCACCACTGGTTCCAGGAGGCCCGGAAGTCCGTGGACAACCCGTACCGCGACTTCTACGTGTGGCGCAAAGACACCCCGCCGGACACGTCCTCGGAGGTGGTGTTCCCCGGGGAGCAGACGTCCATCTGGACCCAGGATGAGGCCACGGGCGAGTGGTACCTGCACATGTTCAACGAGCACCAGCCGGACCTGAACGTGACAAATCCCAAGGTCCGGGACGAGATCGCGAAGGCCATGGGGCTGTGGCTGGAACTGGGGCTTGAGGGCTTCCGGCTCGATGCCGTCCCGTTCTTCCTGGAGACACGCGGCCAGCCAAAGGACGAAGCAGCGAACATCGACCCGCACGACTATCTCTCCGCCCTGCGCAGTTTCCTGAACCGGCGCAACGGCAGCGCGGTGCTGCTGGGCGAAGTGAACCTGCCGTACAAGGAGCAGCTGGAATACTTCGGCGGGCCCGAGGGCAACGAGCTGAACATGCAGTTCGACTTCATGACCATGCAGCACCTCTACCTGTCACTGGCCCGAAGGGACGCCCGTCCGCTGGCGGAGACGCTGAAGAGCAGGCCGCCGCTGAACCCGGACAACCAGTGGGCCATGTTCGTCCGTAACCATGACGAGCTCACGCTGGACAAGCTCAGTGACGGCGAGCGTGAGGAGGTTTTCGCCGCGTTCGGCCCGGAGAAGAACATGCAGGTGTACGGCCGGGGCCTCCGGCGCCGGCTGCCGCCGATGCTGGACGGCGACATCGGCCGCATCCGCATGGTGTATTCCTTGATGTTCTCCCTGCCGGGCACGCCGGTGCTGTACTACGGCGAAGAGATCGGCATGGGTGAGGACCTGCGGCAGAAGAGCCGGGCCGCCGTCCGTACGCCCATGCAGTGGACCGACCAGAAGAACGGCGGCTTCTCGGACGCCAAGTCCTCCGACCTGGTGGCTCCGCTGGTCCGAGGGGACTTTGGCCCGGAAAAAGTCAACGCCGCTGCGGCCAAGCGCGACCCCGGGTCGCTGTGGAACTTCATGGCAACCCTAATGCAGCGCTACCGCGAATCGCCGGAGCTGGGCTGGGGCGAGTTCGCCGTCATCGACCAGCCCGAGCCCGCCGTCTTCGCGCACACCTGCAGCTCCGCCGGGGCCACCCTGGTGCTGCTGCACAACTTCAGCGAGGAGACGGTGAAGGTCAGCGGCACCGTCGGGCCGGAGGATGGCGCGCCGCGCGCCTTCAAGGGCGCGCTCCTGCTGGACCTGTTCGACGGCGGCCACGAGGAACTGGAGCCCGACGGCGGCTTCACGGTTGAGCTGGGACGGTACGGCTACCGCTGGTTCCGGGTGCACAAGCCCGGTGACCGACTCGCACCGTAGCAGCACTCACTACAGCGCGCGGCGCAGCACCTTCACCTCCCACGGGCGCAGCGCCAGGCCGGGTGCCGGCGGGTAGTTTCCCAATACCAGCCCCGCGCCGGACCAGGAGACGTCAAGGTCCACCGGCTGCCCGCTGCCGGAGAAGTTTCCGAGGACCAGCATTTCGGCGTCCGGAAGTGAGCGCCGGAACGCGTAGACGTGTTCGTCGTCGGGCAGCAGCATGGTGAAGTCGCCGTAGGCGACCACGGGGTCTGTGTGCCGGAGCGCGATCACCTGGCGGTAGAAGCTGAAGATGGAGCCGGGATCGTCCACCTGGGACGCGGCGTTGATGGTGTTGGCGTTCGGATTGACCACGATCCACGGCGCACCTGTCGTGAAGCCGCCGTGGCGGCTGGCGTCCCACTGCACGGGTGTCCTGGCGTTGTCCCGGTTCAGCGGGGCCAATGCAGCGAGGACCTCCGCGTCGGTGTGGCCCAGATGCGTGGTTGCCTCGCGGTGGTGGTTCAGGACCTCGATGTCGCGGTAGTCGCTGATGGCGCCAAAGGACATGTTGGTCATGCCCAACTCTTCGCCCTGGTAGACGTAGGGTGTGCCGCGGTGCAGGTGAAGGACCGCAGCGAGCATCTTGGCCGACTGCTCGCGGTACCGGCCGTCGTCGCCGAAGCGGGAGACGGCGCGGGCCTGGTCGTGGTTGCCCCAATAGAGGCTGTTCCAGCCGCGCTCCCCCAGGGCTTCCTGCCAGCGGCCCAGCGACTGTTTCAGGTCTGTCAGCCGGAGTTTCTTGGGGCGCCACTTGTTGCCGCCCTCCTGGTCCAACGCCACGTGCTCGAACTGGAACACCATGTCCACCTCGCGGCGTCCCGGGTCGGTGAACAGCACGGCATCATCCACCGTCACGCCGGGCATCTCGCCGACTGTAAGCAGTTCCTTGTCGCGCCCGGCAAACACCTCCTGGTGCATCTCCTGCAGGAATTCATGGATGCGGGGGCCGCAGATGAAGTGGGCGCTGCCATCGCCATAAAGCTTGCCCTCGGCGATGGGGCCGTCCGGCAGGGACTGCTCCTTGGAGATGAAGTTGATGACGTCCATGCGGAAGCCGTCCACGCCGCGGTCCAGCCACCAGTTCATCATGTCGTAGATCGCGGCCCGCACGTCCGGGTTTTCCCAGTTAAGATCCGGCTGCTTCTTGGAGAAGAGGTGGAGGTAGTATTCCCCGGTCGTGGCGTCGTATTCCCAGGCAGGTCCCGAAAACGCGGAGCCCCAGTTGTTGGGTTCCGCCCCTGCCGTTCCGGGGTCGGCCGTCCCGGGCTCGGCACCCGCACGCGGGGCCCGCCACCAGTACCAGTCCCGCTTCGGGCTGTCCTTGCCGGAGCGGGACTCCACAAACCACGGGTGCTCATCGGAAGTGTGGTTGACCACGAGGTCCATCACCAGCTTCATGCCACGTGCGTGCAGCCCCTCCAGGAGCTCATCAAGGGTTTCCAGGTCCCCGAAGACGGGATCGATGTCCCGGTAATCGCTGATGTCATAGCCGTTGTCATCCTGCGGTGAACGGTAGACCGGGGAGAGCCAGACGACGTCGACACCCAGCGTTTGCAGGTAGTCCAGCTTGCCGATGACCCCGCGGAGGTCGCCGATGCCGTCACCGTCCGAATCGGCAAAGCTGCGCGGGTAGATCTGGTACACAACGGCGCTCTTGAACCACTCCCGCCCGGCCCGGTAGTCCGCTTCTGCTTCGGTTTCCTCAATGGTCATGGCTGATTCCTCCCGGTCGGCGTGACGGCCCGCAGGCCCACTGGAAAGTCTTGTGGGAGAAGATTGCCGGGTCAATGGCCTGAGGTTACCGAGACGCAGACCGGCCCGACGGCAGGGGTACCGGGCTCGTACCACCGCCATTTCCCCGGCGAAACAGCTCCGGCGCCGGAAACTAACCGACTGCTAACGGGCAGGAAATGAAGGCGCAACAATGCCCCGCCACACTGGGAGTGCAGGCAATAGCCGGCACCAGCTCCAGCTCAGGAGGCCATGCAATGCTGAAGGAAGCCAAATCCCACATAAAGCGAGTCCGCGCCCTGGATCAGCTCCACCGCGGGGACGAAATTGAAGCCCGCCTGTCGGTAGGCCCCAACTACGACGACGTCATCATCCGCCGCGGCAGCGTCCAGGAGACAGCGCCCGGGATCGGCGTCGTTTGGATCATGGATCATCACAGCGGCATGCGCAAGGCCATCAATACCGACGAGTGCAGCGTCTGGCGGGTTGCCTGAGCCAGCTATCCCCCGGCCACGGACTGAATGATCAGCACTTCCTGGCCGGCAGCAACCTCCGTATCCAGGCCCTGGAGACGCCGGACCTCGTCACCGTTCACGTAAATATTCACGTAGCGGCGGAGGGCACCGGTCTCGTCCCGCAAACGCCTGGCAAGCACCGGGTAGCCCCCGGTCACGGCATCAAGCAACCAGCCCACGGTCACCGTCCCGTCGGCGGGCGCAGTCAGGTAGGACTGCCCGCCGGCGAGCGGCTGAAGGACACTGGGAAGCACCACGCTGATCTCAGCCACTGCGGAGCCTCAAGGGGATGCCGGCGCCGGCACCCTGGAGTCCGCCACGACGGCGGCACGGACACACAGCACGTCGGGCAGGTGGGAGGCAACCTCGGCAAAGGTTTCACCCTCATCGGCGCTGGCGTACACGGCGCCGCCGCGCGTTCCGAAGTACACCCCGGCTGGTTCAGCAGAATCCACGGCAGCCGCGTCTCGAAGCACCGCGTTGTATTCGGACTGCGGCAGGCCCGCGTCCAGCCGCTTCCAGGTTCCGCCGGCATCGTCCGTGCGGTGCACGGCCAGCTTGCCGTCGGGCGGGATCCGCTCGCCGTCGGCCTTGAGCGGAATCACCCAGGCGGTTCCGGCGCGGCGCGGATGGGTCAGCATCACGAACCCGAAGTCGGCCGGCAAACCCTCGGCTATGGACTGCCAACTCTCGGCATTGTCATCGCTGCGGTAAACGCCGTGGTGGTTCTGCGCATACAGGCGGCCTTCGACGGCGGCATCCGCCGCAATCTTGTGGACGCACTGGCCGAACTCCGGATTGGGATCCGGCATGAAGTAGGCCGAAATCCCCCGGTTCCGGGGCTCCCAGGAGGTGCCGCCGTCGAGCGAGCGGTAGACGCCGCCGGTGCTCATGGCAACGTGCACGTTGTCCCCGGCCTGGTTGACCACGATCGAGTGCGCGGCGGCACCGCCATACCCGGCGCCCCAGTCGCTGCGGTGCGGGTGGTCCCACAGTCCGCGGTTCAGTTCAAAGTGCTCACCGCCGTCCGTGGACTTCCACACCGAAATCGGCTCTGCCCCGGCCCAGACCACACCCGGCCGCGACTCCGCGTCCGGGTGAATCTGCCAGATGCGCTCGACGGCGGCTTCCGTTCCGTCGGGGAATTTGATGGCGCCCTGTTCGGGCTCGGTCCAGCTCGCGCCAAGATCATCGGAATGCGCGACGGTGGGTCCCCAGTGTTCGGACCGCACCCCGACCATGATCCTGGTGCGGCCGTCCCGGGTGTCGATTCCGATGCTCGGTATCTCGCTCATCAGAAAATGCGGGCCGGAGAAGGACCACTGCCGGCGGTCCTGGCTGGTCGCCAGCCAGAGTCCCTTTTTGGTCCCGATCGCTAAGAGGTACGTCTCAGGGGTAGCCATGCACCCCATCGAACCACTCCGCTGGGAAGCCCGCAATGGTTTTGGCAGGCCTGCCGTGCGGGCAGCCCCGCTCGACGGGGTCGCTGAGTTTGTGAGGTTCACCCCTTTGAGGCGGGGCTCCGCTTCAAGGCAAACCGCCTCCGGGCCGCGGCCCGCAGCTCACCGCGCCGGCGCTTACGCCACCAGCGGCGGGTGATGTCGGCGGCGGCCAGCAGGCCGGCCATGGGTGACAGGACAGCAACAGCGTAGACAAACAGCAGCCACGTCAGCGTTGCGAGAGGGGGCTGGCTCCTGCTTAGCAGCGACAGGCCGCCGAACAGGCCAGCCGTCCAGAACAGCACCACCAGCACCAGCACGGCAGCCGCGGGAAAGTACTCATTCCGCACGACTTTCATCACAGTTCTCATGCCTGTGCCCTACCCTTTCCCCACGAACGGTCTGCTCGTTCCAGTATGCGGCGCACGGCCCTCACTTTCGGCTGCGCCACGGACAGATGTGGTCAAATCGACAACGCGGCACCTCGCGCGTTTGGGCGTGGGCCTGTTTTTGGGCGTGGGGCCTCAGGCGCCGTGGGTTGAGTAGTGGAGCAGGACGACGCCGTTGCCGAACGGCCGCGTCTTCTCCAGCTTCAGGTTCGCCCGGACATCGGGGGCCTCAAACAGCGGCCGGCCCTGTCCCAGAACCACGGGGTGCACATAAATCCGGAATTCGTCGATGAGGCCGTGCCGCATGAAGGTGGAGGCCAAATTGGCGCCGCTGAGGACGATGTCGCCGCCGGGCCGCGCCTTGAGTTCTGCGACTTGTTCAGGCACGACGCCGTGAATCACCGTAGTGTTCGAGCCCGCCTGCGTGAGGGTTCGCGAAAACACGAACTTGGGCATGTCGCGCCAGATTTCGGCAAACTCGACCATGGCCGCCGAGCTGTCCGGAGCCTGGCCGGCGGCAGGCCAGGCATCAGTCATCAGCTCATAAGTGACCCGCCCGAACATGAAGGCTCCCGTCGCCCGGAACTGCTCGTTGAAGTGGCGCAGGAGTTCCTCGTTGACCACGTGCCAGCTGATGTCCCGGTCCAGCCCCTCGAAGAACCCGTCCAAAGACACCGACGAAACCAGGATGATCTTGCGCATAGAGCACCTCCAGTGACGGCGAAAGGCGGGCCCGGCCGCCGTCGTAATTCCAGCGGCGCGGCCCCTTCCAGCATCGCCGTATCTTCCAGTGAAGCACTCCCGGATCCCGCGGAACAGGACATGGGCCAGGCGGCGGCCCGGGCACCAGATAAATCATGGGGAGTTCAAACTGTCGCACCGGGGAGCTAGACTGAACTATCGAACATATATTCGAAAAAAGGTGTGTTTTGGGCGTAGTTATCGGCCCCCGCGTGATAGACGCAGGGCTTTCACTGAGTCTGGTGCTGGTCTCGCCGGTGGCAGTCCCTGCTGGCTACCCTTCCCCTGCCCAGGACTACTTCGACGGGCGCATTGACCTGAACGAGCATCTGATCAAGGACATCACCAGCACGTACATCGTGCGGGTGTCGGGTGATTCCATGGAGCAGGCGGGCATCAGCGACGGGGACGAGCTGATCGTCAACCGCGCTCTGGAGCCACGGGACGGCTCGGTGGTGGTGGCCGTCCTCGACGGGGAGCTGACCATCAAGCGCCTGCGCATCACCCCGGCCGGCGTGGTGCTGCAGGCGGCCAACCCCACGTATCCGGACATCCGCGTTCCTGCCCTGGCCGAGCTCACCATCTGGGGCGTGGCCACCCGGTGCCTGCACCATGTCTGACTCAAGGCACCAGATTGCACTGGTCGACGTGAACTGCTTCTACGCCAGCGCGGAACGGGCCTTCGATCCGTCCCTTGAGGGCCGTCCGCTGGTTGTGCTCTCGAACAATGACGGCTGCGCGGTCACCCGCAGCCCCGAAGCCAAGGCGCTGGGAATCGGGACAGGTGATCCCTGGTTCAAGCTGGCTCCCCGCGCCAAGGAGTGGGGGCTTGTGGCCCGGTCCAGCAACTACGAGCTCTACGGCGACATCAGCGCCCGCGTCATGGAACTCCTTAGCCGTTACTCTGCCTGGCTGGAGGTGTACAGCATCGATGAGGCCTTTCTCGGCGTCAAGGGCAGCCCGACAGAACTCGTGGCGATGGGGCGGGACATTAAGGCCGCCGTCCAGCGCAATGTGGGCGTGCCGGTCTGCGTCGGGATCGCCGGCACCAAAACCCTGGCAAAACTGGCCAACAGGTGGGCCAAGAACAACCCGTCCTTCGGCGGGGTGTGCCGATGGGAATCACGTCCGGCTGCGGAGCGTGAGGCTCTCATGGCGAGGCTGTCCGTCGTCGAGATCTGGGGCGTGGCCGCCAGGCTCACGCGAAGGCTTAACGCCATGGGGATCCATTCCATTCTCGACCTGAGCCGCGCGGACCCGGTGATGATCAGGGACCGGTTCTCCGTGGTGATGATGCGGACCGTGCTTGAACTTCAGGGGACCCCGTGCATACCGCTGGAGGAGGAAAGGATAGGGCGCGACCAGCTGATCTTCTCCCGTTCGTTTTCCACGCCCCTTACCAGCTCCGCGGCACTGCGGCAGGTCCTGAGCGTGTACGCACAGCAGGCCAGTGCTCGGCTGGCCAGGCACCACCTGCAGGCCAAGGTTCTCACGGCGTTCGCAGGCACATCGGAGTACCACCCCCAGGACAAGTCCTTTCCCTCGGTGTGCATTCCGTTGCCCATGCCCACGGCCGACCCTGTGCTGCTCACCCGCGCGGCACACGGGCTGCTGCCCGCCATCCAGGAAGGCACACGCTACGTCCGCGCGGGGATCATGGTCACCGACCTGCGCCCCTCCGGAAACCAGAAACCGCTCGAACTGTTCGAAAATCCGCACGAGGAGCGCAACATCGGCCCGCTCGTGGAGGAGATCAGCCGCAGGTACGGCCGGGGAGCCATCGGACTTGGATTCGCCGGACTTCGCAGCGGGGTGGACTGGAGCATGAAACGCGGCATGCGTTCACCCCGGTACACCACGCACTGGGACGAACTCCCCGTGGCACGGGCAGCCTGACGACCCCGGGGAGGGGGTCAGTCCACGAATTCGGACTGGGTTTCGATGAAATCCCAGTCAGCTTCAGTCAACACGGCCTGCGGGCTCTCCGGATGCGGACCTCCCGCCTCAGCGATTCCCTGCAGCACAAAGAGCGGAAGCTCCTCCGCCCGGAGGTGTTCCCGGAGCCACTCCTTGCTCTTCAGATCCAGATCAAGCCACCACATGAAAATTTGCATGTCCCGCCGCCTCTCTACGACTCAACGCTATGCGCGCCGCACCCCCGGTTCAAGGGAAAACGGCTGCATTTCCTTGACCTGTTTGCAGGCTCGCAGAAGGCCGCTGAGACATAAAGGCCCAGCTCAAAGGGTGTTCAACGGCAACAGCGGGGAACACAATGGAGTATGGCTCCAGAGCATTTCAGCGGTCCTCCTCCCTTGCTCGTCGGGGTCGTTCCCAACCAGCACCCCGAAGTCCTCCGGACAGCCGCCTCCCTTGCCCAACGGCTGACCGCTCCGCTGCTGTGCGCTTACGTGGACGAGGCCAGCTACCTCGTGGAGTGGGACCCTGCCCGCTCCACGCACCGGCTTTCGCTCCATCCCGACAAGGACGACGACGACATCCGCTCTGTGACGGACAACCTGAAGTCCGTTATAGGCGACGCCGTCCGGCCAGGCACCCCAATTGAATGGACCATGCGCATCCTTGCCGGTGATCCCGCCAGGGCGCTCGGTCGGCTGGCAGCGGAGGTCGACGCCCCCATGATCGTTGTGGGCACCCCGGAGCGCGGCTTCGGGCACCGCATCACGGAGCTGCTCAACGGCTCGGTCGCGGCCTGGCTCACCCACCATCAAAGCCGCCCGGTTCTGGTGGTGCCTTTTCGGATGGCGGCGCACGAGGACCGTCCAGACTGACCGTGTCAGGCAACCCGCAATTATCAGCCGGACTACCCCATTTGTAAATAAAGCGAAAGTACTTATTCGGGATGGTAGCGCACACAATTAAGGGCACGTAAGCTGGGGACCGCAGGCGGATCCAGAGCCTGCCAAACAGACCGCTCCGGAGTGCGTATCCCCCAATAACGCACTCCGGAGCTTTTTTGTACCCAAATTCCTGCCCTGCACCACCTCCGCGAAGCAGTTGACGTATACCCCTAGGGGGTATAGCTTTGGAGGTATGGACACGCCCGAAGAAGCACCGCTGGCAACGGCTGATGCCCCCCAGCCCCAGCATGGCTACACGGCGGACAAGGAAGCCTACCTGCGTAGGCTCCGCCGCATCGAGGGCCAGGTGCGGGGCATCGCACGCATGGTCGAGGAAGACAAGTACTGCATCGACATCCTGACCCAGGTCTCTGCCGTCACCAAGGCCCTGCACGCGGTCAGTTTGGGCCTCGTGGAGGAACACATCGGCCACTGCGTGATAGGCGCGGCCTCTGAACCGGACCCCGGCCTCCGCGCCGAGGCCATAGACATCAAAGTCAAGGAAGCTGCGGACGCCATCGGCCGCCTGCTCCGGTAACTAAAACACCAACCCGCCGACCTGCCTGCCGGCCGTCAAAAGGAGCCAGCCATGAGCACCATCTCCACCACAGTCCACGTCTCCGGCATGACCTGCGGACACTGCGTATCAGCCGTCAGCGAAGAAATCGAAGCGCTGGACGGCGTCGAAGAGATCGACATCGACCTCAACTCCGGCGGCCTTTCCAAGGTCACCATCACCTCAACAAAGGAACTCTCCCCCTCCGAGATCGGCGAAGCCGTGGCCGAAGCCGGCTACCTCATGGTGGGCGACGAGGCGTAAGCCTCCACGAAATCGAGGAACAACATGAGCACCGAACAGCTGCCGGGCCGCCCGGACACCAGGATTATCGAACTCGACATCGAGGGCATGACCTGCGCGTCCTGCGTGAACCGGGTGGAAAAGAAGCTCGGCAAGCTCGAGGGTGTTCATGCCTCGGTCAATCTCCCCCTCGAGTCGGCCCAGGTCATGGTCCCGGCCGGAATCACGGACCGGCAGATCACGGACCAGGTGGAAGCCGCAGGGTACAAAGCCCGGATCAAACGCCCGGTGCAGATCAAGCCGCCACCGGAGCAGGGGGCGGCCGAGCAGGAAACCACTCACCACGCCGGCCTGAAGCCGCGGCTCATCGTCGCCGCCGTCCTGACGGTTCCGGTGTTCCTGATCTCCATGCTGCCGGCACTCCAGTTCCCCCACTGGGGCTGGGTGGCCGCGGCCCTGGCGTTGCCCGTGGTCAGCTGGGCCGCCTGGCCGTTCCACCGTGCCGCCGCGATCAATGCCCGGCACCTGGCATCCACCATGGACACCCTGGTTTCGCTGGGTGTCATGGCCGCCTACACCTTCTCTCTCGGGCAGCTGCTCGCGGATCCGCGGCTTACAGAACACCCCGGCATGGAAGGAATGAGCGGGACCGGCGGACTTTACTTCGAGGTTGCCGCCGTGGTCACCGCCTTCCTGCTGCTGGGCCGGTTCCTCGAGGCGAACGCCAAGGCGAAGGCCGGCGATGCGCTCAAAGCACTGCTCAACCTGGGGGCCAAGGACGCCACGGTGCTGGTTGACGGCTTGGAAGTAAAGGTCCCGGCCGATCAGCTTGCCGTCGGCGACGTCATCGTGGTCCGTCCCGGCGAGAAAATAGCGACCGACGGCGTCGTCATCGACGGTGCATCCGCCGTCGACGCCTCCCTGGTAACGGGGGAATCAGTACCCGTCGAAGTGGGTCCGGACAGCCCCGTCACCGGTGCCACCATCAACACCTCCGGCCGGCTGCTGGTGCGCGCCACCCGCGTTGGCGCTGAAACCACGCTCGCCCAGATGGGGCGGCTCGTTGCCCAGGCACAGACCGGCAAGGCCCCCATCGCCCGGCTGGCGGACCGCATCAGTGCGGTCTTCGTCCCCATCGTGCTGGCCGTTGCCGTGATCACGTTCGCCGGCTGGCTGCTGGCTGCAGCTCCGGCGGTCACTGCGCCGGAACTCCGCTCCGCGTTCACCGCCGCGGTGGCAGTGCTGGTGATCGCATGCCCCTGCGCCCTCGGCCTGGCCACTCCGGTCGGGCTCCTCACCGGAACCGGCCGCGGCGCGCAGCTCGGGATCCTCATCAGGGGGCCCCAGGTCCTGGAGGACACCCGTACAGTGGACACGATTCTGCTCGACAAGACGGGCACGGTCACCACCGGACAGCTGGCAGTTGATTCCGCGGCCGCCTTCGCACCGTTCAGCAAGGCCGACGTCCTGCGGCTCGCCGGGGCGCTGGAAGCGGCCTCCGAGCACCCCATTGCTCACGCCATCACGGCCGCTGCCAGGGCGGGACTCCCCGCCCTGAGTGTCCGGACGGGTGACGGCGGCACCCTCCCCGCCGGAGTTCTCCCCGACAGTGTTCTTCCCGACAGTGTTCTCTCCGACGTTGTCGGATTCCGGTCCGCGCCCGGCGGCGGAGTGGCGGGCACCGTGGAAGGGCGGCCGGTGGTTGCCGGCCGTACAGGGTGGCTGCAGGACAACGGCATCGCCCTGCAACCGGACCAGCAGCAGGCGCTGCGGGACGCGGAGAACTCCGGTGCCACCGCCATCTGGGTGGCGGTGGACGGCGGGCCCGCCGGCATCATCTGCCTGCGTGACACCATCAAACCCGGCTCGGAGGCGGCTGTCGCCAGGCTCCGGCGGCTGGGCCTGCGACCCATCCTGCTGACCGGCGACAACGCCGCCGTGGCCGCCCAGGTGGCTGCCGCCGTCGGGATCCACCCGGACGACGTGTTCGCGGGGGTTCTGCCCGAGGGCAAGGTGGACTCAGTCCGCAGGCTGCAGGCGGGCGGTGCCACGGTTGCCATGGCGGGCGATGGCGTGAACGACGCCCCGGCCCTGGCGCAGGCGGACCTGGGGATCGCGATGGGATCCGGCACGGACGTGGCCATCGAGGCAGCGGACCTGACGGTCATGGGTAACGACCTCGGCCAGGTGGCAACCGCCATCGAACTCTCCCGACGCACCCTGGCCACGATCAAGACCAACCTGTTCTGGGCGTTCTTCTACAACGCCGTGGGCATCCCTGTGGCAGCGCTCGGACTGCTCAACCCGATGATCGCCGGCGTTGCCATGGCGGCCAGTTCCGTGCTGGTAGTGGCCAATTCGCTCCGGCTGCGTGGTTTCGGCAGGTAGGCCCCGGCAGGTAGGTCCCGGCAGGTCAGGCGGCGCCGAAGCGGACTGCTGACCTGGCCTTCGCCTTGGCAGCCTCCTCCTCGCGGTCCTTCGCCGGGGCGTGGGTCACGAGGGATTCGAGCAGGTGCTGCGTCGCATGGGCCACCTCATGCACAGCACGCTCGAAGGCCTCCTCGTTGGCCTTGGATGGTTTATTGCTGCCGCTGATCTTGCGCACGTACTGCAGCGCCGCGGCATGAACCTCCTCGGACGTGGCGTGCGGTTCATAGTTGTGAAGGGTTCGGATGTTCCGGCACATACCGCCATGCTAGGCTCTGGTCCGCTTGAAATCGACCTCTTGACCTGAGGTAACAGGAGCTCCCCGAAAGCCCGCCAGGGGCCTCCGCGGCCATGGCAGGGCTGCATGGGGAGGGGTGCCCATCGCGCCGTTTTGAGTTCGAGGATAGCTTTGAGGCAATGGATCTTCCGGACGAGCCGGAGGCCGCTGGGGATGCCGACTGGATCGGGTCCGTTGATTAAGGAGATATCGAATGGCTATTTGAGGTGCTGACATTGCCCAGCTGAAGGACCTGGGCGCGAAGCTGCAGGCCGGTGCACGTGAACTCGAAAACCAGAAGAACATGCTGGGCAGGGTCCTCCAGAACACCGACTGAAAGGGACCGGACGCCGAGAAGTTCCGCAATGAGTGGAACACCGTTCACTCGAACTCCCTCACCAAGGTTGCGCAGGCGCTGGAAGAAGCCGGCAAGCATGCTGTCCGCAATGCCAGCCAGCAGGAGGAAGCCTCCCGCTAAGGCAAGATTCACCGGACGGGCCGGGCGCTGTGGCGCCTCGGCCCGTCCGCCCTTTCAAGGGCCACTCTTCTGTCGGCGGGAGAAGCCTAGGGAACGGGTTCGACGTCGTTCGGGTGGTCCAGCGGTGCGGACGCCACAGTCCCCGGTTCAGTTCCGGAACGTGCTCCCCGCAGCTCGTCCAGCCGGACAAGGACCACACCGCCCACGATCAGGACGCCGCCCACCAGCTGGATGGCCGCCGGCAGTTCTCCGAGCAGCAGCCAGGCCCAGATCACGGCGAACAGCACCTCCGTCAGGGAGACGAAGGACGCGACCTTGGAACCGAGGGCTCGCGCGGCCATGATTCCCGAAACGTAGGCCAGGACGGTGGCGAGGACGATCAGTCCGGCCAGCGGAACCCACCAGGGCGTCGTCCAAGTCCCGAGCTTCGTATCAGCCATGCTGAACGCCATGGGAAGGAGGCCGGTGGCCCCGGCCAGCCACATCACCGCAGCACCGACCAGCAGGCCGCCCGAAGCGAGGACGATCGGGGGGAGCGTGTCATTTTCCTTGGCGGTGATGAAGAAGTAGATGGCCAGGCAGACCGCTGCCGCCATTCCCCACAGTACGCCGACAACGTCCACCTTCACGGCGCCGGTGAGATCCAGCACCAGCACCAGCCCGCCGAGCGACAGCAGTGTTCCGGCGACGGTGAGGGGACGCGGCCGCTTCCTGCTGGCGGCCCAGAGCCAGAGCACGATCAGCACGGGGGCGAGGTATTCCAGCAGCAGCGCCACTCCCACGGACAGCAGGGACACCGCGTTGAAGTAGAACAGCTGGCAGGCAGCCACGCCGATCAGGCCGAAAAGAACGATGGTCAGCCAGTTCTCCCGCAGCTGGTGCCAGCGGCCACGGAGCGCCGGAATTGCCGGAACCGCAAGGATGAGCGCTGCGCCGCTGAGCCGGGCTGTGACTGCCGCCCCCGGTGTCCACCCGGTTTCCAGGAGGGCCTTGGCAAAGGAGCCTGAAAGGCCGAACACCGCCGAGGAAAACAGCGCGATGCCCAGCCCGGAGGCGAGGAAGTTCCGCGCCGCCGTACTAGCCGGGGCCGCCGCGGAAGATGTCTGCCCGGCCTCGGGGGTCATCTTGGAACGGTTGCCGGCGGCAGTCATGGCGGTCTCCTGTCAGGAGTAAAGTAGGGTATTGCTCATGACATTACGGCCAGGCACTGTAAGGAGTCAAGATGGTATTTGCCCCTGACGCAGAGGTGGCGCTGCGGACCGTCGTCCATCTCATTAACAGCGCCGTCAACGGGCAGGAAAAGCTGGCCACGCAAGCGGACCTCGACCGCTTCCTCAAGGCCGAGGGCTTCTCCGGATCACGGACCCGCGACGCCGCCGAACTGGCCAGCGTCCACGCCCTTCGAACTGAGCTGGCCAGGCTGTGGACCGCCGACGAGGACACGGCCGTGGAAGGCGTTAACCGGCTCCTGCGCGAGGCACACGCCCTCCCCCAGCTCCTCAAGCACGACGGATGGGACTGGCACCTCCACGCCACCACACGGGACGCCCCGCTTGCGGAGCGGATGGGCACGGAAGCAGCCATGGCGCTCATTGACGTGATCCGCAGCAAGGAAATGGACCGAATGCTTGTCTGCGCGGCGGACGACTGCGATGCGGTGGTTCTGGACCTCAGCCGCAACCGGTCAAAGCGGTATTGCGACACCGGAAACTGCGCCAACCGCGCACACGTCGCCGCCTATAGAGCGCGGCGCGCAACAGAAGGCGCAACGGAAGAGAAAGCCAGCTGAGCGGCCGCCGGGTGGCAGGCGCTAGGGGGTGTCGCCGTCGGGCGTTGAATCACCGGCTGTGCCGGGAGCGCTGGGGGGCGTCTGGGTTCCGCGGCTGTACCCGTGAGGCGTCCGCTTTGAGGAGCTGAGGTTCACGCCGGAGCCTTTGCCCAGGTGCTCAGCGTTGTCCTTGTAGCTCATGGACAGCATGGCCGCAATCACCAGCGTGACGATGAAGGCAATGCCTGCCGCGGTAAAGGCAAGGTCGAAACGCGGAACACGCGAACTGCCGCCAGAGGCGAAAATCAGCACAGCGAAGAACGCCACCACGGCCCAGAATGCGGAGAACATGAGCGGTCCCTTAACCGAGGTCCGCAGGTTGCGCGGTTCTCCTGGTTTTTGGCGTGCCACGGCGTGTCCTCTCGTGCGGGCGGTGGATGTTGCGCCGGCCCGTGTGATGTGTACTTGTTCTACAGCGAGTAGAACCTTGCTTCTAGTTTACGGCCTTCTCGGCGCCCTTCAGCGCATCGTGCCTGAGCGAGAGGCCGGCCAGGATCCAGAGCACGCCGGAGATGATGGCCCCTCCTCCGGCCACACCCAGCAGTGCGTGCGGGCCGAGCGAAACGAAGAACGACAGGGCAATCGCCGTCCCGAGCCCGATGACGCCAGAGGTGAGCCAGTCGCGCGCGAGGACATGCCGGCGCCGGAACCGCAGGCCGAAGTAGAGCTCGGCCGCTGCCAGAAGACCGATGCCGAGAGCAGCGATGACCGCGAACAACAGACTGCCCGGCAGGATCATCAGCGTTAAGCCCGCGCCGATCAGGATGGACGCCGCGGCAGACAGGATCCGGCCAGGCTGTGCGTCGCGCCGGAGTCCGGCCGGGGGGATGCCCCAGAACAGCACAGCGCCGGTCGCCAGGAGGTACAGCCCGCCCGCGACGCCCATGCCGAGCTCAGAGGGAGTGGACCAGAAAATCGTCACGGCGCCAAAAGCGAGCGCGGCAAGCGCCCGTAACAGCACGGGCTTCCACAACTCCAACGGGTGGGCAGCCGCGGAGTCCGCTCCGGCAAGGTTTGGGGGGAAAGTCACCGCTCCAGTTTAGTGCGGACGGGCACAGCGTCTAACCCGCCCCTCTGTGGGACCGGCGAGGCGCAGCGTTCGAGCACCGGGAACCGCAGAGCGGCGGACATGTTGCAGGGCTCAGGAGCCGAGCACCATCCAGCGGTCCGTCCTGGCCCTGAGCCCCAAAGTCACAGCGCGTGCCAGCATGTAGCCCACCGAAAAGGCCGCCCACACCCACACCAGCGCCGTCCCGCCAGACACCCCCGCGAGGGGAACGGCGAAAAGCAGCGGCAGGTACGCCGCCAGGTTCACGACGCCGGCAACCGCCAGGTATTTCGCATCCCCGGCGCCGATCAGCACGCCGTCCAGCACGAAAACGTAGCCGGCAATCGGCTGCCCCACCGCAAGGATCCACAGTGCGCCCGTGAGGACTGACTGAACCCCGGCGTCGGGAGTAAACAGGGCGCCGGTGACGGGAGCAGCCAGCGCGAGCAGCACGCCCGTCACCACACCGAAACCCGCCCCCCACCGGATCATGGTGCGCGTCAGCAGCCGCGTCTTTTCAGGATTTGAAGCGCCCAGCTCCTTGCCGATGAGGGCCTGGGCGGCGATGGCCAGGGCGTCCAGTGCAAAGGCCAGGAAGGTGAATACGGTCATGGCGAGCTGGTGCGCCGCGAGGTTCACCGCGCCCTGTCCGGTGACCACCAGCACCGTGGCCAGGATGGCGATCCGCAGGCTCAGCGTCCTGAGCATCAGCCAGGACCCGACCTTGGTCATCGCCCGGATCCCCTGCCAGTCGGGCATCAGCGAAACTCCATGGCGCCGGGCATTGCGCTGCACCATCGCCAGATAAACGGCCGCCATGGCCCACTGGGCAATGCTGGTGCCGACAGCGGAGCCCGTCACGGACCAGCCCAGCCCGTAAACCAGCAGCAGGTTCAGCAGGATGTTCAGGGTGAAGCCAGCGGTGGCCACCACCAGCGGGGTGCGCGTGTCCTGCAGGCCCCGGAGGACGCCCGTTCCGGCGAAGATCAGGAGCATCGCCACCAGCCCCGGCATGGACCAGCGCAGATAGTCCACTGCAAAGGTACGGACGTCACCGCCGGCGCCCATCAAGCTCACCAGGGGCTCGGCGGCGAGGAAGCCGGCCGCGGCCAGCACCGACCCGAGGAGCAGGGCCAGCCAGACGCCGTCGCGCCCGGCCGCGAGTGCCTTGGCCAGCTGCCCATCTCCCATGGCCCGCGCCACGGCGGGTGTGGTGGAGTAGGCCAGGAACACCATGAGGCCAACGGCGGTGTGCAGCACGGCGGACGCGAGCCCGACGCCGGCCAGCTGTGCCACGCCGAGGTGGCCCACGATGGCTGAATCGGCGAGCAGGAACAGCGGCTCCGCGATCAGGGCACCGAACGCGGGGACGGCCAGCCGCAGAATTTCGCGGGCATGGCTGGCAGGCTTGACGGCCGGGACCGCGGCAGGGGAATCAGACACGGATGTAGCCTAGCTGTCCCCGCCAGCCCGCACCTGTCGGCAGCGTGGACGGGGCGCCCTTCAGCGGGCACCTCTCCGCGAATGTAACGTGGATCCCGTCACAATAGTTGACACTTCAACCAAATGGCGGGACAGTGGAATGGAACCTTCCGTGGCGATCCATTGCCGCACAAGACCAAACGCAACCGATACGAACGGTGACATTCCCATGAACCAGTCCACCCTGACCACCACCGCACTGACCATCCTGCGTGTTGTTGCAGGATTCCTGTTTGCCGCCCACGGCTGGCAGAAGTTCAACGAGTTCACCATCGCTGGCACGCAGGCGGCCTTCTCCAAGATGGGCGTCCCCGCAGCCGAGGCCGTGGCACCCGTCATCGCCACCCTCGAGCTGGTCGGCGGCATCGCACTGATCCTGGGCGTGCTGACCCGCGTCTTCTCCGCTCTCCTGGCTCTGAACATGCTCGGCGCGTTCTTCCTGGTGCACGCCCCTGCCGGCGTCTTCGCCGCGAACGGTGGCTTCGAACTGGTCCTCCTGCTGGCCGCCGCCGGCGCCGCTGTTGCCCTGACCGGAGCCGGCCGCCTCTCCGTTGACCGCGCCCTCTTCGGCCGGACGAACTCCAAGCTGAGCGTCCTCGCCTAGTCCTTTTCTCGCCTAGTCCTTTTGCCGGAGAGCCTTCTCCTGTAGCGGACCGCTTTGGCGGACGACGGCGGCTGCACACCTTCGGGTGGGCAGCCGCCGTTTTCGTTGGGGTCAGCTCCTTCGTTGGGGTCCGCTTCTTCGTTGGGTCAGTTCAGCACTGGGCCATAAACTCACAGCATGAGCGAGACTGCCGCCAATTCCGTGACCCTCCGCTTCCTTGCGGCCCCCACCGACGTCGGCCACAGCGGCTCCGTGGATGCAGGCACAGTTTTGGAGTGGGTGGACAAGGCTGCGTACGCCACTGCCGTCGGATGGGCCAAGTCCTACTGCGTCACCGCCTACGTGGGCAACATCCACTTCGCGGACCCTGTGAACAGCGGGGACATGGTGGAAGTCACCGCCACGATCGTCTACACGGGCCGCTCCTCCATGCACATCCGCACGGTGGTGTCCTCCGGCGACCCCAAGGGCGGACCCGCCACCATGCGAAGCCAGTGCATGGTCATCTTCGTGGCCGTGGGTGAGGACGGCAAGCCCATCCCCGTCCAGCAGTTTGAACCCTCTACCGCCGAGGAAGTGGAGCAGCGCGAACATGCCCTGGCGCGGATCAAGATCCGCGAACAGATCGTGGAAGCCATGAGCGCGCAGGAATATACCGACGCCGGCACGGCAGAACGTGTGGTGCTCCGGTTCATGGCGGCCCCCACCGACGTCAACTGGGGCGGGAAGGTCCACGGCGGCATCGTCATGAAATGGATCGACGAAGCGGCGTACGTCTGCGCGTCACGCTACTGCGGCATGGACACCGTGGCAGTCTTCTCCGGCGGCGTGCGGTTCTACCGACCGCTGCTGATCGGGCACGTGGTGGAGGTGGAGGCCCGCCTCGTCTACACGGGCACCAAAGGCATGCACGTGGCGGTACATGTCCGCTCCGGGGACCCCAAAGGCCGTGAACTGAACCTGACCACCTACTGCCTCACCGTCATGGTGGCTCGGGACTCGGAAGGTAACTCGGTTCCTGTTCCCCGGTGGGTGCCAGTCTCTGACGAGGACAAGCGCCTGCACGCCCACGCCCGGCATCTCCTGGAAATACGCGCTGCTGCCCCGGGGAACCGGTTGCCCAACCATCTGCTGCCTTCCGGGGCTTAGCCGGTCAGAACCCGCCGCCTCCTGCGTCCGCCGCCATGTTGGCGAAGCGGGAGTAGTGCCCCTGGAACGCCACCACAATGTCCTTGGTGGGACCGTTACGGTGCTTGGCGACGAGGATGTCGGCTTCGCCGGCACGCGGGGATTCCTTGTCGTAAACATCCTCACGGTGCAGCAGGATGACCATATCGGCGTCCTGCTCAATCGACCCCGATTCGCGGAGGTCAGAGACCATCGGACGCTTGTCCTGCCTCTGCTCTGAGCCACGGTTCAGCTGTGAAAGGGCAATCACGGGGACCTGCAGCTCCTTGGCCAGCAGCTTGAGGGCACGGGAGAATTCCGAAACCTCCTGCTGGCGCGATTCCACTTTCTTGCCGGAGCTCATCAGCTGGAGGTAGTCGAGGATCACGAGCTTGAGGTCATGCTGCTGCTTCAAGCGGCGGCACTTCGCCCGGATTTCCATGAGCGACATATTGGGGCTGTCATCGATGAACAGCGGGGCATCATTCATTCGGCCCATGGTGGTGGCGATCTTGGACCACTGCTCGTCCTTGATGGTGCCCTTGCGCAGGTCCTGAAGGCCGATGGTGGCCTCCGCTGACAGGAGGCGCATGGCAATCTCGTTGCGGCCCATTTCCAGCGAGAACATGACGGTGGCGAGGTTGTTCTTGATGGCGGCGGAGCGCGCAAAGTCCAGGGCGAAGGTGGACTTACCCACGGCCGGGCGCGCCGCGATGACGATCATCTGGCCTGGGTGGAGGCCGTGCGTCAGTTCATCCAGCTCGTAAAAGCCGGTGGGAACACCCACCATGCCTTCGCCGCGGTGGCCGGACGCCTCGATCTCATCCACGGTGGATTCCATGACGTCCTTCAGGACGACATAGTCTTCAGCTGTCCTGCGCTCGGCCACAGCGTAGACCTCTGCCTGCGCCTGGTTAACGAGGTCTTCGACTTCGCCGTCCTGGCCGTAGCCGAGCTGGACAATCTTGGTGCCGGCGTTAACCAGCCGCCTGAGGACGGCGCGTTCAGCGACGATCTCCGCGTAGTACCCGGCGTTGGCCGCAGTGGGCACGGTCTGGATGAGCTCGTGCAGGTAGGCCGGCCCGCCGATCCTGTTGATCTCTCCGCGCTTGGTCAGCTCGTCCGAAACGGTCACCGCATCTGCCGGCTCCCCTCGGCCGTAAAGGTCGATGACAGCCTCGTAGATGGTCTCGTGGGCAGGCCGGTAGAAGTCCTGGCCCCGCAGGATCTCCACGACGTCCGCGATGGCGTCCTTGGAAAGCATCATGCCGCCCAGCACCGACTGCTCGGCCGCAATATCCTGCGGAGGTTTACGGCTGCCCTCGGATCCGCGCGTGCCCTCGATTGCGTCCAGGTGCGTAACTGACAAAGCTGCCGTCCTCCATAGTGACCGCAGCCCCTGTGCAGGGGCTGCGGCGTTTGTGCCGTGTGCCGTCGGCGCGCACGTCCACGGTGCCGTTGCGCCGCTGGGAAACAAGTACCAGCAGGCCCCGACAATTCCGCGAAGTGCACGAGTCGCAGGCGACGCCGTCCACAGGTTATCCACAGGGCAGGAGCCATCGGCTGAAACTCCGAAAAGGGGGTTCCAGTACGGTGGGCAGTTCTGGCGCACGTGGGCGGGAAGCAACGTCTCCGCTACGTTAGCCCCCGCAGGACAACACACAAAGCGGCAAGTTTTGCACCTCTGTGGATAACCTGTGCACAACGTACTTCTCCTTGTGCACAGTCTGTGGGCGAACGTGTGGATACAAAGTTTTTTTGGACGTCATCAAGCCGCTGACCTGCGGAAACGTTCTTTGGGGCCTGTGGACTCAAAGGTTTTTTCTCCCGACCATAATCCACAGCCAGCAGCGGTCTTCTGGGGATACTGGGCAGTAGTTTGACGGTTTTAGCCCACCATATGCCGGGGCTGTGATGAATCTCGCGCGGCCTGGCCCGTAAACCCGGGGCCAGGCTTGCCCGGTGGAGGATCCTTGGCCTGCCCGGGGCAAGCTCCGCGCTGGTCCATGGCTCGATCTGCATATGCTGTGGATAACGGGTATGGGGCTTAAGCTCTATGTATGGGTGGCGGCAAGCAATGTGCAGATCGGCTTTAGAACCATGGAATCGCTCCTAATCCCCCTCTTGATCCTCGTGGCAGTCACGGTCGCCGTGGTCCTGGCAACGCGCGCCTGGAGCCGCAGGCAGCAGAAACCGGGCGGACCCGAACAGGCACCACCCGATTCGGCAGAACTGGCAAGGGCGGCTGCGGCGAGGCTGTCGGAGGATGAGCACCGGAGGCTCTACGCCCTCATCGCCCAGGGCCAGGCGATGGCCGCAATCAAGCTTTACTACGAGGTGTCCGGCCTTGGCCTTCGCGCCTCCCGGGATGCCGTGGCGGCGCTGGCGGCCCACCCCCAGCCGTTCCGATCAGCGCCGCAGAAGCCTAGCGAGCCTGAGCCGGACGACGACGAGACCCCGCAACGCTTCCCGTACCGGTACCGCGCGATCGCCAGCAAAGGCGACGTCACGCGCGAAGTCAGCAGCAACATGCTGAACGACGAAATCTACGGCCGCATCCGGACCCTGGCGAAAAGCGGCGACATCGAAGCCGCCGCCACCGCCCTCACCAAGCACTCGGACATCACCATGAAGCAGGCCCGCGAGTTCCTCGCACTTTTGGACGATTAGTCCTGCTGCACGATTGGGCCTGCCGGATATCCAGCCGAGCTGGAAGACTGGCTCAGCTGGATGGTGGGCCTCCGGCGCCGACCCGGAATGTCAGAAGCCTGACCCGTCCGTCAGAAGTCGAAAAGGTCGCCAAGCCAGCCTTCCTTCTTTTTCGGCTGGCGGCGGTCGTAGTCGCGGTCGTGGCCCTTGCCGTGGCCGCGGTCGTCATACCGGGGCCGGTCGTAGCGGGGCTGTTCCCGCCGAAGGTCCCGCTCGGAGTAGAGAGGCGGCGGAACCATGCCCGGCGCGGGTGGAGGAGCCTGCGGAGACGCAGTCGCTCCCCCGAATGACTCGGCGCGGTCGATAATCTTGTCCAGCTCGCCGCGGTCCAGCCACACCCCGCGGCACTGGGGACAGTAGTCGATCTCCACGCCGCTGCGTTCGCTCATGATCAGGTCAACAGAATCCACAGGACATTTCATGCCCGCACAACGAGCAGGCGACCGGATTAGTTCGCCTGCTGGCTACGAGCTGCATAACTGCTGGCTCATCAGCGGCCTGCCGAGATCCCGGCGAGCAGCTCTTCAAACGACTGGGTCACCGGCGGCGCCTCCTTCCGAGCGGGCTGCGCATCTTCAAGCAGCCGGGCGAACTCCGTCGCCGCCCGCTCGACACGCCCCGAGAGGGGTGTGCCGCCGTCGTCCGTGCTCCCCCAGTCTTGGGGCCCGGCGAAGACCGCGGTGGCAGTGATCCGGGTGCGCAGGTAGCTGAAGAGCGGGCGCATCGCGTAGTCGAGCACCATCTGATGGCGGTCGGTTCCGCCGGTGGCCCCCAGCAGCACGGCTTTTCCGTCCAGGGACTTCGGATCCAGGACGTCGATGAAGGACTTGAAGAGCCCGCTGTAGGAGGCGCTGAAGACGGGCGTCACGGCGATGATGCCGTCCGACGCCGCGACAGCGCCGATAACTTCGGCGAGGCGCGGTGCCGCGTACCCGGTCACAAAGTTGTTGGCGATGTCCACGGCAAGGTCGCGGAGCTCCACCACATCAACCGTGGCATCGTAGCCCGCCGCATTGAGCTGCTGCGTCGCGGCACCGGCGAGCTGGTCAGCCAGCAGACGGCTCGACGACGGCACCCCCAGGCCGGCGGACAGGACGGTTATGCGGCGGGTTTCCATGGTGGTCTCCTCAAAGTCGGGCTGCCCTCGGTCGGGGCGCCTGGCGGCAGTACATGCATCTGCATCTACCCGCTCAACCCGGCCTGTCCGCGATTTATTCCGGCTTCAGCGGCCCGGCGCCGAAAACCAGCCGGACCGCCTTTCACAGCTCTGTGGCTCCCCGGATGCAGGTCACGGCGCTTCCGCCCACCCAGACGTCGTCGCCTGCGGCGTCGATGTGGACGCGGCCCTTTCGCCCCAACACCGTGCCCTGGGAAGCCACATAGGACGCCGGCGCACGTCCCGTGCTGATCAGCCACTGGGCGGCACCGGCATTAAAGCTTCCGGTCACGGGATCCTCAGCCGCTGCGTCTCCCGGGATGAAGGTGCGGACCTCGAACGACACCTCTCTACCGGCCGGGTAGGGGCCTATGACGCCCACCGCGAGCCCCTCCAGGGCCACATAGTCCAGCCGGAGCGCCAGCACCTGTTCCGCGGATTCCAGCAGCACACCGACCCATTCGGGGCCGTTCACCAGCCAGGAGGCATCCAACAGCGCCTGGCGCGGCAATCCCAGGCCGGCCGCAATCCTCAGCTGATCCTCCTCCGGCACGGGTTCGTAGCGCGTCAGGGGCGGGGCAGCGAAAGCCAGCCTGCCGCCGTCGTACCTTACCCGTACGAGGCCCGCACCGCACTCCTGGACCAGCACCCCCTCCTGGCGGGGAACGCCGCCGGCCTCGAGCCAGGCATGCGCAGAACCAAGGGTGGGGTGACCGGCGAACGGCAACTCTTCACTCCCGGTGAAGATACGCACCCGGTAATCCGCGCCGGGATCAGACGGGGGCAGCAGGAACGTGGTTTCGGATAGGTTCGTCCAGTTTGCGAACCGCTGCATCTGTTCGCTCGTGAGGCCCTCGGCTTCGCCGACGACGGCGAGCGGGTTGCCGCGGTAGGGCTCGGCCGTAAAGACATCCACCTGGGCAAACGGACGACGGCGGGCGGCCGGAGAAGGGGTGTGCGTCACCGGTGCAGGCTATCAGTCCGCCCTGAAAGGTTCAGAAGGACTGGTAGCAGAGGGGTACAAAACGAAAGCCCCCGCTTTCAAGTTCCCGGAGGAACCGAAAAGCGGGGGCCGTCAGCAGTTCAGGACTGCGCAGCGATCTGGCCTAAGCCGGAAGACTACTTGCCGCGCGTAGCGTCCCTAAAACCTCGCAAGCTCGGTTTCAGGGAACCCTGCTACTTGCCTGCGACTACGTCGAGTTCGATCACAGCGGCAACGTCGTCGTGCAGACGGACGTTGGCCTGGTAGGAACCGACCGACTTGATGTGCGCCGGCAGTTCAACCTTGCGCTTGTCGATGCGGCCGAGGCCGGCAGCCTCAACAGCGTCTGCAACGTCGGCCTGCTTGACCGTGCCGAACAGGCGGCCGCTTTCGCCGGCCTTCACGACCAGCTTGACCGGCTTTGCGGACAGAGCGGCGGCCTGCTTCTGAGCGTCTTCCAGGGAAGCGTGCTCGCGGGCAGCGCGGGCAGCCTTGATGGACTCAACCTGCTTCTCGCCACCCTTGGACCAGGTCAGGGCGAAGCCGCGGGGCAGCAGGTAGTTACGTGCGTAACCGTCCTTGACCTCGATGACGTCGCCTGCAGCACCGAGACCGGTGACTTCGTGGGTCAGAATGAGCTTTGCCATTTTAGTTAATCCCTTCCTTAGCCGCGGCCAGCGCCGGAGTAAGGCAGCAGAGCAACTTCGCGGGCATTCTTGATTGCCTGGGCGATCTTGCGCTGTTCCTGCACCGTAACGCCAGTGACGCGACGGGCACGGATCTTGCCGCGGTCGGAGATGAACTTGCGCAGCAATGCTACGTCCTTGTAGTCGATGACTGTGATGTCAGCGGCCTTCAAGGGGTTGGACTTTGGTTTGGGCTTACGGAGTTCAGCCTTAGCCATCGTGGAGCTCCTATTCTTTGGAGCCCGTGAATATTGATCCACGGGATGGTGGTGGTCCGACGGCGGCAGTCGCTCGGCGTGCCATCTGGCACGCCCCAGTGCATGCTGCGCCGGACCTTTGTTTTTTGTTGGTTAGAAGGGAGGTTCGGAATCCGGGCCGTTGCCCCAGCCGCCTGCATTGCTGACCCCGGGCGTGGCCCACGGGTCATCCTGCGCTGCGGGCTGGTTGCCGCCCCAGTTTCCGCCGGTGTTGCCGCCCTGGTTTCCACCCTGGCCTCCACCGAACCCACCGCCGCCGCCGAAGCCGCCGCTGTTGCCTCCGCCAAAGCCGCCCTGACCACCCTGGCCGCCGGAGCGCTGGGTGCGGTTGACCTTCGCGTTGGCGTAGCGCAGGCTCGGGCCGATCTCATCGACTTCGAGCTCGATAACGGTGCGCTTTTCGCCTTCTTTTGTTTCGTAGGAACGGCTCTTAAGCCTGCCGGAAACGATCACGCGCATGCCCTTTGTCAGGGACTCGGCGACGTTCTCGGCTGCTTCGCGCCATACCGATGCACGGAGGAACAGGGTTTCCCCGTCCTTCCACTCATTGGACTGGCGGTCGAACGTGCGGGGCGTAGAAGCGATGGTGAAGTTCGCTACTGCCGAACCTGACGGTGTGAACCTCAGTTCGGGGTCATTGGTGAGATTACCGATGACCGTAATAGTGGTTTCGCCTGCCATCTACTGCCTCCTTGTTCGTTCCTGCGGGGTAAAGAATGAAAGTGGCTGATTACTCAGCAACAACCTTCTGCTCTTCGGGGCGGATGATCTTGGTGCGCATGATGGTCTCGTTGAGACCCAGCTGGCGGTCAAGTTCCTTGGCGGTTTCCGGCTTTGCGGTGAAGTTCACCACGGCGTAGATACCTTCGGACTTCTTCTTGATGTCGTAGGCGAGGCGACGGCGGCCCCAGATGTCAACCTTTTCGATGGTTCCACCATCGTTGGTGATGACATTCAGGAACTTCTGAAGCGACGGCTCTACGGTACGCTCTTCGACCTCGGGGTCGATGATTACCATCAATTCGTAAGGACGCATATGTGAACCCACCTCCTTTGGGCTAAGCGGTTACGGCATTTCCGTAACAGGAGGTTCATTTGCGGTGCCATGCATGCCCCTCTCCGGAACGGAGACAGGGCGTAGCACAGACTTCAATATCTTAGTGCATTGGGGACGGTTTCCGCGATTCGGCCTGTGACTCGAGGCTAGTGCCGGGACGCCTACGGCGGGAGCCGCGGTGGCCCGTATGTGGAAAAGCGCAGAGGACGAAATACTGAAGCCATGACAATCCTGAAATCGGTGCTGCTTTTCGCCCTGGCCGCGGCCGCGGAAATCGGCGGCGCCTGGCTGATCTGGCAGGCGGTCCGGGAGGACAGGGCCTGGTGGTGGGCCGGGCTCGGCGTCGTGGCCTTGGGGCTGTACGGCTTCGTGGCAGCCTTCCAGCCCGACACCCACTTCGGCCGGGTCCTGGCGGCCTACGGCGGGGTTTTCATCGTGGGGTCGCTGGTGTGGGGCGTGATCCTGGACGGCTTCCGGCCCGACCGCTGGGACCTGATCGGGGCTGCTGTGTGCTTGGTGGGTGTTGCGCTGATCATGTTCGCGCCCCGGCAGGGATGACTTCTGGAAAAAGAAAACCGTCCGCCGGGCGGGCCATTCCGGCTCGCCCGGCGGACGGTTTACGTTGAGGGGTTGCAGCAGCCTCAGCCAGAGACTACGACGCCGGCCCGGCGCCCGCACCCGCGGGTGCTGTTTCCGGAGCCGCTTCAGCGGGGGTTCCGGCGCCGGGTCCGCCCTTGCGGTAGCGCCACACGCCGATGGCGACCACGACAACAGCCAGGGCAACCGACAGCAGCAGGGATTCGCGCGTGGAGTCGAGGATCACCATGCCGATGATGAGCGCCACGATGCTGCCGATGGCCAGCCAGGTCAGGTAGGGGAACAGCCACATCTTCAGGGAGAGGTCCTTGGCGGCTGCACCCATGCGGCGGCGCAGAATGAGCTGGGACGCAGCGATCACGAGCCACACGAACAGGGCGATGGCGCCGGACGTGTTCACCAGGAACAGGAACACGGTGTCCGGTGCGATGTAGTTCATGCCGACCGTGATGAACCCGACCACGGTGGACGCCAGCACGGGCGCCACGGGCACGCCGCGCTTGGAGATTTTGGTCCAGGATTTGGGTGCATCTCCGCGCTTGGAGAGTGAGAAGAGCATGCGGCTCGCCGTGTACAGGCCGGAGTTCAGGCAGGACAGGACGGAGGTGAGAACCACGATGTCCATGATCGTGCCGGCACCGGGGATGCCGAACAGTTCGATAACAGCCACGTACGGGCTCTTGGCGACACTGGCCGAGTTCCACGGCAGGAGGGTGACCACGATGGCAATGGAGCCGATGTAGAAGACCAGGATGCGCCAGACGGTGGACTTGACGGCTTTCTTGACGGCGTCGACCGGGTTCTCGGACTCGCCTGCGGCGATGGTGGCGATTTCGGCGCCGAAGAAGGAGAACACCACTACCAGGATGCCGGCGAGCACTGCACCGGGTCCGTTGGGCAGGAAGCCGCCGTTCTCGAGGAGGTTGCTCAGGCCCGGCGCGGGAACACCGGGGACCAGGCCCAGGATGGCCGCGGCGCCGAAAAGGAGAAACAGAATAATCGCAGTGACCTTGATGGAGGCAAACCAGAATTCGAACTCACCGTACGACTTCACGGAACTGAGGTTCGTCAGCGTCAGCAGCACCATGAGCACAAGCGCCCAGATCCACTGGTCGATACCGGGCACCCAGCGGTGCATGATCGCAGCACCGGCGGTTGCCTCGATGCCGAGCACGATGATCCAGAACCAGGCGTACAGCCATCCGATGCTGAACCCTGCCCAGCGGCCCAGTGCTTTGTCGGCGTAGGTCGAGAAGGATCCTGTTTCGGGGTTGGCGGCAGCCATTTCCCCGAGCATCCGCATCACCAGGATTACCACGATCCCAGCAGCCATGTAGGCCAGGAGGATGCCCGGCCCGGCCTGCTGGATTGCGGCGCCGGACCCGACGAACAGACCAGCGCCAATGACGCCCGCAATGGCGATCATGGACAGGTGGCGGGGTTTCAGGGATTTAGAGAGCTGTTGGTCAGCGTGCATGAATGCGCCGTCCTCTTGTTGATTTCTTGAAGCTTGGGGGGCCGGGACCGGCAGCGTCGGATGTGCGGCGGCCCACATGGTGCGTTTCACACTAGGGGAGCAGACGCACGGGGGACTTATGCAACAGTACAGTTTGCCCCTGCCCAAAAGGGGCAGACCCCCAACGCTGACCACCAATAGGCATCTGATGTTTTTCTGTGGGCAATTCTGTAACCGCGCGGAAACGTCAGTCAAAGGCTGGCACTAGGCGTTGGCCGCAAAAAAACGTTCTGTTACTTTGGCCAGCGAATGCGGGTCTTCCACCCCGCACAGCTCCCTGGCGGAGTGCATCGACAGCAGCGGCACACCCACATCGACCGTCCTGATGCCCAGCCGGGTGGCTGTCAGCGGCCCGATCGTGGAGCCGCACGGCATCACATTGTTGGAGACGAATTCCTGGTACGGGACACCGGCTTCCCCGCAGAGCCGCGCCCACATTGCCGCGCCGGCGGCATCCGTTGCGTAGCGCTGGTTGGCGTTGATCTTCAGCAGCGGCCCGCCGTTGAGGACGGGCCGGTTGACGGGGTCGTGCCGCTCCGGATAGTTCGGGTGGACGGCGTGTCCGGCGTCGGCGGAAACACAGAACGACGACGCCAGGGCCTGCCGCCGCTGGCTCACCGAGGCGCCGAGGCCGTCGGAAATGCGGACCAGGATGTCCTCGAGGACCGGTCCGCTCGCGCCGGAGCGCGACGCGGAGCCGATTTCCTCGTGGTCGAACGCGGCCAGCACGGCAATCGGGGCGGATCCGTTGGCCCCCGCGGCGTCCGTGCTGCCTTCGGCGCGCGGGCCCGCGCCCGCGGCGTGCGCGATGAGCGCCGTCAGTCCTGCGTGGGTGGCGGATAGGTTGTCCAGCCGCCCGGACGCGAAAAACTCACTCTTCGCCCCGAAAACCGCAGGGGCCTGCGTGTCCGCAATGACGACGTCGTACCCGCCGATCTGCGCCGGATCAACAGGGCCGCTCCCGCTGACGCGATCGGCCAGCAGCCCCAGCAGGTCCTCGCCGGCGGCGTCGCCGAGGCCGAAGACCGGGTTCATGTGCTGCTGCTTGTCCAGGGTGAGGCCCTCGTTCACGGCCCGGTCCAGGTGGATTGCCAGCTGCGGAAAACGCAGCAGCGGCCCGGTGGCGGTGAGGTGCTGGGTGCCGTCGAGCAGCACGAGTCTGCCGGCGAGCTGCAGTTCCCGGTCCAGCCAGGAGTTCAGCAGGGGCCCGCCGTACACTTCGACGCCCGCCTGCAGCCACCCGAACTTGCCGGTGGTCGGCTTGGGTTTGAGCTTGAAGGACGGCGAATCGGTGTGGGTTCCCAGAATGTTGAATCCCGTGGTGGGGCCTGCGCTCTCCGGCGCCACCCAGGCAATAAGCGCGCCGTCCCGGATGACGTAAAACCTTCCTGCCGCTGCGTCCCACGTCTCCAGTTCATCCAGCCCGGTAAACCCTGCCTCATCCAGCCTCCGCGCCGCTTCCTGCACAGCGTGAAAGCTCGACGGCGAGGCGCTGACATAGTCGCCCAGGTCCCGGATGTGGTCTGCGGCCGTGGATTGGAGAGGCATGGCTCCGAGTCTAGCGCCGCCCTGGACGCCCCCGTTTCATACCGTGACGTTGAGCCCCGCGGAGTAACCGTTCGCCACCGAACCGGACATGGTAGCCAGCTGGTAGATGCCGCCGTCGTCGCCGAAGACGTTGTCCGACTGGAGTGTCGTGTTGGGGAAGTTCCGGGCGCTGGTTTCGTAGCCGGAGGAGGAGTAGACCTCTTTGCAGGCGGCGTCGGTCAGGGCGACCTGTGAGACCGCGAGGATCTGCCCGGCGGCCGTTGCGTTGGACATGGACTCAAAAACTTCGAAGTGGATGTGCGGCCAGCGTCCGTTGTAGGCGCCGGGGTAGGTCGTGTTGAAGGTGACCTGGCCGTTTGCGTCGGCTTCCTGGACGCCGCGGAGGTAGTTCTCGTTAGCGAGCCCCGAATCGTAGAGCGAGTAACGGCCCTCCCGGTCGCAGTGCCAGGCGTAGACAGCGGCCCCGGCAAGGGGGACACAGCCGTTGGCGTTGTCCAGGAGGGTCAGCGTCAGGGTCAGCGGCACACCTTCCGCCTTCGTGCTGGAGGTGCCGAAGCTCGACGTGATGTCCTGCCGCACCACCCCTGAGGCCTCGAGCACGTTCGGGCCGTTGGAGCCGTCACCCGGGAAGGGTCCGGCCGTTTCCGCAGGGATCTCCACGCCGCATTCCGCGATGGCACGCGTGACGGTAGGTGACGCCGTAGCGGAAGCCGCTGGCGCCGTCGTCGTACCGGCGGTGGACCCGGCAACAGACGACGGTGCCGCGGCAGACGGCGCGGCCCCGGGGGAGGAAGCCGCGGAACCGGACCCCCCGGGTGTGCATGCGGCCAGGGCGGCTGCTGCGGACCCCATGCCAAGGAACATGCCCAGTGAACGGCGGGACATGATGGTGGAGAGGTCGAATTCGAGGCCGCGGTCGTGGTTGGGATGGGGGACGTGCGGGGCCTGCTGCCCGTCGGGGGTGCCCGGTGAAGAGGTCATGGATCCATGAAACGCCAGGCAGCTATGGCCTGCCTAGGGCATTTCTGTGCAGAAGCTGTGCGGACGGCCCGCGGGCGCCACCCTGATGGGAGGTTCCCTCAGACGTCCCGGGTCTTCAGCAGGACCATGGCCAGCACTACCGGCACCACTACCCAGGCACCCAGCACGAGCGCCGCCTGCCAGGCTTCGAGGGTCTCCGGGACATGTTCAACGGCGGTCATCGGGTTGATGGTGTTGCCGGGCAGGTACTTGCGGGCTTCCTCGAAGAAGTCGCCGGGGATCAGCTGAAAGGCGATGGGGGCCACGAAGAACAGACCAACGAGGCTCATGATGCCTCCGGCCGAGTTGCGGATCAGGGTTCCCAGGGCCATGCCGATGGCGGCGACGGCTGCGACGTAGAGGCTGCTGACGAGCAGCAACTTCACTGACTGTGAACTGGCCAGATCCAGCTTGAGCCCATAGTTGTCCAGGATCGGAACGGCCACCAGCCCCGCGATATATGTCGAGGCGGCCGTCAGGAGGAAGGTGCTGACCAGGATCACCACAAGCTTTGCCAGGAAGGCCGGGATCCTCTTGGGTACGGCTGCAAAGGTGGAACGGGCCATTCCGGTGGTGAACTCCGAGCTCATGAGCAGTACGCCCAGCGAACCAAGAATCAGCTGCGCGAACCCGATGCCAGACGTGGGGACAGTGACCGCGAGGTCCCCGCCCTGCGCTGCCATGGCCTCGGCGGCCTGGGGATCGGAGTTGGCCGCATCGGCGAAGGACCCCGTTCCCCAGGCGGACAGCGCGCCGAATCCAACCATCACCACGGCAGTGGAGGCGAGCAGGATCAGGGTGGACAGGAGCGTGCGGAACTTGATGAATTCGGAGTTGAGGACGCGGGGGAAGCTCGGGCCGGCTTCACGTGAGGGGTTGGCCGGATTCGTGCCTGCACCGCCGGGCTGGGTAAATGTCGATGTGCTCATGGTTCTACTTGCCTCCGGGCTGGGCTGGAACGGGGGCTCCCGTAGTGGTCAGTGAGTGGTATTCGACCGCGTCCTTGGTCAGCTCCATATATGCCTCTTCCAGGCTGGCCTGCAGGGGCGTGAGTTCGTAGATGAGGACCTGGTGCTCCAGGGCGGTCTGGGCGATCCGGCGCGGATCGGTGCCCTTCACCTCAAGGAGCTCCCGGTCCTGCAGCTCAGCCGAGACGCAGTCTCCGGCCAAAGCGTTCATCAGTCTGTCCGGCTGGTCGGTGCGGACGCGGGTCCGGCTCTGGCCCTTGCCGTTGATGATGTCCTTGATGGGCGCGTCGGCGATGATCCTGCCGCGTCCAATCACGATCAGGTGGTCCGCCGTCAAGGCCATTTCACTCATAAGATGGCTGGACAGGAACACAGTCCGCCCTTCTGAGGCCAGGTACCTGACCATGGTGCGCACCCACACCACGCCCTCCGGATCCAGGCCGTTGACGGGTTCGTCCAGAATGATGGTCTGCGGGTTGCCCAGCAGCGCCGCGGCGATGCCCAGGCGCTGCCCCATGCCCAGGGAGAAGCCTTTGACCTTCTTGTTGGCAACATCTGCCAGGCCGGTGATCTCGATGACTTCCCTGACCCGCTTCTTGGGGATGCTGTGGGTAGCGGCCATGGCGAGCAGGTGGTTGTAGGCCGAGCGGCCGGTATGGACTGCCTTCGCGTCAAGCAGCGCCCCGATTTCGCGTAGCGGCGCCGCATGCCGGGCAAACGGCTCCCCGTTGACGGTGACCGTTCCCGCCGTCGGCCTGTCCAGCCCCATGATCATGCGCATGGTGGTGGATTTGCCGGCCCCGTTGGGGCCCAGGAAGCCGGTGACCCGTCCGGCCTGGACAGTGAAGTTGACGGAATCGACGGCGGTTTTGTCGCCATAGACCTTCGTCAGGCCTTGTGCCTCAATCATGGAAGCGGTCCTTTGCCTAGGTGCTGGATGTGCTCGTCGGTGTTCACGGTCCACGCTACCGATCCCCACCACGGATTTTTGCCGGTTTCCGGGATGAATCAGGGGTGAATCAGGGTAGCTGCGCCTCATTCGGGGTTTAGTCCGCTTCCCGCGGCGAGTAATACATCAGGGCCCTGCGCTTCAGACCAAATTCCGCGACCCTGACACCGGGAATGGTTTCCCCGTCAACGGCGAGCACCATGGGGCCGGAACCAGTTTCAATCCGGACCCGGGCAGCCTCCCGGAGGTGGGTGACCCTGGACGTCCCCACGGTGCCCGTCAGCACGGACCACAGCATCCGAAGGCGGGCAAAGGACTCATCCGCGGTGATCATCCTGATGTCCAGCATGCCGTCATCCAAGAGGGGGCGGAGCAGCGGGGCGTGGTCCCGCGGGTAGTAGCGGCCGCGGCCAAGATACATGATCCACAGCTTGTGCCGTTTGCCGTCCACCAGGAGGGTGATGGGCTTCTCGACGGCGAAGGTGCGGAACATCGCGATCACTCCGGCAAGCGGCCTGCCCAGCGCCGGCTGGAGTTGATCGCGCCGACGGACCAGATTCGGGTATAGGCCAATGCTGGCGGTGTTCAGCATGAGAAGCTCCACCCTTTCCGGATCATCTGCCAGCCCTCGCTCGACCTCCACAACGCCCACATCGGCCAAGGCCGCCGTCCCCTCGCCGGCGGCCGCTGCCGCTTCCCTGACCGAGGGCGTTCCGGCGTCGCGGGCGAAGTGGTTCAGCGTTCCGCCCGCCAGCACCAGCAGGGGCAGGCCATGTTCGACGGCGGCCGCCGCCGCAGTACCGACGCTTCCGTCCCCTCCCCATACCCCGAGGGCGCGGATGCCTGGCCGGGTGGCCGCCGTCTCCACCTGTTCGGCGACATCGTCGTCGGGTCCGATAGTCGTAATATGCGCCAAGGGGAATACTTCCCTCAGAGCCGTCGCCGTTTCCTCAGTAAAGGAGCCGCCAAGTGTATTGACGGCGATACTCAGGCCTTCACCCTGGGGAAGCTTCGCGGCTTCCACCCAGGTCCGGGAGGTGGGCGGGAACGGTGGACGCACCGGCCACCACCGTTTGGTAACCAGGGCTGCAGCGGCCCCGATCGCTGAGCCGAAAAGAACATCCGAGGGCCAGTGGGCCCCGGTATGCACTCTGGAGTACGCCACGCCCGCGGCGACCGGCGCTATCGCGGCGCCGAGAACCGGCTGGACCATCCCTGCCCCCAGGGCGAAGGCGACGGCGGATGCCGAGTGGCCGGAGGGCATGGACGAACTTGTGGGCTGCGGATGCACGAAGCGGAACACGGGAAGGTGCTCGGGGAGCGGGCGGGTGCGGGGCAGGACCGTCTTGAAGGCCAGGTTGGTGACGGCGGAGGCGACGCCCTGAGCGAGCAGGCCATGAACGGCAGCGCGCCGCATGCGCCCGGGAACCAGCGCGGCGGCGGCTGCGACCCCGATCCACAGCTTTCCCTTGTTCGCCGAGGCCGACAAGCGCCGGAAGAAGGTGTCATGGTGCCCGCCCGGAAATGCCGAGATCGCCCGCAGGAGCGCGCGGTCCATCTCAGCCACCCAGCCGTGGCCGGTTCTGAACATCCTTCGCATTTCCCCACCCTACCGCCGGTGGAGCCGGCGGATAGAGGGCGCCAAACCTGTCTGTCCCTTGCGCGGGACCCCTTCGGAGGGCGTATTACCTTCGGGACGAGAGCGGCTTGGCGACCCCGGCGAGGAGCAGTGCCACCAGGATCGGCGCCCCGATGGCCAGGAGCGCCAAATGGATTCCGGTCAGGTCGCCCAGGTAGCCGAGCAGTGGCGGGCCGGCCAGGAATGCCACGTAACCGATCGTTGACACTACGGATACCCTTGCCGCCGCATGTTTGGGGTCGTCCGCTGCCGCGGACATTCCCATCGGGAAGGCCAGTGCCGCACCGACTCCCCACAGCGCCGCTCCCACCGCGGCGAGCCAGACGTTGCCGGCGAAGACGAACAGCCCGAGTCCTGCAGCGGCCGCTGCCATGCTGGCCCGCAGCACCGCCACACGGCCGTACCGGTCGATCGCGCCTCCCCCGAAGAAGCGCATGGCGGTCATGGCCAGGACGAACAGGGCAAAGAGCAGCGCCCCTGTGGACTCGGAGGTGCCAAGGCCGTCCACCGCGGCCTTCGCGATCCAGTCGTTGCCCGCCCCCTCCGTCAGGGTGGCGCCGAGGACCACCACGCCGATCAGCAGGGTCCTGGAGTCACGCCAGGCGGAGGGACCGCGCGAAGCCTTGGGCTCGCCGTCGGGCCGGGGTTCGGGAACGGCATGCGGGAGAAAGTAGCGCGGCGTGATGAAGGTCAGGAGCGCCACCACTCCCGCAATGACCAGAAGGTGCTGCGGCAGGCCGACGCCCAACCCGGACAGCCCCGCCCCGACCAGGGCGCCGATGAAGGCACCGCCGCTGAACGCCGCATGGAACTTTGGCATGATCGTGCGCTTGAGGCGATGTTCGACGTCGGCCCCCTCCACGTTCTGGGAAACATCCCACAGCCCGATACCTATGCCGAAAAAGAACAGGGCAACAGCGGTGCCGGGAACTGACTCCGCCAGCAGCGAGACGGCGATAGCCACTCCTGCCAGCGCTGCCAGAAATCCGCTCGCCCGCACGCTGTTCGACGTGCCGATCCTGCCGATCACGCGTCCCGCGGTGGGCAGGGCAATCAGTGAACCCACGGCAGTGCACAGCAGCAGCGTCCCCATCTGGCCGGACGAAATGCTGAGGATCTCTGTGACCGCCGGAATGCGGGCTGCCCAGCTGGCAAAAACCAGGCCGTTGGCGCCAAAAATGATGAACGTGGCTACGGCTGCGGCGGATACCTGCCGCTCGGCATGCTGCTGCTGGGTGGTAGTCATCCGATAACTCTAGCCACCACCCGCCGGTTGGGCCTGTCAACAGCGCCGCCAGCGGAAACCGACGCTCCCTCACTTCCCGCCGCCTGATCCCAAACGCTCCCGCACATTTCACGCTTAACGCGCCAACGCTCTCCCAACGGGTGAGAGAGCGTTAGCCAAAAACGTGCAGGAAGTGCGAGAGCGTCGGGGGTCAGCGGGCGCGCTCGACCCGCTTCTCGTCCCACACGGGCTCGTCGGACTCGTAGACCCGGCCGTCGGATCCGAACACCAGGAAGCGGTCGAAGGTCCGCGCAAACCAGCGGTCGTGCGTCACGGCCAGGACCGTGCCCTCGAAGTGGTCGATGGCCCGCTCGAGCGCCTCGGCCGAATGCAGGTCGAGGTTATCCGTGGGTTCGTCGAGCAGAAGGAGCGTGGCGCCGGAGAGCTGCAGCAGCAGGATCTGGAAGCGCGCCTGCTGGCCGCCCGAAAGAGACTCGTACTTCTGTTCCGACTGGCCCGCCAGTCCGTAGCCGTCCAGCGCTCCCGCGGCTGCTTCACGGGCCAGCCCGGAACGGTGCTCGTCACCGCGGTGCAAAATTTCGAGCAGGGTCTTGCCGAGAAGGTCGGGACGGACATGGGTCTGCGCAAAGAATCCGGGGCGGATGCGGGCACCGAGTTTCACCGTGCCTTCGTGAGGCACTTCGGCGATGTCGACGTCGGACACCGGCAGGTGTTCCCGCTCCGGGTCCGTGCCGCCGGTGGCGAGCAGGCGCAGGAAGTGGGATTTTCCGGACCCGTTCGATCCCAGCACGCCGACCCGGTCTCCGAACCAGATTTCGGTGGAAAACGGCTTCATGAGGCCGGTCAGCTCGAGCTTTTCCGCGACGACCGCCCGCTTCCCGGTGCGGCCGCCCTTCAGGCGCATGTGCACGTTCTGTTCGATGGGCAGCGCCTCGGGCGGGCCGACTTCCAGGAACTTCGCAAGGCGCGTCTGTGCGGCGTGATAGCGGTTGGCCATGTCCGAGCGGAACGCGGCCTTGTTCTTGTACATGTTGACGAGTTCCTTGAGCTTGACGTGCTCCTCGTCCCAGCGTTTGCGCAGCTCCTCGAAGCGGGCATTGCGGTCGGCACGGGCTTCCACGTAGGACTCGAAGCCGCCGCCATGCACCCACGCCCCGGCGCCGTTGATACCGGGCTCGAGCGTGACGATGCGGCTGGCAGCGTTGTTCAGCAACTCGCGGTCGTGGCTGATGAAGAACACAGTCTTCTTTGACTCGTTGAGCTTGGCCTCGAGCCAGCGCTTGCCCGGGACGTCGAGGTAGTTGTCCGGCTCGTCCAGGAGCAGCAGCTCATCGGGGCCGGCGAACAATGCCTCCAGCACCAGCCGCTTCTGCTCACCGCCGGAAAGGCTCGACGCCGGGCGGTGCTGGGCGCGGTCGAACGGCAGGCCCAGGGCCGCCATGCACACTTCATCCCAGACGGTCTCAACGTCGTAACCGCCTGCGTCTCCCCAGTCCACGATCGCTTGGGCGTAGCGCATCTGGGTGGGTTCGTCGTCGTGCTCCATCATGGCCAGTTCAGCTTCATCCACAGCACGGGCGGCTGCTGCCAACCCGGCCGGCGCGGCCGAAACCAGAAGGTCCTTGACCGTGGAGTCGTCACGCACCTGCCCGACGAACTGGCGCATGATGCCCATGTTCCCAGACCGGCCAATCACGCCTTCGTCGGGCGTGAGATCACCCGCGATGATGCGGAAGAGCGTGGTCTTGCCGGTGCCATTAGGCCCGATCAGCGCAGTTTTGGTGCCGGCCGGAACCTTGAAGGTCACTCCGTTCAGCAACTGGGTGCCGTCAGAGAGGAAGTAGTCGATGCCGGAAACGTCAATATGGGCCACTGATCCATCTTCCCACGGCAGGATCCAACGCTTTCTCACATCCCGCCGCCAACAGCTGAACCCTCCTGCTGTGAGTGCGGGAGGGTTCAGGAGAGGCTGCAGAACCTGCAGGAGCGTCGGGAAAAAACCCGCCAAAGCTGCAGGAGCGTCGGGAGGAAACCCGCCAAAAGCTGCGGGAGCGTCGGGGTCAGCCGGCGGCCGCGGCCGTGAGGAACTTCTTCAGGAGCGGTCCGGACGTGGTGGCGCCGAGCCCGCCGTCTTCCACGAAGACGGCCACGGCCAGGTCGCCCTGGGTGGCGATGATCCAGGCGTGGGTCTTGGGTGGGTTCTCCTTGCCGAATTCCGCGGTGCCGGTCTTCGCTCCCACGGGTCCGCCGGGCACCTCGGCCAGGAAACCAGCGTGTCCTGACGTCACCACGGCGCGCATCAGGTCCGCGAGCGACGCCGCCTCATCCTTGGTCACGGGCTTCTCGGCCGCCGGGGCGGGGGCCTCTGCGGAGACTGTCGAGGCCGGGGCAGTACCTTCTGCGGACGGCGTACCTTCCGCTGTGGTTGCCGGAGCAGTGCCGGAGGCTGCGTCAGGGTTAAGAACCAGCACCGGCGACACCGGGGCGCCCTTTGCCACGGATCCGGCCATGACAGCGGCAGCCAGCGGAGACATCAGGACCCTGCCCTGGCCGATCATTGCGGCGGCGTGCTCGGTGCCTTCAGCCTCCCCGGGCACTGAGCCGAGGAAGGCGTCGGCTCCCAGCTTCGGTGCCTCAACCGCGACGCCCAGGGACGTGGCAGCCGACTCCAGCTGGGCCTGGGTCACCTTGTCGCGCGCCGCGATGAACGCGGTGTTGCATGAGTGCGCGAAGGCGTCCCGCAGGGTCACCGAACCCAGCGAGTCCTTGGGGTACCCCTCGGCGTTCTTGAACGTGCGGCCGTCCACGGTGAGGGTGGGCGTGCATTCCACCTTCGATTCGGGGCTCAGACCGTTGCGCAGCATCGCGAGGGAGTCCACAACCTTGAAGGTGGAGCCGGGGGCGTACTGTCCCAGCATGGCCGTGTTGTAACCGTTGCTGCCGGGACCCGACGCCGCGGCAAGCACGGCGCCCGTCGACGGCCGGAGGGCCACGATGGCGGAGGCCGGCTTGACCTCAGCGAGGGTATCCTCGGCGATCTGCTGCAGTTTCGGTTCCAGCGTGGTCTTGAGAGGTGTTCCAGCCGAACCCTGGATCTCGAACACGATGCGGCGGGGATCGGAGGGGGCATCCCGGATCTCCGCGGCCGTGAGGTCGGCGCGCTGGACCCGGATGACAATGCCGTCCTTGCCACGGAGCTGGGCGTCGTACTGCTGCTGCAGTCCGCCGGTTCCGATGACGTCGCCGGCGGCCAGCGCGCCGTCAGACTTTTCAATCTGTTCTGCACTGGCTTCACCCACGGTTCCAAGAACGGAACGGGCGAAGGTGCGCGTGGGGGCGAGCGGCAGCTTGTCCGCGATGGCCCGGCCACCGGGAATGGCTTCGATCTCCGCATCGGTCACGGTGCGGCTGCTGTTGTCGCGGAGCGTGATGGCGGGAACAAACGCTTCGGCTCCGGACGCTTCCACCTGCTGGACATACGCGGCAGGGTCGACGCCCACAAGTTCCGCAAGCTTCCTCGCGGAGGCGGCGGCATCAGCACCGTCAAGCTGCGGCTTGTCGATACCCACGTTGATTACGGGGCGGTACGTGACGAGCTGGACGTCCTGGGCACCGAGAATGTCGGCACGCGGCGGGGACTGTGTCGACTTGCTGAGGATCTCGCCCTCGGCAAGGTCCGGCACCAGAATGCCGGGGGACCAGACGGTCAGCCACTTGTCACCGGACTTACGAAGCTGCGCATCGACGGTGTACTTCCATTCCGCCGACTCGATCTTCCAGCTGTAGTTCAAAGGGACGCTGGCGGTGTCCCCGTCGAGCTGGAGCTCGCCCGCGTCAACGGATGGCTTGACCGGCTGCAGGGCCTTGAAAACTTGGTTCAGCTGGTCGTTGGCTACGGCTGAGTCCCGGCCATCGAACGCGACAGGCCGCACGTCGAGTCCGGCCACGGCGGATGCCAGCTGTTTCGCGGCAGCCTCGGCCCCGCCGCGGCCGTCATCACAGGCGACCAAGGCCGTGCCGAGTATGAGCCCGATGAGGGCAAGTGCAAGTGTTTTGGTGTTCCCCATGGCGATATTATCCCCTGTCCAGAGGGCTCTCCCTGCCACGCCATTCCGGGGGCGCCAGCAGCATGCCAGGCGGTAAAAGGAACGCGCGTCAGGCGCCGAGCGCCGGGACCTCCAAGCCAAATATGTCCTTTAGTGCATATTTGGCTGCGTGGAAGCCGGGCATTCCTGTGACACCGGGTCCGGGAGGGGTGGATGAAGAACAGAGGTACACGCCCCTGGCAGGAGTTCTCCACGGCACAGGGGAAACCACCGGGCGCTGCAGCAGACCGCGGGCGTCGAGCAGTCCCGCGCTGAAGTCGCCCCCGATGTAGTTTTCGTTGTACGCAGCAAGCGCGGCAGCCGTGGTCACCTTGTAGCGGACGATTATGTCGCGGAACCCGGGCGCGAACCGCTCCAGCTGGTTGATCACAGCCTCGCCCATATCCATGGTGGATCCTGCGGGAACGTGGCAATAGCTCCAGAGGATATGCCGGCCGTTGGGCGCCCTGCTTGGATCAACGCGGGACGGCTGCGAGACGAGCACGTAGGGGCGCTCCGGGTGCCTGCCCTGAGCGACCTCATGCTCGGCCTGGGCAATCTCGGCCCGCGTGCCTCCAACATGGACCGTGCCGGCGTCGGCAACTCCGGCCCCGGCCCACGGCACGGGTCCGGACAGGATGAAATCCACCTTGCAGGCGGCATTGCCGAAACGGAACGCCTCGAGCGAGCGCCGGTACGAGGCGGGCAGCCGGTTCCCCGCGATCCGGGAAAGCGCCGGGGGAGCCACGTCCAACAGGACCGCCTTGGCCGGCTCCAGGTCGGCCAGCGACGAAACCTTGAAACCTGTCTCAATAACGCCCCCGTGCGCCTCGATGTCCTTCGCCATGGCAGTGGCGATCGCCGCAGACCCGCCGATGGGAATGGGCCACCCGCCCACGTGCGCGAGGGAGTTCAGCAGCAGACCTGCGCCCGCGGCGGCGACCGACGGCAGCCGTCCGACCGCGTGGGCAGCGACTCCGCTGATCAGGGCAGGCGCCAGGTCGTCCCGGAACCTGAGGTTCCACAGCGGCGAGCCCTGTTCAAGCGTGCGGAGGCCCATGATGGCGGCCGAAAACGGATCGGCGGGCACACGCAGCAACTGGTCTGAAGTGGTTTCCACGACGCCGTCCAGGTGCCGGACCAGCGGAGCCAGGAGCCTGCGGTAGGCGCGGCCGTCACGGCCCAGTTCGTCGGCGGTGCGGTCAAGGGAACGGTACGCCAGCGCGGCGCGGCCGCGGGCCAGCGGCGAAGCGAACTGGATCTTCGGCAGGGCAAGCTCAACGCGCCGGGGCAGTTCGAAGGCCTTGAAAAACGGGGAGGCCAGGGCCATGGGATGCACGGCCGAGCAGACGTCGTGCCAGTGGCCGTCCGCGATGAGCTGCGTGGTCCGGGTACCGCCGCCGATCTCTGCAGCGGCCTCGTAGACACGGACCTTCAAACCGGCTCGTGCCAGGACCACGGCGGCTGCCAGGCCGTTGGGGCCGGAACCTACGACGGCGGCGTCAGGCATTGCGGTCCGCCTTCTGCCAGGGAAGTACCGAGGCTGCGGGACGCAGGATGTCCAGCCGAAGGCGGTCGGGCGCGCCGTCGAAGGGCCCCCCTTGGGGATCATCGGCGAAATGACGGCGGATGGGGTCACTGCGCGGGTCCCAGATGTCGAAGACCACACGCAGCATCAAGTATGCCGTGGCCAACATATGGGCTGCCACGGCGAGGACGTAGTACGGCATGTCGATGTTGTGCTGTGAAGGCCCGCCGCTGGTCATTTGGCCAAGATACATCCAGATGGCGGCCCAATGCAGCCCTTCAATTGACTGCCAAATCAGGAAGTCGCGCCACCGCGGCCGGGCCAATGCCAGCAGGGGGACCAGCCAGATCACGAATTGCGGCGAGTACACCTTGTTGGTCAGGATGAACGCCGCCACGATCAGGAACGTCAGTTGCGCCAGCCGTGGCCGCGACGGCGCGGTCAGTGCCAGCACGGCAATGGCCACGCAGGCCAGGAGGAACAGGTTCAAGGCGAGCGTGTTGATGGTTTCCGGTGTGAGGACGCCGGCGCGCAACCGCTCGGCCACGAGGTTGTAGGCGAACCATGGCGAACTGAATCCTGCCGTCCGGTCCTGGCTGAACTCAAAAAAGTATGTCCAGCCGCTTCGGTCCCTGAGCGCAAAGGGAACGTTGACGGCCAACCACGTTCCGACTGCAGCGGCGGCAGGGACAAGGAAGGCCCTGACCCTGCCGCTGCGCAGGGCCAGCAGGAAGATCGCACCGAAAACCAGCACCGGATAGAGCTTGGTGGCAGTCCCCAGCCCGATGAAAATCCCGGCCAGCACCAGCTGTTCCTTCGAGAAGAAGTACATGCCAAGCGCCAGCAGGGCCACGGCCCACATGTCCCAGTTGATCATCCCGGCCAGGATGATGCCGGGCGCCAGGGCAACCATGGCCGCATCCCAGGGGCGCCGCCCTGCCATGCGCGCAGTGGCCAGGACGGTGACGATCCAGACAGCGGCTACCAGCGCCGCATTGAGATCGAAATATCCCAGCACACGCTCATCAGTGACGCCTGTTCCGGGCAGCAGCCAGGCTGTTGCTCCCGCGATGAGGCCCATCAGCACCGGGTACTCAAACAGGGCTCCCGCGGTGAAGAACGGGAAGACACCGTCGCCCAGTCCGCGGCTGCGGAACAGTTCCGGAAAGTCGGAGTAACAGGTGGAGTAAAACTGGGATGGCGTTGCCCAGCCGTTGACCCGGCAGTAGTTCTTGACGGCGATCCCGGCCAGGGCGGCGAGCACGGTGAGGATGACGAGGACCCGCTCCACCGTAAAGAAACCAGGGGCGATGAGCCCAGGCGCCGAGCGCTTACCCAGCGGGCCACCGACCAGTTCCGTGAAATTCTTCAGCAGACGGTCGCTGCGGCTTGGAACCACCAGGCGCGCACGCTTTCGATGGGGCGGCGGCTGAGTCTCCTGCATGGCTTCGAGCTTACCGGGACGGAATCATGCATCGGATGTCCGTTGAGACCAAAAACATGCGGCAAAGAATCAGCGCAGGCTGCTCATCTGCTGCTGCATCAGGGCATAGACATCTTCCCGGTTCTCGTCCAGCAACTGACCATCGAACTGCTGCTGCCGGCGAGGATCGGAACTGAGGCTGGCAAGAAGCTTCACAAGTTTACGGAGCAACGCATTCACCTCCTTCCGGAGAGGGATGGGACGCATGAATTTGGGCAGACTTTTCTTGCGGGTTTCGGGCATGACAAATAAACCCCTTCGGGAAATCTAAAAAAGACGGAATGAACGCAAGGGATTAGGCATTACCGCGCACGGAAATACCGGAATGGAACAAGGAACGCGCGTCAGCCAAGGGACCAGAAATACTCAGAGCAGGCGCACATAAAAGGAGATGCCTGAAGGCCCCAGGACACCAGCCCGCAAAAGACCGATGGCATCGGACGCGCTCAAGAGACTGGAGCAGCTCCCTGTTAGGCCGCGTCCCGCTGAGTCACTGTCCTGCTAACCCCTGCCAACGGGCCCGGGGCTGGAAATCAGGAAGCCGTGTGGCTGCAAAGAGGGCGCAGGGCAGCGGCGGAGGCCGGGAACGCGGTGATGGTCATCTTCCATCCGCTAGTCAAAGTAATCATTTTCCCAACCTCCTTTTCCGCTCAGCCATTGGCCCGGCCGACGGGCCGGGCAAAGGCGCCTGGACCCCGGCAGATGGCCGGAGCGTCAGGAATAAAAGTACACCGGGAATGACATGTCTGGCTAGTAATTCAGCAAAACAAATTCAGGGAATTTCCAGGAAGAGTATTCCTAGAGGCCCCAGCGAAGAATGGCAGGTGTTCTCTTGTCCCAGCCCAGGGTGCAGACCTTTGCGGTCCCCAGGATGAAATGACGGCCTTCTTCGGGAGGGAGTTCCAGCCATCGCGCTGTGAGGATGCGGGAGAAATGGCCGTGCGCCACGATCAGAACGTTGTCCAGTCCCGATTCAAGGACGCGCCCCACGATCTTGTCCGCCCGCGCGGCCACGTCCTGCAGGGCCTCGCCGTTGGGAACGCCGTGTGTCCAGATCAGATAGTCAGGGTTGTCCTTGCGGATCAGATCGGAGCTGATGCCCTCGTAGTCGCCGTAGTCCCATTCGACGGCGAGCGGCTCATGGACTGCGTCCGGGAAGCCGGCCAGCTCAGCGGTTCTGCGGGCCCGCCGCAGCGGGGACGTCAGCACGAGGTCAAAATCCACGCCCTCCAGGACTTTGCGGGCCTCCACCGCCTGCTGTTCGCCCTCAACCGTCAGCGGAAGATCGGTCAGCCCCGTGTACTGGCCGCTCTTAGACCACTCGGTCTCACCGTGCCGCAGAATCCAAAGCTGGGGACGGGCGATGTGGGCGGAATTCACTTAGGACTCCTCGGATTGGGACGGTTCGACGGCGGTGACGGGCGTTGCGGGTCCGGTCGCCGGCGATTGCAGCTCTTCTGACGCTGATTCAGGCTGTTTCGCCCACCAGGCGCGCAGCTTGGACTCTGCGTCCGCCGGCTCCAACGGACCGTTTTCCATCCGTTCCTCCAGCAGGAACTTGTAGGCCCTGCCCACCACCGGACCGGGCTTGAGCCCCAGCATGGCCATGATCTGCGCGCCGTTAAGGTCCGGGCGCACTGCGTCCAGCGACTCCTGCTCACGCAGCGCCGCGATCCTGTCTTCAAGATCGTCATAGGCGAAGGCCAGCCGTTCGGCCTTGCGCTGGTTGCGCGTGGTGACGTCGGACCGTGTCAGCCGGTGAAGACGCTCGAGCTGCGGCCCTGCATCCGTGATGTACCGGCGCACCGCAGAGTCAGTCCATCCGGCGTCCCCGTAGCCGTAAAAGCGCATGTGGAGCTCCACAAGGCGGGCTACTGCCTTGATGGTGTCGTTGTCGAAGCGAAGGGTCCGCATGCGCTTCGCCGTGAGTTTGGCGCCCACCATGTCATGGTGGCGGAAGCTGACCGCACCGCCCGGTTCGAAGCGGCGCGTAGCCGGCTTGCCGACGTCGTGCATCAGCGCCGCGAACCGCAGCACAAAATCGGGACCCGGCACCGCGCCGCCGTCGTCAGTCTCCAAAGCGGCCGCCTGCTCCAAAACCTGGAGCGAGTGCTGGTACACGTCCTTGTGGCGGTGGTGCTCGTCGGCCTCAAGGCGCAGCGCGGACACCTCGGGCAGCACGAACTCGGCCAGGCCGGTGTCCACGAGCAGATCCACGCCCACCCGGGGATGCCGGCCGCAGATGAGCTTCACGAGTTCGTCGCGGACGCGTTCGGAGGAGATGATGCCGATCCGGTCAGCCATCTGGGTCATCGCGAGGCGCACGTTCTCATGGACGGAGACGCCCAGCTGGGATGCGAACCGCGCCGCACGCATCATGCGCAGGGGGTCGTCAGAGAAGGAAGCCTCAGGCGCCCCCGGAGTGGCCAGCACGGACGCGTGGAGGTCGCGGACTCCGCCGAAGGGGTCAACCAGTTCCATGGTGGGCAGCCGCAGGGCCATGGCATTGATGGTGAAGTCCCGGCGCAGCAGATCATCCGTCAGCGAGGTTCCGAAAGCCACCACGGGCTTGCGGGATTCCGGGTCATAGGCCTCGGCACGGTAGGTCGTGATTTCGATCTGGAAGCCGGCCTTGCGCATGCCGATGGTGCCGAAGGCGCGGCCGATCTCCCAAAAGTTGTCGGCCCACTTCTTGATCAGGGCCACAGTCTGGTCCGGCGTGGCGTCGGTGGTGAAATCGAGGTCGGGAGAGGTACGTCCCAGGAAGAGGTCACGGACCGGTCCGCCGACGAGCGACAGCTCATGCCCCGCGTCCACGAAGCGCTGGCCGAGCTCCAGGACCACCGGGTCCACTTGGAAATCGACGGTGTGGAGATCAGTCTTTTGATGTGCGTGCGCCATAGTTACTTAAGCTTGTCAGAAAACCAAGCCCAACAGCACCAATCATGCTGAACCGCGGGGCCAGGGCGGAATCGACGTCACACGCAGTCCACCTTCAAGCCATGTTCCAGTCATCATCACGGGGCAAGAGTCGTTAGAGTGGACTGCATGGCCCATCCAGTACCGAGCGCCCCCGGCAGGAGGACAAACCCACCGCTGCCGTCGGCAATCGGTGCTCACGTCGCGCCTGCACCGCACTCGGCACCGGCTGCCCTCCCAACGGTTGAGGAAATCTCCGCCGGCGGCGTCGTGGTGGACACGTCCGACGGCGAACTGAGGGTTGCGATTATTGCCCGCCTTAATAGGGGCGGCCGTCTGGAATGGTGCCTGCCGAAAGGCCATCCCGAGGGGCGGGAAAACAACGAGCAGGCCGCCGTGCGCGAAATCGCCGAAGAGACCGGCATTGACGGAAAAATCCTGGCTCCGCTGGGCAGCATCGACTACTGGTTCACCGTAAGCGGCCACCGGGTCCACAAGACGGTCCACCACTACCTGCTGCGCGCTACCGGGGGCGAGCTCACCATCGAGAACGATCCTGACAAGGAAGCGGTGGATGTTGCCTGGGTTCCCATTCACGAACTCGCCCGGAAACTCTCGTTTCCGAACGAGCGCCGCATCGCGGACCTTGCCCGCGAAGTCCTGCCCGAACACCTCTAGATCCTTCGGAGCCCTGTCCACCGCCGCGGGTTACCGCAATATGCCCGGCCGGGTGAGACGATGAAGTCGATGTCAGCAACCAATTCCTCACCTGAGCAGCCCGGACAGTTCGGCAATCCCGGACAGCCCGGCGAGTTCGACCACCCCGGTGAGTTCCGTCAGTCCGGCGAAACGCCTCCCGGTCTCACTCCTGCCGGCGAAGCAGCTTCGAGCGCGGTCCCGGATGCATCAGCCGGTGCTGCGGCCGGGGTAGGAGCGGACGGCACTGCGGACGGCACCGCAAGTGGCGCGCAGCCGGGCGAGGCCCGGTCCAGCGCCATCATGGCGGCCGGAACGCTGGTGTCGCGCATCCTGGGCTTCGGCAAGACCTGGATGCTCGGCGCCGCGCTGGGTCTTGGTTCCACGGTCAATGACACGTTCATCAACGCCAACAACCTGCCCAACCTGATCTTCCTGCTCGTCGCCGGCGGCGTCTTCAACGCCGTGCTGGTGCCGCAGATCATCAAGGCAAGCAAGGCGCCGGACAGGGGAGCGGACTACATCAGCCGGCTCCTTACCCTGGCCGTGCTGGTGCTGCTGGCGCTGACCTTGCTGGTGACGCTGCTGGCGCCGTTCGTCATTGAACTGACAACGCAGGGCTATGCGCCCCAGCAGAAGGCCCTCGCCGTCACCTTCGCTTTCTGGTGCCTGCCGCAGATCTTCTTCTACGGCCTCTACGCGCTCCTCACGCAGGTCCTGAACGCCAACGGCGCCTTCGGCCCGGCCATGTGGGCACCCATCCTGAACAACGTGGTGGCCATACTCGGTCTGGGCATGTTCATCTGGATCTTCGGCGCCAACGTGGCCAATCCCCACACGCTGGACAACTGGGGCGACAGCCAGACCTTCCTGGTGGCCGGCTTCTCAACACTCGGCGTCATCGCCCAGACCGCCATCCTCCTGATCCCCGTTTTCAGGCTGAGGCTGGGCCTGCGGCCGCGCTTCGGCTGGCGGGGAGTGGGACTGGGCCACGCAGCAAAGTTGAGCGTCTGGACGCTCCTGACGGCCGCCGTCGGACAGCTGGCCTTCCTGTACGTCATGCGCATTGCCACCATCCCGGGTGCCGAACGGCTCCGCCTCCAGAAGGCCGGCAACCTCGACGCTGCGGCACTGCTGCCGGGTAACGCCGTCCTTGAGGTGGCCAGCCAGCTGTATCTGCTGCCGCACTCGATCATCGCGCTCTCACTCGCCACGGTGTTGTTCAACCGCATGACCCGCGCCTCGCAGGACGGAAACCGGGACGAACTGCGCAATGCACTGTCGCAGGGCCTGCGCACGATGGCCGTCGCAACCGTCTTCGGCGCCCTGGCCCTCTTCGCCCTGGCCGGCCCGCTCGGCATGTTCTTCTCCGGCGGCCTCCGGACCGACGGCGTCATGCTGGCCCAGACGCTGACCATCCTTGCACTCAGCACGCCCTTCATGAGCGCCAATTTCATGATGTCGCGGGTCTTTTACGCCAACGAGGATGCACGGACCCCGTTCTACATCCAGCTGGTCCTGGCGCTGGTGAACGTCGTGGCCGCCTTCTTCATCCAGTTCCTCCCGATCGACCAGATCATCTTCGCCATCGCCATTCTTTACACAGGCGGAAACATCCTCTCGGTGATCGTCAGCGCGTTCTTCCTGCGCCGCCTCCTCGGACACCTGGACGGGCCACGGATTGCCAACTCGTACATACGTATGGGCTATGCCGCGCTCGGCTCGGCAGTTGCCGGCGCCGGTGCGCTCTGGCTGCTTGGAAACTACAGCCCGGTCGGCTTCGTCTGGACGAACCGGCTGACAGCGCTGGTGACCATCGTCGTCGTCGGGCCCGTCATGCTGGCCGTGTACCTGCTGCTCCTGAAACTGTTCCGCGTCACCGAGCTGCAGGACCTCCTCCGGCCGCTGCTCGGGCGGCTGGGCCGGGGTGCCGCTGCACCCGTTGCCGCACCCGGCGGTGATTCCGGCGGTGCAGCTTCCGCTTCGGGCCGGGCTTCCGCTCCGGCTTCTTCAGAGCGTCCGACGGCGGAACGTGCCACCGTCTCCATGGACACCGGATTGATTCCCCGGATCTCCGGCGAATTCGACTCGGCGTCCTTCCGTGCGGGGCCGGCGCCTCTGCCCGAGCGGGAAGAGACCGGAAGCCGCGGCGAGGCGACATACTTGCCGGAGGAGGAGCTGCCCGGCAGCACCCGCGGAGGCAGGCTGCGGGACGAAATCCCGCTGCCCGGACGGCGGACCTTCCAAGGCAAACCCGGGCAAAACCCGTACTTCAGGCCGGGCCGCAAGAGGAAAAAATAAGTCGCCTGCCGGGGCGCCTCCGGCCTTGTATCACGCAACCGTTGTTCCCCATCGGATAGGATCGAAAGAGAACAAGGGTAGTTGCGGGTCAGGGATTAGCCGGCGTGCCGGGGGTCTTGCCGGGGCCACGGGACCCGAATACCCGCGCAACTCCCGGACAGCCTAGGAGGAACACGTGTCCCACCCGATCGATGTCGGATCAGTACTTGGCGGCCGCTACAAGGTCACGGCCACAGTACTGACCTCGCATGACCAGGATCTGGTGCTGGATGGTGTGGACCAGGTGCTTAACCGGCCTGTCAGCATCCTCGTGGCCGGCCCGCACAACGCCGACCAGGTTGCCCAGAGCGCCCGCGAGGTGGCCACCGGGGAACGGCCCGGCAGTGTGCAGATACTCGATCTTGGCGTCAGCGACTCCACCACGTATCTCATCACCAACCACACGTCGGCAGCGGACCTGCTGGACCTCGTGGTTGCCTCGAATCCTCCCTATGTGGAACCCTTCTTCACCGACACGCTGGGCAGTGAGATCTTTGGCCAGCCCCGCTCCCATGAGCCGGAAATCTACGACGACGAAGAAGAAGTAGACGCCGGCTACATCGACTACGGCAATGGCCACCGGAGTCACGTCAGCCCTTACCCGGCTGCGGTTCCCGGCCACGGTTCCAGGCAGGCTGCTGCTGAGCGGACCGCGGAAGACCGTGGTGCCGGAACTGCTGACCACGGAGCCGTTGCCCCCGGAACTGTTACGCCTGGAGCCGCGCAGGCGGCCGGTGGCAATGCTGCAACTGCGCCCGTCCGCAAAGCGCCAGTTGTGCCGCCTCTTCCGCCTGCCCGCCCTGGTGCTTCGGCCGTGGGCCGAAGTTCCTCTGCCGGCGCAGGTGCTGCCGGCGCGGCAGCCGGCGCGGCTGCTGCCGCAGGAGTTGCCGCGGCTAACCAGGGCAGGCAGCGCACCGACGCTCCTGAGACCACCGGCGTTCCCGAAAACACTGCTCCTCAGCCCGTGCAGCGCGAGAACGTAGAACAGGCACTCCTGCAGCGCGAAGGGAACCGTTCCGGGAATTTCGCGGGTGCCGCCAGCCACTCTGAGGGCGCGGGTGCGGGAAACGGGCCGGACCAGCCCAAAGTCTCGCTGTGGTCGCAGGACGACTATGACTACCCGCCTGAAGACGACTACACGGAAGACGAGTACGCCAAAGACGGCGGCGGTCGCCCGGACAGGCCTGCCGGCAGCTTCCCGGCAGCCGCCCGCACCGGCGGTGCTGCCGCCGCTGCCGGTCACGACTACAACGATGATGAGGACGAACGCCGAAGTGAACCGCGATCCATGCGGTGGCTGGTCGGCGGCCTGCTCGCCGCAGTGCTGGTAGTCGGTCTGATCTTTGCCGTCACCAACCTGGGCAGCCTGTTCAAGACTGCACCGCAGTCGCAGGCTACTCCGGACGCCTCGGCATCGGCTCCTGCCCCCACCGCAGCGGCAACGCCGTCGCCGAGCCAAAGCACAACAGCGGCCGCCGGACCGCCCGCCGTGGAGGGCGTCACCCGCCTCGGGGCCTTCGACTTCGCCTCCAACTACGACAACGACCTCGCCAAGACGTTCGACGGAAACGGCGCCAGCTACTGGTCCGACATGGAGTTCGCAACGGATAACTGGGGCGGTTTGGCTCCGGAAGGCGTTCCGCTCGTCGTCAAGCTGAAGGAACCGTCCAAGATCTCCTCAATCACCCTGAACCAGCTGGGTGCATCAGGAGGAAACATCAGCGTATTCACCAACGACCAGCCATCCCTGGACGGTGCCAAGCAGGTGGGCACCAACAGCTTCACCTCGCCGGACCTCACCATGCCGCTGGCTGAGCCGGTCACGGCAGAGTACGTGATCGTCTCGATCAAGAACCTGCCAAGGCTTGCGGCGCCGAAGACCCGATACGGCTTCGGTCTGCGGCTGGCTGAAATCAAGGTTCAGTAGCGCAGTTGAGTCTGCCCGGGACCGGGATGCCCGTCACCTTCGTTCCGGGCGATGCTCCGGGTCTACGGCCAGCTGAGGGTGTGACCAGTCATCGAGGGGCTATCCCTGGTTGTTCTCAGGGTAACGAGGCGCCCTCGAAGTGCCGGAGACGGTAACCTTGGGGAGCGTCCTGGAATAGCGTGCGGTGCTGCGGGGCAGCTGTGCCGCGCCTTCCACAGCGTCTGGAATATTCGGCACTGTCAATCAGTTGTGCCATGTGGCCGGCCGAAAGCTGGCTCATCGACTAAGGAAGAGGTTCACCGTTCAGTGAGCAACGCAGAAAGCACCGCGTCAGAAGTACGTGATGTCATCATCGTCGGCTCCGGTCCGGCTGGGTACACGGCAGCTGTTTATACGGCTCGCGCCAACCTGAAGCCGTTGCTTCTGGCAGGTTCGGTAACTGCCGGCGGTGAACTGATGAACACCACCGACGTCGAAAACTACCCCGGCTTCCCTGAGGGCATCATGGGTCCGGACCTGATGGAGAACTTCGAGAAGCAGGCTGTGCGTTTCGGCACCGAGATCCAGTTTGAAGACGTCACTGCCTTGGACCTAGAGGCCGACATCAAGACCGTCACGATCGCCACGGGGGAGACATTCCGGGCTCGGGCAATCATTCTGTCCACCGGATCCGCCTACCGTGAGCTTGGCTTGGCTAACGAAAAGCGCCTCTCGGGTCACGGCGTTAGCTGGTGTGCAACCTGCGACGGTTTCTTTTTCAAGGACCAGGACATCGCTGTCATCGGCGGCGGCGACTCGGCAATGGAAGAGGCCCTGTTCCTCACCAAGTTCGCCAAGTCGGTCACCGTCGTGCACCGCCGGGACGCCTTGAAGGCTTCCAAGATCATGGGTGACCGCGCCCAGGCGCACGAGAAAATCAACTTCATTTGGAACACCGCCGTGGAGGATGTCCTGGGCCAGGAGAAGGTGACCGGCCTGAAGCTGAAGAACCTGCTTGACGGGACGGAGTCCGAACTGCCTGTCACGGGTGTTTTCGTCGCCATTGGCAATGATCCCCGCACCGAGCTGGTCAAGGACATCCTCGACATCACTGACGCCGGCACCATCGCAGTGGAGGGGCGCAGCTCGCGGACCAGCATCAAGGGCGTTTTCGCAGCCGGCGACGTCGTGGACCCGACTTACCGTCAGGCCATCACCGCATCCGGATCCGGCTGCGTCGCCGCAATCGACGTTGAGCACTACCTCGCCGGGCAGCACGCCTGACCTGCGCCACACCATTCGAAGAGAAAGACAAGGGTTATGAGCAACGCTAAAGACGTAACAGACGCAAGCTTCAGCACCGACGTGCTCGCCGCGGACAAGCCGGTAATCGTCGACTTCTGGGCGGAGTGGTGCGGCCCCTGCCGCAAACTGGGTCCCATCCTGGATGAGATCTCCGTGGAGTACAGCGAGAAGGTGGAGGTCGTGAAGGTGAACGTGGATGACAATCCTTCCATCGCAGCCGAGTACGGCATCACTTCCATCCCGGCGGTCTACCTGTTCCAGGGCGGCGAGGTGAAGAGCACCGTCATCGGTGCCAAGCCAAAGCAGTTCTTCGAAAAGGAATTCGCGGACGTACTGTCCTAGCTAACGAAACAACTGCTCTGTCAGTCGGGTACAGTCGGTCGGTTTAGTCAGACCGCTCCGTCAGACAACAGTGCTGTGGCCATCGCTCCAGGGGAGTGGTGGCCACTTTCGTTTCCTGCCGGCTTTTGGTCACAGGCCCTGGGGCACGCCAGCGCTTCCGGCACGAATTGTGTCCACGCGATTTGTGTCCATGGCCGGGTGCCGTGATGTGACTGTGGCTGCCTGCAGTGCAGGTGCTCCTGAGGTCTATTCCTAGCCTCCGGTGTTCGCCGTTTGAGGCAGAAGACAGACATACGGCCGAGAAGTGAGCTAGGGCAGAGGCTTCTTCCTGCATGGGATTGTGATGAACCAACCGTGTCAGTTTTATTTGTCCCGATGTTTTTTCGCCACGGCATCAGCCTGTCGAGGGGCCTAGGATACACTGCTCCCCACCTTCGGTAAGGGGCAACGAACACTGTTTAGCGCAGCGGCATGGATTCATGTCGTAGGTAGAGCAGCGTGTACGCCTCGGCTCGTGGAGCAGACCCAGAAAAATTGGCTGCTCTGTGCCTATGGTAGGCGTGCTTCGATTGGACTCCCCTGAAGGGCTGTCTGTGGCGCCGATGGGATATCGCCTTCAACCTTCCGGAGCAGCAGCAGGAGTACCCCCTTGCCTGGGCTGCTACGTACTGTCCCCTTGGCCGCCGCGCTCGGGGGAGCATCTGTAAGCGGGCCGACCCGTGCGCGTAGAAAGGCCGGCTCCGCTGCGCCGCACGGACGCCGCCTCCGCGAAGGAAGGCCCGTATTTCTCATGCGATGTTTCACGTGAAACCAGTTCGGTCAATCTTGGATGATGCGCTGAATCAGGACGGTATGTGCCCCTGCGGGCCCTAGTCCGCGAGTCGTCAGCTTCCTGAAATCAAGTCCTGCTGCCCTCTCAGGTCGCTGACGAACTCCTATGGCCGATCACAGGCGACCACCCATGGTCGGATTCCCCGTACCTAGACCATGCTGGCGGGCGAGGGCAGACAACAAGGCACTGCTGCCAGTGGAGCATCGTTTGTCGCCATCGTCTTCGATGAACGCGCAGGAGACAAACCCGCGACCCGCTTTATCCCGCATCCAGCTCTCCAAGGCACTCGTGGTGGTCCAAGGGCTTCCTCCGGAATATGCGGGCAGCGGTGCTCCCGCCCCGGAGAATCGACGGCTCGGAGCGCCGCAGCCCGTCAGGCCAATAGCTTCCTGACACCCGCGACCGCGGGGTCAGGGTCATTTAAGCCGGGCCCTCGGGGTGGCCCGTTTCACGTGAAACATTGGCAACAAGGGCAGTCGCGACGAATATCCCGCTGCCGAGCCACACAACGAGCGGACGACTTCGCAACCTCGGATGGGCGTAAACGGTACGAAGTAGACCGAAAGAGGCAAGGGGCTCAGTCGCACCAAAGGAGCCACCCGCAAAGGAACCTACGGCCAAGATCGTGCGCGCCTCCCGAGGGGTTGTGCGCCGGCAAGCCGAAGAGCGCACATCCGGTCCAACTCCAAGGCGGGAATGACGAAAGACGCAAATTCGCTGAGAAACGCAGAACCAAGTACCAGGGGCCCGAAGCTTCGTTTGCGCGTCCGCCCCGCCCCACGTGCGCTTGGTGTGCTCTCCCGGCCCTCAAAGGCAAGCCCACTACGCATCCTTCTACGGCTAGCTACACAGCACCGCATTAGGGGCAGGCCGTACAGGTGGCCGGGCTAGACGCAAAAGGTGCGCGGCCGTCCTGTCCAGCCCTACAGGGGTAGGCCACAGTGCTGCCGCGGCTGCGTAAAGTGAAATGTGATCCCCGCTCAACTGCGACTGGAAGGGTCATCTTCCCCACGATGCTTGCGCATGTGCATGTGAGCTCAATTCGACGAGATCGCTGAACCAAGCGGACATCCGGCACGAAACCGTCCGAGGAGACCAGTAGGAAGTGAAGTTCGGAAACGGAGCACACCTGGGGCCCTCTTTCTTGAGGGGTCGGGGATGAGCGCAACACATAAACAGGCGCGCTGGCCCATTCCGGCCAGTTGAGACAATCCACAGACGGCTCCTGCGGCCGCGATGCGCTACTAGTGCGAAGCGGTGGAATACGTCGAACCCAGTGTTTCACGTGAAACGTCGGTGGTTCTGGGCTCTTGGCCGGCACGACCGTACCGCAAGCCGCGCGTGACTGTCCCAATTCGGTAAGGCAGTCGCACGAATGCATTTAGTCTGGTCTGTCATTCCGTAACCACGAACGATCAGCCTTACCGTCCTCAAATGGCACAGGGAACGAGCCCAGAACCCTCGCCTCAGACTCCGCGTGCACGGGTCATATGGCCAGAACATTGGTCTACAACCCCGTCGGCGCCCGCTGGCGTGTGTATCCCGTTACCTCTTTCGAATGGGCCATGACCACCACGACCATCGAAGTACTAACGCCGAAAGTGTGAAGCGGAGCCCCCAGCGCAGTTCAGTGGCCGGCCTGGTTCACCGTACCAAAACAGCCTCGATGCGAATTCCCGGGGAAACGGGACGACTAATTTTTCGGGGACCTCAACAATCTAAGTACACTAGGCGCTTTTGCTTGTTGTTTTCACTTATGGTCGGACCAAGGTAATAGGACAAGAGAAAAGGCACAACGCGCGGGCCAGGCAGCGTTCTAACAGGACTGTGGAACGGGAGGCCTACGTGCGGCTCGGACGATGTGAAGGCACTGAAATAGCTTCAGCCCGCACTGGGGGGTGTCCGAACGCAGCCGTTCGAGCAAGTGCCTAGACTGCGACCCTTCACCCGTCGGCGAGGAACAGCGTGCAGGTCCCCGACGGCCGTCACAATCCAGCCCGTTGCATAAGCACAACATTTTCGCCCGGGCCCCGCGGTTCGGGAATCCTGGGCTGGTTTCCGGGCATCCGACCGCAAGCGCCGGGCCTGAGCGCGGCGTTTCCGCGCCGCTGCGCAGCTGAGATCTAACCTGCTCACGCCACCACGTTTCACGTGAAACGGAGAACGGATAGCGGATGGAGCGATCTCGAGCAGTGCTTGGTCGCGTTGGAGCTCGGACTACTGCCGGCATTAGGACACGCCTATCGCTTACCCGATCCACATAACTGCCACTCTCGCAATATATGTTTCACGTGAAACGCCCCGCTGACGCACGGAACTGTGCCAGGACATGTAGACGCGGCAGTATGGGCCGCACCGCACGGCATCAGCAACGGGGGGAGGGCGTGGCTCATTCTTTGCCCTACACCATTCAGCACCGCTTAGGGAGCTCGAGGGGAGGAGGGCGCTCGTACTACCTGCAGTGCCTGGCAGGTGCAGCAAGCCGATTCTTCCTTCCCTAGTAACGCGACTCAGCATTGCCGTCTGCGCTCGTAACGCCCGACGCCTCTCGATCCTGGTGGCATCTTGGTAAGTCCCCATAGCGCCGAGCGTCATGAATATAGAGACAGAGCAGGCGGGAATAGGGTCCGGATGGCCGCCCTTGCCTCCTAGCGAAGCCTTCCCAAAAGTGACCATTAGGACGTTCCGCTGCCGATGGTGGCCCATCTGGCCTCATCCCAGCATGAGATTATTCACAGCGTTATCCACAGGACCATCCACAGAGTTTTCCACACCTCCTGTGGTCAAACCCACCAATCTCCACCCGGCCTGTGAGCAATGTCCCAGCGGTCCATTTTCGCCACCAGAACCGCGGCCGGGCAGCACAGCATAGCTAGCACCGCAAGTCGGTGGCCGGGGGCTGGCTTTCTTAGCACCCACAGCAATCTATTCAGGCTTAAAAACCGCGCTGCTGCCAGCACCTGGTGGTGCGGGTCATCCAACACCGTCAGCTGCGGTTCCACGTGAAACATCCGAGGGCCGGGTCCAGCACCCTCCGAATGATATTGGCTGGCGACCTCGCCATCAGATGTCAGGCCGCTTTTCCACGCCCGCCTGGGTACCGCGTGCATCTTATCCCCAGAGTTATCCACCGTCTTATCCACAGCCTTATCCACTGCTACTGCCTCACAGTATCCACAGAAATGCAAGTCCAGACTGAGCCCTGTGGGTGGATATCATCTAGTACGAGGGCTTGCGATTTGGTGCTCGATTGTAGCTTTATGCGGTACCACACGCCCCAACCGTCGCCCCTTTTGATGACACAGCCGCCTCCTTTCCACCAAGCTGAGATAGAGGATCGATGCTCTCATTCAAGGGAACCCCGGACAAAAGAGCTACCTGAGGCAGCGCGGTTCCTTTCGCCGTCGATCATCGCTAGGCGCGACCCTATCCGCCCGTCGTACTCCGCCTGCAATGTGGGCCCACCGGTTCTTGGGAAGTGCATTAGGACGGCTGCCTCTACTACAGAAGTGGTGCCGGTTCCTCCGGGCTCTCGTGCCGATCACTCGCCAAAGACGGCGGCGTCCGGGCCGTACTCACGCGATGGTTCACGCCGGGCTCGGTGCCACGTCAGGCATCAGCCGAGCGAGCGTGGCCCGGATCTGTGGGTCTGGGTCTGGTGCCCCTGTAGATGACTTCTGCAGGCGCGCATAGGGGGCTTTATGGGCACGCACAAAAGGACATTCAGTGACGCTCATATCGGCCGGTACCCACCCGCTACAGCCATCTGGTCGCTATCGGCAGAACTTCCAGAGTTCGCTTCAAGGCCCACCGGGCGCAGCGGATGACTAGCCTTGAGCAAGGGTGCCCCGCTGAAGCCTGCGACCGGACCAACCCGGCGGTATCTGACGGCCGACCGACGCAACCCCGGGTTCACCGGTAGCAGGCGTTGTTTCACGTGAACAGCGACGGTGCCTCCCGCGCGCGTTCGGTGGTGTGCTTCTTGTAGCTCCCGCGGTTCGGTACCTGCCGGGAATTTTGGGAAGCTCATTCAACTGCGGTCGCACTGAATAGCATGCCCGTGCTTCCAGCAGTGGGGCCTGGAGAACCCCGAAAGCTCGCGCCAAGAATCACCATGGGGTTTGTCTATATCGGCAGCCGTCTATGGTTCCCGTTCTCCGGCCTCGCCAACTTAGTTCCTATCATGAATGCGGATTGGGCACGTTTCACGTGAAACATGGTCCACCACAGCGTCGGGACGGATGTGGTCGCCACGAGTCACTGCTCACCGTACGCTTGCAGTCCATGCTCCTAAGGACTTTCAGATCCTGCAGCTTCCGATAAGCGACAAAGGCGCGCCTGGCCACGGTCGCGTCTACGGCGACAAATAGCACCAGCCGGCACACGTTCCACCTACCTCCCAGCACCACGTCGCAGGGCCCGTCTGTTTGCATGGTGGCGGAAACAGCGCTTCGGGGGAGGAGGGATGGGGAAATCGCTGTGTAGGAATGCACTGGTGGCCGGTCTGTATGCGGCAAGGACATTGGTGTCAGCAAGCGTGTCGGGTCAGCGGCAGGATCACCACAGGCGAAGAGACGTGCGCAACTATACGGCTCCATGCAGACGGTTCCCGAGCGCTACCCGATCCCTCCAAAAGGATTGCATCGATGTCCAGCAGCCTTCTGCTGAGAGCACGGACTCATAGCTGTCCTTTGTGGGGCCGAGCTATCACAGCTTTCCAAAGGTGGTGCAGGTACCGCCCCCCGCGGCCCCACAAAGGACAGCTACCAGCGCCTGGAAGTCCTGGAACCGTCTCGCCCTACAAGCACGAGGCGCTCCAGCCATATGTGGGCACATAACATCGGTCGCCCAATCTCGCTAACGACTCGGCCGTTTGAGGGAGCGCCTGAGACGAAACACTCCAGGCTTGTCATCCCATGAGAGTAATTCCCACGTGAGTTTGTCCTCAAAGACATGCAAGGCTCGAACCACGGACAGCTAGAAGTAGCCCGGATTGCAGATGTTGGCGGAAATCCAGCAGTGCCCGTTCGCCACAGTATCGAAACGCCCGCGATCGGCCGTGGACTGAATGGACACTACAGCGAAATTCGAGCGGGAGGGCACCGCGTAGCTTGACTAGGTAGTACGGAGAAGACGAAATGGGCGTCTGGCTACAGAGCTGTCAGCATTAAACGATGCACACTGCGCCATAGCCGCAATTGCCTGCTTTGGAACCGCGTTCGGTGCAAGACTGGGCCTCGCCCCCGCGCTGTCCTTCCGCTGTGTCGGCGTCGCGTACCAAGCGCAGGCGTGTCGAGATTTGCGAAGAGGCACACTGTCCAGAAAGAGGCGCGGATGCGCGTCGGGCTTCACGGTTCCTCCACAGCCTCCTCAGCGCTCTGTGTTTCACGTGAAACAACCACCTTCCGCCGCCGGGCCAGCAAGTGGTCCACACTTCCGCTTTGTGGACCTATGGCGGGCCAAGGTGCGCCTCACACGTATATATCCTGATGACCGTCCGAGCTGCACAGCCTGCGCTTCGGACGCGAGTGCAATGCCACTGCAGGCCTAAAGGCAAAGCAGAGGAACCACAGCCAGGATGGCCAAGATGACCCTCTTACGCCCGCGCTTCGGTCTGCCCCATGCGACGCCACCTCACTCCATGTGGGCAAATCAAAAGGCCTTCATGGCATCTGCTCATCCTGTTGACCTGATACTTAGCTTTGGTGCGCCTCTTAGGGGTCTCCAGCAGCAAGAGAACAGCATCTCAGCTTGTTGAGCCTTACGGGATCAGGCAGCTTGTGCCAAGGGTCGCACAAGACTCCAGGGACGCGAATGCGTACTAGACCACCGCGCAGCCCTGCCTGCGGCCGTGCTCATGGTACGAAGCATGTAAGGCGGAGGCGGGGTTAGCCAATAGTAAAAGTTACGCCTCGGTAGAGCTGGTGGGGCCTAGGAGGCTCGCGCAGCACAAGAGCCGCGCTGAATCGGCCAGTCGTGGAAGCCTGCTTCAGGGCACGCGCAGTCCCAAGGCAATAAAAAGGGGTCCGTTCCACGTGAAACGGACCCCGCGGAATGTACTAACTGGTCAGTTATCCGCACCGGGCGCCAAAACATCCATAATCCGGTTGAGGTCCTCGACGCTTGCGAACTCAATGCTCACTCGGCCCTTCCGGGCACCCAGGGAGATTTTCACATTTGTATCCAGGCGGTCGGAGAGCGAAGAGGCAAGGTAGTCCAGGCGCTCGTGCCGGGCACCGGGACGGGGGATGTTGTTCTTGGGTTGGGTGGCGGGCTCCCGGTGAAGGGTGACCGCTTCCTCTGTGGCCCGGACGGACATGCCCTCCGCGACGATTCTCTGCGCAAGCCGCTCCATGGCAGCCGCGTCGGGCAGCGACAGGAGTGCACGGGCGTGGCCTGCAGAAAGGACGTTAGCCGCGACCCGCCTCTGCACCAGGGGAGGCAGCTTGAGCAGGCGGAGCGTGTTGGACACCTGGGGACGGGAACGGCCAATACGGTCTGCCAGCTGCTCGTGGGTGGTTCCGAAATCTTCAAGGAGCTGCTGGTAGGCAGCAGCTTCTTCCAACGGGTTGAGCTGGCTGCGGTGCAGGTTTTCCAGCAGCGCGTCACGGAGAAGGTCGTCGTCCGTCGTGTCGCGGACGATTGCAGGGATGGTAGCGAGGCCAGCGGCCTGGACAGCACGCCAGCGGCGTTCACCCATCACCAGCTCATACGGTTCTCCACCCTCTTCGGTTGATGCACGCACCACAATTGGCTGGAGGACGCCTATTTCGCGGACCGAGTGGACAAGCTCCGCCATGTCGTCTTCATCGAAGACGCTGCGGGGCTGTTTACGGTTCGGGTGAATGTCAGTGACGGGAATTTCCGCAAAACGGGCGCCGGGAACTTCGACGAGTTCGACGTCGTTCGCGGCAGCGGAACGACGCACTGACCCAGCGCGGGCATTTCCCGAAGCGTTGCCCGAGACAGTGCTGTCGGGGGCAGGGCCGTCAGGTCCAGAATTAGGCGCACCCGTAGCGCTACCCGAATCATCGGGTGTTCCATCAGCGAGCTCTGCCGCTACCTCGGAAGGAGCCTCCGCGTCGCCAGCAGCAATAGTAGTCTTGGCGCTGGCCTTGGTGCCTGCAGAACGGGCACCGGAGGATTTCGCGGGAGCCTTCCCAGCGGCAGCACCGGAAGCATCCTTGCCTTCGGCCGGACGCTTCGAAGCGGTCTCGGAAGCCTGGGCTTTTTCGGGAGACGCCGTGCTGCCATCTGCGGGGGCCTGGTCTGAGACAACCTCGTCAACGGAACTGTCAGGGCGTGCTACCTTGCGGGATTCCGGAAAGAAGAGATCCACTGGGCGTGACGGCGCTGTTCCGTTTCCGGAAGAGCTGGCGGCGGCGGAACTTGGAATGAGTGCGCCAAGACCGCGACCGAGCCCGCGTCGCTTATCGCTCATGGATAAATCCCTCCATTGGAAGAGCCCGGCGATGCCGGGCTCCGGCTGTTGCAGTGTTTGGAAAATTCTAACGCTCAGCGATTTCGGCTGCGGCTTCCAGGTAAGAAAGCGCACCGCTGGAGGACGGGTCGTAGGTCATGACGGTCTGCTGGTAACTCGGTGCCTCGGAGATCCTGACGGAACGCGGGACGACCGCGCTCAGAACCTGGTCCGGGAAATGCTGGCGAACTTCTGCGGCAACCTGGGCGGCGAGGTTGGTGCGGCCGTCGTACATCGTGAGCAGAATCGTCGAGACCACAAGATCGGCGTTCAGGTGCTTCTGGATCATCTCAATATTCTTGAGGAGCTGGCTCAGACCCTCAAGTGCGTAGTACTCGCACTGAATGGGGATCAGGACCTCACCCGCGGCGCAGAATGCGTTGACCGTCAGCAGGCCGAGGCTCGGCGGGCAGTCGATGAAGATGTAGTCCAGCCGGGACTCGCCCTTCTTCTCGCGGGCCTTCGCATAGACATCGATGGCGCGGCGGAGGCGCTGTTCCCGGGCGACGAGCGACACAAGCTCGATTTCGGCGCCGGCGAGATGGATGGTGGCCGGGGCGCAGATGAGGTTGTTGATGTCGGGGCAGGGAGCAACGACGTCCTCGAGCGGAACATCGTTGATCAGGACGTCGTAGATGCTGTCGACGTCCGCATGATGCTCGATGCCCAGGGCGGTGGAGGCGTTCCCCTGGGGGTCGATGTCGATGACCAGGACGTTAAGGCCGGCTGCTGCCAGGGCGGCCGCTATGTTGACGGTGGTGGTGGTCTTGCCCACCCCGCCCTTCTGATTGGAGACGGTGAAAATCCGGGTCTTCTCGGGCTTGGGGAGGGTGCGGCCGAGGAGCTTTTCCCGGCGCCTGTTCTCGTGCGCCAACTCACGGGCGATGGGGCTGGAGTCGTCGATGGTGTCCAGCACGTTGGAAGTTTCACGTGAAACTTTAACCCCGCTGGTCTTCGCTGCAACCGAACTCAGTTGACTAGGGGCCGTAGCGACGGAGGGTGCAGCAACTGCGCGTGCCGACCCCAAAGACACAAACGGGGGAATCCGCTGTGTGGAGGTTTCGCTACTGGTCACTGGGACACTCTCACTCTCGTTCGGCTCTTGCTGCCGCTCTCTAGCCTAACCGCTCCGCCCTCAGGACCCACGTCAACCGGGCCTGTACTAGGCGATCTTTTGGGACTTCTTCACGACGATGCGCACCACTGTGGTGGGTTCTTCGAGCAGATCCTGGCCGACAGTCACGACCGAGGTCCGAACACCGCCAAGCTTGCGGATGGCCTTCGCAGCCTTGTCGATTTCCTCCGCAGCACTCCGGCCCTTGATGGCCACGACTTCTCCCTCTCCGTCAAGGAGGGGAATGGTCAGTCCGGCCAGGTTACTCAGGGCTGAAACTGCACGGGCAGTGACAACGTCAGCCTTCACGAGGCCGACCGCAAGTTCCGCACGCGTCCGCATAACCGTGACGTTGTCCAACCCGAGGTCGTCGACAACCTCCTGGAGCCAGATCACGCGGCGCTCCAGGGGCTCGATGAGCGTCAGCTCCAGATCCGGACGGGCAATGGCCAGGCACAGCCCGGGCAGTCCCGCACCGCTTCCGACGTCGGCAACATGGCTTCCCTGCGCAATTTCACTTTCAATGACAGCGCAGTTAAGCACGTGCCGGCTCCAGAGGCGGGGTATCTCCCGCGGGCCGATGAGGCCGCGTTCAGTTCCCGAGGTCGCGAGGTGCTCAACATACCGTTCCGCCAAACCCAGGCGTTCGCCGAAGATCTTCTCCGCAGCCTCGCGCTCGGCAGCCGTAATTTCAATCATGAGTCAGCCAGCCGGTGCGTCAGTCGGCGGAAACGACGATGTGGCGGCCCGCGCCCTCGCCCTCGGATTCACTGACGAATCCAAGATCGGCGACGGCGTCGTGAACGATCTTGCGTTCGTAGGCGCTCATCGGTTCCAGGGCAACAGCCTCGCCGGATTCCTTGGCGGTGGCCACGGCGTCCTCTGCGATCTTCTGCAGGTGGCCTGCGCGCTCCTTGCGGTACCCGTTGATATCCAGCACGAGGCGGGAGCGGTTCTCCGTCGCCGACAGCACCGAGAGCCGGGTCAGCTCCTGCAGAGCTTCAAGCACTTCGCCGTCACGGCCCACGAGGCTTTCCAGCCCTGCGGACTCTTCCTCGGTGACGATGGAGATGTAGGTGCGGCCGTTGCGCACCTCGATGTCAATGTCGCCGTCGATATCGGCGATGTCGAGCAGTTCTTCAAGATAGTCTGCAGCGACGTCGCCCTCTTCCTCGAGGCGGCTTGCCGTGGTGCCCTTGTCAGCCACTGGGGCCGGGGCTGTGTTGTTCGGGTCGTCGCCGGTTTCGGCGGAAAGTGCTTGCTCTGAGCTTTCAACAGACATTACTTCTTCTTCCTGTTCTTACGTTGTGGCTGGATGCGCTGGCCCTTGGCCTGCGCTACCGCAGCGGCGGCAGCTGCCTCAGTCTCGGCGTCGGCCTTCTTACCGCCCAGAATGGGCAGGGCCGGAAGGCCCTTGGCGGCACGGCGCTCGGCGAGGGCCTTCGCGGCCGGGGAACCCGGCGTCGGCATGCGGCGGATGACGAAGAACTGCTGACCCATGGTCCAGAGGTTGGTGGTGGTCCAGTAGATAAGGACACCGATCGGGAAGTTGATGCCGCCGACGCCGAAGACGACGGGCAGGATGTAGAGCATCATCTTCTGCTGGCGCATGAACGGGCTGGCCATCGCCTCTTCGGACATGTTCTTGGCCATGATCTGCTTCTGCGTGATGAACTGCGAGGCAGTCATTGCCAGGATCATGATGATCGAGAGGATCCAGACGGCTACCTGGTTGCCTTCGCCGCCGTGCAGGAGTGAGGCCGACAGCGTGGCGCCGAAGATAGTGGATTCATCGAACTGGGTCACCTGCTGGTGGCTCATGGCGCCGATGCCCTCGCCCTTGTCCCGGGCGGTGCTGATGCCGGAAAGAACCGTAAAGAGCGCGAAGAAGAACGGCATCTGGATCAGCATGGGCAGGCAGGCCGAGAACGGGTTGGTCCCGTGCTTCTTGTACATGGCCATCTGTTCCTGCGCCATGGCCTGGCGGGACAGCTGGTCGGTTTTGCCCTTGTACTTGTCCTGGAGCTTCTTCAGGTCCGGCTGCAGCAGCTGCATGCCACGCTGGGCCTTGATCTGCTTGACGAAGACGGGAATGAGGGCTGCCCGGATGACCAGCACCAGACCGATGATGGACAGGGTCCACGTCCAGCCGGACGCCTCCGGCATGCCGATGGCACTCAGGCCTTCATGGAAGCCCACCATAATGATGGACACAAGCCATTTGAACGGAAACATAAGTGTTTCAAAGAAGTCCATACGATATCCCTATTCGTCAGGCCGCAGCGCGGCCTTCTCCATCAGTCTGAGCAGCCAGGTACTTATCCGGGTTGTTCAGCACAACAATTGTGGGGGTCTGGTTTTCAGGCCAGTGCCGGTGGCCGGCGGGGACATGGTCCACACCGCCGGCATTCCAAGGGTGGCAGCGCGCGAGGCGCTTCGCTGCGAGCCAGCTTCCCTTTACGGCACCGTGCACGGTGATGGCCTCAAGCGCGTAGGCGGAGCACGAAGGAAAAAAACGGCAGACCTGGCCATACAAGGGCGAAATCACCTTGCGATAGGCCATCAGCAAAAGAATAAGGATGTTGCGCGGCAGGTTCCAGAGGAATGTGCCAGCGGCCGCTGTTGCGGACTTTGCGGAACGGACGACGGCGGCAATCAGGTCAAGCACGCTGTGTCCCTTCCTGTGTTGTTCCGTTCGAGCCGGTTCCAGCCGAGTGTTGCTGGCGGCTTTGCAGCCGCTTCATGGTGGCATCCAACGCAGCGTTGTAGTCCGCCAGCAGTTCCTGCCAGCTGGCAGTAGCCGACGCAGGCAGTGCACGCACCACAATAGCGAACCCGGCACCATACTCGCGCAGCGAGATGGCACCGGCTTCTCTAAGTCTCCTCTTAACGAGGTTCCTGGCAACAGCGTTCCCGACGCTTTTGGAGACGATGAAGCCGATCCTGCTGGGTTCATCGGCTCCTATAGTTGCCGTATATAACACTACGTTCCGGCGTCCATTACGGACGCCGGAACGTACTGTTGTTGAAAAATCGGTTGAAGTCCTCAGGCGGTTCCTGGTGGCGAGCACCGTTATGTCCGCAAGGAGAAGTTACCCGACGTATCTTTATTTAGGCCGACAGCTCGACGCGGCCCTTGCCGCGGCGGGCAGCCAGGATGGCGCGGCCGGCACGGGTGCGCATACGAAGGCGGAAGCCGTGCTTCTTGGCCCGACGGCGGTTATTCGGCTGAAAAGTCCGCTTGCTCACGTTAGTTACTCCAGTGGATCGAAGGTGCGCCCAGCCGATCAAAGGGGAAGAACTGGCCGACGCTTAAGTTTTGTATGTCCCTGCTTGCCCCCGGCTTCCTCAACGCTGGGCGTCTGAAAGGTCCAAAATGGGGTACACAAAGCAGGCACAAAGGACTCCCCAACGTTAGTCCAAATGGCAACAACGAGTCAAACCGGCGGCCCTCTCCAGAGCTTTCCCCAGGTGTGGCTAAGTAGGGGTCCCGGCCTGTGGATGAAGTGTCTGACAGACCCGGTTTTCGAACCACACCCGTGTAATTATCCACAAGCCACTTCCCAGCTATCTTCTGGCCTTTTCATCCCCTAGAGTGTCCCAGTAGCCGATTATCCACGGACTGTGCATAACCCTGTGGATTAAGCCGGGCCAACTCCTGGTCCCGGGCTTGTGGCTGCATGGACTGCAGGTAAGCAAGCTTTGAGGAACCCGATTGATGACAGTAGACGAAGCCAACCACGCCAATACTGTCGGAAGTTCCTGGCGGCGCGTGGTGAACCTTCTCGAGCAGGATGACCGGGTATCCCCACGTCAGCGCGGCTTCGTGATCCTGGCGCAGGCCCAGGGCCTCATCGGTTCCACCCTTTTGGTGGCCGTTCCCAACGAGCTCACCAGGGAAGTGCTGCAGACCCAGGTGAAGGACGCCCTCGATGACGCCCTGCACAACGTCTTTTCCGATGACATCCGCTGCGCGATCGATGTGGACACCGATCTGGTGCCCATCCACGAAGAGCCGGAACCCGTCGTCGAGCTTTCCCTCGCAACGGACCACTCGGTTGAGCTGAAGCCGCAGCCGATGCTGCCGAGCACCTCCCACGAGTTCGGCAGGCTCAACCCCAAGTACGTCTTTGACACTTTCGTCATCGGTTCCTCGAACAGGTTTGCGCACGCGGCGGCCGTGGCCGTGGCCGAAGCGCCGGCCAAGGCCTACAACCCGCTGTTCATCTACGGTGACTCGGGACTGGGCAAGACGCACCTGCTGCACGCCATCGGCCACTACGCCCGCCGGCTCTACAGCGGGATCCGCGTCCGCTACGTGAACTCTGAGGAATTCACCAACGACTTCATTAACTCCATCCGCGACGATGAGGGCGCCAGCTTCAAGACCACGTACCGCAACGTGGATGTGCTGCTCATCGACGACATCCAGTTCCTGGCCGGCAAGGACCGGACGTTGGAGGAGTTCTTCCACACGTTCAATTCGCTGCACAACAACAACAAGCAGGTGGTCATCACCTCCGACCAGCCGCCCAAGCTGCTGGCGGGCTTCGAAGACCGCATGAAGTCACGCTTTGAGTGGGGCCTGCTGACGGACATCCAGCCGCCGGAACTTGAAACCCGCATCGCCATCCTTCGCAAGAAGGCACTCAGCGAGGGCCTCTCCGCTCCGGACGACGCCCTGGAGTACATCGCGTCCAAGATCGCCAGCAACATCCGCGAGCTTGAGGGCGCCCTAATCAGGGTCACCGCCTTTGCCAGCCTGAACCGGCAGCCGGTGGATGTTGCCCTGGCCGAGATGGTGCTCAAGGACCTCATCACCGATGACAACGCCCAGGAAATCACCTCGAGCCAGATCCTCACGCAGACCGCCGAGTACTTCAAGCTCAGCATGGAAGAGCTCTGCAGCAAGTCCCGGACCCGCACGCTGGTGACCGCGCGGCAGATCGCGATGTACCTCTGCCGGGAGCTGACCGACATGTCGCTGCCGAAAATCGGACAGGAGCTCGGCGGCCGCGACCACACCACCGTCATCCACGCGGACCGCAAGATCCGCGAACTCATGGCCGAACGCCGTGTGATTTACAACCAGGTCACTGAGCTCACCAACCGGATCAAGCAGCAGCAGCGCGACTCCTGATCCGGGGTTCTTAACCTTATTAACGGGTGCATGTGGACAACCCTGTGGATAGTTAAGGGGACAACCGCGGTAATTGGGCTTAAAACCCTTAAGGCATCTGTGGATTCCCAAAAACGGCCCGATCCGTTATCCCCATCCACAGCCTGTTTAAAACCCACTCCGCCCACAGTCCATGAACAGGGCTTAACCGCGGATTCCCGGGTTCAGACCGGGTTATCCACAGTTTCCACAGCAGTTATTAACACTACGAATCCCAAAAAATTGAAATCCCTCAAATAACAATCTCCGTTCCCAACCTCCCCTGCATCTCAGCCAGCCCGCTCCAGAAGGACCCGGGTCCCCGGTGGGGATGGGGAATTCGCCGATCTTCCGGCTAAGCTGTCAGCAGCGCTCCCATCCTCGGGTCTGCCTGCGGTTCAGCAAGTGCGGACCATGCAGGTTCCGCAGTGCGGGAGCCAGGTTTGTGGACTCCCTGGGGGAGCTCCCGTTCAGAATTAGGCAGCAGCAATGAAAGGCGGCACCCTTCCGTGAAGTTCAGAGTCGAACGGGACGTCCTGGCAGAAGCCGTCACATGGACAGCCCGATCGTTGTCTCCGCGGCCGCCCGTTCCGGTCCTCTCAGGCCTGCTGCTCAAAGCCGAAGCCGGAACTGTCAGCCTCTCGAGCTTCGATTATGAAACTTCAGCCAGGTTGGAAATCCCTGCCGACATCCGGGAAGAAGGCACCATCCTGGTATCCGGACGGCTCCTGGCCGACATCTGCCGCAGCCTGCCCTCTGCGCCCGTGGACCTAGAGACTGAAGGCAGCAAGGTCACACTGACCTGCCGCCGAAGCAGCTTCCATCTCGCCACGATGCCTGAGGCCGAATACCCGCCGCTGCCCGCGCTGCCTACCATCAGCGGTACCGTCGCCGGAGACGCATTCGCACAGGCCGTATCCCAGGTCATCATCGCGGCCAGCAAGGATGACACCCTTCCCATCCTCACCGGCGTGCGGATGGAGATCGAGGACGACCTCATCACACTCTTGGCGACAGACCGCTACCGCCTCGCCATGCGCGAAGTCCCGTGGAAACCGGTCACGCCGGGTATCTCCACCAGCGCGCTTGTGAAAGCGAAAACCCTCAACGAGGTTGCCAAGACACTCGGCGGGAGCGGCGAGATCAACCTCGCCATCGCAGACGATGACTCACGCCTCATCGGGTTCGAGAGCGGCGGCCGCACCACGACGTCCCTCTTGGTTGACGGCGACTACCCGAAGATCCGTTCGCTGTTCCCCGAATCCACGCCGATCCACGCCACCGTCCAAACGCAGGAACTTGTCGAGGCCGTCCGCCGTGTCTCGCTCGTTGCCGAACGCAACACCCCCGTGCGCCTGGCGTTCACCCAGGGCCAGCTCCAGCTGGACGCCGGCACAGGCGAAGACGCACAGGCTTCCGAAGAACTCGAAGCGCAGCTTTCCGGAGACGAGATCACGGTGGCGTTCAACCCGCACTATCTCGTCGAAGGTTTGAGCGTCATTGAGACGAAGTATGTTCGGTTCTCGTTCACCACGGCACCGAAGCCGGCCATGATCACCGCGCAGTCGGACATCGACGGCGAGGACCAGGACGACTACCGCTACCTGGTGATGCCAGTTCGCCTCCCGAACTAAGCCGCCCGCCCAACTAGGTAGCAGCTGAGGCTGTTCTGAGTGCTCAGAACGCCCCGAACTGCTACTTAGTTGGGATGGACTCCTATCCCTAGCCCTCCGCGCAGAAAAGAGTTTCCCGTGCACATCGGACTGATCGGCCTCGGAAAAATGGGTTTCAACATGCGCGAACGGCTGCGCAAGGGAGGGGTCGACGTCACGGGCTACGACCGCAACCCGGACGTGACGGACGTTGCCTCCGTGGATGAGCTGATCGCCGCCGTTGCTGCGCCGCGGCTCATTTGGGTTATGGTCCCTGCCGGGGCAATCACGGACGCGGTCATCACCGAACTGGGCAACAAGCTGGATGCCGGGGACCTCGTGATCGACGGCGGCAACTCCCGGTTTACCGAAGACCAAAAGCACGGGGCCCTCCTCGAGGAAAAGGGCATCCGTTTCGTGGACTGCGGCGTTTCCGGCGGTGTCTGGGGACTGCAGAACGGTTACGGACTCATGGCCGGCGGGGACGCCAAAGACATCGAACGTGCGCTGCCCATCTTTGACGCCCTGCGTCCTGAAGGCGAGCGGGCGGACAGCTTCGTCCACGTCGGCGGCGTTGGCGCAGGGCACTACGCCAAGATGGTCCACAACGGCATCGAATACGGACTGATGCAGGCCTACGCTGAGGGCTACCAACTGCTCGCTTCCAAAGACATCATCACCGATCTTCCGGGGACTTTCCGCGCCTGGCAAAAGGGCACGGTCGTCAGGTCGTGGCTGCTGGACCTGCTGGTCAAAGCGCTGGAGGAAGATCCGGGACTGCAGAACATTGACGACTACGTCGAGGATTCGGGCGAAGGCAGGTGGACCGTGGAAGAAGCTATCGCCAACGCCATTCCCGCGCCGGCGATCACGGCCGCGCTGTTCGCCCGCTTTGAGTCCCGCGAGGACAGCTCCCCGGCGATGAAGATGGTCTCTGCCCTCCGGCACCAGTTCGGCGGCCACGCCACCCGTCCTGCCAAATAAATCCCGCTGGGGGCTTTGAACACCGCGTGTACCTACAACACCTTTCGCTGACTGATTTCCGCAGCTACGCCCAGGTGGACCTTGCGCTCGAACCCGGGGTAACCGTCCTTGTCGGTTCCAACGGGATCGGCAAGACCAACCTGATGGAGGCCATCGGCTACCTCGCGACGTTGAGTTCGCACCGCGTCAGTTCCGACGGGCCGCTCCTGCGCTTCGGCTCGGACCGCGCCCTGATCAGGGCACGGCTGGTGCGCGGCGAACAGTCCACCGTGCTGGAACTCGAAATCAACGGCGGTCGCGCCAACCGGGGGCGCATCAACCGCAGCAACCCCGTCCGGGCACGGGACCTGCTGGGGATCTGCCACACCGTTCTCTTCGCGCCCGAGGACCTTGCCCTTGTGAAAGGCGATCCGTCGAGCCGGCGGCGCTTCCTCGATGAGCTGCTCGTCAGCCTGGTGCCGCGGCACGCTGCCACCCGCAGTGACTATGACCGCGTCCTGAAGCAGCGTAATGCCCTGCTTAAATCCACGAGGGCAGGCAAGTTCACTGCCGGCCATGAAGCCACCCTCGACGTGTGGGACCAGCACATGGCGCGCGCCGGAGCAGAACTGCTGCACGCACGCCTGCAGCTCGTGGAACTGCTCCGCCCCCACCTCGAGCGTGCCTACGCGCAGCTGACGGACGGCTCCAAAGTGGCTGACGCCATCTACCGGTCAACGCTGCAGACGCTGATAGACGACGACGGCGTTCCGGCCACCGTGGGCGGAGAACCTTCACAGAACGGAGAGCCAGCGGAGGACCTGCGGCTGCTCTCCGTGCACGAGCTCACCCAGCGCTACATCCGCGCCTTCACGGTATCCCGCCGGAAAGAACTCGAACGCGGCATTTCACTCGTCGGCCCGCACCGCGACGAACTCGACCTCATGCTCGGCCAGGCGCCCGCGAAAGGCTATGCCTCACACGGGGAAACCTGGTCGATGTGCTTGTCGCTGCGGCTTGCGTCCTATTACGTGATGCTCGACGATGCACGGACCGGCGGCACGGCACCGATCCTGATCCTGGACGACGTTTTTGCCGAGCTCGATGTGCAGCGGCGGCGTAAACTGGCCGCAATAGTAACAGGAGCCGAACAGGTCCTGGTGACTGCCGCCGTCGACGCCGACATTCCCGAGGAACTGGCCGGGCGGCGGGTGAAGGTAATCCCGGGAGGAATCGATGATTCGGAATCTCGATGAGTAGTACCGACGGCGGCCTCCAGCCAGGCCGCGAACCCGATGAAATCGATGCCGCACAGGCCGCATTGAACCGCATGCGTGAAGCCGCTGCCGCGCGGGGAGAAGTGCGCCGGGCCGCTCCGCGCGCGGGTGGAGCCCAAAAACAGCGCGCCCCCCGGGGAACCCGGGGCTTCAGCCAGTTCCACGCGACCGGACGCGACCCCCTGGGACTGGGCAAGGTTGTAGGACGACTTGTCGCAGAACGGGGCTGGACCTCACCGGTGGCTGTCGGCTCCGTCATGGCCCAGTGGGCAACACTCGTGGGACCCGAGATCGCGGCCCATTGCACTCCAGAGAGCTTCACCGACACCACACTCCATGTGCGGTGCGATTCCACGGCGTGGGCCACCCAGCTTCGCCTGCTGAGCGTCAGTCTGCTGGAAAAGTTCCGGAATGACCTGGGCGACGGGGTGGTTACCAGCATCCATGTGCTGGGTCCGGCTGCACCGAACTGGCGCAAGGGCGGCCGGAGTGTTCAGGGCCGTGGCCCCCGGGACACCTACGGATAAACCTGGACGCGCCCCGGTGCGCCTGCCCGCCGTCGGATCTATTGAAAATTGCTCAAACGGCGTGTAGGGCGTTCAAACCGCCGAGAGCCGTATAGGAACCCGAAGGCGGTACCGCTGGGGCCTTGCAGGTGCGGCCAATGGCCAACGAGAGGCACATTGCCGCCCGTCGGCGGCCCGGCGATGCGGGAATCGACCCTGTTTCACGATAGAATCTCTGTAGATAACTGGGCGCCGGTGAAACGTTGACTGAGTCCGTTTTCCGGCGCTGCCCAGCGGCGGAAGACAGTTCCGCAAGTCGATCACGTAGCCGGCGCCATAGTGACGTGCCTGTTGGCTAAAGCCCTCCCTCCGGGGAACGGCAGCGGCCGGCCATAATCAAGTAAAGAGGAGTCGAAAGCGCCTGTGGCTAACGACAATGCAGACATCCAGGCAGGGGAATCCGCAATCGAGGATACCCCTACACCGGAGATCCCGGCAGCAGACGCCGCTACCCAGCGGGAATACGGTGCCAGCGACATCACCGTTCTGGAGGGCCTCGAAGCTGTACGGAAACGCCCCGGTATGTATATCGGTTCCACCGGCCTCCGCGGCCTGCACCACCTGGTGTACGAAGTGGTGGACAACTCCGTTGATGAAGCGCTGGCCGGCTACTGCACGCACATCGAAGTCGTCCTCCAGGCCGACGGCGGGGTTAAGGTCACGGACGACGGCCGCGGCATCCCCGTCGATATCCACCCCAGCGAAGGCAAGCCCACCGTTGAAGTGGTCATGACCATCCTGCACGCCGGCGGAAAGTTCGGCGGCGGCGGCTACGCCGTGTCCGGCGGTCTCCACGGCGTGGGTATCTCCGTGGTCAACGCCCTTTCCAGCCGGGTTGACACAGAGGTGCGGCGGCAGGGGCACGTCTGGCGGATGTCCTTTGCCGACGGCGGCAAGCCACAGGGCGGGCTGGTCAAGGGGGAGGAAACGGACGAGACCGGGACGACCCAGACGTTCTACCCGGACGCCAGCATTTTCGAGTCCGTCGAATTTGATTTTGAGACGCTCCGCGCGCGCTTCCAGCAGATGGCCTTCCTCAACAAGGGCCTGAAGATCACCCTCACCGACGAGCGGCAGGCAGCCGCCGGCGTCGACGAAGCCGGCGATCTTGACCTTGATGCCGTTGTCACTGAAGGCGAAGTCCGCGCCGAGCACCGCACGGTAATTTACCTGTACAACGACGGCCTGCTGGACTACGTCAAGCACCTGAACTCGAGCAAGAAGGTGGACGTTGTCCACCAGGACGTGATCGCCTTCGAGACCGAGGACACCGAGCGGCACATCGCGGTAGAGATGGCCATGCAGTGGACCACGGCGTACTCCGAGAGCGTCCACACCTACGCGAACACCATCAACACCCATGAAGGCGGCACGCACGAAGAAGGTTTCCGTGCTGCCATGACCTCGCTGATCAACCGCTATGCGCGGGAGAAGAGCATCATCAAGGAAAAGGAAGAGAACCTTACCGGTGATGACATCCGTGAGGGCCTGACAGCCGTCATTTCCGTGAAGCTCTCCGAGCCGCAGTTCGAAGGCCAGACCAAGACCAAGCTCGGCAACTCGGAGGTCAAGGGCTTCGTCCAGCGCGTGGTCACCGACCAGCTGGGCGACTGGCTGGAACGCAACCCCGGCCCTGCACGTGACGTCATCCGGAAAGCCATCTCAGCCGCGCAGGCGCGCATGGCCGCCCGGAAGGCACGCGACAATGCACGCCGCAAGAGCCCGCTGGAATCCTTCGGCATGCCGGGCAAGCTTTCTGACTGCTCCTCCAAGGACCCGTCGAAGTGCGAGGTCTACATCGTGGAGGGTGACTCGGCCGGCGGTTCGGCCAAGCGCGGACGCAACCCGGAAACGCAGGCCATCCTGCCGCTGCGCGGCAAGATCCTGAACGTGGAACGGGCCCGCCTGGACAAGGCTCTTGGCAACAACGAGGTCCAGTCAATGATCACGGCCTTTGGCACCGGCATCGGCGAGGACTTTGACCTTGCCAAGCTGCGGTACCACAAGATCGTCCTGATGGCCGATGCCGACGTGGACGGCCAGCACATCACCACGCTGCTGATGACGCTGCTGTTCCGCTACATGCGCCCGCTGATCGAAAACGGTTACGTCTACCTGGCGCAGCCGCCCCTGTACCGCATCAAATGGTCCAACGCCCCGCACGACTACGTCTACAGCGACCGTGAACGCGACGCCAGGCTCGTTGCGGGCCAGGCCGCCGGACGCCGTATCCCCAAGGACAACGGCATCCAGCGCTACAAGGGTCTCGGCGAGATGGACTATACCGAACTCTGGGACACCACTATGGACCCGGACAACCGGACATTGCTCCAAGTCACCATGGAAGACGCAGCAGCTGCCGACCAGATTTTCACGGTGTTGATGGGTGAGGACGTCGAGTCCCGCCGTAACTTCATCCAGCAGAACGCCAAGGATGTCAGGTTCCTCGATATTTAGTGCCCTTGCCTAAGTATTCCTGAGAAGACATATACCTGAAACGGAAAATGAAATTATGAGTGACGAAACCCCTGAGGTTCCCGCGGACTCGGCCGACAATCCCGAGGCGGTGCTGGAGGGCGACCTGCTGATCGACCGCGTGGAGCAGGTCGATCTTCAGACGGAAATGCAGCGGTCCTACCTGGACTACGCCATGGCCGTGATCGTCGGCCGTGCCCTGCCGGATGTGCGCGACGGACTCAAGCCCGTGCACCGCCGCGTGCTGTACGCGATGTTCGACGGCGGCTACCGCCCCGACCGCTCCTTCAACAAGTGTGCCCGCGTCGTGGGCGAGGTCATGGGCCAGTACCACCCGCATGGTGACACCGCGATTTACGACGCGCTGGTCCGCCTCATCCAGGACTGGACCATGCGGTACCCGCTGGCGCTGGGACAGGGCAACTTCGGTTCCCCGGGCAACGACGGCGCCGCAGCACCGCGGTACACCGAAACAAAGATGGCGCCCCTGGCCATGGAAATGGTCCGCGACATCGACGAGGAAACCGTCGATTTCCAGGACAACTACGACGGTAAGAACCAGGAACCGACCATCCTGCCGGCGAGGTTCCCGAACCTGCTGGTCAACGGCTCCTCAGGCATCGCCGTCGGCATGGCCACCAACATTCCGCCGCACAACCTCCGCGAAGTGGCAGACGGCGTCCAGTGGTACCTGGCCAACCCGAACGCCAGCCGCGAGCAGCTGCTCGAGGAGCTGCTGCTGCGCATCAAGGGACCGGATTTCCCGACCGGTGCCACCATCCTCGGCCACAAGGGCATCGAGGACGCCTACCGCACCGGCCGCGGTTCCATCACCATGCGCGCGGTGGTCAACGTCGAGGAACTCCAGGGCCGCACGTGCCTTGTGGTGACCGAACTGCCCTACCAGGCCAACCCGGACAACCTCGCCATCAAGATCGCCGAGCTCGTCAAGGACGGCAAGGTCCAGGGCATTGCCGACCTCCGCGACGAGACATCCGGACGCACCGGCCAGCGCCTCGTCATTGTCCTGAAGCGGGACGCCGTTGCCAAGGTGGTGCTGAACAACCTCTACAAGCACACGCAGCTGCAGGAAAACTTCGGCGCCAACATGCTGGCCATCGTGGACGGCGTGCCCCGCACCCTCAGCCTCGATGCCTTTATCCGCCACTGGGTCACGCACCAGTTGGACGTCATCGCCCGCCGCACCCGATACCGTCTGCGCAAGGCAGAGGAGGAAGCGCACATCCTGCGCGCACTCCTGAAGGCCTTGGACATGCTCGACGAGGTCATCGCCCTGATCCGCGCCTCCAATACCACCGAGGCTGCGCGCGACGGCCTGATGGAGCTGCTGGACATCGACGAGCTGCAGGCCCGGGCCATCCTGGACATGCAGCTGCGCCGCCTGGCTGCCCTGGAACGCCAGAAGATCCAGGACCGCCACGCTGAACTCGAAGCCCTGATCGCCGAGTACAACGCCATCCTTGCCTCGGAGGAGCGCCAGCGCGCCATCATCAGCGAGGAACTCGGCGAGATCGTCGCCAAGCACGGTGATGACCGGCGCACCCAGATCCTCATGGGCTACGACAGCGACATGTCCATGGAAGACCTCATTCCCGAAGAGGAAATGGTGGTCACCATCACCCGCGGCGGCTACGTCAAGCGGACCCGGAGCGACAACTACCGGTCCCAGCAGCGTGGCGGCAAGGGCATCAGGGGTGCGCAACTGCGCGGCGACGATGTCGTGGAGCACTTCTTTGTCACCACCACCCACCACTGGCTGCTGTTCTTCACCAACCTCGGCCGGGTCTACCGGGCCAAGGCGTACGAGCTTGCCGAGGGCAGCCGTGACTCCAAGGGACAGCATGTAGCCAACCTGCTGGCGTTCCAGCCGGACGAGCACATCGCCCAAGTGCTGGACCTGAAGGACTACCAGCACGCTCCGTACCTTGTTCTGGCCACCAAGCGCGGCCTCGTGAAGAAGACACGGCTGGAGGACTACGACACGAACCGGTCCGCCGGCGTCATCGCCATCAACCTGCGCGACGGCGACGAGCTCGTGTCCGCCCAGCTGGTCTCCGAAACGGACGACCTCATGCTCGTCTCCCGCAAGGGCCAGTCCATCCGCTTCACCGCGACAGATGACGCGCTGCGCCCCATGGGCCGCGCGACATCCGGTGTGACAGGCATGAAGTTCCGTGAGGACGATGAACTTCTGGCAGCGAACGTCGTCACGGACGGCTCCTACGTTTTCATCGTGACGGAAGGCGGCTACGCCAAGCGCACCGCCTCCGAGGAGTACCGGCTGCAGGGCCGCGGCGGACTGGGCATCAAGGTGGCCAAGCTCGCCGAAGACCGCGGTGACCTGGTCGGGGCACTGATTGTCCAGGAAGAGGACGAAGTCCTCGTGGTCATGGAGGGCGGCAAGGTGGTCCGTTCCGCCGTCGCCGGTGTTCCCGCCAAGGGCCGCGACACCATGGGCGTCATCTTCGCGAAACCTGACAAGAACGACCGCATCATTGAGGTTGCGCGCAACAGCGAACGCGGACTTGAGGGAGAGGAATCTCCGGAGAATGACGTAACGTTGGCTGAAGATAACGGACCAGCAGACGGGTCCGCAGAGGCAGAAACAGCAGAGGCAGAGTCGGCAGGCCCCGCCGCATCCGAGGATGCGGACTCTGTCGCTGAGTTGAATGCTGAGATGAACGAAGACAACACCGGAGGTAACGAGTGAGTAATCCCGACTCATTTCCCAAGCCGAGCAGTAATGGTCCCGGCGGGGTAAGGCAGCCGGCAGCCGCTCCACGAGTGAACGCCCCGGTGCGCCCGCAGCAAAGCCCTGCCGCGGCCGCGGGCAGCCCCGGGCCGGCCGCACCCCGGCAGGCACCGACGCAGCCCCCGCAGGGCCAGCGCCCCGCAGCTCCCGGCCAGCGGCCCGTCCAGGGCCAGCGTCCCCAGGCTCCCGGCCAGCGGCCCGCCGCGCCTGGGCAGCGTCCGGGCCAGGGCGCTCAGGGACTCGTCAAGCCTGCACCCAAGGCCAAGGTCCGCCGCGCGCGCCTGCTGGTCAGCAGGGTGGACCCCTGGTCCGTCCTGAAGATGGCGTTCCTGCTCTCCGTGGCTCTGGGCATCGTCACGGTGGTGGCCGCCATCGTACTTTGGACCGTCTTGGACCTGACTGGAATCTTCGACCAGGTGGACAGCCTCCTGGGCACGCTTGCCGGCTCTGAGGGCGGCGGGTTTGAGCTGAAGAAGATCGCATCCCTCGGCCAGGTAGCCTCCTTTGCCACGATCATTGCCGTGGTCAACGTGGTGCTGCTGACGGCACTGTCCATGCTGTCAGCCGTTCTCTACAACATCTCCGCCACGCTCGTCGGCGGCATCGGTGTCACCCTGACGGACGACTAAGAAACCCGCGATTCCGCGGAAATACCACCGCGGAATGCCTCGATTTGAGATCGGGCCGGGATGTGCTGTAGAGTCATGTCTCGGCCCGATGAGGCATCGGGGCGTATAGCTCAGGCGGTTAGAGCGCTTCGCTGATAACGAAGAGGTCCCAGGTTCAAGTCCTGGTACGCCCACGGAACCTGCGCAGGTTCAAGTAAAGGATCAGGTAAAACTGGCCGGAACGGGGTGCGTGTGAAGAAGTTGCTGGCAATCGCAGCGGCAGTCGCAGGCGTCCTGCTCTACAGGAAAGTGCAGGAATCCGAAGCCCGGAAAACTGTCTGGAGTAAGTCAACCGACACGGTTGAATAGTCCGGATACCCGGTGCGGAGACTGGTCAGACAGCCTCCGGAACTAGGGTATGATAGTCGGGTTGCTTCTTATGGGGGCATGGCGCAATTGGTAGCGCACCTGCTTTGCAAGCAGGGGGTTCGGGGTTCGAGTCCCCGTGCCTCCACCATAAAAAAAGTCCCGGCCAGAAATGGCCGGGACTTTTTTGTTTGCCCGGAGTTCGGTTCGCTCAGCTAACCCCGCTCAGCCGGATGGGCACCTGCCCACTACGCTGTAACGGTGACGTTCTTCATCGCCGCCTTGGGAGTCCTGGGCGTTGCATCCTCCGGGCCCCTCATCGCCGCAACACTGGGCGCCACAACAGTGACAGCGCTGGCCATAGCCTTCTGGCGCAACGCAATCGGTGCTGCAGTCATGGCCACCCCTACCCTGCTGCGGGAGCCGTCCCAGTTCGGCAAGGTAACGGGCAGCGAGTTCCGCTGGTCGCTGCTGGCGGCCCTAGCCCTCGCGCTGCACTTCGCCTGCTTCATCACGTCACTCCAGCTCACCTCGGTGGCCGCAGCCACCGCCCTGGTCTGCCTCCAGTCCGCCTGGATCGCCGTTATTCAGCTCTTCCGCGGCGTAAAGCATGGCTGGCCGGTCCTTGCCGGGCTTGGCATCGCTTTCGGCGGCGTCGTGGCCATTACGGGCTTCGACATGGGGGCATCGCCGGAGGCACTGCTGGGTGACCTTCTTGCGGTGGCCGGCGGCCTTCTCGCGGGCAGTTACACCCTGGCCGGTGGCAGGGCGAGGCAGAGCATGACAACGGGGACCTACACGACGCTCTGCTACGGGATGTGTGCAGCCTTCGTCGCGGTGCTGGCACTCTTCACCGATCAACAGCTCTCAGGCTTCGAGGCGGCAGGCTGGCTGGGAATCATCGCCATCACCGTCTGCGCGCAGCTGGTCGGGCACACGGCGTTCAACCATCTGCTGGCCACCATGAGCCCGCTGCTCGTTTCCATGATCATCCTGCTGGAGATCCCCGGGGCAGCTCTCCTCGCTGCGGTCTTCCTGAATGAGACTTTGCCGGCCGGAACATATGCCGGACTCGCGCTGATCCTGGTGGGGCTCGCCGTCGTCGTTGGCGGACAGCGCAGCGGCAAGGCGGGACGGGGCAAACCGCCCACGGAGCCGGCGCTGGCCGAGCTGGGGACGGACTGAACGATCGTTACTGGCCGCCGCGGCGGGCAGGCTGGCTGGTGTTCACCGTGTGGATGGCGCGCAGTAGCTTCGCGGGGAAATAAACGGAGAAGAAGACCACCATCGGAGCCTTCAGGGCCATCTTTTTCACGTTGTGGGCCTTGTACGTGCGGTCGAAGCGGGTCACGTAGTAGCGGTAGTCCCGCGGCGAATCCTCGAGCCGCCGGGCCGACATTCCGGACACCATTTGCGGCCAGTACTGGATTTTCAGGTCATGGTCGGCCAGGTGCAGGGAGAGGTCGATGTCCTCATGCATCTCATCCTTCTCGTCCCGGCAGGCTTCGCCGCGGATCGTCTCCCACGCTGAACGGCGGAGCGCCATGTTGGAGCCGAAGAGGAAGTGGTACTGGTGCTTGGCCAGCTTGAGCATCAGCTGGCGCATCTTGTCATCCGCCTTGAGCCCGAACCGGCGCATCGGCATGTCGTAATAGACCACGGGCCCTGTGGCGGCCTGGGTCGACGGATCCTCGAATGCCTTCTGGACCTGCTCCACCCAGTCCGGCTCCACAACGGAGTCGGCATCAATGCGGCCCAGGATGTCACCGGTGGCGTGGTCGAGGCCGAAGTTGCGGGTGGGGATGAGTCCCTGTTCCATGTCCTGGCGCAACAGGATGATGGGGCTCTCCGGATATTCCTGCTGCATCTGCCGCACGATCTTCGCCGTGCGGTCCTTGGACATGTTGTCCACCACGATGATTTCGTGTGCCGGAACGGACTGGTAGATGGCGGCGATGAGGCACTGCCTGATCACACTTTCCTCGTTGTACGCCGGGATCACTATTGATACGCGCGGCTGCTGCGGAGCGTCAAAGGAGGCATCCTCGGAGGATCTATCGGGTGACATCCCCTCAAATTTAGCACCGATAGATTTTGTTGCCCGGGCCTCGCGGCCGGGTCGGGAAAGAGGTCCATCTTAAAAGGGCCCGGAACCAGGCCGGATTCCAGAAGTGCCTGGACAAAAAAACCGGGACAAAAAGTGCCGGGACAAAAAAGAGGGGCCCCTTGCGGGACCCCTCCATCGGCGCACCGGTCGGTGCGGTCCGGTTTTTACTTCTCGGACTGCTTTCCGGCATCCTGGCCGATGTTGGAGGCCATGTTCTTGACCGCATCCTTGGCATCGGTGGCGACCGTTCCGGCGTCGGAATCGGTGTCAGCATCCTCGGCGACGTGCTTGGCCTTCTCCGACGAGCCCTGGAAAGATTCGTCCGCAGCGGAAGCAGCGGGAACCGTTCCGGACCCTGCCACCGTTTCGTTCACCGTGGTGGCCGGCACGGGCGTTGGAGTCTCAGCTGCGGAGGTAGACGGAGCCGGAGTAACGGGTGCCGGGGTCTTCCACGGGTCTTCGACCGGCTTGGAGGCTTTCCATGCAGCGACGCCCGCAGCGACGGCAGCGGCGATCACGCCGACGATCAGGAGGCCGCGTTTCTTGGGCTTCTCCGGCTCAACAACAACAATCGGCTGGCGGGTGATGACCCGGCCTGCCTCAGAAGCGGCCGACTTCAGCTGCGTGCCTGCCACCTGTGCCTGCTCCTGCAGGGCATGGATGATGCCGACGTCGCCCAGCTTTTGCGCCACTGCATCGACGCGCGCGGGGGTGCCTTCCAGCGTCCGGTGCACCACATCCGAGGCCGTCCCGATCTGGTCAGAGAGCCTGGGCAGGTATTCCACCACAACCCGGTCCCGTGCCGAGGCAATCACCGGGCTGGCTTTGTCCAGTGCCTCGTGCAGTCGCGGCGTCGCGCCGTCAACGGCGTCCTGGATCTTGGGTGCCAGCTGTGCAATACCATCCTGGATGCGGGGCGTCACAGTGGCGACTCCGCCAGCCAGGTTGTAGGCCGCTGACTTGAGCCCCTCCTGGATCTTGGGGGAAGCGGTGTCAATGCTGTGCTGCAGCCGGGGCACGGCCCAATCCACTGCTGCTTCAACCCGGTCCTTAGCGTTCTCGACAGCTGAACTGACCGACAACTCCAGTTCGCGGGCAATACGATCCGATTTCTTCACAACTACCTCCCGATTAATGTGACGGTTCTGTCGTTAGCCTACGTGGAGGATTAGTCGCGCTGCTATTGTTCCCGCGGATTGTGGGCGGATTTCACCCAGCGCGGAACTGCCTTTGCCGCCCCCTCCGGCGTTGACCCGCCGTGAAACAATGACCGTATGACTGCCACAGCAACAGCAAAAGCAACCATCCACACAAGCCTCGGCGACATTGTCGTGAACCTCTTCGGCAACCACGCGCCGAAGACCGTTAAGAACTTCATTGGACTGGCCACCGGCGAACAGCAGTGGACGCACCCGGAAACCGGCGAGGACAAGACCGGCACGCCGCTGTACAACGGCACCATTTTCCACCGCATCATCAAAGACTTCATGATCCAGGCCGGCGATCCCCTCGGCCGCGGCACCGGCGGACCGGGTTACCGCTTCGACGACGAGATTCACCCCGAACTCAGCTTCAACGCCCCCTACAAGGTGGCCATGGCCAACGCCGGTATCCAGATGGGCAAGGGAACGAACGGTTCTCAGTTCTTCATCACCACCATCCCCACCGACTGGCTGCAGGGCAAGCACAGCATCTTCGGTGAGGTGGCTGACGAGCAATCCCGCAAGGTCGTCGACGCCATCGAGGGCGTCCGCACCGGAATGGGCGACCGCCCGGTTGAAGACGTGACCATCAACAGCATCGACATCGAGCAGCTCTAAATCATCCTATGAGTTACGGAATTCCGTCGGCAGAGCCGTCCGCGCAGGTACCCGTGTGCCCCCGGCACCCGGACCGGCCCTCCTATGTGAGCTGCCAGCGCTGCGGGCGTCCCGCATGCCCCGAGTGCCAGCGGGCGGCCGCCGTCGGATTCCAATGCGTTGACTGCGTCAACGAAACAAAGCGTACGACGCCGGCAGTCCGGACGGTCTACGGCGGCGCCGTAGCGTCGGGCAAACCCATGGTGACGTTCGCGATCATCGCCGTCTGCGCACTTCTCTTTGTGCTGCAGTGGGTAATTCCGGGCGGTGTCGTTTTTCGGAACCTCGCTTATGCCTCTGTCTTCGCGACTCCGGAATTCGGTGTTTTTCAGCCCTGGCGCATGATCACGTCGGCTTTTCTTCATTCCCAGAGCTTCCTCCTCCACATCGTGATCAACATGTACACGCTGTGGATTTTCGGCCAGGCACTGGAGCCTTTGCTGGGCCGCATCCGGTTCCTTGCCGTTTATCTGCTCTCTGCGATCGGCGGGTCTGTCGGTTACCTGCTCCTGACCCCCGTCCTTCCCGAAGGCGGTCCCGTAGGAGTGGTCGGTGCTTCCGGCGCGATCTTCGGGCTCTTCGGAGCCACGCTTGTGGTGCAGCGCCACAGGGGCGGCGAAACCAAGCAGCTCTGGGTCCTGATCGCCATCAACGGCGTCATTGGATTCATGGTCCCCCAAATCGCTTGGCAGGCCCACCTCGGCGGCCTGGTCACCGGTGCCTTGTGCGCCGCCGCTATCGCCTACGTCCCCCGTGGTCCGCGCCAGCACCTCCTGCAGTTTGCCGGGCTGGCAGCTGTTTTGGCCCTGCTGGTCGCCCTCACCTGGTACCGCACCACCGTCGGCTAACAGGCTCCTCCCCAACCGCGCATTCAACGTACCTCCTGAGAAGCGCGAACGGACACTTGTGGCCCTACCTCCTTGCGCGAGCGGGCATTTGTGGCCCTAACTCCCGTGCCCGCCTCGAACTTGGGCGGCCTTGCCCCGCTTGGACGGCCTTGGCCGCGGCCGCCTGTGCGGGTGAGGGCCGCTCCTGCCGCCGAACGGCAACCGGTCGGCCATCCCGGAAGCTGCCTCCCAACCGCAGATGCCAACAGTTCTCCACATACGGGTCGGCGTCATTCCTTGGCCGGGCCTCCCGGGGTTCGCAGGGGGCTTATGTGTACGTTCGCGCTTGGAACGGCCGGGCCTCCCGGGCTTCGCGGGGCTTAAGTGTCCGTTCGCGCTTGAACAGCGGGGCCGCTCGGGCTTCGCAGGGGGCTTATGTGTCCGTTCGCGCTGTTGGTCGTGGTGGCGGTTTTCCACAAGAGTTATCCACACTGTTGGTAACTTACACTCTTGTAGTTCCCCACGCCGCCCCCTCGCATCGGCGCCATGGAGCGGTTCTCGACATTTTCGCCACAGCTGGGTCCACACCTGTGGATAACTTAGCCAGGGGCTCCTGTGGTTAAGTGGACAACTTTCGGCCTTCGCCGCCGCGCGAGCTGGCGTCTGCCGCCGACATTGCGGACCTATTCATGCGGACCGTCTTTCAGTTGAGGATTACCAGTGGAAAGCAGCCATCCTGCCGCGAGCGGCGAAGCCGGACGGGCAGGCTTTCAACAGGGTTATTCACACTGTTAATAACTTACAGGCTTGTAATTCTTTGCTCCCGAAGCGCGCACAGGCCCTGCATTCCGCCACTTCCCGCATTTTCTCCCCACAGGTTTTCCCCAGCTGTGGATAACTTGTGGGTAGTCGGTTGTTGTTATGTGGATAAGTTGAGGGTCGTCCCGACGCGTGTAGTCTCGGATTCATCGCCAGCCATGCCTACCCCCGCCGGCGGCGTCGGCCGGCCCTGCCACCGAGGAGTACGCCGTGAGCACCACCGAACACATCTACCTGGACAAGTACCACCCAGCGTCGTGGCGGGCCTTGAACGGTCTGGGCCTGAAGGTCCGCGAAGCGGCAGTTGAAGCGGGCCTCACTCCGACGCTCATCGAGCTCCTGAACGTCCGCACATCCCAGCTCAACGGCTGCGCCTATTGCCTGGATATGCACGTAACCGATGCCCTCAAAGCAGGGGAATCCAGCCAGCGGCTCGCGGTGTTACCAGCATGGCGCGACACCGACCTCTTTGACGGGACGGAGCGGGCGGCCTTGGCACTTGCCGAGAGCATCACCGGCCTTCCGGCCGCCCACATCCGCGAGCAGGAGGATGCGTACGCACGGGACCACCTGAGCGCCGAACAGTATTCCGCAGTGAGCTGGCTGGTGATCACCATGAACGCGTTCAACCGCGTCTCAATCACGAGCCGGCACCCGGTCCGGCCACCAAAAAACTAGCCCCAAAGATTGCGAAGGGTTATCCACAGGACTTTTCCACAGCTGTTAATATCTGGCTTCTGATTTCTCAGATTCATTCGAACCAGCTGTGGCCGGCGTGGGACGGACGGGCGCAGGAAGACGGCCCGCTTTTCAACACTGTGGATAACTTTTCCAACATCTGTGGAAAGTCCCAGGGAGGCCTTGGGGAAGGGGCAGTCAGATCCAGACCCCGGACGTACCTCTGCGATGGCTGTCCACGAGATGCGTGTCCACCATGCCGATGGCTTCCATGAGGGCGAACATCGTGGTGGGGCCGACGAAGGCGAACCCCTTTTTCCTCAGAGCCTTAGAGAGGGCGGCTGACTCGGGCGACTGGGTAGGGACATCGGCGTAGGTCAAGGGCGTGGGAGTGGCCGAGGGCTGGAACTGCCATACGAAGTCCACAAGCCCGCCTTCGTCGCGGAGTGCGATCGTGGCCTGGGCATTGGTGACGGCAGCGCGGATCTTCAGCCTGTTCCGCACGATTCCCGGGTCCTGCAGCAGCCGCTCGACGTCGTCCTCGGTAAAGGCGGCGACGGTGTCCGGATTGAAGTCAGCGAAAGCTGCACGGAAGGCAGGCCGCTTGCGCAGGATGGTCACCCACGACAGGCCGGCCTGAAACGCTTCCAGGCTGATGCGCTCGTACAGGCCGTGCTCATCCCGGACGGGCAAGCCCCATTCGGTGTCGTAGTACTCGCGCAGCAATGGATCGGTGGACGCCCACGCCGGGCGTGCCAGGCCGTCATCACCGATGATGATCCCCTGCGGGTCCATGGCAGGCGGAGAGCGTCAGGACCGCCAGCGCGTGGTCATGAGGAAGCCCATGATCGCGATGCCGAAGCCAGCGACGATGTTCCATGAGCCCCAGTCCCGAACGGGCAGGGTGCCTTCGCTGATGTAGAAGGTGATGATCCAGAGCAACCCAATGATCATGAGGCCAAACATGACCGGCTTGAACCAGACCGGGTTGGGCTTGTACGCCTGCGTCGAGGAGACCGATTCAGCGCGGGCAGTCTTCTTACGTGGCTTTGACTCGGGCACATGTCCTCCTTGGCGGGCTGATTCAGGAACTGCATTCCGGGCTTGATATCCTGCTAAGAGGAATATTTCCGGCGGTCTGCGCGCTCCTGATCACGTCTGAAGTCTTACTAGCAGCCAATTCTAGCTGTAGTTCAGGGCACGCCAGCGCCCCCCCGCAACCGCCTTGAAGGAGACACCGTGGTACTGCAGGAGAAGGTGACTCCCCCTGCCGCGCCGGGAGCCGGCGTCGTAATCCTGCGGAAGACCGTGCAGATCCTCGGTGAGCTGCTCATTACGGCCGGTGTCATCCTCCTGCTTTTCGTTGCATGGCAGCTGTGGTGGACGAACGTCGCCTCCGATGCAAGGCAAAGCGAAGTGGTCAAGAACTTTGCCCGGGAACTCGGCGGTCCGGTGGCCCCCAAGCCCAGTCCGGAAGCTGCATCGGCCGTGCCGGATTACGGCGCCCCCGCCGTCGCCAAGGCACCCGGGCACGGCGGCACCATCGGAATCATGTACATCCCGAGGTTCGGGCAGAACTACGCCCGGCCGATCGTTGAGGGAACCACGTCCGACGTCCTGGACACCCTGGGCTTGGGGCACTACGGGAGCACGGCCATGCCCGGGGCTGTGGGGAACTTCGCCGTCGCCGGACACCGCCAGACGCACGGCGCAGTGCTGGACAACATCCACACGCTGGTGCCCGGAGACAAGATCTACGTCCAGACGAAGGACGGCTACTACGTCTACGTATTCCGCAACAACCGCATCGTGATGCCCACCGACGCCGACGTCCTGCTTCCCGTGCCCTCCAAGCCGGGGGCCAGGCCCACGGAAAGAATCCTGACCATGACCAGCTGCAACCCCCGCTTCGGCTCCGAGGAACGGATCATCGCCTACTCCCTGCTCGACCACTGGCAGCCGGCCTCCGCGGGACCCCCTGCGGAGATTGCCTCCCAGGTGGCGCGCGCCCGAGGGGAGGGCTGAGACGTGTACGGCTGGATTTTCCGGCACCTGCCGGGCCCGCTTTGGCTGCGTGTCCTCACGTCCGTGGCGCTGGTCGCCGTGGCCCTGTTCCTAATGGTCGAGTTCCTCTTCCCCTGGATGTCACAGTTCACCCAATTCAACGACTCAACGATTGGTGCGGCAAGTAACCCATGAGTACAACCAAGATCCTCGTCGTGGACAACTACGACAGCTTTGTCTACACCCTGGTGGGCTACCTCCAGGAGCTGGGCGCCGAAACCACCGTGGTCCGCAATGATGACGTCACGCTCGCGGAGGCGATCGAAATGGCGGAAACGCGCGACGGCGTTCTCATCTCGCCCGGTCCCGGCTCACCGTCCGAGGCCGGCGTCTGCATCGAACTCATCAAGTGGTGCGGAGACAGCAGCAAGCCCATGTTCGGCGTCTGCCTTGGCCACCAGGCCCTTGCGGAGGCCTACGGCGGCACCGTGACCCACGCGCCGGAACTGATGCACGGCAAGACGTCCCTGGTCCAGCACGACGGCACCAGCGTCTTCGCCGGCCTGCCCTCCCCCGTCACGGCCACCCGCTACCACTCGCTGGCCGCGGTTCGGCAGTCCATCCCGGACGTCCTCGAGATCACCGCCGAGACCGCCAGTGGAGTGGTCATGGGGTTGGCGCACCGCACTGCTCCGCTCTGCGGCGTACAGTTCCACCCGGAATCGGTCCTCACGGAGGGCGGCTACCAGATGCTGGGCAACTGGCTCGAGTCACTCGGCATGAGCGGCGCCGCTAAGCGCGCGGGCAAGCTCAGCCCGCTGATCCAGCACTAGTCCCGCACAAGGCAGCAAACCCGCAGACAGCAGGAGCCCCAGGCGTCAGGCCCGGGGCTCCTGCTGTCTCCGCAGCCGACGCCGTTCCTACGGCTTCGGCTTTGCGCTGGATGAAGAGGTGGGTTTCGACGTCGATGTCGGCGTCGGGGTGGGCTCCGGAGCCGGTGCCTTGGCCACGGTGATGGTGATGGTCTTGCCCTGGTCGATCAGGGCGTTGAGGGGATCGCTCTGGCCGGTGACCTTGCCCGGCGCCACCTGGGAGTTTTCCATCTCGCTGACAAGCACAGGCAGGCTCAGCGCCTTCAGCGCCGCCTCCGCTTCGGCACGCGTCATGCCCCGCAGTTCAGGCATGACCACCTTGCCGGTGGAGACAATGATCTCCACGGTGCTTCCGACAGCAACCTGCTGGCCCGGCGCTGGCTTGGTGGTAATCACGAGGCCGCCGGGCACTGTTGGACTATTGGCCATCGTCGTGGACGGCGCTCCCACCAGGCCGGCCTGTCTGAGGATGTCGCGCGCCGCCGCTTCCGTCCGCCCGGGCAGGGTAGCCGGGATCTTCACGGCGCTTGGACCATCCGAGATGTTCAGGGTTATCTCGGAGTCCAGATCCAGAGAGGATCCAGCCGCGGGAACAGTTCCAATGGCGGTGCCTTTGGCGATGGTGTCATGCTCCACGCGTTTGATCTGCGGCCGCAGCTTCGCGTCGTATAGCACCTGCAGGGCTTCGGATTCCGTGCGTGACTCCACCGACGGGACGGCCACTTGCACCGGCTCAGCCGGCGGCTGGTTCATGACGTTGTACAGCCACAGCCCGCCGCCTGCCAGGACCAGGAGCGCAAAGATCACAAAGATGCTGGTCCACGCACGACGGCGGGACTTCTGCATGCGCGTGCGTTCCCTTTCGCCGGGAAGCCCCAGGGGAAGAATGTCCTGCTCCGCCGTTTCATACACCTCGGCGGCTTCCGCTGGAAGCACGGGGTCGCCGTCGGACGATTCGTAGGCCGGCCGGAGACGGCCGGCTGGAGCATCGTCGAGAAAACTCGCGCCAGTCAGGGAGAAGGCGGCGGTGGGAGGGGTGCGCTGCGGCTCCGGAACATGGTCATTCGGGTCCGTGGGCGCTTCACTGGCCGAGACCGGCGGCACGGGAATGCCGTTCTGTGCAGCACGGAGGGCACGACGGAAGGCCGCCGCGTCCTGGAACCGGTCTTCCCGGTTTTTCTGCAGTGCCTTGGCCAGGACAGTGTCCAGTGCCTCCGATATTTCAGGGTTAACGCTGCTGGCAGGCTCCGGGATCTCCCGCACGTGCTGGTAGGCCACGGATACAGGGCTTTCACCAATGAACGGCGGGCGCCCGGTCAGCATTTCGTACATCAGGCACGCTGCGGAGTAGAGGTCGCTGCGGGCGTCCACGGTCTCGCCGCGTGCCTGCTCGGGCGAGAGGTACTGGGCAGTGCCCACCACTGCCTGCGTCTGGGTCATGGTGGCGGCTGAGTCAGCTATGGCACGGGCGATACCGAAGTCCATGACCTTGACCATGTCTGAGTTCTTGCAGAACATCACGTTCGCCGGCTTGATGTCGCGGTGCACGATCCCGGCCTTGTGGCTGTACTCCAGGGCGGACAACACGCCCAGTGTGTAGCTGACCGCCTCGTCGATGGTGATGTCCTTCGCCCGGATGAGATCGCGGAGGGTTTGGCCCTCCACGTATTCCATGACGATGTAGGGCACGCGGATCTGGTCGTGGGCGTCACCGGGCACAGCGTGGTCGCCGGTGTCGTAGATGGCGACGATGGAGGGGTGGTTTAGGGCCGCGACGGCCTGTGCCTCGCGCTTGAACCGGGCCTGGAACTGGGGGTCCCGGGCCAGATCCGGGCGTAGCAGCTTGATGGCAACAGTGCGGCCCAAGCGCGTATCGATTCCCCGGTGGACATCGGCCATACCTCCCCGGCCTATGAGCTCACCGAGCTCATAGCGCCCATTGAGGATGCGCTGGGCAGTCACCGGGATGCGGTCCTCCCGGTGCGACGGCGATCTTGGCGGCGTTGTCACGGCTTATCTCTCACCCGCAGCAGGTGTGGTCCTGGTAGCGGTGGAGGTGGGCGAGGGGGTAGGCGTGGTTGTGGTCGTAGCGGCAGGAGCCTTGGCAAGGTGGTACGTCACCACGGTTCCCCTGTCGGCCTGGGTGCCGCTACCCGGTTCCGAACTAACAAAGGTCCCGGGCTCCTGTGTCGGATCACCCTCCACGTCGGGGCCCTTTACCCAGCGCAGCCCGGCTCTTTCGATCGCAGTCCGCACGTCTGCCTCGGTGCTGCCCGGGCGTAGGGTGGGCACCTCGACTTTCTCCGGGCCCTTGGAATAGGTGACCGTGATGGTTGCACCTGGTTGGACCGGACCGGAGGGATTGATTCCTGTAACCGTGTCGGAGGGTGCGGAATCGAAAACCTGTTCCCCATTCACCTGGAACCCGAGTCTGATCAGTTCATCGCGCACTTCAGGGAAGGGTCGTCCCAGATAGGCGTCAGGGATGACATTAACGGTCTGTGGCGTGATTTGTGTCGGCGTAGGGGTTGCCGAGGTGGTGGTGGGCGTGGGGCTGGCAGTGGTTGCGCGCGGACTGGTGGCGGCCGCCGACGTGGTTGCCGGCGCCTGCGAGGGGAACAGGAAGCCCGCCTGGTTAAGGAAGATGCCGGCCACGGCAAACAGCACCAGCAGGATCAGCGCGATGAGGGGCCAGGTCCAAGGGCTGCGTCCGCGCCGCTCCGGCTCGTCCACCGGCTCGTCGTCGTACCGTTCCTCTTCCTGCACCCAGCTGCGCTCGGCTGCAAGGGCGTCAGCGCGCGAGAGCGTACTGCCGGCACGCGTCGGTGTGCCATCCCCGCCGGCACCACCGGCCCCGGCGGCACCTGCGGCCGCAGCACCTGCAGCTGCGGCGCCGAGTACCGGGAGCGCGGAAGTCGTCGTCGAACTCTTCTCGGAGCCAATGACGCCGGTGGGCGCGGTATGCATTTTCACGGGAGCCGTGATGGGACCGGTGGCGCCTTCATAGAGCAGCATGCCAGGAACGGCCGCGTGGGCTGCCTGAATGTCACCGTTGCGGATTGCCTCGGCGGCTTCTGCAAGCTTGATGGCGTTGGCGGGGCGGTTCTTCGGGTCCTTGGCCAGCATGGACATTAGGAGCGCCCGGACCGGCTTTGGCAGGGTCTCCGGCAGCGGCGGCGGGGCGTCGTTCACCTGGGCAAGCGCAATGGCGATCTGCGACTCGCCGGAGAACGGCCTGTGGCCTGTGAGGCACTCGTAGCCGATGACACCCAGGGAATAGATGTCGGAAGCACCGGTCGCCGTCTGCCCGGTCGCCTGCTCGGGCGCGAGGTACTGGGCGGTTCCCATGACCTGGCCGGTCTGGGTCAACGGCACCTGGTCGGCAAGGCGGGCGATGCCGAAGTCGGTGACCTTGACCCGGCCGTCCGGCGTGATCAGCAGGTTGCCGGGCTTGACGTCACGGTGCACCAGTCCCTGGGCGTGGGCGACGGAGAGGGCACGGGCGGTCTGGGCGATCATCGAGAGTGTGCGGTCCGGCGAGAGGACCTGCTCGTGCTCGATGATGCTGCTCAGCGGCTGGCCCGGCACCAGTTCCATGACGAGGTAGGCGGAACCTTCTTCCTCGCCGTAGTCAAAGACGTTGGCGATGCCCACGTGGTTCAGCAGTGCAGTGTGGCGGGCTTCCGCGCGGAAACGCTGGAGGAACCCGGGGTCGCCTGTGTACTCCTCCTTGAGCACCTTGATGGCAACGATACGCCCGAGGATAAGGTCCTTGGCTTTCCAGACTTCACCCATGCCGCCGATCGCAATACGCGTGGTCAACTGGAATCTGCCGCCGAGGGTGATTCCCGATGTAGGCCTCACTTATTCAACACCGCCTCAAAAATCTTCTTTGCGTTCGGACTGGTTAGCTGTGCGCCGGTGGTGATGTCCACGCCCTGCATGACGACCGTGACGGACACCTGCGGATCGTTTGCCGGCGCGAATCCGGTGAACCAGGAGTTGTTCAGGCCCTCGGTTCCGAGTTCGGCGGTGCCGGTCTTGCCCGCAACTTCCACTCCGGGCACTGCCGCTCCGGCGCCGATGCCCTGGCTGACCACGCTGGTCATCCACTCGGTGATCTGGCTGGCGATCTCCGGCGTGGTGGAGGTCCGCAGCGGAACCGGCTTCGGTTCGTCGATGACGCGCAGGTCCGGCGACCGCACGGCCTTGATCAGGTTCGGTGCCATCTGCACGCCGCCATTTGCCACCGCGGAGGTCATCAGCGCGACCTGCAGCGGGGTGGCGCGGACGTCGCGCTGGCCGATGGCGGACTGGGCCAGCCCGGCGGCGTCAAGGTCCCTCGGGAAGGTGCTTACGGCGTAGTCCAGCTTGAGCTGGTCGCCGAGCTCCTGGCCCCACCCGAATCTCGCGGCCTGGTCGGCGATGGCTTCCTCGCCGAGCTTCTCAGCGATGCTGGCGAACGGAGTGTTGCAGGACTGCTGGAGCGCGAAGGCGAAGTCCGCCGTGGTCCGGGTGTAGCAGTTGCCGCCGGCGTAGTTCGGCAGCCGGTACTGGATGCCCGGGAAGGACATCTCCGCCGGGTTGGGCAGCTGGCTGTCCGCGTTGTACCTCCCGGAGCGCAGGGCCGCCGCGGTGTCCACGATCTTGAAGACCGACCCCGGAGCCAGCAGGGCGCCGGTGGGACCGCTGACGGACGGGTTCAGGTTGATGCCGGGGACCTTGATGACCTCGTTGTAGCTGGCCTGCTCCTTGGCAGCGTCCTGGCTGGCAATGCGGTTGGGATCGTAGGACGGCTTGCTGACCATGGCAAGGATGTTGCCGGTCTTGGGCTCCGTGACCACGATCGAGCCCCGCTGCCCGTCCGGGATGAGGTCGTACGCCAGCTTCTGGATCTCCGGGTCAATGGTCAATTCCACTGACGCGCCCTTGGGCTGGTTCCCCAGGAACAGCTGGCCGATGCGGTCCAGGAAGAGCTGGTCCGAGCTTCCGGCAAGCTGCGCGTCCATGGCCCGTTCCAGCCCGGTCACGCCGTAGTTCTTTGAGAAGTATCCGGTGATGCCGGCGTACAGCTCGGGCTGCGTGTAGGTGCGCTGGAATTTGCAGGACTCGCTGCCCTCAACGGATTCGGCGATGGGGGCGCCGTCCACCAGGATGGCACCCCGGTCGTTGCAGTAGTTCTGCAGAATCGCGCGCTTGTTCCAGGCGTTGGCCTTCAGCTCATCCGCACCGACCACCTGGACGTAGCTGATGGCGCCGAAGATCAGGGCGAACATGGCGATTGCGGCAACCCATGAGTGTCGTATTGCCTGGTTCACAGTTGTTTCACCGCCTCGGTGGGAGCGTCCGGAAGGGTCTGGGTGGAATTGTTACCGCTCCGGCCGCCGGTGACGGCCGGAGTGTGTGCGGCGGTCTTCTGCGCCTCGGGCGTCCTGCCCGGCTGCATCGGTGTGGTGTCCACCGGTCCGCGTGCGGTGTGCGAAATCATCAGGAGCAAGCCGACGATGATCCAGTTCGCCAGAAGGGACGACCCTCCGGCTGCGAGGAACGGCGTGGTCAGGCCTGTCAGCGGAATCAGGCGCGTCACGCCGCCGATGACAACGAAGCACTGCAGTGCCACGGCGAAGGACAGTCCGCAAGCCAGCAGTTTGCCGAACGCATCCCTCGTGCCGAGGGCCGCCCGGAAACCGCGGGTGAAGAGCAGCAGGTACATCATCACGATGGCAAACAGTCCGATGAGGCCAAGCTCCTCACCGAAGGAAGCGATGATCATGTCGCTGTTGGCAAAGGGCACGAGGTTGGGGCGGCCCTGTCCCAGCCCGGTCCCCACGAGTCCGCCGCTGGCCATCCCGAAGAGGCCCTCGACGATCTGGCCGCTGCCGCCGGGTGAGCGTCCAAACACCTCTTCGGTGAAGGCGTTCAGCCACGAATCGATGCGCAGGGCAACGTGGGAGAAGACCTGCGAAGCGAGGAAGCCGCCGCCCAGAATCAGGGAGACACCGATGACCACCCAGCTGATGCGGCTGGTCGCCACATAGATCATGACGATGAACAGGCCGAAGAACAGGATGGACGAGCCAAGGTCACGCTGGAAGATGAGGACGCCGATGCTCACGAGCCATGCCGTGATCATCGGGCCCATGTCCTTGAAACGCGGGAACTGCAGGGGGCCGATCTTCCTGCCGGCCAGCATGATCAGATCGCGGTTGGAGGACAGGTACCCGGCAAAAAATATGGCCAGCGTGATCTTGGCGACCTCGCCCGGTTGGAACGTCATGGGGCCAAGCCTGATCCACACGCGCGCGCCGAGGATTTCCCCGGCGGTGATGCCCGGCACCAGGGGAAGGATGAGCAGCAGCGCACTGGCCGCGAGTGAAATAAAGGTGAAGCGGCGCAGGACGCGGTGATCCTTGAGGAGCCAGATGACAGCGATGGCGACGGCCATGGCGATCAGTGTCCAGCGCATCTGGTTGTTCCCCGTGTCGTCCCCGGGCGCGTCCAGACGGTGGATCATGGCGAGCCCGAGACCGTTGAGGGCAACCACAATCGGAAGTATTACCGGATCGGCATACTTCGCCCGGAGGCGGAGAACGACGTGGAAGACCAGGGCGGCGACCGCAAGGAGGCTGGACTGGAACCAGAAATCGGTGTCGAAAGAGTTCTGATCGTCGATGCTGATCAGCGCGTTGGCGCCGATGCTGACCGTCAGGGCCAGCACCAGCAGGGCGAGCTCGACGTTGCGCCGCGGCTTGGGCATCGTGTCGGCGTGGGTCATTGGCCCCCCTCACAGGTTGCGGTCGGGGATGGTGAGGCGGCTGCGCCCAGGGTCGGCGTTCGCGACGGCGTCGGCTTGGGACTCGCCGTGGCGGCCGGAGCCTTGGCGGCCGCGGATGCCGTTGGTTTGGGTGTGGCCGTCGCCCTGGTGGACCGGGGTGAGGGTGACGCTGTCGCCGTGGGAGTGGGCGATGGCGTGATGCACTCATCCGCGGGTGCAGTGCTGCCTGTGCGTTCCAGGTTCTTCACGATGCGCTGCGCGTCGTAGAGGTCCCGGGCGGGCACCGTCTGGCGGACTCGCTGCTGCGAGAACTGCGGCAGGGACTCCATCCGGATGTCGGTGACGGCCTCCAGTGTGGAGAGCTGGATGGGGCCGAGGCGCTGCGAGACGCCGTTGTAGATCGCCACGCGCTGGTCGAACTCTCCGATGTAGTAGCGGGTCTGGGTCCAGGCGTAACCCAGCCACAGGCCCACTGCAAGGACCACGAGGGCTGCGGCTGCGATGCCGATGGTGATCCAGTGCCGCGGGCGCCGTTCTTGGCCGAGGTACTCCGCCTCGTCACGCACCGGTTCGGCTTTGTGGGTGAGGAGCGTGGCGGCGCGGCGGGCTACAGTGCGGCCGGCGATGGTGGGGATGGAGCCGGTTTCAGCTGCTGTGACCGCCGCGCCGACCAGCAGGTGGGGGCGTGAAGCCAGTTCCTCGCGCAGCACTTCGGCGGACAGGTGCTCGCCCAGATGCGGATCTGTGGTTGCTGTTGGTTCTTGGCCTTCGCTCTGATCTGCGTTAGCACCGTTGGGGGAGGTGCCAGTGTCCGCGTCCTGGCTCTTCTGGCCGTCAGCCCCTGGTTCCTTGGCTGATGCTGCAGCAGCGGCTGCTGCCAGTCCTGCCGCCCGGTCTTTTCCGTCCCGGTCTTTCCCGTCGGCCAGCCCCTCTGATGTGCCTGCAGCTGTGGCGGGCTTTTCCTTCGAAGGTTCCGGTTCTGCGGCTTCCGGTGACGGAACGACTTCGACGGCGGCCGTCTGGACGTCGTCGACCGTCTGCTCAGCGATTTCCAGCATGATGATGGTGACGTTGTCCGGGGCGCCGGCTTCCAGCGTCAGGTCGACGAGAGTTTCAACGCATTCGCGAATGTCCGGGGTTTCGCGGACCGTCCGCTCCACGACGTGTCCTGCCACGTAGTTCAGGCCGTCGGAGCACAGCAGCCAGCGTTCGCCGGGTTCGACGTCCAGGGTGGCGAGGTCGAGCTCCGGACTGGCGTCGACGTCCCCGAGGACCCGCATGAGGACGTTCTTGTGAGGGTGGGTTTCCGCTTCCTCCGGACGGAGCCGGCCCTCGTCGATCAGGCGCTGGACGAACGTGTGGTCCACACTGATCTGCTCGAATTCGCCGTTGCGCAGCCGGTACGCCCGCGAGTCGCCGATGTGGGCAAAGTGCAGTTTGCCCTCAGCAAGCAGCAGGGCGGTCACCGTGGTGCCCATGCCGGCGAGTTTCGGGTTGATGTGGACCAGTTCGGATAGCAAAGAGTTCGCGGTCTGGATTTCGTCGGCGAGAACGGTGCCGGCGTCGCCGTCGTAGTCGTCGGTGTCCAGGTGGATCATGTCCAAAACTGTGGCCGCGGAGGCCACGTCCCCGCCGGCGTGCCCGCCCATGCCGTCGGCAACGACGGCGAGATGCCGCCCGACGTAGGCGGAATCGTCATTCTTGGCCCTGACGCGTCCGGTGTCGGAGCGCGCGGCATAGCGCATTATCAGGGGACGCGGAGAGGCGGTCGCCTTCTCTGCGGGAGTGTCCGGAGCGGCCATGCCTATGGCCTCAATTCGATGACCGTCTTGCCGATTCTCACGGGAACGCCGAGGTCCACAGGATGGGCCCGGGTGAGCTGCTGGTCGGCCAGGTAGGTGCCGTTCGTGGAGCCGAGGTCCTCAATGAACCAGCGGCTTCCCTGCGGGAACAGCCGTGCATGCCGGCCGGAGGCGTAGTCGTCCTCCAGCACAAGGGTGGCTTCCTGGGCCCTGCCCAGCAGGATGGGACTGGCGGCCAGCGGAACGGTCCGCCCCTTGAGCGGGCCTTCGGTGACAACCAATTGACGGGCCTGCTGCTTGACGGGAGCGGGTGCCGGTTCTGCGAGCTCGGGGTTCTTTCGGACCTGCCGTGCCGTGGGGGCGCCTGTGGCGGCCTTCCGGCCGATCATGAGGTCACGGCGCATGGCGGAAACAATGCTGAAGATCAGGACCCAGAGCAGCAGCAGGAAACCAAAGCGGAGGGCGGTAATGGTCAGTTCGCTCATGGGCGGCCGCCATTGTTGGCGGGTAGGAGGCGGAAAATGATTTTGGTCCGTCCCATCGTGATGGTGGAGCCGTCGGTGAGCTCCATGCTGCCGGCTACCTTGTGCCCGTTGACGTAACTGCCGTTGGTGGATCCCAGATCCACCGCCGTCGTGGTGCCGCCCTCGGTCCTGATTTCCAGATGGCGGCGCGACACGCCCGTGTCATCGACCAAAATGTCAGCCTCTGATGAACGTCCGAGGACGATCGAGGGCGCGTTGAGTGAATACCGCTGGCCGTCGATGTCGAGAACGGGCTGCAGGCGGGCGGGTTTGCGGCTCGGTGCCGCCGGAAGGTTGGTGCGGGGCGCTGCCGCCGCAGGGCCGTTGGCCTTCTCGGTCTTGGAGGTGATTTCGAAGTCCCCGGGACGGCCGGCGTCATCGCGCCGGAAGGAAATGCGGACCGGTCCCTGCAGTGTGTAGCCCTGGCTGCGGACATGGTTGATCACTACATCGCAGAGTTCCTCGGCGAGCGGTGTTCCCCATTCCTGGGCCCGCTGGAAGTCCTCGTCACTGAGCAGCACGTCAAAGACGTTGGGCGTCAGAGTCCGCCCGGCGGCGATGGTGATGGCCTTGTGGTCTACTTCGCGGCGGAGCCGGCTGGCGATTTCCACCGGCTCGACCTGTGCCTTGGAACCGGTGGAGAAGACGCCGCGGACGGCCTTTTCGATGCCGCGCTCGACTTTGTCCAGCAAACCCATGGTCCTTCTCCTTTCCTTACAGCTGTGGGGCAGTGTGCCTTCTAAACGTCAGCTCCCAGCACACGTCACAACAGAACTTGAGCCCGCCGGTAACGGGCGCTTATACATCCGATACTACTTGCCACCCCTGTGAATGACCTTAATCCACAACGCGCCGGGGCCCCGATTCGTTCATGCGTGACGCAACTGTTGCCCGTTTCACAGGTGGTTATTCCGGCCTTGAACCGGCTTCCGGGAGGGCCCCAGTTGGCCGATTGGCGTTTTGATGCGATTGTCCGTTATGCTTGATCTCGCTGCTTTTACGAGGTTCGCAGCTCCGGACTCCGGAGCGAAAACCAAGTGGGAGAAGTTGCGCGCGAGTGGCGGAACGGCAGACGCGCTGGCTTCAGGTGCCAGTGTCCGAAAGGGCGTGGGGGTTCAAATCCCCCCTCGCGCACGCAATCGAAACACCCCGGTCTTTAGACCGGGGTGTTTTTGTATGTCCGGACTGGCAGGCTCGGGATTGCTCCGTTAAGGCTCTGCTTTGCTCAGTTAAACCAGGACACCCCGGCCGTCTGACCGGGGCGTCCCTATATATACGGGTTGCTGGCGCCCTATTTCGCTGCCGCAGGCAGCCCGATGCGTCCGTCGGCGGAGTCCGTCCCCTTATACGTGTCCCCTGCGGCTTCAGGTGACCCTGGCCCCTTGCGCTCCTTCAGGAAGTACACGAGTCCGGCTGCCAGGGTGGATGCCGCGGCGAGTGCGAAGAGCCCGGGGACCACGCTGCCGGTCTGTTCCTTGATGATGCCGAATCCGAACGGGGCCACGAAGCCGCCCAGGTTGCCCAAGGAGTTGATGATGGCGATGGCGGGGGCGAGGACCAGCGGATGCAGGGTGGACTGGGGGATCGTCCAGAACAGGGGTGAGGCGCTCTTGAAGCCCATGGCTGCGATCGCCAGGAAGACCAGGGCAAAGACAGGGGAGGCGACGGCTGCCGCGAGGGTGCCGACGGCGGCCACGAGGAGCGCGGCCACCAGCAGTGGGCGCTTGGACTTTGCCTTGTCCTGCCACTTGGCTGCGAAGTACATGGCGAAGACGGCGCACACCCATGGAATGGAGGACAGAAAACCGACGCTCAGGTCGGTGGTGCCCGGAATCTGCTTGACGATGGTGGGCAGCCAGAAGGTGTTCGCATAAATGGAGAGCTGCACGGAGAAGTAGATGCCGCAGAGCAGCAGGATCTGGGGGTTAAGGAGCATCTTCCAGCGGTTGACCTTGCCGCCGTGTGCCTTGGTGTGCTCGGCATCCTCCTGGTCGATTGCCCCCGTCAGGGCCGACTTCTCGGCAGCAGTAAGCCACTTTGCGTCGTGGATCTTTGCGTCGAGGAAGAAGAACACGGTGATGCCTACGGCGACAGAGAGCAGCCCCTCGAAACCGAACAGCCACTGCCAGCCGCGCAGGCCCAGGACATCATGAAGGCTCAGGAGGAGGCCGGCAATGGGGCCGGAGAGGGCCGCCGCCACCGATGACCCTGCGATGAAGATCGCTGTGGCCTTGCCACGCTGGCCTGCCGGAACCCAGCGGGCGAAGTAGAAGATGACGGCGGGGAAGAACCCCGCTTCAGCAGCGCCGAGCAGGAAGCGCAGAACGTAGAACATCATTTCGTTCTGGACAAACGCCATCAGGAACGACACGATGCCCCAGCTGATCATGATCCTGGTCAGCCAGACCTTGGCACCGTACTTTTCCATCATCACGTTGCTGGGAAGCTCGAAGATTGCGTAGGCGATGAAGAACAGTCCGGCTCCGAAACCGTACGCAGCGGCGCCGATCCCCACGTCAGCCTGCAGGTGGTCCTGCGCGTACCCGATGTTGGACCGGTTCAGCTGGTTGCATACGAGCATGACCAGCATGATGGGCAGCACCCGCCGGAAGAACTTCTTGGTGGCCGAAGCCAGATCCGTGACAGCGGTGTCTACAGACTGCATGGGGGAATCCTCTTTGATAGATCAGCAAGCTTGCGCTGCGGGGACGACGGGCCGGGCCGTTGTGCTCCTCGCCACAGCACCCGTTAACTGTAAACAGTGCTATTCATGCCCGTCCAACACGCATATTGCATGGCTTGATACCCAGGGAGACTGATTCCGCTAGAGCACCGCCTTGCGCCGCTCTCCCGTTGAACGCAGGCGGCAGGGAGTTACTCGCGGCCCGCGCGAAGCCGGCGCCGGGAGTTGGCGATGTGGCTGCGCATCGCAGCGGCAGCGGAAGCGCCGTCGCCCTCTGCGATGGCGGCGTAAATGGACCCGTGCTCATGGACCACCTGATCGAAGTGGTCCCGGGCGTAATGCTCGACGCCGGTCATCAGCCGGGTGCGTGGCATGGCGATCATCGTCTGGCCGAGGGAAGCGAGGCAGTCCGAGTAGAAGGGGTTCCCGGAGGCGGAGGCAACGGCGCGGTGGAACTCGTAGTCGTATTTCATGGCATGCGCTGGGTGCTCCACGCTGGCTGTGAAGTCCTCCAGCGCCTTCTGCAGCGCCTTGAGCTGCCGGTCCGTGTGGTTCCGGGCAGCCAGGGCTGCAGCTTCGGCTTCCACTCCCATCCGGAACTCCAGCAGGTGCAGGCGGTCTTCGATGCTGGCCACCGGCCGGGTACCCGCCGTCGTACCTTCTCGGGGCGGGGTCAGCGCAAAGCTGCCCCGCCCCCTTTCGGTTTCCACGAGACCTTCGGCCTGGAGCCGCGTCAGCGCCGCACGGACCACGGTGCGGCTCACACCAAATTCGCTGATCAGGGTGTTTTCGCTCGGGAGCTTCTCCCCGGGCTGGATGTCACCGTCGACGATGCGGGTGCGAAGGTCGGCGGCGAGGTCCGCGGTCAGGTTCCGGCTCATGGATCCTAGATTACGCGCCGAATTCCACCGTCTCGGTGGTCCAGGCGCGGGCCTGGTCGCTGAGTGTCACGCCGAGGCCGGGGCGGTCCGGAACCATCATGCGGCCGTTCTTGGTTTCGAGGCGCTCATTGAACAGCGGGTCCAGCCAGTCGAAGTGCTCCACCCACGGTTCGCGCGGGTACGCCGCGGCGAGGTGCAGGTGGATCTCCATGGCGAAGTGCGGCGCGAGGCCCAGACCGCGCTCATCGGCCAGGGCGGCCAGCCGCAGGAACTGGGTGATGCCGCCGACGCGCGGGGCGTCAGGCTGGATGATGTCGCAGCCGTTGGCGCTGATCAGGCCCTTGTGTTCGGCCACCGAGGCGAGCATTTCACCGGTGGCGATGGGGGTGTCCAGGACCTGGGCAAGATGGGCGTGGCCCTCGAAGTCGTAGGCGTCCAGCGGTTCCTCGATCCAGATGAGGTTGAACTCCTCGAGCTGGCGGCCCATGCGCAGGGCGGTGGCGCGGTCCCACTGCTGGTTGGCGTCCACCATGAGCGGGACGTCCCAGCCGATGTGTTCCCGGATGCCGGCCACGCGGCGCAGGTCCTCTTTGCTGTCCGGAAGGCCGACCTTGATCTTGATGCCGCCGATGCCCTCATCGATGGACTGCGTGGCGCGTGCCTTGACCTCGTCCAGGGTGGCGTTGAGGAACCCGCCGGACGTGTTGTACGTCTGGACAGCGTCGCGGTACGAGCCCAGGAGCTTGGCGAGGGGGAGCCCGGCGCGCTTGGCCTTGAGGTCGTAGAGTGCGATGTCGATGGCGGCGAGGGCCTGGGTGGCGACCCCGGAGCGGCCCACGGATGCGCCCGCCCAGAGCAGCTTGGTGTAGATCTTGCCAATGTCGTTGGGGTCCTCGCCAATGATGCCCTCGGCGACTTCCTTGGCGTGGGCGTACTGGGCGGGTCCGCCTGCGCGCTTGGAGTAGCTGAAGCCAAGGCCGGTGTGGCCCTGCTCGGTGGTGATTTCGGCGAAGAGGAAGACCACCTCGGTCATGGGCTTCTGGCGGCCGGTGAACACCTTGGCGTCGCTGATCGGGACGGACAGCGGAAGCCGTGCGGTGGATAGTTTGACGTGCCGGATCAGATCGACGGTACTCATGGGTTCTCCTTGGTCGGGGGCAACATCGCCCGTGTACCTAGGATATAAGCTTGGTACTTGTACTACAAGTTCTGGCGCTTGAGGTGGCGCTCCCCGGGCACCTGCCGGGCGGCGAACGTGCCCGGCTGCGGCTCCTGCGATGGGCAGGCGCCGCAGCCGGGCATCCACGTCGGCAGGGTTAACGGATGCCCTCGTTGGCGAATTTCTGGACGTCAGCCACGTTTTCCTTGTCCACGATGGTGGGGCCCGTCAGCACAGGCTGGCCGCCGCCGATGAGGAAACCGCCGCGCTTGAACTGCCAGAGTGCGTCGATGGCGCCGTATCCCTGCAGCCAGGGCTGCTGGTCGACCGTGAACAGGAGGGAGCCGTCCGCGATTTTCTCCGCGAGTTCCTTGTTCAGGTCGAAGCTGGCGACCTTCGCCTGGCTGCCGGCCTCAGAAACGGATTTCAGCAGGGTCAGGGTGATGGGGGCGCCGAGGCCGATGATGACGTCCGCGTCCTTAGACGCCTGCAGCTTGGCCGTAGCCGTGGAAGCGACCGCTGTCATGTCCGTGCCCGCTACGTAGAGAATTTCTGTCCCGGGCACCTTGGCTTTGACGCCGGCGCAGCGGTTTTCCAGGCCGACGTGGCCCTGGACCTGAATGACGCAGATGGGGCGCTTGAAGCCGCCCTCTGCGAGCTTTGCGCCTACTGCCTCGCCGGCAAGCTTGTCGTCGGAGCCGAAGTGGGTGAACGCGCCCAGCTGCTTCGAGACGCTTTCGCCGGCGTTGAGGCTGACGACCTGGATGCCCGCATCAGTGGCCTTTTTGATTGCATCCTTCAAAGCATCGGGGGTTGCGAGGGTGACGGCGATGCCGTCCACCTTCAGGTTGATGGCCTGCTCGATCAGCTGGGACTGCCGGGCGGCTTCCGGATCGTTGAGATACTGAAGCTCAACATTGTCCTTCGCGGCTGCTTCTTCAGCTCCCTTGCGGACAATATCCCAGAAAGTGTCCCCTGCGGGGGCGTGGGTGATCAGCGCAATTTTCATGCGCTCCGTGGTGGCCACCTGCCCCCCAGCCGCATTTCCTCCGGTCTCAGGCGTGCGGCCGCCTTGGCTGGAGCAGGCGGTCAGGGTCAGCATGGGAATGGCGACGGCAGCGACGGCGGCGCGGCGCCAGGCAAACTTCTTCACTCGTGATCTCCTTCGATCAGGCAATTCGTGTCTCGTGTTTCAGGTGGCGTGGGGTCAGGCCCGGAACCAGGGGGAGTATATGATGGACGCCACGTTTGGAGCGCTCCATAGAAGAATAGAAAGCCGTGTTTGTCCTGTCAATGGGTTTCGAGAAATTCCTGGTTCAGCTCAGGCGGGCGACGGCGCCGTGGATCCCCTGGCGATGAGGGACGGAGCAAGCAGCAGTTGCCTGCGGGGGCCCTTCGGCTCGGTGATGCGTCCCAGCAGCGCGTGGGCGGCCTCGGCGCCGATGGAGGCGTTGTGGCTGTCGATCGACGTCAGGTTGAGATAGCGCGACTCGGCCAGCGCCGTGTTGTCATAACCGACGACGGAAACGTCCGCGGGCGTCCTGAGGCCCTGCTCCTTGAGGGCCGCCAAGGCACCAAGGGCCATGGTGTCATTGGCAGCAAAAACAGCCGTCACGCCGGGATGGCCCTCCAGCAGCTCGCGGGCCGCGAGATAGCCGGCCTCTTCCGTGGTCTCGCCGGACTCACCTGCCAAGAGGGCCTGCAGGCCGGCTGCGGCAATGCCCCGGAGGTAGCCGTCCCGGCGCGCTCTGGCGGACCCGCCTTGCCCGGTGAGATGCGCAATGCGGGTGTGCCCGAGCTGGACCAGGTGCTCCACGGCCAGCTGCGCGCCCTGCACCTCGTCGCTTGCAACCACATCAGCGGTGCCTGCATCAAGCTCGCGGACGCCCGCCACGACAAACGGAACATCCAGCTTCCGCAGAGGAGACGCGGCATGGGGCTCCGCCGCGATGATCAGCCCGTCCACGTGCATGGCCAGGAAGCCATCCAGCGGATTGCGCCCGGAGAGGGCTTCAAGCTGCAGGTCAGCCACCGTGACGTTCCATCCCGCCGGATCGAGAACGGACCGCAGGCCCCGGAGCGCCTCAACGAACCAGGGGTTGTGGAAGTCGTCGATCAGCAGCCCAATGCTCCGTGTCTTGTTGGCGGCCAGTGCGCTGGCCGCCCTGCTCGGCCGGTAGCCGAGTTCGTCGATGGCTGTCTGCACCGCCTTGCGGCGCGCGCCGCTCACGTTGGGTGATCCTCGAAGCACCAGGGACACCAGCGACTTCGAAACGCCGGCGCGGTTGGCCACGTCGTAAATAGTCGGCCGGGCGGAGCCGGGGTCCGTGGAAGCTTTCACAGGCCAATCATCCCATTTCATTCGGTTCAAAAAGGGATTGACAGGACAAACCGGCAACCCTACAGTCTTATGGAGCGCTCCAAATCACAGTACAACTTTCCGGCCATCGCCGGTACCCGAGCCGCAGCGCTCGGCCAGTGTTCAAAGGAGAAACACATGAGCAAGTCACTCGGCGTCGCAGTCATCGGCGCAGGCATGGCGGGCAAGGCGCACGCAGCGGCCTACCGTACCGCCTCCACCCTGTACTCCCCGGATCTGCCCGAGATCCGGCTCGTCTCCATCGGGGACGTCAACCCCGAGTTTGGTTCCGCCGCGGCGAAGCGATTCGGGTACGAGCGGCACGACAGCTCCTGGCAGGCCATCGCTGAAGCGGATGACATCGACGTGGTCAGCGTCGTCATCGCCAACAAGCTTCACCGCGAGGTGGTCGAAGGACTCCTGGCCGCAGGAAAGCATGTCCTCTGTGAAAAGCCGCTGAGCGACACCATGGAGGACGCCCGCGCCATGGCAGAAGCCGCCCGCAGCGCGTCCTCGCTGGGCCGGATCGGCTTCACCTTCCGCCGCACACCAGGCATCGCCTACATCCGCGACCTCATCCGTTCCGGCACCCTTGGCAAGGTCCTGCACTTCAGCGGCCGGTACTGGACCGACTACGGCTGCAGCCCCCAGGCTCCCATGAGCTGGCGCTACAAGGGCGGCGCCGGCAGCGGCGCGCTTGCCGACGTCGGCAGCCACCTCGCCTATGTCGCCGAGTTCCTGTGCGGAGACATCCAGTCGGTCAGCGGTGGACAGCTGAGCACCGTCATTCCGCAGCGCCCGCTGCCGCTCGGTGCGGTCATGGGCCATGACCACTCCGCGGTCAGCGACGTCTTCGAACCCGTAGAAAACGACGACGTCGCAGCCTTCTCCGCGGAGTTCGCCTCCGGCGTCGGCAGCCTCGCCGTCTCCCGCGTCGCTGCCGGCCACGCCAACACCCTGACGTTCGAGGTGTTCTGCGAAAACGGAGCCGCACTGTTCGACCAGCGCCGCCCCGCCGAGATCGGGCTCTTCCTGAACGAGGGCGCCTCGGCCCAGAACGGCTACCGCCAAGTGGTCCTCGGACCCGAGCACCCGTACATCGCCGGCGGCCTCGCCATGGACGCCCCGAGCGTCGGGTTCGGCCAGAACGAGGCGTTCGGCTACCAGGCCCGGGCGTTCCTCGAAGAGGTGGCCGGTCTGCCCTCCGAGTCCTCGCTCCCGCGCTGCGCCAGCTTCGATGAAGGCGTGCGCAACATGGAGATCCTTGCCGCCGTCACCGAATCCGCACAGCAGGGCGGCCGCAGCGTGACCATCCCGGAACTGGCGTTCGCCTAAGCGCGGTGGTGACAGGATGACAGCCCCGGAAACGACACACGAAGCAGCCGCACCGCGGAAGTTCATGCGGAAAATCGCGTTCTTCTCGACATTCGGCGGGCTGCTGTTCGGCCACGACACCGGAGTCATCAACGGTGCCCTGCCCTTCATGCGCGAGGACCTTGCGCTGAATCCCGCTCCAGGAAGGGCTGGTGACGTCGGCGCTGCTGCTCGGGGATTCAAAACCGGCGACAAGGAAGCGCTTTTCCGCGAGGGTGGCCGCAGGGAGCCTGCCGGCACCCCTACTTCCTAGCCATTAGTGCGGCACCACCCAAACAGATTGTCATAGGAGAAAAAATGAAACTCGGCGTCTACAACGCAATCCTGCACGACCGTCCCCTGCCCGAGGCCCTCAAAGTCATTGCCAACCTGGGCCTGACCGGCATCGAGATCAACACCGGTGGATTCCTTCCTCCGGCCCACATCCCTAACATCGATGAGATCCTCACCAGCGATGCAGCGCGTGACGACTATCTGGCGATTTTCGAGGGAACGGGTGTTTCCATTGCCGGCCTGAACTGCAATGGCAACCCCCTGCACCCCAACCGGGATATCGGCGACAAGCATGCTGAGGACGTGCGCAAGTCGATCCGCCTGGCCCACCGCCTGGGCCAGAACCGTGTAGTCACCATGTCCGGGCTTCCCGGGGGTGAGCCCGGTGCCACCCGGACGAACTGGGTGGTTAACGCCTGGAACTCGGCAGCCCTCGATGTCCTGGATTACCAGTGGGAGATCGCTGCGGAGTTCTGGAAGGAAACGGACCAGCTGGCACGCGAGCTCGACGTCAAAGTCGCCCTGGAGCTGCACCCGCAGAACCTGGTCTTCAACACCGCTGACGTCTACAAGTTGATTGAGCTGACCGGCGCCACCCATGTCGGCGTCGAGCTGGATGCCTCGCACCTGTTCTGGCAGCAGATGGACCCGGTCGCGGTGGTCCGCGAACTCGGTCCGCTGGTGTTCCACGCTGCTGCGAAAGACGTCCGCGTAAACAAGGAGAACGCCGCGCTCTACGGCGTGCTGGACAACAGTTTCCGCAGGCTGTCCCCGGACGAGAACCGGACAAACCTCGGGGGCGACGAGTGGGCGAACGAGTGGCCGAAAAACTCGGCCTGGGACTTCGTTGCCCTGGGCCGCGGCCACGACACCGCCTACTGGACCGAGTTCCTGAGGGCCCTCCACGAAGTGGACCCGGACATGCTGGTCAACATCGAACACGAGGACGTCTCGCTCGGTCGGATCGAAGGCCTGGAGGTGGCGTCCAAGGTCCTGCGCGACGCCGACGCCGCACTGCGGACGTCCTTGGTTGCGCAGTAGGACTTCTCCTCTCAACGGACGGGGACGGCTTTCTTCGGAAAGCCGCCCCCTTTTTTGCCCCGGGCTCAGAAGCCTAGAGCAGGGCTTTATCGGTTTCGTCTGCTGCCTGTTTGGAGACCTCAACTGAGGCAGGCAGCCGGTCTGGATCCGACTCCGGTTGGGTGGCAGCCGAAGCGTCGGTTTGGGCTTCGGTTTGGGCGGAGCCCGACGACGGGTGGGCGGCCACAGCTGCAGCGTGCTCGGCCAGGACTCCTGTCCGGTGCCGGATCCGCAGCCGGTAGAGCAGTGCCCCGCCGATGCTCACGGCAGCCACGAACATGACGCCGCCCCACTGCAGGTACCACTCGAAGGGCGGGACCGAGTTGTAGATCTCCGGCCGCGGCCAGATCAGGTTCAGGGTCATGGCCCCGCCCCAGAGCACCGCGAGGATGTTCACGGGCAGGCCCCATTTGCCGAGCTTGAATCCTGCCTCAGAACCGTTGTCCGGCAGCGGCCACTTCTTTACGAAACGCCGCCGCAGCATCGGAACGGTGACCAGCAGGTAGGACAGGTAGATCAGCACGATGCTGATGCTGGAGAGGATCGTGAAGATCGCGGGCTGGGAGATGTTGACGATCAGCGGGATGACCGCGATGACTCCGATGACGATGGCCGCGACAGTGGGCGTCTTCCGCTCGGGGTGCACCTTGCTGAGCTGGCGGCTGAAGGGCAGGTTGTTGTCCCGGGCCATGGCGAACATCATGCGGATCGCGGCGGCGTGGACGGCGAGCGTGCAGACGGTCACGGCCACGACGATGCAGACCAGGAAGGCCTTGCCGAACGGGCCGCCCAGTACGGAGAGCACGATGTACTGCAGACCGCCGTCGGCAGCGCCCAGCTTGGGGTCGTTCAGGTCGGGGGCGGCCAGGAGCCCGCCGAGGAGGATCAGGCCGCCCAGCACAAAGGACGCCGTGATCGCACGCAGGATGGCTTTGGGAGCGGTCTTTTTCGGGTCCTTCGTCTCCTCACCGAGGGAACTGGCGGTGTCAAAGCCGTACATCACGTACCCGGATGCCATGGCGCCGATGAGGAACACCCCGAAGAAGCCAAGATCGTGGCCCTCGCCGAAGCCTGCCGTGTTGAAAAGGACTTCCGGGCCGCGCACCACATGCCAGGCAAGGGCCAGGATGAGGAGCACGGCGGCGGCGAGCTCCACGAAGACGCCGATGCTGTTGATCTTGGTCATGAGCTTCACGCCGAAGGCATTGATGAGGGTGGAGATCGAGATCATGATGCTGGCCAGCAGGACGCCGTTGACGGCGAAGTCGAACTGGCCCGTTCCGTCACCGATGATCTGGAAACCTGACCAGATCTGCGGCAGGGTGAGCTGCAGCGCCAGGGCCACGGCGCCAAGCGCCACGATCGAGGAGATCAGCAGCAGCCAGCCGGCCAGCCAGGCGAGCGTCCCTGACGAGAGCTGCTTGGCCCAGTTGTAGACCGATCCGGCCACCGGGTAGCGGCCGGCCAGTTCAGCGAAGCACAGGGCCACCATGAGCTGGCCCGCGAAAACGAGGGGCCAGGACCAGGCGTAGGCCGGTCCGGCCATGGAGAAACCAAAGTAGAACAGTTGGAAAACGCCGGTGAGGATGGAGATGTAGCTGACTCCGGCGGCGAAGCTGGCGAACTTGCCGATGCTGCGGTCCAGGGTCTGGGCGTACCCAAACTCGTCCATGCCGCTTGTATCGCTCTTACCGGATCCTGATTTGGTGGGTTCTAACATCCGAGCTCCTAAGTCGAAAAGCACGATGGTGATGTACCGCGCCCGCCATTGGACGCGGGTGAATCAACGGCCGGGCGCGGATGCGCACGGCCATTCCCCCTTCTGGTACTGCCTGGCCAGTAGTGGCCCCGCCCGCTTCGTTGCGGGATGAGCCAAACCAGCCGCTGGGTGTGGGCCGGGTGTTATGGCCCGGACCCGCGCTGATACGGGAAAAATGCAAGTGCAGGGAGCGGGCGTGATGCTCCCGCCACCAGGGTTCGCGTCACCAGCGCGGATCTCGCCTTAGGCGCGCTGCCGGTCAGGCGAGGGACGCGCTGAGCTCCGCCTTCGCCGTCGCTGTTTCCCCGGCCCGGCTGGCGCGGATGAGGTCCGCGCAGCGTTCCCCGATCATCATGACGGTGATATTGGGGTTGACCGTAACATGTTCGGGCATGACCGAGGCATCGGCGACGCGAAGGCCGGTGACGCCCTTGACCTGCAGCTCTGAGTCGAGCGGGGACATGACGTCGTCGGCTGGCCCCATGCGGACGGTCCCGACGGGGTGGTAGACGGTGTTGTGTGTCTTGCGGATGTAGTCCCGCAGTTCCTCGTCGGTCTGCGCCTCGACGCCCGGTGAGAGCTCGCGGCCGGTCCATTCGGCCATGGCAGGCTGGGCGGCGATTTCGCGGGCCTTGCGGATACCGGCCACCATGACGCGCATGTCGTGGCCCTCCGGATCGGTGAAGTACCGCGGGTCCACCGCGGGCTTGTCGCGGAAGTCGCGGCTGCGCAGCCGGACGGTGCCGCGGGAACGGGCGTGGGTGACGTTCGGGGTCAGGCTGAAGCCATTGTCCGTCGTGGGGTAGCCGTACCGCAACGTGTTCATGTCGAACGGGACGGAGCCGTAGTGCATCATCAGGTCCGGGCGGTCCAGGCCGTCCTCGGTGGGGGTGAAGATGCCGATCTCCCACCACTGCGTCGAAGTCTGCACCATGGGCTGCTTGGCCTCGAACTGCACGACGCCTTCGGGGTGGTCCTGCAGGTGCTCGCCGACGCCGGGGGAGTCCACCAGGACCTCGATGCCGTGCTCGGCGAGGTGCGCGGCGGGGCCGATGCCGGAGAGCATGAGCAGCTTGGGCGAGTCGATGGCGCCGGTGGACAGGACCACCTCGCATCGCGCCGAGAGCCGGTGGGTCCGGCCGAACCCCGAGTCCACGACGTCGACGCCGGTGCAGCGCCTGTCTGTGTCGAACACCAGTTGGCGGGCGCGCAGGCCGGTCAGCAGTGTGAAGTTCTCGCGCTCGATTATCGGGTGGATGTAGGAGACCGAGCTGGAGGAACGGGTGCCGTCCGCGCGTCGGTTGATCTGGAAAAAGTTGGCGCCGTTGATCACGGTGGTGCCGCTGTTGAACTTCGCCCGTGGAATGCCGGCCTGTTCGCAGGCGTCCAGGAGTGCGACGCCGGTGGGGTCCGCCGGGGGCACGTTCATCAGGTGCACGGGGCCTGAGTCGCCGTGGTGCGGTGCGTCCGGGCCGGCGTCCTCATTGGTTTCCAGCCGCTGGTACAGCGGCCAGGCGGCCGCAGCGTTCCAGCCGGTGGCGCCGTACTTGGACTCCCACTCGTCCAGGTCTTCCCGCGGGGCCCAGAAGGCGATGCAGGAGTTGTGGCTGGAGCAGCCACCCATGACCTTCGCGCGGGCGTGGCGCATGAAGGAGTTGCCGTTCTGCTGCGGTTCGATCGGGTAGTCCCAGTCGTAGCCGGAGTCCAGCAGCTCCATCCAGCGGTCCAGCTGCAATATTTCGGGCACCCCGCGGTCGTCCGGGCCGGCCTCCACCAGCGCCACGGACACGGCCGGGTCCTCGCTCAGCCGGGCGGCCACTGCAGCTCCGGCGGATCCGCCGCCGATGATGATGTAGTCGAACTCGCGGTTGCTGAGGGTCTCGACGTTGTTGGTATGCATCTAGTTCTCCTTGCCGGGGTCAGCGAACCAGCCGGTCACCTGCGGGCTGGTGTTCTGGTAGATGTGCTTGGCTTCCTGGTATTCGGCCAGGCCGGTCGGGCCGAGCTCACGGCCGACGCCGGACTGGCCGAAGCCGCCCCACTCGGCCTGCGGGAGGTAGGGGTGGTAGTCGTTGATCCAGACGGTGCCGTGCCGCAGCCGGCCGGCCACGCGCTGGGCCTTGCCGGCGTCCTGGGTCCAGACCGCGCCGGCCAGCCCGTAGATAGTGTCGTTGGCGGTCGCCACTGCCTCGTCTTCGGTGCGGAAGGTCTCGACGGTCACTACGGGCCCGAAGGCTTCGTCCACGACGACGGACATTCCCTTGTGCACGCGGTCCAGGATGGTTGGCTGGTAGTAGAAACCGGCGTCGTACTTCTTTCCTTCAGGCGCCGCGCCGCCGCACCGCAGCCGCGCACCCTCCTCCACGCCGCGCTGCACGTAGGCGTGGACCTTTTCGCGGTGGGCTGCGGAAATCAGCGGGCCCGTTTCGGCAGCCTCTTCGAACGGGCCGCCGAGGCAGATGCCCTGCGCGCGGCGGACCAGCTCGTCGATGAAGCGCTCAGCGATGGATTCCTCCACCACCAGCCGCGCTCCGGCGGAGCAGACCTGCCCGGAGTGCACGAACGCCCCGTTCAGCGCATTGTCGACGGCGGCGTCGAAGTCCGCGTCGGCGAACACCACGTTGGGGTTCTTGCCGCCGAGCTCCAGCGCCACCTTCTTCACGGTGCCGGCGGCGGCCGCGGCGATGCGCTTGCCCGTCTCCAACCCGCCGGTGAAGGAGACCATGTCGACGCCGGGATGTTCCGAGAGCGGTGCGCCGGCGTCCGCGCCGGCGCCGGTCACGAGGTTGGCGACGCCGTCCGGCAGGCCCAGGTCCTGCAGCAGCTGCATGGCCAGGATGGCCGTGGACGGGGTCAGCTCGGAGGGCTTGAGCACGAAGGTGCAGCCGGCTGCCAGTGCAGGCGCGATCTTCCACGCTGCTTGGAGCAGGGGGTAGTTCCACGGCGTGATCAAGCCGCAGACACCCACCGGCTCGTAGACGATTTTGCTGGCGACGGCGGGGTCCCCGGCGTCGACCACGCGGCCCGCCTGCTGCCCGGCGAGCCTTCCAAAATATTCAAAGCAGGCGGCGATGTCGTCCATGTCGATCCGGCTTTCGGCGATCCGCTTGCCGGTATCCAGGGATTCGGCGCGGGCGAACTTCTCGCGGCGTTCGCGCAGTTCCGCGGCGACTTTGAGCAGGAAGGCTCCGCGCTCGGGTGCCGGGACCGAGGCCCAGACGCCTGAGTCGAAGGCTGCACGGGCGGCAGCGATGGCGCGTTCGGCATCTTCCCGGCAGGCCTCGGACACGGTGGCGACCAGTTCGCCGTCGGCTGGGTTGCGGATTGTGCGCACAGCGCCGGACGCGGCTGCCTCCCACGAACCGTTGATGAACAGGGTGGATGCGGTTTCGGTCATGTCCCGGGCGGCATCAGGTGTGGTGTAGGTCATACGAAGCACAGTAATTGAAGTTGAACACTTGTTCAAGACTTGATTTGAACAAGTGTTCAATGCTATTTATGACCGGGTGCCGCTGCGTGAAGTGGTGTTCGGGGCTCCTGGGGCTCGACGCCCCGGGTCGCGGGGGTTGCCGCTAAGCGGCGAAGGCGATCTGCTCCGTGCGGGCGATGCTCCTTTGGATGGATGCCTTGTCTACGCCAAGGAGCGCTGTTAGCCACATGCCGTTTTGTATGACGACAATGTCGGCTGCCCGCTCCCGGCATTCATCACGGGAAAGGTCGGGTTTGGCATTTCCTATCAGCGTCGCGAGCCCATCGAGATACCGCTCAAACGCCGCTGCGTTGATCAGCGCAAAGTCATCATCGGCTTGCGCGAGAGCCCAAAGGTGGAGACGCAGAGACAGATATCGTGTGGTGAGAAGTTCCGGGCCCGCAACCCGCCGGAGGGCCTTGCGGAGCTGTTCGTCCGGGGGCGACGCCGGGTCGGGCGCGACCAGCATGAGGTCGTGCTCGTCGGTTCGGTGCAAGGCCGCACGGATCAGGCTCGACTTGTCTTCGTAGTAGTAGTTCACCAGCCCCAGTGCAACGCCGGCTTCGCGCGCCACGGCCCGCATGTTGACGCCTGAGATGCCGTGGCGAGACAGCAGGTCCAGCGCCGCTTCGAGAATGCGCGACTGCCTGTCAACTTGTTCGCCGGAGTTCACGGTGCTTGTATCCACCCGGCCAGACTATTGCCAATCCCGGATGAGTGCATCTCAGAGTGCGTTGCCGGTTAGGGCTTGGAAATTGGGAAGGGCCTGCCGGTGGCGTAGGTGGCGCTGGCTCTTTCCATGCCTGCTTTGGACCGGGTGAAGCTGGCAGCATCCCGGGCACCTGGCCAAAAGGCCAGCCAGAGGACGGCGAAGCAGCCGTGCGCATTACGTAAAGCGAGCTGCTCGAGGCGCTTCCACAATGGCCAGCTGGCCGGTCTCGGGGACACCAGGAAATTGCACCTGCAAGGGCTCAGGAGCGGCCGCCGGCGCCTCGTGAGGGGAGCGCATGCGATAAAGCGCTACTGCGGAAATGAGGAACCAAGCGACATTGGTGACCACGGACGGCCAGGCTCCGTGGAACGCGCCGTTAACAATGAAGGCACAAGAACCGAGGAGATTCGCGGTCTGGAAGCCCTTGCCAGCCTTCAGCCACCCCATGGACACAGAGAGGTACGCGGTAAGTATCGCAATCGCGCCGGCCCAGCCGGATAGTTCAAACAGCAGTTCCATGACGTCCTTTCGGTCCCCGGCGTGGGCCTTTGGCGTTGGTCCGCCCGGGCTGATCCCACTGTCCTGTAGTTTCAACAGCAATTATGGGGACGGCTTCGCTTTAGATCAATTGCATTCCACTGAAGACATGGTTTAGAACTGCTTAACATGGATATCGACCCGCGCCGGCTGCGCGTACTTCTTGCGGTGGCCCGCACCGGCGGGGTGCTGGCCGCGGCTGATGAGCTGGGGATCACGGCGTCAGCGGTGTCCCAGCAGCTCAGCAGATTGGAGGATGAGACGGGGCACGCCCTGGTCGTGCGCACCCCCAAAGGCTCAGTGCTGACACCCGCCGGCCTGGCGGTAGCAGAGGCCGGCGAGGAGATCGAGCGCGCACTCAGCGTCGCCCGCGCCCGGATGGAAGGCGGGGCCAAGATCACAGGGGTCGTGCGGGTGGGGGGATTCACCAGCTTTGTCCGCACGGTGGTGATCCCGCGTCTGCCCGAATGGCGCAGCCAGTATCCGCAATTGCAGATCCGGATCGTTGAGGACGACTTCCCTGCCCTGATGCGGCTGCTCCGCCAGCGCCAGCTCGACGCCGTCGTGGTCGAGCTCGATTCGACGACGGCCGCGCAACGATCACTGTCCGCCGGAATGACCGAGGAGCCCCTGCTGGACGAGCCATGGAAACTGGTCGTTCCGCAGGGTGCCTTGCTCACCACCGAGAACGTCGACCTTAGCCGTCTGCCACTTCCATGGCTCGGCGTCGAGCCGTCAGCCGCCAACGCTGCGGTGCTCGGTCGGCTCGGCCAGTCGACAGGTGCCCAGATGGAAACCGCGCATCAGTACCAGGACACGCTCACCGCTCTCGCACTCGTTGCTGCGGGCGAGGGCGTTGCCATCGTGCCCACCTTGGCGTTGACCGGTGTCGTCCAGGACGGGGTGGACGTCCTGGACGTCCCCGGACTGGGGACCCGGCGCATCGTTCTGCGACGGTTCGACCGGCGGCGGCCAACCAGCACGCCTGTTGACACCGTCGCGCGCCTTCTACGGGAATCTGCCGCGGCGTTCGACACCCGGTCGACATCCTGACCGCCCGCACCTTCGGACCCTCCCCCATCGATTCCGCATGCCCGGCGCCAGTAGCCATCACCGCCCTGGGCCCGACAGGGATGCCAGAAGAAATTGTTGAACAATCCTTGTCGGTGAGGCATGATGGTTGAAGAATCCAACCTGAGACGAGGGTCACATGCCTTTCATCGATCTGAACAGCGACGTCGGAGAATCCTTCGGCAACTGGACCATGGGCGACGACGCCGCCGTCTTCCGCCACGTCACCAGCGCCAACGTGGCCTGCGGCTTCCACGCGGGCGACCCGAGCACCATCGCCCGCACCTGCCGCGACGCCGCGGCCGCCGGCGTCACCATCGGAGCGCACGTGGGGTACCGCGATCTCGCCGGGTTCGGGCGCCGGTTCCTCGACTGCTCCGCGACCGAACTCGCCGACGATGTCCTGTACCAGCTCGGCGCACTCCAGGCACTCGCCCGTGCGGCCGGCGCCGAGGTCAGGTACGTCAAGCCCCACGGCGCCCTCTACAACACCATCGTGCACCACGAGGTCCACGCCCAGGCCGTCGTGGACGCCGTGCACGCGTTCAGCCCGGACCTGCCGCTGCTGCTCCTCCCCGGATCCGTGGCCCTGCAAAAGGCCGAAGCCCGGGGATTGCGCGCACTGTCCGAAGCGTTCGCGGACCGTGCTTACAACCCGGACGGAACACTGGTATCCCGCCGCGAGGAGGGAGCCGTGCTGCACGACCACCAGGCCATCACGGCGAACATGGTCCGGCTCGCCACCGAGGGAAAGATCATCACCCGTGACGGATCGGTGGTGGATGTCAGGCCGGACAGCATCTGCGTGCACGGCGATACACCGGGGGCAGTGGCCATGGCCGGCGCCGTGCGCGCCGGGCTTGAGGCCGCCGGCGTCACCGTCCGGAGCTTCGCGTGAGCATCACCGGCCTCCGCTGGGCCGGCCCCCGCGCGCTGCTCGTGGAGCTGACGGACCTCGGCTCCGTGCTGGCCCTGCACCACCGGCTGCAGGCGGAGCCCCTTCCTGGGCAGCTCGACGCCATCGCCGGCGCCGCCACCGTCCTCGTGAAATTCGCCTCGCGGTTCCACACGGGCAGTGCCCGGGAACTCATCCCGCACCTTGACCTCAATAAGCGCGTTCAGGACACCGGCAATGAGATCGCCATCGAAGTGGTGTACGACGGCGAGGACCTCGCCGAAGTAGGCCGACTCACCGGCCTGGGTGCCGACGGCGTCATAGCCGCGCACACCGGCCAGCCATGGACAGGCGCATTCGGCGGCTTCGCCCCGGGCTTCACTTACCTCGTGGGGGAAAACGACTCTCTGAGCGTGCCGCGCCGCAGCTCGCCCCGGACAGCCGTCCCCGCGGGATCGGTGGCGCTGGGGGGTGCCTTCTCCGCGGTCTACCCCCGGCAGTCGCCCGGCGGCTGGCAGCTTATCGGCCACACGACGGCTGTGATGTGGGACCTGGACCGGGAGTCTCCGGCCCTTGTCCGGCCAGGTGACACCGTCCGCTACGTGGCCGTCCGGGAATCCGTGCCGGTGCACAACGGCACAGCAGCGAAGCGGGCCGGCGCGGCAGCTGACGCCGCAGGGCCGGCCGAAAGTGCCGCCGGATCGGGCCTTACCGTTGAAGCCCCCGGCTTGCAGTCCCTCGTTCAGGACCTGGGCCGCCCGGGCCTGGGTGACCTTGGAGTGTCCCCCTCGGGCGCTGCCGACCAGCGCTCTGCACGCCAGGCTAACCGGCTTGTGGGCAACGAGCCGGGCGCCGCCGTCGTCGAAAATCTCTTGGGCGGGCTGGCCGTGCGCGCCCAAGGCGACCAGGTGCTTGCCGTGTCCGGCGCACCGGCCGGCCTGTTGATCCACGACTCCACCGGGACGCTCCTGCGGCGTCCGGCCCTGCACGCACCCTTTGCGCTGCTCGACGGCGAGACCCTCACCATCGATGCGCCGTCCGCCGGTGTCCGGAACTATCTGGGCGTGCGCGGCGGGTTCGACGTGCCGCCGGTGCTCGGCAGCCGGTCCAGCGATTCGATGTCCGGGATCGGACCCGCCCCGCTGCTACCGGGAACCTTCCTGCCCGTCGCCCCTGTGACGGGGGTCCAGCCGGTGGGGATTCCCGAAGAAGCCATGCCGGGCCGCGGCGCATCGCCCGTCCTGCGGGTGACGCTGGGGCCGCGTGATGACTGGTTCGGCCCCGATGCCATCAAGGTCCTGACCGGGCAGCAGTGGCTGGTCACCGAACAGTCCAACCGCATCGGCGTCAGGCTCGCACCGCCGGGGGACGATAAGCCGGAGCAGGGCCGCGCCCTGGAGCGTACCCGCGAAGGCGAGCTGCCGAGCGAAGGTACCGTCGCCGGGGCATTGCAGGTGCCGCCCAACGGACATCCCGTTCTCTTCCTGGCCGACCACCCGGTGACCGGCGGATATCCGGTGATCGCCGTCGTCGTGCCCGAGGACCTGCCGGTGGCGGCGCAGCTGCCGCCGGGGCAGCACGTGCGGTTCTCCGTCGTGGACCCCCACACCCTGGCACCCATCGACCAAGACACTTCCCAAGAATTTGCCGTGAGCACCGCATCCGAAGGAAACCAGCCATGAAAAAAGTCCTGATTGCCAACCGCGGTGAAATCGCGGTGCGGATTGCCCGGGCCTGCTCCGATGCGGGGCTGCAATCCGTTGCCGTCTACTCCGATCCCGACGCCGATGCCCTGCACGTGCGGATCGCGGACGAGGCGTACGCGCTCGGCGGGACCTCCAGCGCCGAGACGTATCTCGACATCCCGAAGCTGCTGGGGGTGGCCCGCCGCTCAGGCGCCGACGCCGTCCACCCCGGCTACGGCTTCCTCTCCGAAAACGCCGACTTCGCGGAGGCCGTCGTCAACGCCGGCCTGACCTGGATCGGACCGACCGCCGAGTCGATCAGAGCCCTCGGCAACAAGGTGACGGCCCGCGAAATCGCCGTCCGCGCAGGAGCGCCACTGGTACCCGGCAGCGACGGGCCTGTGGCCAACGCCGAGGAAGTGCTGGAGTTTGCCCGCGGATACGGCCTGCCGGTGGCCATCAAGGCCGCGTTCGGCGGCGGCGGCCGCGGACTGAAGGTGGCGCGGCGCATGGAGGACGTGGAAGACGCGTTCGAATCGGCGGTCCGCGAATCGACGGCCGCGTTCGGCCGCGGCGAGTGCTTTGTGGAGCGGTTCCTGGACCAGCCGCGGCACGTGGAAGCCCAGGTCCTGGCGGACACCCACGGCAACGTGGTGGTGATGGGAACCCGAGACTGCTCCCTGCAGCGCCGCAACCAGAAGCTCGTGGAGGAGGCCCCCGCGCCGTTCCTCACCCCGGAGCAGAGGTCCCTCATCCACGAATCCGCCAAAGCCATCTGCCGCGAGGCGGACTACCACGGCGCCGGAACCGTCGAGTTCCTGGTGGGCAAGGACGGCATCATCTCCTTCCTCGAGGTCAACACCCGCCTGCAGGTGGAACACCCGGTGACCGAGGAGACCTCCGGCGTGGACCTGGTCCGCGAGCAGTTCCGCATCGCCGCCGGCCATGCGCTCGAGCTGACCTCCGACCCCGAGCCCCGGGGTCACGCCATCGAATTCCGGCTCAACGCCGAGGACCCGGCCCGCGGCTTCCTGCCGGGCCCGGGGACCGTCGAGGTCTTCGAGCCGCCCACCGGCGCCGGCATCCGCGTCGATTCCGGCGTCCGCTCCGGTTCCGTGGTGCCGGGGGAGTATGACTCCCTGCTGGCGAAGCTGATCGTCCACGGCCAGGACCGCCCGCAGGCCCTCCGCCGTGCCGCGGCGGCGCTCGCGGAGATGCGGATCGAGGGGCTGCCGACCGTCCTGCCGTTCCACCGGGCTGTAGTGCGCCACCCGGCGTTCACGGCTGAGGAGGGCCTGGGGGTCCACACCACATGGATTGAGAATGAGTTCGCCGAGCACCTCGCCGCCTCTCCGGAGATTGCCCGCACCCAGCCCGGTGCCGCCCGGAAGACGTTCACCGTGGAGCTGGACGGCAAGGCCGTGCAGCTGGGGCTCCCCTCGAAGCTGTACGAAGCCCTCCTCAGCGGGGGCGGCGGCGCCGCAGGGCACCACACTGCCGGCGAAGAGGAAGAGGACGACGCCGAACTCACCTCGCCGATGTCCGGCTCGCTTGTGAAGTGGGTCGCCAAGACCGGGGACACCGTCGAGGCCGGCCAGCCGGTGGCCGTGCTTGAGGCCATGAAAATGGAAACAGTCGTGTCCGCCCACCGTGGCGGCACCCTGACGCGTGGACAGCAGGAGCCGGGTACCGCCGTCGGGCGCGGGGAGGTCCTGGCCAGCATCGCCTGACGGGGACCGATCCTTCGATAGATTGGAACGATGCCCATGAACGCAGCACTCCAAGGGATCGCCGACGGCGGCCAGGCAACCCACGCCCACACGGGGGCGTGGGTTGCCGGCGTGCTCCGTTCCCGCATCTCCGCCGGTCAGCTTCCGCCGGGAACCAAACTGTCCGAACAGAAGCTGTCCGAGGCGCTGGGCGTTTCCAGGAACACCCTGCGTGAGGCGTTCACGGTCCTTGCCGGGGAGTCTGTGGTGCAGCGGATCCCCAACCGGGGCGTCTACGTTGCCGCTCCCGGAGCGGACGATGTGCGCGAAATTTACCGTGTCCGTCGGCTGATTGAGCCTGCAGCCGTGCTGTGGGGAGACATTCCGGCTGAAGCGCTCGAGGGCCTCGAGGCCATCATCACCACGGCCAAGGACGCCAAGGCCGCGGGTTCGGTGGAGCGCATGGCCGACGCCAACCAGGAGCTGCACAAGGCCTTCGTGGCGCTCTCGGGCAGCGGATCCCTGCAGGAACTGATGGAGAAAGTGCTGGCCGAGATGCGCCTGGTGTTCCATGCCATGGCCACCACGCCGGACTTCCACAGCCACTACGTCGAGCGCAACGCCGCCCTCGTGGAGCAGATCCGCGCGGGACAGCGCGAAGAGGCAGCGGCGGAGCTCCGGCGCTACCTCGATGCGGCCGAGCACGAGCTGCTGGTGCACATCGGGGCCGTGCCGGAAGAGCCCAGTTCCGCAGAAGCCCGCCCCCCCGAAGAGCCCCACCCAACTAAGTAGCAGTTCAGGCCGTTCCCAGCGCTGGGAACGGCCTGAACTGCTACTTACTTGGGGGGTTACTTGGGGGATGGGGGGACGCGGGGGACTTTGGGACGGGGTGGGGAGGCGGCTAGGGCACGAGGTACGAGCTATCCCGGGCGTCGGTAATGAGCATGTGCCCCGGTGCATGGCCGATAGCCAGCGCCGGACGTGACTCCATCACGGCGGCCTGCGGAGTCACACCGCAGGCCCAGAACACGGGGATGTGGCCTTCAGGGATATCAACGGGGTCGCCGAAATCGGGGCGGGACAGGTCAGCGATGCCCAGCTCGGACGGGTTGCCGATATGGACCGGCGCACCGTGCACGGCCGGATAGCGGGAGGTGATGCGGACGGCGTCGGCCACCTGCGACGCCGGGACGGGCCGCATCGAGACCACCAGCGGCCCGGCCATGGCGCCGGCCGGTTCGCAGCGGACGGACGTGCGGTACATCGGCACGTTCACGCCCTGGTCGATGTGGGCAATGCGGATGCCGCCTTCCTGCAGCGCCGCCTCAAACGTAAAGCTGCAGCCGACGATGAACGTCACCAGGTCGTCGCGCCAGTAGCCGCTGATGTCCGTGGGCTCGTCCACCATTACCCCGTTTTCGTACACGGCGTATTTGGGCACGTCAGTCCGGACGTCGCCGCCGGCGAGCAGCGTACCGCTGGTCTCGCCGGCGTCGAGCACGCCGAGGATGGGGCACGGCTTGGGGTTCCGCTGCGCGAACAGCAGCACGTCGAACGCCTGTGCTTTCGGCACGATGATCAGGTTCGCCTGCGCGTAGCCGGCACTCCACCCGGAGGTGGGCGTCACCAGCCCTGCGCGGAAGAGTGAGCGGGCGTCGGTCGGTGAAAGTGCTGCCGGGTTTTCGGGCAGAACGACGGCGGGTGGCTGCTTTGCGGGCATGGTCATGCCAGGCTTCCTTTCGTTTAGCCGTTGCCGGCTAGACCCAGAGTTTGGCGAGGCCGGTGAGGGAGTTCCATCCCAGGAAAAGGGTGAGCAGCCAGGCCAGGGCGCCGATGATCAGCAGACTCTTGGGGTATTCGTAGCCGTGCATCAGATCGCGGCGGCGCCATGCGACCCAGAGCAGGACAGCGAAGCCCACGGGGAGGATGAGGCCGTTGAACGCGCCGGCGAAGATCAGCAGCTGCTGGGGTGCCTGGCCGATCAGGAGGTAGGCCACGGCGCAGACGGCGATGAAGGCCACCGTGATCAGGTTGCGCTTGCGCTCGGGGGTAGTGGACTTGGTAACGAAGGAAACCGAGGTGAAGGCCGCGCCGATCACGGAGGTGATGGAGGCCGCCCACAGGATGACGCCGAACATGCGCAGGCCGATCTCGCCGGCAGCTGCTTCAAAGGCGGAGGCCGCAAGGTTGTTCTGGGCGAGGGTCACGCCGCCTGCCACGACGCCGAGGATGGCGAGGAAGAGCAGGATGCGCATGAGGCAGGTGACCATGATGCCGAGGATGGAGCTGTGGGTGATTTCCTTGACGTGGCGCACCCCTGTGGCGCCGGAATCCAGCATGCGGTGGGCGCCGGCGTAGGTGATGTAGCCGCCGATGGTGCCGCCGATCAGGGTGGTGATGACCAGGAAGTCGACTTCCTCCGGCAGGACTGTGTTCTTCAGCGCCTCACCAAGCGGCGGTGCCGAGACGATGGCCACGTACAGGGTCATCAGGATCATGACGGCACCGAGGAGCACCACGATCTTGTCCAGGGCCAGCCCGGCCTTCTTGCTGAGGAAGATGAGGATGGCGATGACGGCGGAGATGGCGCCGCCAATCTTGGGGTCCAGGCCCATCATCGCGTTGGTGCCAAGGCCCGTGCCGGCGATGTTGCCGACGTTGAAGACCAGGCCGCCGAGGAACACCAGGCCGGCGAGGAACCAGCCGACGCCGGGGAGGACGTGGTTGCCCAGTTCCTGTGCGCGCATGCCGGAGACGCCGATGACCCGCCACACGTTGGTCTGCACTGCGATGTCCACGAGGATCGAGACGAGGATGGCGAACGCGAACGCTGCCCCGAGCTGGACTGTGAAGGCGGCCGTCTGGGTGATGAATCCGGGGCCGATGGCGCTGGTGGCCATGAGGAACATGGCGCCGAGCAGGGCGGAGCGCCTGCCGGTTTTTGCCTTGATTGTGAGATGGGTTTCCGTGGTTTCCATTGGGTCCGTCCAAGGGCTCTGGGTGACTGGAGTCACAACGGGTGTCTCCGGCCACTCTACAGACTGTTGAACAATCCGCGCAAGAGATTGTTCAACAATAATCATTTGGCGGCCACGGAGCGTTAGCGCCGCAACCGCCCGATGGGCCTATCGTGGCCCTGTGTCCCTGCTCTGGGGAAGGAGGAATTTGCCGGCTAAGGCGGACGAGTGGCAGCGGATCAGCCGACCGCCCAGGCCACGGCCAGTAACGCCCCGGCGCTGAGCAGCGTGGTGCAGAGGATCACGTCCCGGGCCACGCTCATGCCCCGGCCGTACGGGGAAGCGAACAGGAAGACGTTCTGGGCTGTGGGGAGGGCTGCCATGATGACGCTCGCGAGAAGGTGCTGCCCCTCGAGGCCGAACACAAACCGGCCCAACGCCCAGACGATGAGCGGCATGCCGGCAATCTTGAGGAAGGTCGCCACGAGGGTCTCGGTGCGCCCGTCGTCTTTCTGCAGCGGTGCCCGGCCCGCCAGCGACAGGCCGAAGGCAAGCAGCACCATGGGCACGGCACCGCCGGCAAGCATGTCGATGGGCTTCTGCAGCAGCTCCGGCTCCTGCCAGCGTGTCAGCGCCACAATGGCGCCGAGCCCTGAGGCAATGATCATCGGATTGGCGAACGGCTGGACCAGGATCCTTTTCCACGAAATTCCGGCACCACCGGAAAGACCCAGCACTGTCAGGTAAAAGGGAGCAAGAACCAGGATCTGCACCAGCAGCACAGGCGCCACGTGCTGTGCGGTTCCCACGGCGTAGAGGGAAACCGGGATGCCGATGTTGTTGGCGTTGGCGTAGCTGCTGGCCATGGCGCCAACCGCCGTCTCCGCCACCGGGCGGCGGAAGAACAGGAAACCAGCAGGCAATAAAGAAGCCCCACGATCGCTGCGGACAGCAGCGCCAGCGGGGCATCAGTTCCGAGGGCGGCCCGGATGTCGGAGCCGGCCACCACGGTGTAAAGCAGGGCAGGGTTGGTGATGTAGAAGGCAGTGCGGGTCAGCGCATTCTGGACCTCCGGGCCCAGAATGCGAAGCCTGGCAGCGAGGTATCCGACGGCGATGACTGCAGAAACGATGAGTATTCCGGAGACGACGCCGCCCACACTCTGCCCTTCTATTTATCTGTATGGTTTTTGTTTTCACTGGTGGTTCCGCACGGCCGTCTCATGTTGCGGGGAGGGACGGCCGTGCGGAAGTTTCTTGGCGCTGCAGGAAAGGACCTACCTGACGAGGCAGGGTCGCTTCGGATCGAAGGACCAGCCGTCGATGTAGTACTGCATGCCGATGCTGTCGTCGCGCGCATCCAGCCCGTGCTGCAGGTACAGCTGGTGCGCCTCGTCCAGGGCCTCGCGGTCCAGCTCGATGCCCAGTCCGGACGCGGCCGGAACCTCGATGGCGCCGCCCTTGATCTGCAGCGGTTTCTTAGTGAGGCCCTGCCCGTCCTGCCAGATCCAGTGCGTGTCCAGCGCAGTGATTTCGCCGGGGGCGGCCGCGCCGGTGTGCGTGAACATGGCCAGCGAAATGTCAAAGTGGTTGTTGGAGTGCGAGCCCCAGGTCAGGCCGAACTCCTTGCACAGCTGGGCCACTCGGACCGAGCCGTGCATGGTCCAGAAGTGCGGGTCCGCAAGCGGGATGTCCACGGCGTTGCTGCGGATGGCGTGCGCCATTTCGCGCCAGTCCGTGGCGATCATGTTGGTGGCCGTCTTCAGGCCTGTTGCACGGCGGAACTCGGCCATGACCTCGCGCCCGGAGAAGCGGCCTTCGGCGCCGCAGGGGTCCTCGGCGTAGGCCACGACGCCCTGCATCCGCTTGCCCAGCCGGATGGCCTCCTCCAGCAGCCAGCCGCCGTTCGGATCCAGCGTCACCCGTGCATCGGGGAAGCGGTTGGCCAGTGCCGTTACCACGTCCACCTCGTCGTCGCCGGACAGCACGCCGCCCTTGAGCTTGAAGTCGCTGAAGCCGTAGCGCTCCTGCGCCGCTTCAGCCAGCGCGACGACGGCTTCCGGAGTCATTGCCTCCTGGCGGCGCAGCTCTTCCCAGCGGTCCGACGGCGCGTCCTCCACGAGGTACGGAAGATCCGTCCGCTGGTGGTCACCGACGAAGAACAGGTATCCGAGCATGGGCACGGACGTGCGCTGCTGGCCGTCCCCCAGCAGTTCGGCCACCGGGACGCCAAGGAACTGGCCGTGCAGGTCCAGCAGGGCCGATTCGACGGCGGTGACGGCGTGGACGGTGGTGCGCAGGTCGAAGGTCTGCAGGCCACGGCCGCCGGCGTCGCGGTCCGCGAACTCCGCGGCGATTTCGCGCAGCAGGGAGCGGTAGCGGGCCACCGGCTTGCCGGCGATCAGGCCGCCGGCCTCCTCGATGGTGGTGCGGATCTTCTCACCGCCCGGGACCTCGCCGAGGCCGGTCCGGCCGTCGGAGTCAGTCACGATGACCACGTTCCGGGTGAAGAACGGCCCGTGGGCGCCGCTGAGGTTCATCAGCATGCTGTCGTAGCCCGCAACCGGGACTACTTCCACGCGTGAAATGACAGGCTGGCCGGTCATGCGCTGACCTCTTCTTTCTCTGCAACAGGAACAACTTCGCCGTCGATCCGGCGGTTCAGCTGCCAGGGGTTCGCGTCCTGAAGCGGTGCGGGCAGCAGTTCCTGGGGCAGGTTCTGGTAGGCGACCGGCCGCAGGAAGCGGTTGATGGCCAGCGTACCCACGGAGGTGGTGCGGGGATCGGACGTTGCCGGGAACGGGCCGCCGTGGACCATGGCGTGCCCAACTTCGACGCCGGTGGGCCAGCCGTTCACGATGATGCGCCCCACCTTCTGTTCCAACGCCGGGATCAGGCGCGCCGCCGTCGGGTAGTCCTCCTCGGTGAGCTGCAGGGAAGCGGTAAGCTGCCCCTCGATCCGGTTGGTGGCCTCCACCAGTTCCTCGGCGGAGGAGTAGCGGATGACCAGGGACGCAGCACCAAAAATTTCCGCGTGCAGCACCTGGTTGCTGATGAAGTCGCGGATTTCCGTGCCGTAGATGGCCGGTGCCGGGGCGTTCTCGGTGGGGCCGGGGGTTCCGGTCCCGACGACCGTCACGTTCTCGGCCGCGCCGAGCGCCTCGGTGCCGGAGTTCCAGGAGCCGGCAATGCCGGCGGTCAGCATGGTCTGGCCGGCGCAGGCGGCAACAGCGCGTCCGACGGCGGCAGCGAGCTTGTCGCCTGCCTCACCGGCGGGGGCGAACAGCAGGCCGGGGGAGGTGCAGAGCTGGCCGGAGCTGCCGGTCACGGCGGTGACGTACTGCTGGGCCAGGGCGTCAACGTCACCCTTGAGCGCGCCGGGGAACACGAATACCGGGTTGAGCGAGGACATCTCCGCGTACACGGGGATGGGCTCCGGGCGGGCGGCGGCGGCGCGCATGAGGGCGATGCCGGCGCTCTGGGATCCGGTGAAGCCCACGGCCTTGATGGCGGGGTCCGCCACGAGGGCCTGGCCGATGCTGCTGCCCGGGCCGTAGATCAGGGAGAAGATGCCCGGGTGCAGGCCGAGGTCGGCAACCGCCTTGGCGATGGCCTGGCCCACGAGTTCGCTGGTGCCGGGGTGGGCGTTGTGCGCCTTGAAGACCACGGGGCAGCCGGCGGCGAGGGCAGAGGCGGTGTCCCCGCCCGCCGTTGAGAAGGCCAGCGGGAAGTTGCTGGCGCCGAAGACAGCGACAGGACCCAGCGGGATCTGGCGCTGGCGGATGTCGGCGCGGGGCAGGGGTGCCCGGTCCGGGATCGCTGGGTCGATGCGCACGCCGCGGAAGTCGCCCTGGCGGACAACGTTCGCAAACAAGCGCAGCTGGCCGGTGGTGCGGGCGCGTTCACCCTGGAGCCGGGCGGCGGGCAGACCCGTCTCCTGTCCGGCGCGGATGATGAGTTCGTCGCCGATGGCTTCGATGTTGTCCGCGATGGCGTCCAGGAACGCGGCGTGGGTTTCAGGGTCAAGGGTGCTGAAGGATTCGAAGGCCTCGGCGGCGGCCGAGGTGGCGGCCTGGAGCTGCGCCTCGGTCAGCAGGGTGTAGGCCGGCTCGAGCTGTTCGTTCGTGGCCGGGTTGAAGGCGAAGGCGGTCTTGCCTTCGCCAGCGACGGTTTGTCCGGCGATCAGGGAGTGTCCGGTGAGGGTCACAGTTTGTTCCTCCTGGGTAAAGGTGGCAGCTGGCCAGTTGGCCGGCAGTTAGGAGACGGTCGGCTAGGACACAGTCGCTAGGAGACCTTGGCGATGAGTGCTTTGAGGTCGGCCAGGTCCTGCGGCGCCATGTTCTGCAGCGGTGGACGGACGCCGCCGGCGGAGCGGCCGATGGCGTCGAGGCCGCCCTTGACGATGGACACGGCGTAGCCCTTTACGCGGTCGCGGATGTCCAGGTAGGGGATGACGAAGTCGTTGAGCTTCTGGTTCACGGCAACGCGGTCGTTGTTGCGGACATCCTGGTAGAAGTCGAGCGCGAACTGCGGAACGAAGTTGTACATCGCGCTGGAGTAGGTGCTCATCCCCAACTGCAGCAGCGGGAGCGCGAAGGTCTCTGCGGTGGGGAGGCCGCCCAGGTAGAACAGGCGGTCGCCGAGCTTGGCGTACACGCGGGCATCGTGCTCGAGGTCGCCCACGCCGTCCTTGAAGCCGATCAGGTTCTCGTGCCGGTCCGCCAGGGCGGCCACCGTGGTGTCCCTGTAAATGGCGTTGGCGCGGTTGTAGATGATGACGCCGAGTGAGGTGGCACTGCAGACGGCGCTGACGTGGTCGATCAGGCCGCCCTGGTCGGCTTCCGTCAGGTACGGCGGCAGCAGCAGGATGCCCTCGGCGCCTGCGGCTTCGGCAGCGTTCGCGTTTTCGATGGCTTGGGCGGTCGAGCCGCCTGCAGACGCCAGGACCGGGACAATGCCGCCCACCTCGTCGACGGCGGCCCGCACCACGCGTGCCGATTCGGCCGGAGTCAGGGAGAAGCCCTCACCGGTGCCGCCTGCCGCGAAAAGGCCGGCGACCGGGAAGCTGGCCTGCCACGCGAGGTGCTTGCGGTAGTTTTCCTCGTCAAACTGCAGCTCGGCATCGAAGGAGGTTACGGGGAAGGAGAGCAGCCCGTCCTTGAGCGTGTTGGCAAGTTCCTGGGGTGAGTATTTGGCCACGGTGGGTCCTCCATGTCGGCGCCGCGTCGGTGCGGCGGATAAGTTCTTCCCTTCCACACTAGGCAGGCAGGTGATGCCTGTCTAAGTTCATTTTTGTATGCATTGATACCCCTCTGGCATTACTGCTCGCACTCCCGCAGAGTCAGTTCTCGCGGAACTCGAGGGACCGCAGCAGGCGGGACAGCGCTGGGTTACGGCTGCTGCGGTTCCAGATCGCATGCAGTTCCACCGGATCGCCCACGCTGCTTTTCAGTGGCAGGAACTCCACGCCCCGGACGCCCAGCAGAGTCGCAGAGTGCGGGACAAAGGCAACGCCGCGCTTGGCGGCCACGAGGGAAACCATGGTGAGGATCTGGCTGACCGTGTGGACCACGTTCGCGTGCTGGATGGGGATCATGCGGATCACGAGGTCATAGAAGTACTGGGCCTGGGTCGGCGAGTGCATGATGAGGGATTCGTTCTCGAGGTCTTCGTCGATAATGTCCCGGTCCAGATCCGCCAGGGGATGCCCGGACGGGACGGCCAGCACCATGGCCTCCCGGTACAGCAGATGGGAATCGAAGGTCTCCTTGTCGAACGGCGGCCGGGCGAGGCCGAGGTCCAGTTCGCCGGTCTGCAGGCCCATGATCTGCTCGCCAGTCACGAGTTCCTGCAGGTCGATGTCCACGTCCGGGAGGATGTCCGCGATCTCTTCAAGCAGGGGCCCGAGGATGCTGAACCCGCTGGCGGCGGTGAAGCCGATCCGCAGATGCCCGGAGCGTCCCGAGGCAATCCGCCGGGCCGTAGCAGGTGCCCGTTCCGCAAGGGCAATCAGCCGCCGGGCTTCGTCCAGGAACGCCCGGCCCGCCGGTGTCAGCTCGACTTTCCGGTTGTCCCGCTCCAGCAGTTCCGCGCCCACCGTCTTTTCAAGCTTTTGGATCTGGCGGCTCAGGGGCGGCTGCGTCATGTTGAGCCGCTCCGCTGCCCGGCCGAAATGGAGTTCCTCAGCCACAGCGATGAAGCCTGCCAGCTGGTCGAAAGTGAACATGATGCCTTCCGGGTATTACCTGATGCATATTTGGGCTTAGACATGCATCATAACGGCTCCCTACACTCGACAAGGCGGACCGGGCAGTGACCCGGTTCACAACTACTTACAGGGCCCCCGCCCCGCAGTGCAAACGAGGAGTTTCAATGACGCGCTTCCCATCCCGCCGTTCCATCATCGGAACGGCTTCCGCCGTGGCCCTTCTGGCCCTGACTGCCTGCGGCAATGTTGCCGGTGGCAGCTCCGATTCATCGAAGTACCCCAGCGGCCCCGTGAACCTCACGGTAGGGCAGGCTCCCGGCGGCAGCACCGACCTGATTGCACGCGCCGTTTCCGAAGGCGCCGCCAAGACCCTCGGCGCCCCGATGCCCGTGGTGAACAAGCCCGGCGCCAACGGCGCCCTCGCCTCCAAGGAAGTCGCCGGCAAGCCGGCAGACGGCCAGAACCTCGTCCTGCTCAACGCCTCCCTGATCACCATCACTCCGCTGGCCGTGACTCCGGACGAGGCCGTGAACATCGACGACTTCGACGTCATCGCCGGCCTGTCCCAGGACGACTACGTCCTGGTTGCCAGTGAGAAGTCGGGCTTCAAGACGATCAAGGATGTCACCGGCGCCGGCCGCAACATCACCTTCGGCACCACCGGCGTGGGCACGGGAAGCCAGCTCGCCCAGACCGTGCTGTTCAAGCAGGCCAACGTCAAGGGCACCGATGTTCCCTTCGACAGCGGCAAGCCCGCTCTGACCGCCGTCCTCGGCAACCAGGTGGAACTGGCCACCATCCAGCTCGGCGAAGCAATGCCGCAGATCAAGGCCGGCAAGGTTTCCCCGCTCCTGGTGTTCGCCGAGGAGCGCAACACCTTCCTGCCGGACACCCCCACGGCGAAGGAGTCCGGCTACGACGTTCCGGTGGCACAGTATCGGGCGGTGGCTGCACCCAAGGGAACGCCCCAGGAGGTCAAGGACAAGCTCACCGCAGCGCTGCAGGAGACCTTCAAGTCCGACGCTTACAAGCAGTTCAATGAGCAGAACCTGCTGACCCCGAAGGAAATCTCCGGCGAGGAAGTTGTCACCCAGTGGAAGGACTACGCCGCGAAGTACAAGGCCCTGGTGGAGAAGTACGACATCAGCCTCAGCGGAACGAAGTGACTCCAGTGAAGGCAACACCCGGAGTGCCCGCCGGAGAGGGCAGCCGCGCCGCTGCCCGCTCCGGCGGGGACGCCCCGCTTCCCGGCGCCCCCATTCCAGAGGCGGACCTGGATGACTTCACTCCCGAACAGCTGGCGGCGCAGTGGGAAGAGGAAAAGCCGCCGTCGGCAGGTCCCCTCGCCAACGCCGGCTCCTCCCTGGTGGTCCTCGGCCTCGGCATCGCTGCCCTTGTCCTGTCCGTGGTGATGGGACTGGGAACCCCGGCGGCGCCCCAGCCCGGGCTCTGGCCCTTCCTGATCAGCTGCGTGATGGTGGCCCTGGGTCTTTTCCAGCTGGTCATGGGCCGGCACAACCGCGACGCCGAGAAGTTCACGCGTATGTCCATGGCGCCGCTCACGGGCCTGGTGACCCTAGCCCTCATGGTGGCACTGATGCCCATGATCGGCTTCGAACTGCCGGCACTGGCACTCTGCATCGTCTGGATGCGGTTCCTGGGCAGCGAAACCTGGCGCTCCACGCTCGTGGTGAGTGCCGCCGTCGTCGGAGCGTTTTACGGGCTCTTTGTCCTGGCGCTCAACACCTCCATCCCCCATCTCTTCTAGGAGACCCCCGTGGATTTTCTGAATCCCGTGCTCAACGGATTTGCGGTTGTCCTGGAGCCCACCAATCTTCTGTACTGCCTGGTCGGCGTCGTTATCGGCATGCTGATCGGTGTGCTGCCAGGGCTGGGCCCGGCCGCAACCATCGCCATCCTTCTCCCCCTGACTTACAACGTGGAGCCCGTCACCGCCATCATCATGCTGGCCGGCATCTTCTACGGCGCCCAGTACGGCGGCACCATCACCTCCGTGTTGCTCCGCCTGCCCGGCGAGGCCTCCTCCGTGGTCACCGTCTTTGACGGCTACCAGCTGGCGAGGAAAGGCAAAGCCGGCACTGCGCTCGGCCTGGCATCCATCGGTTCGTTTGTGGGCGGCACCGCGGCCATCATCGGCCTGACCTTCCTGGCCCCGCTGGTGGCCGGCTTCGCACTCGACTTCGGACCCGCGGAATACTCCGCGCTCGCCCTGCTCGGCATTCTGCTTGTCGCCACCATCAGCAGCGGCTCGAAGACGAAGGCCCTCATCGCCGCCGCGCTGGGGCTGCTGCTCGCCACGGTCGGGCGCGATGTCTTCACCGGCGAGACCCGCTACACCTTCGGCAGCCTGGAGCTGGCCGACGGCATCGACTTCGTACCGATCGCCATGGGCGTCTTCGGCCTCGGCGAAATTCTCTACAACCTCGAGGAGCGGCACCGCGCTGCCAAGGCACCGTCCAAGGTGACCAACGTGTGGCCCTCCCGCGGCGACCTGAAGCAGGCCTCCGGCTCGATCGGCCGCGGCTCTATTTTGGGATTCTTCCTCGGCATCCTGCCGGGCGGCGGTGCCACCATCGCCTCGATGGCCTCGTACGCCATGGAGAAGAAGCGGGCCAAGGAGCCGGAACGCTTCGGCAAGGGAGCGCCGGAGGGTGTGGCCGGACCGGAGACGGCGAACAACGCCGCCGCCACCTCATCCTTCATTCCGCTGCTGACCCTCGGCATTCCCGCCAACGCCACCATGGCGCTGATGTTCGGCGCGCTGCTGATCCAGGGCGTCACCCCCGGCCCGCAGCTGGTGGATGAGAACCCCGACCTCTTCTGGGGCGTGGTGAACTCGATGTACATCGGGAACATCCTGCTGCTGATCATGAGCCTGCCCCTCGTAGGGCTGTTCGTGAAGATCCTCCGTGTCCGGGCAGCAATCCTCGCCCCGATCACGGCCCTGATCACGCTGCTGGGGGCCTACACGATCAACAACAGCATGTTCGACGTCACCCTCGTGGTGGTCTTCGGCGTCATCGGCTACCTGATGAAAAAGTTTGGCTTCGAGCCCGGACCGCTGGTCCTGGCCTTCGTGCTCGGCGAACTGCTTGAAAGCTCCCTGCGGCGTTCACTGCTCGTATTCGGCGGCGATCCCACGGGCTTTTTCGGCCGCCCGATCTCGGCGACGTTGCTCCTCGTGTTCGTCCTGGTGGCACTGATGCCGGCGATCAAGACCATGCTGGCCAAGCGCAAGACGGCTGCCGCTCAGGAGCCCGAGACAGTTCAGATTAAGGAGAAGGTATGAGCATCATCGTCGGATTCGTCCCCACACCCGCGGGCGAGGCGGCCCTGACCGCCGGCATCGCCGAAGCGCAGCTCCGGAAACAGGACCTCGTGATCGTCAACTCGGCCCGCGAAGGTGCCCTCGTGGACAAGGCTGTTGCGCCGGACGATGTGCTGGAGCGCGCCGCGCGCCGTGCCGCTGATGCCGGCGTCACGGCGTCGGTCATCCAGCCGCCATACCAGCATGACCTCGCCGACGAATTCCTCGACGTTGCCCGGGAGGCTAACGCCTCCCTGATCGTGATCGGCCTGCGGCACAGGTCGCAGGTGGGCAAGTTCATCCTGGGCAGCCACGCCCAGCGGATCCTCATGCAGGCCGACCGCCCGGTGCTGGCCGTCAAGGCCGACGGTGCGCACTTCTAGCATGTCCACCCTCGCAGTCAGCCGCCAGCCGCAGCACCAGGGTTAGCCGGTACGCATCAGCGCCGGTCCCGGCCGCAAACCTGTGTGGAGCGGGCCTGCTTTTCCCTGCGTGCGCGGAGAATGCGGCTAAGGATGGTCGGGGCCAGTGCCAGGAGCAACTTTTTCATAGCGGTACTTCCTCTTCTCGGTACTTCCACTTACAGGGAGTGATGACAAAGCGGCCGCCTCGCCAAGCCGGTGAGGCGGCCGCCGTCGTGTTCCAGGGGCTCACGTGTTTTGGACGTGGTCCTTGGCGTCGGTGGCGCTGGTTTTGACGTCGGTGACGGCGGTTTGGCCTTCGTCTTTGACGTGGGCTGCGGCGTCGGTGGCGGTGGCCTTGACGTTTTCCATGGCTTCCTGGGCTTGGTCTTTCAGGTCCTGGCCCATGTCCTTGGCTGCTTCGGTGAGCTGGCTGGTGACCGGTTCCGCGGCGCTCTTGAGGGCTTCGGCTGCTTCGCGTTCCTTCTGGCTTGGCGGGATCAGGGAGGAGACGAGCAGTCCGGCGCCGAAGGCGATCAGGCCCGCGGCCAGGGGGTTGCCCTGGGTTTTCGCGGCGGCTTTGTGCGGGGCGTCAGCGACGGCGGATCCGACGTTCTGGACGGTGGAGCTGACCGTGGAGCTGACGTTGGAGCCGGCGTCCTGGAGGGTGGAGGTGACGTTGGTTCGGGCGTCGTGCAGGGCCGATCCTGCGTTGCCGGTGGCGGAATGGAGGCTGCCGGAGGTGCTGTGGGTGGCGTGGTCGGCTGCTCCCATGACTTTCTCCTTCATTCCGGTCACGGCGTTCCTGACCTTGTCCTTGGCCTTGCCGGTCTGGCGGTGGACGATGTTTGAGGGGGTGACTTTGTCCGCGACGGCGTCCACGTTGGTGCCCAGCCGGGCGCGGGTGGCTTCGATGTCGGCGCGGATGGCGTCCGGGTTCTCGTTGCTCATTTAGTGGCCTCCGTTGGGTTTGAGGGTGGGTGGGATTTCCTGGACGGTTTCGACGGTCTGGGGCATGCCCTTGATCTTCTTGAGTTCCTTCTTGCCGATGGAGGCGAGGACCGCGGCGATGATGCCCCAGATCAGGGCGACGACGACGGCGGACCAGCCCAGGCCCATCAGCTCGCCCAGGGCGTACCAGAGGGCGATGGAGAGGAACAGGAGCACGAAGTGCCCGGCCACGCCGGCGCCGGCGAACATGCCGCCGCCTTTCCCGGCGCGGGTGGCGGACTGTTTCGCTTCGGCCTTGGCGAGCTCCAGTTCCTGGCGCATCAGGGTGGACAGGTCCCGGGTGACATCACCGAGCAGGTCACCCAGGGAATTTGAGTCCGCCTTCGCGTGCGCGGCGGTGGGAGGTGATTCCGGAACCTGGCTGCTCACAGGGGACGACCTTCCACGCGGGCGAAGGGATCGTCGTCCTCCCGCAGGGGCGTACCGGCTGCGGGCAGGGACTGCGTGGAGGCAGGAGCACCTGTACCGTGCACCGTGGGTTCATCGAAGTAGCGGTCGGCGCCGCCGCCCAGAATCATCGTCTCCTGATGGATCGGAGTAGGGGCCGATGGCGCGGAAAAAGCTGGCTGCGACGCCGGTGCCGAGGCTGCGTGGCCAGTCGCCTGGCCGTCCGATACCGGGGCGCCGGCCTGGAGGCTGCGGCCGAGGCGTCCGGCCAGCAAGCCTGCACCGGCTGCGATGAGCAGGAAGGTGCCGGGGCGCTGGCGGGCGAAGGACTTGACCTCGTTCAGCAGTGAGCCCGGATCCCGGTTGCCAAGCCAGGACGCGACGGAGTCGGAGCGTTCGGCGGCCTGGCGGATGAGGTCGGAGGCAACGCCCTGCTGCTCCGGCGCGTCGGCCATGTCGCGCAGCTGCGAGGAAATAGCGCGGATGCCCTCGGCGGCCTTCTGCTGCTGGGCCCCTGCCTGGTCCGTCAGGCCGGACTTGGCCTGGCTGAGCAGGTCCTTGGTGTTCGTCTTGACCTCGGACGCCACATTCGCGGCCTCGGCCTTGGCGGTGCCTGCCACGCTCTGGGCTGCACCCTTCGCCTCACCAGCGATGTTGGAAGCTTCTTCCTTGGCTGCTTCCTTCTTGGACGAGGAGCCATCCTGGCTGGCTGAAAAGCCGTCCGGGCTCGACGTGTATGCCGGGGCTGAAGGGGAAGCTGATGCTCCCGATCCCTGGTACGGAAGCGTGGAGGCCGGCTCTGCGGCTTGTGGCCATTGGTTCTCTGTCATCGTTGCTCTCTTTCGCAGAAGGTCGGCTGGCGATCAAGAACCAGCAGTGCTGGGGGAACAGTAAGCACGGTTACCAACTGATAGTAAGCACACTTGCTATTTGCAGCGCAAGGGATGCTGCCGTCGAAAGAAGATTACTAAGCATGCTTGTCAACCGGATGGTAAGCATGCTTATGGTGGGGGAGTGCAATGTCCGGCAGGGAGGCATTGCGACCGAAACGCATCAGAGATCCAAGGAGACACCATGCTCACCAAGGAACACATCGACGATCTGCTTCAGCGCAACGGCAACGTTCTTTCCGCAGACGGGGACAAGATCGGTTCGGTCGGACAGGTGTACGCGGATGACGCTGACGGTCAGCCTACGTGGGTCACCGTCAAGACCGGCCTCTTCGGTACTTCCGAGTCTTTCATCCCGCTGCAGGGAGCCCGCTTGGAAGGGGACGACATTGTTGTCCCTTACACCAAGGACCAGGTCAAGGACGCGCCCCGTGTGGACACCGATGGACACCTGGAGCCGACTGAGGAAGACCGCCTTTACGACCACTACGGCATCGGCGGCGGCACCCAGACCTACGCCGACACGACGGCCGGCCGGGACACGGACTACGCCGGAACCGGCACTGCCGGCGGGTTTGCTGCCGCGGATGACCGCGCAACGGGCGATGCACGCGGAACCGTGGGGCACGACACCTCAGGCCCCACAACGGACGACGCCATGACCCGCTCGGAGGAGCGCCTCCACGTGGGTACGGAAAGGGAGGCCACCGGACGGGCGCGGCTGCGCAAGTACGTCACCACCGAGAACGTGACCCAGACCGTTCCGGTGCAGCGCGAAGAAGTCCGCATCGAACGGGAACCGATCACGGACGCCAACCGGGCTGACGCCATGTCCGGGCCGGACATCAGCGACGAGGAACACGAGGTCATCCTCCACGAGGAACGGCCCGTCGTCGAGAAGGAAACCGTTCCGGTGGAGCGGGTCCGCCTTGATAAGGACACCGTGACCGATCAGGTCACCGTCGATGAGGAAGTCCGCAAGGAGCGCATCGAAACCGACGGGATCGACGAGACCCGCCGGTAGTCACGCTTGTTTTCGAGCGGCAAGTCAGGGCCGGGGCGCATGCCCTGGCCCTGACTGCTGCCTGCACTTTATGACCGTTCGTAAAGTTGCACGACAAATACCTGTGGTGCAACGTAGTGGTTCAGAGATAGTTGAACCTTTTAGCATGCTCCCTCGTGGGAGCGAGGCGTCCGGGCAGGAATGTCCTGGACGGCCGTAGCAATCCCGGGAGAAGCAACATGACCGCCCAGCACGACCTGCCCCTGACCGTCACCGTCACGGACCGCACCTCCATGGAACACCAGCTGGAGGCAGCAGTGTCAGTGGCCCGCGAACGGGCAATGCATGAGCGGAGCCGCGGCATTCTGGTGACCAGGCATGCAGTGGACAGGTTCAGCGTGGCGCTCAGCGACACCGTTCCCTTCGGCATCACCCACGAGCTTCAGGCCTGGTAGAAGCTCACCTTATATCCACGGCCGTTCACGTGTGAAGGTCCTAAAGCGTGCCTAGGGCGGGGTTCCCGGCATCGATATCCAGTGGGACGATTCCACTATGAGCGAGAAAAAAGACGAGAACCCGCCGGATCATGGTCCGCACCAACATGCCCATACGGCGCCGTCTACCCAGCAAATGCGCACTGTCGGCCAACGCCGCCGCGACGCGGAAGAGAAACTGGAGCACCATCTCCAGGAAGCCCGCCACAAGGACACTTCACACCACGCAGAGGCTGCCAAGCAGGAGGGCAGTGAATAGGGTCAGGCGTTCGATGGTGAATTGGGGTCGGCCTCGCCGCTGATGGCTGCAACGAGCCGTTCGCGGGGTCTGGCCAGATGCTCGTCCAGAAACCCCGCTGCAGCCGCGCCGTCGCCGGCCTTAATCAGGTCAAGGAGGTGCCGGTGTTCCTTGACGATGCGGTCCGGCCGGACAAGGTGCAGGCCCTGAACCTGGGCCATGCAGAGTTTGACCTGCGAGATGAGGGAGTCGTACATCCGGCTGGTTCTCGGGCTCTCCAGGCTGTCCACCAGTGCCTGGTGGAAGCGCATGTCAGGGTCGACGACGTCAAGGTCCGATCCGCCGGTGATCCGCTCCAGTTCCTCCTGCGCTACCCGGGCGCCGGCCGGTATGGACCGGGCTTCGGCCAGCTGCAGGAGCGCTGCCTTCTCGAGAAGCGCCCTGGTCTTGTAGATGTCCCGGACGTCCTCCGGGGTGAGGGTGACTATCCGCGCCGTCTTGTTGGACCGGCGTACCAGAAGCGATTCGGAGACGAGTTTTTCAATGGCGGCCTTGGCGGTGGGGCGTGCCACCTCATATTCCGCGGCCACTTCCACTTCCTTGAAGGAGGCGTCAGCGGGGTAACCGCCCCGCAGGATGCGCGACCTGATGTCTGCCGCGATGGCCTCCACGAGGGAAACAGTCATCAGTTGTGTCACCGCATCCTCCTTGTTTCCCTCGATTCTAAGCGCAGGAGAACACTCTGAATACCTGCAAGCCATGTAAACTTGCTAGACAAAATTGGATTTTCGGACTGTAATTGTTGTTCGAACCACTGATGGTCCGCGGCCCGGACCGTTCTCAATGAGGAGATGGCATGTTTGAACAGAATCTCGATCCCGCGGATGGGTCAGCGGTCCGGGGGTCCGGTGCGGCGGCTTCAAACGCCCGGCAGGACGCTTCAGCCGCTGTGCGCATCCTTATCGCTCCGGACAAATTCAAGGGCTGCCTCACGGCCGCGGAAGTTGCCGGTGCCATCCGCGCAGGGATTGACTCCGCGGGGCCGGGCGCGAGGACCCAGGTAACAATGCTGCCGCTTGCAGACGGCGGTGACGGCAGTGTGGAAGCCGCAGTGTCTGCAGGTTTTCGCTCCCTGTCCGTCCATGTGCAGGACGCTGACGGCCTCGCCCGCCCTGCCGGCATCGCCTTCGACGGGACAACTGCCGTGGTGGAGGTTGCCGGGACCTGCGGGCTCGCCACTCTCCGCGGTCCCCTTCGGCCGCTGGATGCCTCCAGCCGCGGCCTCGGGGAGGCCATGCTCGCAGCGGCGCTGTTGAAACCGAAGCGTCTCGTGGTGGCCCTCGGCGGCAGTGCCAGCACCGACGGCGGCGCCGGAATGCTTGCCGCCCTCGGCGTGCAGTTCAGGGATGCCGACGGCGGTCTGGTGGAACCCAGCGGCGGGGAACTGGAGAGGATCGTGGACGTCGACCTCAGCAACGTCGTCGATCTCACCGGGATCGAAATAATCGGTGCCAGCGACGTGACCAACCAGCTGCGCGGACCTGACGGCGCAGCCCACGTCTTCGGCCCCCAGAAGGGAGCCGATGCCGCCACGGTGGCGCAGCTCGACGCCGGGCTCTCAGCATTGGTCGAAGCCTGCAGGGGCATCCCGGTCCTCGATCCAGAAACACTGGCAGACCGTCCCGGCGCCGGCAGCGCCGGAGGAATCGGATTCGGGCTCCTCCTCCTGGGCGGGTCTCTCGTGTCCGGAGCGGACTACTTCCTGGATCTCCTCGGATTCGATGAGCAAGTGTGGGAAGCCGATCTGCTCATCACCGGCGAAGGACGCCTTGACGCTCAAACGGCGGACGGCAAGCTCATTTCCGCTGTCTGCGCGCGGGCGGAAGGAACTCCCGTGTGGGCAGTCGTGGGATGTTCGACCCTGGACGGACCGGCGGCACGGGAGCTGGGCCTGGAAGGCGTCGTTGCCCTCCAGGACCTCAGTGCGCACGATACGTCCAAGGATCCCGCCGCCGCTGCGGAACTGCTCCGGCAGGCCGGCCGAGACGTCGTCCATCAGGTGGGCGCCCTCCCCGTCAACGTGAGCTCCGTGTGAAGTAGACGCTCCAACACCTTGGTGGTGCAGGGATTCTTGAGCAGATCTTGAGCCTGCCCTGCCCCGGTCTTGATGCTCCCGAGTGAGACTGGTCACAGGCGGCCGTGCAGCAGAGACGCGGCGGCTGATTCTTGGGGAAGGATCCATTGTGGCTGGTAGCAATGTCGAGACGTACTACGAAGACTTGCTGTGGAAGACGCGGCGGGAAGGGTGCGGTCCGTCGCTTGTGGTGAGCACAAGCCAGTCTGAGGCGCTGGATGCGGGACGGCGCACGGCGGTGCGGGACCGCGTGGACCACATAATCCGTGACATCGACGGCAGGCTCCTGTGCAGGAACAGCTACAGGGACCTTCCCAACATTCGCTAGCAAGTTTCCCCGGAAAAAGCCAGGGCAAAGTAGAGACAGACAGGTCTGTCTCTACTCGCCCTGGCTTTTGCAGGCGGGATGCGACGCCGGGTCCAAGCGGGACTCAAGTAATCCAGTTGAGTGATTTACTAACGGGTCAGTAGCGTTGAAACCGGCAACCTCCGCATGTCCCCCATGTGCGGAGGTTGCTTCGTTCCGAGCTGGATGCGGCGGTGGGCAACCGCATCGGCGAGGCTCTGGTCGTGCGTCACCAGCATCAGAGCGCAGCCTTGGCTGTCCACCTGGTCCATGAGGCAGCTCATCGTTTCCTGCTGCGTGATGAGGTCCAGCCGCGAGGTCGGCTCATCGGCGAAGACAAGGGCGGGCCGGAGCAGCATGGCCCGAATGATGGCGAGCCGTTGCAGCTCCCCGCCGGACACCTGCCCCGGCATCCGCTCGAGCAGCCCGGGGGCGAGGCGGAGCGAGGCCATCAGTTCATCGAGGCGGTCCCGGCCCAGCCGGTGGCGTCTCATCACGTCGCCGAAGGAGTCCTTGAGGGCGGCGCGGGGAGCGAATGCCACCGTGGGGTCCTGGTAGAGCTTCTGCAGCCGCCCGCCGTCGAGCACGTCCGCATGCCGCACCCTGCCGGAGTCCGGCGGCAGCAGGCGCAGCAGGATGTTGCCGAGCGTCGTCTTGCCGCTGCCGCTGGGACCGCGGAGCGCGATCCTTTCCCCCTGCCGGACAGTGACGGAGAGGTCAGAGAAGAGCCTCTGCCCGCCGTAGGACTTGCTGAGCCCCTCTCCCGAGATGAGCGGCTGTCCTGACGGTTCGGCGGCTGACCCGCTGTGGGCCCAGTAATAGTTCCAGTTGACCGGCTCGGCGCCGAGCAGCTGGCGGGTGTACGGGTGCGCCGGTTCTGTGAGCACCTCCCCGGCAGGGCCCTGCTCGATGACGTGGGCGTCTTTCATCACCAGAACCGTGCCGCCGAGCTCGCGGGCAAGGTCCAGGTCATGCGTGATGGTCAGGAGGATGCCACCGCCGTCGAGGTGGCGTTGCAGCAGCGCCGCCAGCTCCCCCCGCGCAGCCACGTCCAGTCCCTTCGAAGGTTCATCGGCGATGAGTACCTGGGCGTTTCCGATAGTGGACGCGGCGAACGCGACGCGCTGGGCCATGCCGCCGGACAGTGTGTGCGGGTAGGCGCGGGTCGCGTAGCCAAGCCCGAGCGAGCCCAGCAGGGTCCGGGCCGACTGGCGTGCAGACCCCTTGTCCGATGTGAAGGAGCGGGCGCCCTCGGCGACCTGTTCCTGTACCCGCATGGTGGGGTCAAGGGACAGCACCGGTTCCTGGGGCAGCAGGGACATGACCCGCCCCCAGAGCGCCCGCCGGTTGGTCCGCTCGGCCAGGTCGCAGGTGGTGCCGTCTACGGCGAGGGATCCTTGGAGCGTGAGGCTGCCGGGCAAGGTTCCCATGATCGCGTGGGCCAGCAGCGATTTTCCGGAGCCGCTTTCGCCGACGATCGTGACGGCCTGCCCGCGCTCGAAGTGCAGATTTTCGACGTCGACAAGGGTGGTGCCACCGGCGGAGACGGCGAGGTGGCTGAGGCGCATGCTCATGTGCTGGATTCCTTGCTACGCAGGGCCAGGAGGCCCGCCAGTACGGTGGTGAGGATCAGGACGGGTGCCAGGGACATCCAGGGTGCCTCGTGGTAGTACGGGAACGCTTCGGTGATCATCAGTCCCAGTTCCGGTGTGGGCGGCTGGATTCCCACTCCGACGAATCCCAGTGTGGACAGGGCGAGGATGGACGTTCCGACGCCGAAGGTGGCCATCGTGGTCAGCTGCGGTCGCAGTTCGGGCCAGAGGTGGCGGCGCATGATGTGGACCGGGCCCAGCTTGAACAGTCCGGCGGCCTCGACGGCCGGCCCGGCGAGCACCAGTCCGCTGCGTGCGCGGACCACTCGGAAGTACTCCACCCACTGGGCCAGCGCCAGCCCGACGTAGAGTGTCCACAGGTCGCCATTCGCGACAGCGGAGAACATGAGGACCACCAGCAGGGCCGGCAGGGCGATGAATGCCTCCGACAGGCCGTGCAGCAGGGTGTCGACCCAGCCGCCGCGCCACGCAGCGGCAATGCCGGCGAGGGTTCCGGCCAGCAGGGCGGTCACTACGCACAACACGGCCATCATCAGCGACAGCTGCGTCGCATGGGCCAGGCGGGCCACGACGCTCCGGCCGAGGTGGTCCCGGCCGAGCGGCTCGGCGAGGCTGGGTGCTTCGAGGAAGCGTGACAGGTCCTGCGCAGCGTGGTCCGGCCAGGCAAGCGGGCCAAGGAGGGCGAACAGCAGCAGGAGGGAAAGCAGCGCAGCGGCAGCGTGCCGGATCCGCTGTCCTTTCACGCCTTCCGCAGGGCGGGGCAGGGTCAGCGGCAGTGTCATCGGACTGCCTCCCGAACGCGGGGACGCGGGTCAAGCGCGAGCGAGCCCAGGTCGACCACGGTGTTCAGGACGACGACGAGGAGGGCAAGTGCCAGGGCCGTCGCCTGGATCACCGGTATGTCCCGCCAAAAGATGGCATGCACCAGGGCGTGGCCCAGGCCGGGCCAGGCGAAGAGGCTTTCGACGACGACAACACCTTCGATGAGGATGAGCAGCTGCACGCCGACATACACAATCAGGGCCACACCGCTGTTCCTCAGCACGTGCCGAAAGAACACCAGCCGTTCACCCAGCCCCTTGGTGGCGGCAAAACGGACATAGTCAGACTGCCGGACCTGCACCACGGCATCCCTGGTCACCCGGGCAAAAAGCCCCGAAAGTCCGACGGCGAGCGTGGCGGCTGGGAGCACGATGTTGCCGGTTGCACCGTGGCCGGCGGCGGGAAGGGCCCCGAGCTGCACGGAGAAGACCAGGATCAGCACCAGGCCCAGGAGGAACGGCGGCAGCGCCCGCGCTGCGGAAACCCAGAGCGTCGTGAGCCGGTCCAGCAGTCCGCCCGGCCTGGCCGCGGCGAAGGTTCCGACCGTGGCGCCGACAGCCAGCCCGGCGATCAGCGCCGCGACGGCGAGCTGGATGCTGCTGGAGAGGTAGAGCCCCAGCTCTGTGCGGACGCTGGCACCCGTGACCAGCGAGGTTCCCAGATTGAGGGAGAGCAGGTCCCCGAGCCAGTCGAGGAGCTGCTGCCATGCAGGGCGGTCCAGTCCCAGCTCATGCCGCACGGCGTCGGCTGAGGCCGCGGTGACCTGGTCATAGCCGTAACGGCCTGCGGCGATGCGGAACCCGATGTCGCCCGGCAGGCTTTGAACGATGGCGAAGCAGGCAGTCGAAACGAGCAGCACCACTGCGGCGGCCTGGACGGCGCGCTCGCGGAGCACCAGGGCGACCGGGCCGGCGGCACGCCGCTGCCTGGACGTTCGCTGAAGAGTTGTTGGGATTGAAGTCTGCATGGGTTCCTACTTCGTCCAGGTAAGTTCTATGAGCCGCCAGGAGCGTTCCAGGGGATCCAGTTCCAGTCCGCTGACGCGCTTGCTGACCACTGCGCTCTGGCGGTACCAGGCGACCGGTATGACGGGCAGGTCGCGCTGCAGGATTTCGGCCACCTGCCGCCGTCCTTCCTTCAGACCCTCGGGATCGGCGCCGCTGGCCATCGTGTTCAGTGTCGACGTCAGCGCCGGGTCATGCCAGCCCATCGCTCCGTGGTCCGCGCCGTCCGCGCCGAAGTCGCCGGCGAGCGTGACCAGCGCATCGGGCACGAGGGCGTAGTTGCGGGCGTACAGGCCGAGCTCAAGGGAGCCGTCCTGGTGGCCGGCCGGGACTTCGCTGGAGTTGCCCACCTTGACGTTGAGCGTAATCCCCAACTCCTTCAGCTTTGCCTGGATGGCGGTGGCCAGAATCGGCAGTTCGGGGCGGTCCGGGAAAGTGCGTAGGGTGACGGAGAACTTCTTGCCGTCCCGTTCCAGCATGCCGTCGCTGCCTGCCCGCCAGCCGGCCTTCGCCAGCAGCTCCCTGGCTGCTTCCTCGTCGTGCTTCAGTGGCGCCACTGAATCCTGGTGCCACTCCGGGAGTGACGGCGCGAACAGCTGGGTGGCCGCCATCTCCGGGTCCCGCAGCAGGGCCGTGGCCATCGAATCGCGGTCCAGGGCCATGCTCAGTGCCTGCCGGACGCCCGTGTCCTTCAGGATGTGGTGTCCGGCGTTGACCTTGAGCAGGATGGTGCGGGGCAGGGTGACGTCCTTGATGGTCAGCTTTCCCGATTGCTTGAGACGCTGCAGGCTGGTCGGATCCATGCCGAAGGTCACGTCGGCCTGGCCGCTCTCGGCCATCAGGGCCCGGCTCTCGGCGCGGCCCACAGCCTGGTAACTCACCTCAGTAATCGCGGGCTTCTTTCCGTGCCACTGATCGAAGGCGACGAGATCGACGTCGGCCGGCTGTTCCAGCCGCTTGATCCGGTAAGGCCCGGATCCCACCACTGAAGTCACGGTGCGGTCGGCGCCGTACGAACTGGGTGCCAGAATTTGGGTGCTCGTGTGGGCCAGGACCGCGGGCAGGGGAGCGAACGGTTTTGCCAAATCCACGCGCACTGCTCCGCCGTCGGCGGCGATGGCCTTGACGGGGACTTCTGACAAGGGTGTTCCGGCCTTGGTCTTGGCGGTCTGGAGGGCGGCGGCTACGGCAGCAGCGGTGACGGGCGTGCCGTCGTGGAAGGAGGCGTCCTTGCGGAGGCTGAAGCGCCAGGAGAGTCCTCCCGGGTCCACATCCCAGCGGGAAGCGAGGCCGGGCTGCAAAACGCCGTTGATATCGGCGTCGACAAGGGTCTCCGCCACCTGCAGCCGGGTGAAAAAGCCGCCGCTGGTGGACGGGTCCAGGCTGTGAAGTTCGAACTGCCCCACCACCTTTAACGGCCGGTCAGGGTCAGTACTGGTGTTTGCACCCTCCCCGGCGCACGCCGCCAACAGCAGCAGCGCCGCCACGGACGCACCCGCCGCACTGAGTTTCCGCCACATCATTTCCAGGCCTTTCTTTGATCAATCGTTTCCATCGAAGCGTAGATGCAAATGATTATCAATAACAAATAAGTCGGGAAGCCGTCCGACTGCGGCGAATGTTAAGGGCAGCGCGGGCCGGGTAACTGAAAAGGGGCAGGAGTGATGTTCCTGGGCAGCGAAAAGCCTCCCCGGCGTAAGTCCCGGGGAGGCTGTCGATACCGCTGGGTTATCGGGATGTCAGAGGCGCTGGTGTAATTCCGCGTCTCGGCTCATCCATTCACGTCAGGTCCTCGCGCTCACCTGGACATCGTCTTCGGCGTCGAGGTGCGGATCCTTTGCGTGTGCCGGACGATGCAGCAGCGGCCGCAGGATGGCCACTGCGGCGTACAGCCCGATGGCAAGGACCACGATTGTTGCGCCCGGAGAGAGCTCCTGGAAGTAGGTGATGGACAGGCCGGTGACGCAGACAGCGGCGCCTATGCCCATCGCCGTCGTCATCGTCGCCCGGAAGGAGCGGGCGCTGAGCTGTGCGATGGCCACCGGCACGATCATCAGTGCTGAGACGAGGAGGACACCGACGACGCGCATCGAGACCGAGACGGTCAGTGCAGCCAGCACGGCCACCATGATGTTCAGGGTGCGGGTGGGGAGGCCGGTGGAGCGGGCGAAGTCCTCATCGTGGCACAGGGCGAACAGTGCCGGGCGCAGTCCCAGCCCGATGCCCAGGATGACGAGGGCCAGGCCCGCGGTGAGCCAGACGTCCAGGGTTGTGACGGTGGAAATGGAGCCGAACAGGTAGCCGGTGAGGTTCGCGGCGGTGCCCCCGGCCATGCCGATCAGCAGCACGCCGCCGGCAATGCCGCCGTAAAAGAGCAGCGCGAGGGCCAGGTCCCCGCTGGTCCGGCCCTTCTCCCTGACGATCTCGATGAGCACGGCACCGATGACCGCTGCGACGACGGCGCCTGGTATGGCCAGCAGGTCGTGCGGCGTGAGCCCGGCGGCGCTGCCCGCCAGCCAGCCCATGGCCACGCCGGTCAGGGCGACGTGTCCGATGCCGTCGCCGAGGAGTGCCAACCGTCGTTGCACCAGGTAGGTCCCCATGACAGGCGCTGAGATGCCCACGAGGACGGCAACCATCAGGCCGCGCTGCATAAGCGGACTGGACAGCATTAACAGCAAGGCGTCGATCATGGACTTCACCACTCCGAACGGAGGTCGGGGACTTTGTGTCCGGGAGGGGGCGTGTCCCCGTGGGCGTGAACGTGGTCATGGTCCGGGTGGTCGTGGCCCGGCGCCGCCGAGGGCGGCGGACCGTCGAAGACGATGCGGCCATGGCGCAGCACCACGGCCCGGCCGATGAGGCCGTGCAGTTCGCCCAGCTCGTGCAGGACGACGAGTATGGTGGTTCCCTTCGCGTGCATCTGCCCGAGCGTGAGGGCCAGCGCCTCCTTGGAGGCCCGGTCGATACCAGCAAGGGGCTCATCCAGGATGATCAGGTCGGGATCGCGGACAAGCGCACGGGCGATCAGGACGCGCTGCTGCTGGCCACCTGAGAACACCTGGACGCTGTCGTTTGCGCGGTCCAGCAGGCCCACCTGCTCCAGGGCCTCGAGGGATTTCCGGCGGGCGCCGCGGCCGGGGCGGAGGCGTTTGCCGTCGAGCAGCCCGGAGGCGACGACTTCGACGGCGGTGGCCGGCACTCCGGAGCTCGGCCCCATCCGCTGGGGTACGTAGCCGACCCGTGACCAGGGCACCGACCGGCGCGCCGCGGCGACGTCGGCCCCGAACACTTCGGCCCGGCCGGCCGTGATGGGCACGATTCCGGTCAGGGCCTTGACCAGTGTTGATTTGCCGGAACCGTTGGCCCCGAGCAGGGCAACGACCTCACCGTCCCTGACGGTGAGGTCGATTCCATGCAGGATGGTGCCGGTTTCCACCGACACGGACAGTCCATGGGTCCGGATGGGTGGCTGGGAACCGGGCACGGGCTAGGCGCAGTTCAGGGCCGCGCGCAGGGCCTCGAGGTTCTTGCGCATAACCTTTTCGTAGTCCGAGCTCTCATCACTCAAGCCCTCGAGCGGGTCAAGGACGGCTGTCTTCGCGCCAAGGTCTGCTGCAAGGGTTTCAGCGACCTTGGGGTTGACGAGGGTTTCGGTGAAGATGGTGCTCACTCCCTCATCCTTGACCACCTTGCCGATTTCCGCCAGCCTTGCCGGCGACGGCTCCGCATCCGGCGACAGGCCCGAGATGCCGACCTGCTTCAGCTTGTACTTGTCAGCGAGGTAGCCGTAGGCCTCGTGGGAGACAACCACGGTGCGGGTCTTGCATGTGGCCAGGCCCTGGCTGAAGTCCTTGTCCAGGGTGGTCAGCTTCGCGGCCAGGGCTTCGGCGTTGGCCTTGTAGGTGGCTGCGTTCGCGGGGTCGGCCTCGCCGAGCTGCCCTGCAACAGCACTGGCAGTGTGGGCGAGCCGTACAGGATCGAGCCAGTAGTGCAGGTCACCGCCTGCGTGTGCTTCGCCCGCGTGCCCGGACTCTTCGGTGTGGGCTTCCTCGGAGTGCGCTGCTTCTGTATGCGCCCCTTCGGTACCGGGCGCGGCGCCCTCGCTGGCGTGCTCAGCTTCAGAGTGGCCGGCGGGCAGCGTGGCCTCCTCCGACACGTCCAGTGCATGGTCCGGGGCGGCTTGTTTGATGGCCTCGTCTACGGCGGGCTGGAAACCGGAAAGATATACGACGGCGGCAGAGCTCTCCAGGGCGGCCACGGAGGCCGGGGGGAGCTCCAGGTCATGGGGCTCAGTGCCGGGAGGGGTGAGGGAGTCCACCTGCACGAGATCCCCGCCCACCTGTTCCGTCACGTACTGCAGAGGATAAAAGGATGCCATCACCTTCAGAGGCTCCCCGGCGCCGGCGGTGCCGCCTGAGCCGGAAGGGCTGCCGGCTGAGCAGGCCGTCAGGGCAAAGGCGGACAAAAAGGGCACAACAAGCGCGGCACGTAAACGGGGATTCATGATATCGATTCTTACCTAAATGAGAATCAGTGTCAATTGAAGAAGGTTGCGACCAAGAGTTGTATATGAGAATGATTCTCAACTAGGTTGGGTTCATGAACATAACCGTTGTCAGTTCCCTGGACGTCTTCAGCCGCCAGAAAGCTTGCGCGGCTTTGGCCGGAAATGGTCCCGAGTCGATTGTCGTGTTCCACGACCTTCTGGAAGACGGCTTGGTCATCCGACGAATTTTCAGGGAGGGGCGGCTCCTTCAGCGTGAAGAATCCAGGTTGGAACACGGCTGCCTGAGCTGCACGGTCCGCCTGGACGTGGTTCCCGCCGTGAAAAGGATGTTGGCGGAAGAATCACGCATGGTCCTGGGGTTGCCGCCGGGGGTGCCCGCCGCCACGGCGGTTCACGCACTCCTAAGGGGTCTCGGCGATGCTGTCGCTGTCGGCTCCGTAGTAGTGGCCTGCGCGCCGGACGCAGTCGAAGACCAGATCTGGGACCACCACACGCTCTTTGAGTCCGGCTACACCCCTGTTCCCGACGATGAGCGGACACCGGGGGAATTCCTCATGGGGGAGTTCGCGTTCGGTGACACCGTCGTGCTTGCAGACCCGGCCTTGGTGCCGGTCGATCCCGCAGCGCGTGCGCGTGGTGTCCAGTTGATTCGTGAACTGGCCCCGCACGCGGTGGTGACGGAAAGCGACGGCGAGCTCCGGTCAGGACGCCACCGGCTGGTTCAGGCAACGGCACGGGCGGTGCCAGGCTCTGTGCAGTTACCCGCTCACTCCTCTTCGCCTTTCCGGACCGTTGTCCAGCGGCTCGGGCGCCCGCTGCACCCGGAACGCTTCCGGCATGCGTTGGCTGCTCTCTCCGAGGGTTGTTGCTGGGTACGGGGCCGTCTTTGGGTCGCATCGGCCCCAGACTGCAGGATTGCCATACAAGGCATCGGGCCGCGGATCTGGCTGGAAGACACCGGGCCTTGGCGGGCCCACCGAAACCGGCTTCCCGCCGTCGTCCTCGACGGGCAGGACGCTCAGCGTGAAACGAATCCCGAATCCGGTGACCGCGGAACGGTTCTTGCTGTCACGGGCGATGACGTCGACCCTGCGGAAATAGCCGCCCTTCTTGCCGCCTGCGAGCTCACGGATGCTGAGCTCGCCGCTTCCCCCGGCGGCATCAATGACCCATTCGGTTTGGATCGAAAGACCGAATCAACTCAAAGGAGCAACACATGAAGGTAAGAAACTCACTGCGGGCACTGAAAAAAATCCCGGGAGCCCAGATAGTCCGCCGGCGCGGCAAAACCTTTGTCATCAACAAGAAGAACCCACGCATGAAGGCCCGCCAAGGCTGAGCCCAAGGCCTGCCTGAGGCCCCCGCGCCCGGCCCCTGGTCACGGTAGAAAGGAGGTTTCTCTCTTTTGCTTGTTGGAGTTCAGCTTCGGCAAGGCAATAGGATTTTCTGGAACACTCGCGTTTTCCAAGGGGGAGACATCCAAAGTAACGTGCGCCAGGACCCGATGACGCGGCGCGGCTGGGTCTGGCTGATTGCGGTCGGCTTCGCTGTTTCCATCGTGGGTATCATCGTTGGGCTGCAGAAGGCCGGGCCGCGCTGCGGCAGTCCCCTGGTTCCTCAAAGCCGCGAGGCCGAAATTCTCGACGCGCTCCGGCCGGGGTCGCGGGCGGCGGGCGAGTGCTACCGGAACATCGATGCGGCCGCAGTACCGACCTGGACCCTGATCGCGCTGGGCCTCGTGATGGTCCTGATTGCCGTCGTTATCCGGGTTGTGACCATCAACCGCTTCTCCACATCTGCGCCGTCCGTGGCCGCCCAGTTGGATGATCTGGCCCGCCGGTACAAGGAGGGCCTGATCAGCACCGAGGAGTTCAACGCCAAACGCGCCGACCTGCTCAACAGGTTGTAGCCCGGCCAGGCCGGGGCTGTTAGGGCAGTCGGCCGGGCCGCAGCAGCGCGGGCGTGCCTGAGGAACCGGGTTCCAGCGGCACGGGACTAATAAGCACGGCGGGCCCGCGGTGCAGGGTCCCGTTTGAGAGCGCCTGGCAGCGTATTCCTCCCCGTCCGCGCATGGCTTTGTGGGCGCCGGGGGCGAGCATCTGGTCCATCCACGCACAGGGATGGGCCGGCCGCCCGGCTTTGAGCCAGACCGTTTCCCCGCCTGTTTCCAGGGCGAAGTCGTTCCCAAGCAGCGGGGGAAGATGAGCGCCTCTGAGCACGATATTGCGCCGCGTGAGCAGCGGGTCAAAGGGGCCCGCTCCGAGTTCCGCGGCCATGGCTTCGAGCGCCTCGACGGCGATCAGGGTGACTGCGGCGTCCATATGGGCGGCCTTGCCGAAGAAGCGGTCACCCACAATTCCTTTGCCGGCCACCAGTTCGACATGGCCGGCGTCCGTAGTGGGGACGTCGGCGGCTCCTTCACTGGCGCGGCCGAAATAGGCGTGGGCCGGTGACACCAGCAGATGCAGGACCTCGACGTCGTACCTGAAGCTTGCTGTCATGCCACAAATTATCCCTGGTTGCAGGGGTACAACCATGAGGCATGCTTCTTCCGGGACGCCGTGAAGGCCGTTAGGTTAGAAGTGGTTGGAAGTACCGCGCCCTCTTATTAAAGGACGAAATCTGTGCGGACCCCCAGCGGTGTCTGCTTACAATCGACCCTAGTCAACTACTGAGGGAATCATGAAGAAACTCACCACCGCTTTGCTGGCCGCCGGGCTCCTGCTGTCCGCCTCCGCCTGCTCCTCGCCGCAGCTCTCGACCGCGGAAACCTGCGACCGGGTCAGGACCGTCGTGTCCAGCCCCACCGGAAATATGGGCAAGACCGGAATGATCAAGCTCGCGAACCAGATCCGACCGATCGAGGCTGTGTCCTCCGACGACCTGAAGCCCGCCCTGCGGGCCATCCTGGACTACGCGGACGAGTCGGTGAAGGAGCACCCTGACTCCGCAAAGCTCAACGAGCTGTCGGCCGCGTACCAGAACGCCGGAAGCACCTACAGCCAGTTCTGCAGCCAGTAGCTTCAACGCCAAAATACACCGAGAGGGACCGGATGGAATTCGGTCCCTCTCGGTGGTTAAACGCGCCGTCAGAGCTCTGCGGCCCTGGCTTCCAGAACGGCGCGGGTGCGGCTGTTCCTGGCGAGGCCGGCCGCCGTCGTAAATTCTGCCCGCGCCTCTTTGGTCCGTCCCAGCTGCGCCAGCAGTTCGGCGCGGACGCTGGGCAGCAGGTGACCTCCGCGGAGGGCGCCGTCAGAGACGAGGCGGTCCACAATGGCGAGTGCTGCGGCGGGTCCGGTCGCCATGGACACGGCCACCGCACGGTTGAGCTCCGCCACGGGGCTGGGTGCCACGCGGCCGAGCACCTCATAGAGCAGGACAATGCGCTGCCAGTCCGTCTCATCAACGCTGGGGGCAAGAGCGTGGCATTCGGCGATGGCCGCCTGCAGGGCGTAGCTCCGCCGGCCCCGCCCCAACGCCTCGGCCAGCACATCGGCGCGGGCCAGGGCGGTCCGGCCCCGGCGGATCTGGCCCCAGTCCCAGCGGGTACGGTCCTGATCCGCCAGCAGGATCGGCGTGCCGTCGGGCTTGGTGCGGGCAGCGAAGCGCGATGCCTGGAACTCCATGAGAGCCAGGAGCGCGTGCGCCTCGGGCTCGCGGGGAACGAGTCCCGCAAGGATGCGTCCGATCCGCAGCGCCTCATTGGCGAGGTCGGGGCGGATCCAGCGGTCCCCGGAGGTGGCCGAGTATCCCTCCGAGAACATTAGGTACACGACGCCGAGGACCGCTCCGAGCCTGTCGCCCCATTCGTTCGGTTCCGGGACCTCGAACGGGACCCGGGCGGCCGCGAGGGTTTTCTTGGCCCGCACGATCCGCTGCTGCACGGTGGCAACCGGAACGAGGAACAGGCGCGCGATCTCCTCCGCCGTCAGGCCTCCGACCACCCGCAGTGTCAGCGCCATCTGCGCCTCGCGTGAGAGGACGGGGTGGCAGGCCGTGAACACGAGCCGGAGCACGTCGTCCTCCACCGGTTCCCACGCCACGCCCGCCTCGTCGGCAAGTCCCTGGGCCATGGTGCGGTACTTCTCGTCGAGCTGCTCTGCGCGGCGCCAGGAGTCAATCGCCTTGCGTTTGGCGACTGCGGTAAGCCAGGCGCCGGCGTTCCGGGGAACACCCGATTCGGGCCACTGGGTGAGGGCGTCGGCGACGGCCTCCTGGGCCACATCCTCAGCAAGGCCGAAATCCCTTGTCACCCTCGCCAGCGCCGCGACGATGCGCGGGCCCTCGATGCGCCACAACGCCTCGACCCGCCGCCGCACCGCTGGATCCGGCGCGGCGGCCGCCGCTGCTTCCCCGGTCACAGCCGAGCCTCTCCTACTCCTGCGGCGGCGGATCAGGGCTGTCCCAGCTCCTGGCGCCACCCTTCCTCTTTCTGGATGTACTCGTTATCCGCGAACTCGGCGAAGTCCTCGGCCTCCTGCACACGGCGGACCTCCAGCTTGGAGCCCGGGCCGAGCGGGCAGCGGCTGGCCCATTCCTTAGCCTCTTCCTTGGACGACACCTGGACGAGCCAGAACCCATTGAACAGCTCATGCGTCTCGCCGTACGGACCGTCGGTCACCACAGGCGGCTCCTCTGAGAAGTCGACCACGAAGGCGCTGCCCTCGGAAACGTCAGCGAGACCTTCACCGCCCACCATCACGCCGGCCTTCATCATGGACTCGTTGTAGGCGCCCATCCTGTTGATGATCTCCTCGAACGGCATCTTCTTCGATGCTTCAAGGGCTTCATGGGTGGAACGCATGATGAACATGTACTTCATGGGATTCTCCTTGCCTGGACGAGGACGCCGTGTGCGTCCTTCTACTATTGCGTCGAACGGCACCGCCCGGAATCGACACGCGGCAAAAAAGTCTTTTTGCGCTACCGTCCCCGGCGGGACTGTCGCGGCTACAGCGCCGGCACCGCGGCGGACTCCTCGGAGTCAGCGGGGACAATGCCCACCGACCCGCGCCGCACCAACGTTGCGGTGAACTCCGGGGCGGCGGCCAGCGGCGGCCGGCCCTCGATCTGCCGGATGAGGGCGCCCGCCGCCGCCGCGCCCATGTCGTACACGGGCTGGGCAACCACGGTGAGGGGCGGCGTGGTGAGGCGCGTCCAGGCCAGGTCGTCGTACATCAGGAACGAGACGCCCGCAGGGATTTCAAGGCCCAGTTCCTGGATGGCCTCGACGACGCTCAAGGCGATCAGGCCGTCAGAAGCCACGACGGCGGTGGCCCGGTCCTCCGACTGAAGAACGTCGCGCGTGATGTTCCGGATGGAGCCGGCGTCGCCCGCGTTCAGGCGGACGAGGTCGGCGGGAAACGGCACTTCGGCTTCGAGGAAGGCGCGCCGCATGCCCTCCAGCCGGTCCGCGATCTGCGAGGAATCCAGGGCCATTCCTTCGCTGTAGGCAGCGTCGGTCTTCAAGGTGGAGATGAAGGCTATCCGGCGGTGCCCTGCGCCGAGGAGATACAGCGTGGACTCGTAGGAGATCCGTTCCATGTCCACGGCCACCGTATCGACGTCGAGCCCGCCCGCCGTCCGGTCCAGCAGGACCAGCGGGCGGCCGGAGTCGCGGACCCGCTGCAGGTGCCCCGTATCCACGGACGAGGCCGGTGCGACGATCAGGCCGTCCACGCGCTTGTCCAGCAGCACGCGCACCGCGTCCACTTCCGCCGCGGTGTTCTCGTCCGTGTTGATGAGGATGACGTTGTAGCCGCTTTTCTTTGCGACGTCCGTGATGCCCCTCGTGGCGAGGCCGAAGTGAGGGTTCTCGATGTCGCCCACCACCACGCCGATGGTGTGCGATTTCCCTGTGTTCATGCTGCGGGCAAGCTCGTTGGGCCGGTAGGCAAGCTCCTCCGCCGCCGCCAGCACCCGTTCCCGCACGTCGTCACTGACCGCGCCGTAGTTTCCGAGGGCCCTGGCCGCCTGCGCCTTGGACACCTGGGCAGCTTTTGCCACGTCGGCAACTGTTACGTCCCGCCGTCTTGCTCCGTCACTGCTCATGTTCACCTTCCAGGAGGGCTGTTGACGCGGCTTGTGAGTTCCGCTACATTTCTAGCAATCGATGTGAGTCCGGTCTCAATCGTAGGGACTGAGACCGGACTCAGCAAGAGCTTCATCGACCAAATCCTTCGGGCGGCCCTGACAGCACCGCCTTCCCTCCCACGATTGGACAATGCTGTGATCAAACTGAACTTCCGCCCGGCAGCTGTAGCTGCGGCAGCCCTGGCGGCGATCCTCGCCCTCTCCGGCTGCGGCGGGTCGTCCTCCGCCACTTCCAGCCCGGCCGAGAACCCGTACGGACTGATCGAACCGGGCACCATCCGCGTGGCAAGCCTGGGCGACTCCAAGCCGTACACCTTCACGGACGCGCAGGGTAACTTCACCGGCTTCGACGTCGAACTGTTCAAGGACGTGGCCCACCGCGCCGGCGTGGACAATGTTGTCTTCACCGGCCAGGACTTCTCGGGCCTGCTCGCCGCCGTCGCCAACGGCCAGTTCGACGTCGGCGTGGCCGCCATTGGCATTACGGACAAGCGCAAGGAAACCGTGGACTTTTCCGACGGCTACCTCGCCGGGTACCTGACGGTCATCACCACCAAGACCTCGGGCATCAAGGACGAGAACGGCCTCTCGGGCAAGCGGCTTGGCGTGGTCCAGGGGACCCTGCAGGAAGCCTATGCGGTCAAGAACTTCACCTCCGCCAACCTGGTCCGCTTCCCGGATAACAACACCGCCGTTGCCGCCGTCAACAGCGGATCAGTGGATGCTCACTTCCTGGACTACGAGGCCGCCAAGGCCTACCAGGAGCAGTACGGCCTGGTCAGCGCCGCGGACATCCCGTCCTTCGACGCCCCCGCAGGCTTCGCCATTGCCAAGGACAAGCCCGCCCTCAAGGAGGCGCTGAACAAGGGCCTGGCCGCGGCCATGGAGGACGGCACCTGGAAGAAGCTCTACCAGAAGTGGTTCCCGGGCTCCCCGATGCCGGAGCAGTACCTGCCCAAGGCAGAGCAGAAGGCAACCCCGGCTCCGACGGCAAGCAAGTAAGCCGGACCGATCCATCACCGGACCGGGCGGGCCGCACGCCGCGGCCCGCCCGGGAACTTCCAAACAACCAACGTCTGAGAGCAACTTATGGACTGGCTCAACATCATCAGCCGCACCTTCTTCGACATCGACGCGATGGTCGCAGTGCTGCCCCAGCTCCTCGGGGTCGGCCTCCTGAACACCCTGATCATCTCCATCGCAGCTACCATCATCGGCGTGGTGCTGGGCATGGTGGTGGCGGTCATGGGCATCGCCCGGTCACGGTGGCTGCGGATCCCCGCACGCATCTACACCGACCTCTTCCGCGGCCTGCCCGCCATCCTTACCATCCTGCTGATCGGCCAGGGCTTCGCCCGGTTCAGCCAGTCCGTCTTCGGACCCTCCCCGTACCCGCTGGGCATCATCGCCCTGAGCCTGATCGCCAGCGCCTACATCGGCGAAATCTTCCGCGCCGGCATCCTCAGCGTGGACAAGGGCCAGGGCGAGGCCTGCCGGGCCCTGGGCATGAGTTACGCCAAGTCCATGGCGCTCGTGGTGGTGCCGCAGGGCATCCGGCGCGTCCTGCCCGCCCTGGTGAACCAGTTCATCGCCATCGTCAAGGACTCCTCGTTGGTCTACTTCCTGGGCCTGCTGGTCAGCGAACGCGAACTCTTCCGCGTGGGACAGGACGCCGCGGTGGACACCGGAAACCTCTCCCCGCTGGTCATGGCCGGCATCTTCTACCTGATCATCACCGTGCCCCTGACCCACCTGGTCAACTACTTCGATGAGAAGTTCCGCACCGGCCGCCGCCGCCCCACCGCGCCCACGTCCGGCCTGAAGGAAGTCAACGAACTCGACGCGGCATCGCCGCTCACCACCGGGAGCAACACATGAGCCTCGCCAGCAGCAGCACGAGCAAGAGCAGCAGCGCCAGCAAGTCAGCCGCCGACATCGAAACCTTTCATGGCTCCAGCCTGGAACTGCGGAACCTGACGATGGCGTACGGCGACATCGAGGTGCTCCGCAACGTCAGCCTCACCGTGGCCCCGGGAACCACCACCTGCATCATCGGGCCGTCCGGCTCGGGCAAGTCCACCCTGCTGCGCGGCGTCAACAGGCTGCACGAACCCAAAAGCGGCGACGTCCTGCTCGCGGGCGAAAGCGCCCTGAAGGTCAAGCCGGACACCCTGCGCCGCCGCATCGGTATGGTATTCCAGCACTTCAACCTCTTCCCGGACCACACCGCCCTGGAAAACGTCGCCCTGGCCCTCTGGAGCGTGAAGGGCATGCCCAGGGCCGAGGCCATGGAACGTGCCCGCCGCCGGCTCGCCGAAGTTGGCCTGGCCGAACGTGCCGACCACCGCCCCCGGGACCTCTCCGGCGGCCAGCAGCAGCGCGTGGCCATCGCCCGGGCCCTGGCCATGGAGCCCGAAGTGATGCTCTTCGACGAAGCCACCAGCGCCCTGGACCCCGAACTGGTCAAGGGCGTGCTGAACCTCATGGCCGGACTCGGCAGCCGCGGCATGACCATGCTCGTGGTCACCCACGAGATGGGCTTCGCCCGCAAGGTCGCCGACCAGGTGGTCTTCATGGACGAAGGTGAAGTCGTGGAGTCCGGCACCCCCGCCGAACTGTTCGACAACCCCCGCAGCGAACGCCTGCAGCGCTTCCTTTCGGAGGTGCTGTGATGCGGCCGGTTACAGCGGCACCCGTCCGGACCGCCGTCGTCGGCTTTGGGATCTCCGGAAAGGTCTTCCACGCGCCGCTGATTGCCGCGGACCCCAAGTACTCACTGGACGTGATTGTGACGGCGGACCCGGCACGGGCCGCCGAGGCGGCCCGGCTCTATCCGCAGGCGCGGATCGTCCCGACGCCGGATGCGCTGTTTGCACTCGCCGGGGACCTCGACCTGGTCATCCTCGGCACCCCGCCGCACACGCACTTCGACCTCGCGGCCACGGCCATTGCGCACGGCCTGCACATCGTGGTGGACAAGCCCTTCGTGCCGACGTCGGCGCAGGGGGAGGAGCTGATCGCTCTGGCGGCCGACGGCGGAGTGCAGCTCACGGTGTTCCAGAACCGCCGGTGGGACGCCGACTTCCTGACGCTGCAGAAGCTGCTGCGGGACGGTGCCGTTGGCGAGGTGCGCACTTTTGAATCCCGGTTTGAATGGTGGCGGCCCGAGGGCTTCGGGAACTGGCGCGACAGCGTCTCCCTCGCGGAGGGCGGCGGGATCCTGCACGACCTCGGCGCGCACCTGATCGACCAGGCCGTCCAGCTGTTCGGCCCGGTGGAAAAGAGCTACGGGGAGACGGCCAACTACGGCCACCCTGAGGGCGCCGACACCGAGGCATTCGTGTCCCTGCTCCACGAATCGGGTGTCCGGTCCCGCCTGTGGATGAACGGGATGGCGGCCCAGGTGGGCCCGCGCTTCCACGTCCTGGGCTCGGAGGCCGGCTACACGAAGTGGGGACTGGACGGCCAGGAACCCGCGCTGGCTGCCGGGATGACGCCGTCGGATCCTGCCTACGGCGTTGACCCCCAGGAGTCTTGGGGGCTTCTGGGAGTCGACGGTGCCGCAGCACCCGTCCCCGCCGAGCGGGGCGCCTACCCCGAGTTCTATGCGCAGCTCGCCGCCGCCCTGCGGGGAGAGGGATCCCTTCCCGTCGACCCGGCAGACCCGCTCGAGGTCCTCAGGGTCATCGAAGGCATCCACGCCCTGGCGTAGCGGCCCCGCACACCTCCCGAGCCCGTGCCATCCGGCGGCGCAGCCGCCCCCATATCCCGGACGCGCCCTCGTTCCTCGAACGCGTGCGTCCCCATCAATCGTGTCCAAACTCCACAGAAAGGGAGAACCATGTCCTCCACCGCCAGCAAGCACGTCGCCGTCATCGGCGGCGGCATCCTGGGTGTTTCCACCGCCGTCCACCTGCTCCGCGAAGGCGCGTCCGTAACGCTGCTCACCGAGCGCGGCCTGGCCAGCGAGGCCACCGGACGCTCGCTCTCCTGGCTCAACTCCGCCGGCGAACGGTCCACACCGTACCACCAGCTCCGCCTTGCCGGCGTGGACCGGTACCGCACCCTTTTCGCCGCCGACCCCAGCCGGGAGTGGCTGCAGTTCGGCGGCGGCCTGATGTGGAACGCCGCCGGGGAGCGGGCCGTCACGGAGGCGCGCCACGCCTACGAGAAGTCGGTGGGCTACGACTCCAAGCTGCTGGCCCCCGAAAACATCGCCTCGGTAACGTCGGGAATCGACTCCGGCGCTGTCCCCGAGAACGCCATCTTCAACCCCGGCGAGGGCTGGGTGAGCCTGCCGGACCTCGTGGAATTCCTCATGGAGGAGTTCCACGAGCGCGGTGGCCGGCTCGTTCTGGATGCCGGCAAGGCGTCGGTAGTGGTCGACGGCGGCCGGGCAGTCGGCGTCGAGACCGCGGAGGGGGAGACGTACGACGCCGATGCGGTGCTGGTGGCGTGCGGGGCGGCGACTCCCGCCGTCGTCGCTCCCCTCGGCGTCGAGATCCCCAACGGTTCCCCGGTGTCCATGCTGGTGGTGACCAAGCCTGTGGAGCACGACGTCCGGGCCGTGATGAACACGCCGCGGGCAGCTGTGCGCCCCAACCCCGGCAGCACCTTTGCACTGGACCACGACTGGTACGAGGAGCAGATCACTGAACACGCGGACGGATCCTTCAGCATTCCGGATGAGGTGGTCCAGGAACTCGCCGATGAAGCGTCGAAGCTCATCGAGGGCAACCCGGAACTCAAGCCGGCGAGCTGGAAGATCGGCTACAAGCCGATCCCAGGTGACGGCGCACCAGTGCTCGGCGAACTGGGCCAGGTGCCGGGCTGCTTCGTGGCCTTCACCCACTCGGGGGCGACGCTCGGCCTGATCACCGGGGAACTGCTCGCGGGCGAGATCCTGACCGGCGAGAAGCACCCGATGCTGGCCACCTTCCGTCCGGCACGGTTCTCCTGAATAACCTCTAGCCGGTCGACGGTTCCTCCCGTCGCGGCTCCCCGGAGGGCTGTTGCTGGGCAGCCCTCCGGGGAGTTCGTCGCGCCCCCGGTGGTGGGTCGGGGAATCGAAGTCCTCCACGGCGTCGTGATCATGGTTGAGGAGTACCTGAGGACGCGACTGTGGTTGCCGGCGACGACTTGCTGTCAGCGCCGGAAAAGAGAATGGGCAGGCGCTCCCGCATGACGCCGATGAAGAGGGCGCCGCTGCCCTGGCGCAGGTCGCGCTGCGCTGCACGGGGGACTGTCTGTGGTGCGAGGCCTTGCCCGGCGGGAACGGCATCTGGGAACCCTCGGCGCTTCGTGAGGAGCGCTTTCCGTGCTTCATTCCCTGCGGGTGGGCTTGTGCACGGGCAGTTGAGGGTGGCGCTGGTGCCGCCTCCACTCCTCGGACCTGGAGGTGTCAGATTGAGCTCTAGACTTCCGCCGAGGGGTGTCAGGAAACACGAATCGATACTTTATCCTGACGCTTTCGCGGCCACGTCCTGACGTCAGGTTGGGGTGTGCTTCAGGCCGACATCCGGGTTGGTTGATCATGTGTATAAGTAACCGCCACCCGCTGGAACTGCGGGTGGCGGTTCCGTTGGAGGCACAACGCCTGGAGCTATGCCGTAGACGGGTTCTGGCGCTTGGTCTTGGGTCCCTTCCAGAGATGGTGTGTACGGGGGCTGCCCTCGGCGTGCACCTCACTATCCGAACGCACCACGAGCACGGGGCAGTCAGCGTGGGAAACGCAGGCCGAGCTTACGGACCCAAGATGCATGCCCAGGAAGCCTCCGTGACCACGCCGCCCAACCACCAGCAACGAGGCGCCGGCGCCGGCTTCCACTAGTTTGTCCCGTGCCGGGCCACGGATCAGTTCCTGGCTGAGATTCCTGGGTACGTCCGTCCCGAAGGCCTTGGCAACGGTATCGGCCAAAACCTTCTTTTCAGCGCTTCAGCCGCGTCGATCACGTCGAAGTCAGGGCACGTGGTCACGGCGTGCGCTTGAACTGACCCGCGACGGCGGGCGGCAGCTTGCCGTGCCCGCCGCGTCCTGGCAGCAGGTCCTGTACTACCGCAAAGACCTGTTCAGGCAGGCGGGTCTGGCGGCGCCCACAACCTATGCCGCGATCAGGGCGGCCGCGAAAAAGCTGCACACCCCCCAGTTGGCGGGCTTCGTCGCGGCCAGCAAAGCTGGGCAGCCCTTTACCCAGCAGTCTTTTGAGCACATTGCCCACGGGAACGGCTGTGAACTGGTCAGTGCGCGGGGCGTGATTACCTTTGACAGCCCGCAATGCGTCGGCGCCCTGAGCTTCTACGGCGACATGCTCAGGAACTACTCCCTCCCCGGCGTTCAGGACATCGGTACCGTCCGGAGCGCCTACTTTGCAGGCAAGGCGGCGATGGCCGTTTGGCCTACCTTCATGCTCGATGAACTGGCGGGGCTGCGGAACGACGCCAAGCCCGGCTGCCCCAAATGCGAGCACGATCCAGGCTTCCTGGTCCGGAACACGGGCGTGGTCGCGGGCATCCAGGGCGAGAGCGGCACCCGGCCGGCGCATTTTGGAGAGATCAGCTCCTGGACGGTCACCAGCGATTCGGACACCGACTGGGCACAACAGTTCGTGGAGTACATCCTGAGCGCCGGCTACACGGACTGGCTGTCCGTTGCCCCGGAGGAACGCATTCCGGTCGTACCGGCACAACTGCCAGGCCGACGGAATATATGGACGCATGGCAAGGCATGCGTGTAGGCGTCAGCAAACAGGAGCCGCTGGGCAAGTTCTACTCACCCGAAGTTCTCTCGGTGCTGCTCGACGGCGTCAACGGCCTCAGTCACTGGGGCATTCTCCAGGGCCGCGGCGATCTGGCCGGCGCCGCGATGGCTGAACTGCCCATCGCGCAGGCCGTTGGCGAGGTCACTGCCGGGACAGCCGAACCCCGTACAGCCGCCGCCAAGGCAGCCCGCACCCTCCGCTCCATCCTGCGCTCCTTGTCATGACCGGCCCCGGACAGGCTCCTCGCCACCGGGATTGCCGGCGAGCGGGGAGGACTGAACAAGGGTCACCTCGTCCCGGTCAAAGAACTTGGTAAACTCTCCAATCCGCCACCATCCAGGACCTCACCGGGCAGCGGGGGGTTTGGCCCGGCAATGGCCGCTGGTACGGGCTACTGCACTACGCAGTTGATCCACCCCACGTGCGCTGATTGCAATGCAAACTCCCCTATTTACCAGTGCTTTTACAACGCGATAACCTGCCTTTCGTCAGCCAGACTGGGCCGTGTTCAGTCAGCTCTGCTGCGCCCTGGAGCAGCAAAGGGATGGGCAGTGGCGGCACTGTCTGCTTGAGCTCGACTATCACGGCCAACAGCGCTGGTGGAGGCAGTGGCTTCCCGCGCCCCCAGGCTTGAATACCGCCTCTCCTTGCCCGACGCTTAGTTGCCTGAACCGCACACCATCACCACCCGCTCATCGTCTCATCACTTAGCGCACGTCGAAACGGTGCTGAGCCGAGCCCCGGCGAGCCTACACGTCGCGGTCCACACTGGTGCGCCCCAGACGCGGGCTCCTTTCTTATGTGGGCCGCGGCTCCTGTTCCGCGGCAAGAACTGCGAGGTCGTGGATGAGCTGTTGCACCTCGCGTTCACGGCCTTGAGGGGGCAACGTTCGCGGCGCCCGAACCGCTGCGCGCGCTGGAGCAGGAACGGGAGACGAGTCCGTGGAAATAGGTCTTGTCCATAAATGGATCATGGAGAATCACTCGTGTCATTCGTTTCCCCCGCGGCGTCGCTGTCCTTGAAACTATTCAACAGCGGACGTGAGCTCATCTTCCAGCCCCGCCTCATGCAGCGTCACAGGAAACATGCCCGGCCCCGCAAATAAGAGCTGGAGGAGTAGGGAGTGCCCGCTTCGGGGTTCCGGGCCAGGGAGTCCACAGTGCACCAGCAGTAGCGGACACCCGCCCATTCAGCTTGGCGTAATATCCGCTATCGGAGTCTGCGGAGTTACAAAACTGTATCGAGCAGAGCATGACGTCCCGCTCAGGTTGCCGGTGCTGTTTCCCTGATCCCCTGATCTTGGGCCGGGTTACCGACGGATGCGGGCCGTGGTCGGGGCAGAAGGCTGGCCAGTAGGGCAGCGGCCAGGGCAGCGGTGCCAGCGACCCAGTAGATGTGTTCAAAGGCCTGGAAGGATGGGTACTTTGTTCCGTTGACCGTCAGGGTGGATGAGGCCAACAGCACGGCTACCGCGGCGCTTCCGACGGTGGTTCCGATAACCCGCAGCACGGTGTTCAGTCCGTTGGCAGCGGCGGTGACCGTGACGGGAACGGATCCCATAATGAGGATCGGCATGGCGGCATAGGCAATGGCGTTGCCGACGCCGATGACAGCGGCTCCAAGCATCACCATCCAGAGTTCTTCGGTCAGGAACAGGCGGCCGACGTAACCGGCGGCAGAGACGAGGGAACCGATGATGAGGGCAGTCTTGGCACCGTAACGGCGGCTGCTCAGGGCGGATACGGGAGTGAAGATCACCATGGCCAGGCCGGTGGGCACCATGCAGAGGCCGGCGGCCATCACGCTCAGCCCGAAGCCGTACCCGGCCGTGGCGGGCATTTGCAGTTGCTGAGTGGTGGAGAGCAGGTTGGAGTACATCGAGTAGCCGACGAGGACCGCAACCAGGTTCGTGATGAGCACGGGTTTCCGGGCGGAGGTTCGCAGGTCCAGCATTGGCTGGCTGATTTTCAGTTCGAGCGGGACCCAGAGCGCCAGGCCAATGACCGCGGCGGCGGCCGTTGTCAGGGTTGGTGCACTGGTCCAGCCCCAGGTGCCGCCCTTGGACAATACGAGAAGTACTGCGGTCAAAGTAATGGACAACAGAATGGCGCCTCCGTAGTCGAACCTGCCGGGAGTGCGGACACAGGATGCTGGCACCACCAGGGGCAACACCGCGGTCAGGACGATGCCGGCCGCGGCGGAACTCCAGAAAATTGACTGCCAGCCGAGGAACTCGTACAGCACGCCGGCCAGCGGAAGTCCCAGCGCGCTCCCGAAACCCAGGGTGGCGCTGATCATCGCGACGGCCGGTGCCAGCTTCGTGGCGGGGATCTCTTCCCGCAGGACGCTGATGCCTACGGGGATGAGGGCTGCGGCGAATCCTTGGAGCGAGCGGCCGGTGATCATGGTCGCAAAGCTGAGATCGAGTGCGGCCAATGCCGAGCCGATGGACATCATGGCCAGGCAGACGAGCATGATGCGGCGTTTGCCGAACATGTCTGCCAGACGGGTGAGTACCGGGGTGGCGACGGCGCTGGCCAGGAGCGTGGAGGTGAGGATCCAGGAGGCGTCCTCGGCGGAGATGCCGAGCAGGCGCGGCAGGTCGGGAAGCAAGGGAACGACGGTGGCCTGCTGGAGGGTGACGGTTGTCCCGCACAGGCACAGTACCGGGACAAGGAGTCTGCTGGCGGTGCCGTGCTTCGATGCTCTGCCTCTGGTGCGAACCATTCTCTTTGACCGCCCTTCTCGTGTGTAAACGCTTCTGTGCCGCTGACTCCGGCGTAAGGGGAATCAGCGGCACAGGGAGCCGTGGAGCTGCCGTGTCCAGGGGCTTCCGGATGAGGAGCAGGGTCCTGTCAGTGGGCGGCTGGGCTGTGTTGCTTTCCTGCCGGTAGGGGTGCCGGCCTCTCTTCACTCGCTATCGCTGACTCGGTGAGGAAGGCTGAGGGGCCATCGCTGTCGGGGCCGTGCGTATTCTGCAGGTTTGCGTCTTCCACCACCGGTGCTGCCGGGGACGCTTTGGGCCCGGCGAAGCGGCGTCGGAACCCGGTGATGGCCTTCATGGCGATGACGGCCAGGATCAGGCCGAAGATGATCGCGGCTGCCGGATCAGTGACGAAGATGTTGAGGCTGCCGCCGGAAATCAGCATGGACTGGCGGAAGGACTTTTCCAGGATGGGTCCGAGGACGAAGGCCAGCACCAGCGGGCCGGGGTCGAAGCCGGTCTTGGACATGATCCAGCCCAGAACGCCGAAGGCAAGCACAACCCACATGTCAAAGGAGCTGTTGTTGATCGAGTAGACGCCGATCAGCACGATCAGCAGGGAGAATGCGACCAGGATGCCCTGACGTACGCGCAGCATCTGGATGAAGATGCCCACGAGCGGAATGTTGAGGATCAGCAGCATCAGGTTGCCGATGTACATCGAAGCGATGACGCCCCAGAAGAGTCCGGAGTGGTCGGTCATCAGCTGCGGGCCGGGGGTGATTCCATGCATGAGCAGGGCACCGAAAATCATGGCCAGCACGACGTTGGAGGGGATGCCGAGCACCAGCAGCGGAATGAACGCGGTGGTCGAGGAGGCGTTGTTGGCCGTTTCCGGTCCTGCAACGCCTTCAATGGCGCCCTTGCCGAAGCGGCTGGGGTCCTTGGCGCGGCGCTTCTCCATGGCGTAGGAGGCCAGGGAGGAGATGACACCGCCGCCGCCGGGGAGGATGCCGATAAAGAAGCCGAGAACCGAGCCGCGGCCGATGGCCCCCGCCGAGTCCTTCATGTCCCTGCGGGAGGGCCAGATGTTTTTGATCTTGGTTTTGATGATCTGGGCTTTTTCGGTCTGCTCCAGGGAACGCAGCAGTTCGCCGACACCGAACAGGCCCATCGCCACGGCCACGAAATCCAGGCCGCTCAGCAGCGGTGCCTGACCGAACGTGAAGCGTGCCGACCCGTTGACGGGATCCTGCCCGACAGTGGACAGCAGCAGGCCGACGGCGGCCATGCTTACGCTCTTGATGGTGGATCCGGTGCCCAGGGACGTGACCAGGAAGAGGCCCAGGACCATGAGGGCAACAAAGCCGGCCGGGCCCATTGACAGGGCGATCTTGCCCAGCGCCGGGGCCAGGAATGTCAGTCCGATAATGGCGACGGTGCCGCCGATGAAGGAGCCTATGGCGGAGATGCCCAGCGCCGCGCCGGCGCGGCCCTTCTTGGTCATCTGGTATCCGTCGAAGGTTGTTACCACCGAGGCGGCTTCGCCGGGCAGGCGCAGCAGCACGGAGGTGATGGTGCCCCCGTACATCGAGCCGTAGTAGATGCCGGCCAGCATGATGATCGAGGCGGTCGGGTCCATCGTGTACGTGACGGGCAGCAGCAGGGCGATTGTTGCGGTGGGCCCGAGACCGGGCAGGACGCCGATGGCGGTTCCGACCACCACCCCGATCAGGACGAACAGCAGGTTCATCGGGTCTAAGGCGACCGAGAAACCTTCACCGAGGTTGCTCAGGATATCCATTTCAGAGTCCGTTCTAGACGAAGGCGCCGAGCGCAAGGTCGGCGGGGAAGGGAACGCCGAGGAGTCGGTCGAAGATGACGTACAGCGCTGCCGGGCCTGCCACGGCGAACACCAGTGTCCAGCGCCATGACTCCCTTCCGAAGACGCGCAGCCACAGCAAGAGCATCAACACGGCCGGTATGAAGAAGCCGATCAGTTCGAACAGCACGACGAACGCGCCGAGGCTGGCGACTCCGGTTGCCACCGACAGGCTCCTGCGGCTCCAGGCCTCCAGCGGCTCATCTCCGGGCCGCACGATGAGTGCGGCTGCGCTGAGGATGATGGCCATGGAGATGATGAAAGGCCAGAGGCCTGGGGCGGGGTGGTGCAGGGTGCCCAGCTTCAACTGCCATGAACCGGCCGCTGCGCCAAGGCCCAGGGCGAGCAGGATAAGCGGAGCGATTCTGCGCCGCAAGCGCCGAGCGCCGGTGCGCGGCCTTTCCCGATCCCGGATTTCGGCGACAGCTTCCACGGGAGAAGAAACCATAGGGGCTTACCCTTCTTCATGCCGGCCGTGGCGGCCGGCGGTTGACTCGACTGGTGTTACTTGGCCAGGAGTGGCTCGTAACGGGTGCGCATTTCGCTGAAGACCTGCTGGGTCGCTGCCGCGTCCGAGAAGCTGTTCGGCACGAAACGGTCACCGATTTGGGAGATGACCTCCGCGTCCTTGCTGCAGGTTTCGATGCCGCTTTCGAGCTTGTCCGACACGTCCTGGGGAAGGCCCTTGGGTGCGAAGAGGCCGTAGACCGAGGTCGTCTTGACGTCGTAGCCGGCCTCCTTGGTGGTGGGAACCTTGGGGAAGGCCTCGGATCGGGCTTCGCCGGCGGCAGCCAGCGGGACGATGGACCCGTCTTTCACCTGGGCCTCAACATCGACGTAGTCGTTGACGAATCCGGCGTCGATGTGGCCGCCCAGCAGGTTGGTGATGAGTTCGGCGCTGCCGGAGGTGGGAACCATGGAGAACTCAATGCCGCTCTCCTTCTGCAGGCGTTTGAGTTCGGTGGCCAGCGAGCTGGTCGCTCCGGGAACACCGATGGAGATCTTTCCCGGGTTGGCCTTCGCGGCATCGAAGAGCTCCTGCAGGCTCTTGTACGGGGAGTCCTTTGGCACTGTGAAGAGTGTGGGGATCTCTGCCATGGTGCCCAGGGCTTGGAAATCGTCCTGGGAGTAGGCCAGGTCGTTGCTCATCGGGTTCAGGACCAGGGGCCCGTTGGTGCTGAGACCCACGGTGTATCCGTCCGGCTTGGCGTTGGCCAGCTTCTGCATGGCCACGGCACCGGCGCCGCTGTCAAGGTTCTCCACCACGAAGGTGCCACCCAGCAGCTTTCCCAGGCAGGCGCCGTAGGCGCGGGCCGTGGTGTCTGACGGACCGCCGGCGGCGTACGGCATGACGAACGTGACGGACTTGGTCGGGTAGCCTTCGGATGCTTTGGAAGCACCCGAGCAGGCGGTAACGGTAAGGGAAAGGCCGGCGACAGCGACGGCAGCGGAGAACAGGCGAGTCTTGTTCAAGGTAACCTCTGATGGTTTTGTCGGAAGTTGAGAGTTCACTCCGTAAGGAGTGCCCTCTCAGTAATACAGGATTGTGACCGGCGGCACAACTGCCTCCGGCATATGGTTTATTCGTTTGGCGGTGCGGCTTCGAGGCGGGGAACGCTCAGCGCCGCCCGGGGTTTCATGAAGGCGTCCCATACGGGCCCGGTCGACAGCCACCGCAGTGGGTCCATCAGGGCCAGGCTGCGCGGCACGAAGACCTTGCGGCGCCGTGCAGCCATTGCCGCCACCAGCAGTTCGGCACACGTGTCGGTGCTGGACACCACGCTGAAGGGCCATGGCAGGGAACGGCTTTCTCCTGCCCGGGTAGCGGCGCCGGAGATCATTCCAGTACTGACCCATGCCGGGTGTGCGACGCCAACGTCCACGCCCTTATGGGCCAGCTCCAGCCGCAGCGCCCCACCGAAAGCCTCCACACCGGCCTTTGATGCGGCATAGGCGTTGGCGCGCGGTACATTCTTTAGCGCGGCGGCCGAACTCATCAGCAGGTAGTAGCCCCGGTTTCTGGTGACCTCGTCCAGGGTGGCCTTGACAGTCCTGATGACCCCGCCAAGATTGATGTCCACGATCCGCAGCAAGTCATCGGTGCGGGAAGCAGAAACGGTCGAAGCGCTGCCGACGCCGGCGCAGGCAAAGACAATATCCAGCCGGCCGAAGCGTTCCACTGTCCGCTGCGCTGCGAACTGCAGGGACAAGTGGTCTGTCACGTCCGCTGCCGTGGCCAGATGGGAGCCGCCCAGCCGGGAGACGAACTGATCGAGGGCGGGCTGGTCACGGTCAACGAGCGACACGTAGGCTCCTGCTGCTGCCAGCCGCTGTGCCGTGGCGGCGGCGATACCTCCGGCGCCGCCTGTGATCAGGACGACCTTGCCGCGGAGCCTGTCACGCGCTGGCGATCGCTCCGCCCCTCTCCGACCAGCTCCTCTCAGGCCCACTATGGCGAGGGTCGAGGATCGGACTTTCATCCCATGTACGACCCGCCGTTGACGTCCACGGTGACGCCCGTGACGAAGCCGTTTTCGACGGCGGCCAGGTATTGGACGGCCTGGGCGACGTCATCGGCGAGGCCAAGCCGGCCCACTGGGATGCGGCTGAGATAGTTCCGGTTGACCTCTTCAGAGACGCCTGAAGCCATGCCGGCGTCGATACGTCCCGGGGCCACGGCGTTGACGGTGATGCCGAACGGTGCCAATTCCCGGGCGAATGAGCGCGTCAGGCCCAGCAGCCCTGTTTTGGTCGCAGCATAGTGGACACCGCCGAGCCTGCCGCCGTCTCGTCCTGCCAGCGAGGACATGTTGACGATCCTGCTGGAGCCGGTCCTTTTCATGTGCGGTGCCAGCGCCTGAATACCGAGGAACGGACCTGTGAGGTTCACTGAGAGTACGGCCGCCCACTCGTCCAGGGGGATTTCGTCACCAGGGATTTTCTGCCCGTCCCGCTTCGGGGAGATACCGGCGTTGTTGACCAGAACCGCCGATGTTTCCGGGGTGGCCTCCACCGCCTCGGCGATCCGCTTCCAGTCCCGGGGCTCGGTGACGTCACAAAGCATAGTTTTCAGGGAGCCACCCTGCGGATCCAGGTCCGTGCGGAGGTCGGCCAGGGCGGAGCCCGATGCATCCACGGCGATGACCCGGTCTCCGCTGGCCAGGAATGACTCCACGATTCTGCGGCCGATCCCACCGGCTGCACCGGTAACGACGGCTGTTCGGTATTGCTGTTCGTTCGTGCTCATGCTTTCTCCATTCTGCGTTGAACGGGGGGGCTGCCTGTCCTCAGGCAGCTTGGCCTCAGGCAGCCTTCCAACGGTGGCCGTTAAAGCACCCCGGCGAGGACCGGTTTGCCGGCTTCAACCGGGGATCCGGTCAGATACGGTTCGGGGTCGAAGGGTGCATTGACCTGGCGGAAGGTATAGGCCGGTTCCGGCCACAGGGTGGTCAGCCGTCCGTTGCGGTGGTCCACGTACCAGCTGCTGCAGCCGCCTTCGAGCCATACCGTGCCTTGGGCGAGCTGGTCCACGGTGTCCATGAACGCATCCTCTGCCTCCCCGCTCACCTCCAGCGCAGGCACCCCGGCCTCATCGCGGAAGTCCACCGCGGCCATGATGTAGTCGATCTGGGCCTCGGCGATGTAGACAGCGGAGTTATGGCCAAGCCCGGTATTGGGACCGTTGATGATCCACAGGTTCGGGAAACCGTGCACGGCCGTGGTGGCGTACGCCTGCATGCCGTTCGCCCAGCGTTCACTAAGCGGCTGGCCGTGGCGGCCGAAGATGCGGTAGGCGATGGGCAGGTCTGTGGCTTCGAAACCGGTGCAGGCGATGAGGACGTCCAGTTCATGGCTGCCGCCGTCCCTGTCGAGGACGCGGTTGCCTTCCACGCGCAGGATGCCGCCGGTTTCGAGATGGACGTGGTCCTGGGCGAACGTGGGATAGTAATCGCTCGACTTCAGGACCCGCTTGCAGCCGAATGTGTAGTCGGGGGTCAGCTTCCGGCGCAGTTCCGGGTCCTCAATCTGCCGGTGCAGATGGTCAAGGGCAACCTGGGCTGCGGCGGAGACCAGCGTCGGGGTGCCGCGGCGTTGGGCGTAGCGCTCCTCGTTGGACCAGAACATCTCTTCGCGCAGTTCCTGCATCGCCTCGGGCATCTTGCGGAAGAGACCCTTTTCCTCCTCCGTGTAGGCCCGGTCGGGGCGAGGAGTCACGTAGGGGGCGGAGCGCTGGAAGACGACGACTTCGCCGGCGACCTTCGCCACTTCGGGCAGCACCTGAATGGCGGTGGCTCCGGAACCGATGATCCCGACTCGCTTGCCCGTCAGATCAATCTCGTCTTTCCACTGTGCCGAGTGGAACAGGTGGCCGGAGAAGCCGCTGAGGCCCTCAATGTCGGGCAGCTTCGGCTCGGACAGGTGCCCGACGGCGGTTACCAGGGTTCTGGCGGTGAAGTCGCCCTTGGGGGTGGTGACGTTCCACAGCGCGGCTGCCTCGTCCCACCGGGCAGCGGTTACTTCGGCGCCGAACACGATCCGCTCAAGGAGATTCTCGTCCCGGGCCACGCTGCGCAGGTAGTCCAGAATCTCCTGCTGGGGGGCGAACATTCGGGACCACTCCGGGTTGGGGCGGAAGGAAAACGAGTACAGGTGGGAGGGCACGTCGCAGGCGGCGCCGGGATAGTGATTATCACGCCAGGTGCCTCCCACGTCCTCCGCCCGTTCAAGAATGATGAATGAGCGTTTTCCTTCGCGGGCCAGCTTCGCGCCCATGCCAAGGCCACCGAAACCGGTACCGACGATGATGACATCCACCGGTGCTTCGACTGCGGGATGCCGCGGGGTACTGTTCACTATTCCTCCAATGTGTCTTGTGTGTGCTGGTTCCGACTTGCTAGACAAAGATTGGTTCCTGAACCTCACCGGCAGGGGTAGCGGCAGGATCCGTCACGAACTCGTTGATGAGCTGGAAGAGCTGGGCCGGGCGCTCATACGGGATTGCATGTCCGCTGTCGATAACGGCGTACCGGGCGTTGGGAAGCCCTCCGAAGAGGAGCCGGGTCTGCCGGGCCGGCACCATCTGGTCATGCGCGCCGGCGATGACCAGGGAGGGGGCGGTGATGGCTGCGAGTCTGCCGCTCAGGTCGGCGACGGCGTTGAGGCGCATCTGCTCGGCGATCCCTTCCGGGAAGGTTCGGGCGTCAACCAGGGCCTGGATGTCTGCCTCGGTGCGGCCGGCCAGGAAGGGGTGGCCATAGGCCGTCCAGGTGGCAAATTCGCGCAGGAGGTCCTGATCGGAGTCGAAGAGCCGCTTCCAGATCCGGTTGCGAAGCCTTTGCTGGGTGTCGGCCCTGACCCACCCGGCCACCAGAGTCAGGCTGGCCACGCTTTCCGGGTGCGAAGCGGCCAGGTCAGCCGCGACCAGTGCGCCCAGCGAGTAACCGACCACATGGACCGGCCGCACCGGAGCCTGCTGGTCAATGACGCCGGCGACCTGCTCAGTCAATGACCCGAGGGTCAGTTCCCCGTCGGGGGTCTGGAGGTCAACGGCGAGGACCCGGTACCGGGCGGCGAGCATCGGAAACAGCGTCCGGAAGTGGGTCTTCGCGCTTCCGCCTGTTCCGTGAACCAGGACAATCGTGTCCCGCGCGTCCTCCGGTGCAAGCGTGTCATGGAAGGGAACCGACAGGGCCCCCACGTGGGCGAGACCCTCGTTTGCATCTGGATGAATCTTCAAATTCCAATCCCTTCGGGTTTGACTGGCCGGTGTTGAGAACGAGGAGGAATCCGCTCGGCTGGAGGTGCGGGCAGTAGCCCGATATTGAAAGTGCACTCCGTGCGGATTAGACTCTCATAAAAGCACACGAGTGATACGAAGCACAATCCCCTGGAAAGGGTCCCATGAGAATCTCCGGCGCGGTCCTCGAGACCATCGGCTCCCCCCGTCCCTATGCCCAGTCCCGGCCGTTGGCTGTTGCGGAGCTGGACCTCGCCGACCCAGGACCGCAGGAAGTCCTGATCAAGATGGAGGCTGCGAGCCTCTGCCACTCCGACCTCTCTGTCGTCAACGGTGACCGCCCCCGCCCGCTGCCCATGCTGCTGGGCCACGAGGCTGCCGGAACGGTCGTCGCCGCCGGCACCGAGGTCAAGGACCTCGAGCCGGGCCAGCGGGTGGTCACGGTATTCCTGCCGCGCTGCGAGGAGTGCACCAGCTGCCGTACCGGCGGCAAGCTTCCCTGCAGCGTGGGAACAGAATCCAACGGGGCGGGAAAACTGCCGGGGGGTGCCACCCGCCTTACCCGCAACGGCCAGCCTGTCCTTCACCACCTCGGCGTTTCCGGGTTCGCGACTCACGCCGTGCTGAACCGGCGCTCGGTCGTTCCGGTCGGCAGCGACATACCGCCAGCGGTCGCCGCGCTTCTTGGCTGTGCTGTGCTGACTGGCGGCGGTGCCGTCATCAACGCCGGCAAGCCCAAAGAGGGACAGGACATCATGATTGTCGGTCTCGGAGGAGTCGGCATGGCGGCGCTGCTGACGGCTGCCGCTGTTTCCTCAGCCTGGCCTGAACCCGCCCGGATCATTGGGATCGACGCGAACCCGGGCAAGCTGACCGCGGCGCGCGAACTGGGAGCCACCGAGACGTACTCTCCCGGCCTGGCGGAGGAACTGGGCATCCGTGCCCACCTCGTCATCGAGGCAGCGGGCCACCCGAAGGCCTTCGAAACCGCAGTACGGTCAACTGCGCCCGGGGGCACCACAGTGACAGTCGGACTGCCCGCTCCTGGAGCCGTGTCATCAATCGAACCCTTGGCGATTACAGCAGAAGCGCGGACCATCATCGGTTCCTACCTCGGCTCCGCAGTGCCCGCCCGCGACATCCCGGCCTACGCACAGATGTGGCGCGAAGGACGGCTGCCGGTCGAAAAGCTGGCCTCCTCCGTGATCACCCTGGACGGGATTAACGAAGCGATGGACGAACTTGCCGATGGGAACGCCATTCGCCAGATCGTGATGTTCAATTGAAACAGGAGCCCGGCGGGCTGCGAATGGCCACCCGGTACCCAACCGCTGACAGGGGCGTTAGTAAAGGAATGAAAACGATGACTTCGGAGGCCACGACCTCTGGCGCCCCCGTCGGGCTGCGGGAGAAGGCGCGAATCGAGCGCTACCGGAACATCCGCGCCGCAGCCGAGCAGCTCTTCAACGAGCGGGGCTACGAGCAAACGACGACCAAGGAAGTGGCCGAACTCGCCGGGGTTGGGGAAGCAACGCTCTTCCGCTACGTCAGTAACAAGCACGAGCTGCTCCTTCTGGTTATCGGCGAACGCATGGACATGACGCTGCAGGCCATTGAGGACGCCGACAAGGAAGTGGCTGCCGGCACCTCCACCGCCCGGGATTACGTCGAGCGGATCTACGGTATCTTCCGGGCGCGGGCCAAGTTCTACGCACTCGATCCGGAGAACGTCACCAGCTACCTGCACTACGGGTTCAAGGCCGGAAGCCAGCTCGGAGCGCAAAGCATCGCCCAGGGCGACAGGATCATCGCTCTGACAGCATCCATCCTGGACAGCGCAAGGGAAGCCGGACACCTGACCGCCGACGTCGACTCCCGGACAGTTGCGCAGAACTGCAATGGAACCTACATCCACGAGGTCCTGCGCACCCCGGCCCGGGGATTCCGGCCAGAGGACCTCTGGGAGAAACTCCTCGAGCGCCTGCGCGTACAGATCGAGCCACTCTTCCGGCTCTAAAAGCACCCGCACCAGCCAGCGACCTCCCATATCTCGGGTGCTGGGCGACCTCTTGCGACTCCGGATCAGGTCGGACCGGCCGTGCTGCCGCGGACGATGAGGTCGCACGGAAAGTCGACCCGCCGTGCCGGGCTGCCGGGGGCGTGGATGCGCTCGAGCAGCATCTTGGCCCCAGTCCGTGCCATTTCGCGGCTGGGCTGCCGGACGGTGGTGAGGCTGAAGGAGTCCCAGGCTGCCATGTCGACGTCGTCATAACCGATCACCCAGCAGTCCTCAGGCTCGATGCTGTGGGCACGGAGGGCGTCCAGGGCGCCGAAGGCCATGAGGTCGTTGGCGCAGAAGACGGCCTGCGGGCGGTCGGCGCGGGAGAGCAGCCTGCCCATGACCTGGGCGCTGATGTCGTGAGAAAACCCGCCGTGGAAGCGGAAGTGTTCGGGAACGGCATGGCCCTTTTCTGCCATCCTGCCGAGGAAGCCCTGTGCGCGCTCACGGGAGGTGCTGGCGTTTTCCGCGCCGCCGATGAAGGCCACCCGGCTTTTGCCGTGCTCCAGCAGGTAGTCGGCGACGGCGGCGCCGCCCTCTGTGTTGCTGCTGGTCACCTGGTCGCATTCCAGGCCCTCAACCACACGGTTGATCAGCACGATCGGGCTGTTCTTTTCGATGGCGGCCTGGAGTTCCAGCGAATCTTCCGTGGCGGTGGTGAAGATGACGCCGTCGACGGCGTGTTCCCGGATGGCCTTCAAGGCATCGTGGTGGCTGCCGCCGCCGGCGTTCCAGATGACCACCCGGAACCCGGCAGCGTCCAGCTCCCGGCTCAGCTCGTCGAGGACCTCCGGGTAGAACGGGTTGGTCAGGTCTGCCACTACGACGCCGATGGTGTTGGTCCGCCTGGTCTTCATCGCCTGGGCACCGGCATGCGGGACGTAACCGAGGGTTTCCATGGCCGCCTGCACCCGCGCCCTGGTGGCAGGAGCCAGCTTGGCGGAAGAGGACATGACCCGCGAGACAGTGGCCTGCGAGACCCCGGCGAGTTCAGCCACGTCGCGGCTGGTGACCATCGAAAGCGCCCTCCTTTACGTCGGTGTTCCGGCGCGATCCCGCACGGGAATGTTGGACTTCGTTTGTTTTTAGACTAGCCAAACCTCGGCCTCGCGTCGGCTGACCCCCTCGGTTCTACTGATTGGGTGACCCGTCGGGAAACCGTGGGGTGGATTGAAGAGAAGCCACGCTGTGCAAAGCCCTTCACGGGCTGCCGGGCTGCTCTCCCCGGGCCAAGTGGGTGGAGCAGGGACAGCGGAGCCCGTGGTGCGGGCTCCGCTGTTTCCGCTGGTGGCAGGGGTGGTGTTTAGGCCTTGGCTTTGGTGAACGTCTTTGTCTCTCCGATGTTTGCCAGGTCAACGTCTTTGGTTTCCTTGGCGAAGGAGACCGATACCATGGCGATGGCCGTGGAGGCGATGATGATCAGTACGACGGGCCAGGTGCCACCGCTCCACAGGACGAGGGCACCTGCCAGTGCCGGCATGAATCCGGCGAGCAGGATGGATGCCATCTGGTAGCCGATGGAGATCCCGGAGTACCGTACGGCGGTGGGGAACAGTTCGCAGTAGAGTGCCGGGAGCGGGGCGTAGACCAGTGCGTGGCCCAGCGCCAGGAACAGGGCGACGCCGAGGATGATGGCGAGCTGTTGGCCGGTGCCGATGAGGGCGAAAATCGGCCAAGCGGTCAGCATGATCGCGGTTCCGCCCAGCAGGAAGGTGCGCTTGCGGCCAATGCGGTCCGAGAGGCGGCCGAAGACCGGAATCATGATGATGTTCAGGGCAGAACCGATCATGACTGCGGTGAGGCCGTATTGCTGTGGCACTTTCAGCGTGGTGGTGACGTAGGAGAGGACGAAGACGGTGAACAGGTAGTAGTTTCCGGCTTCGGCGAAGCGGGCGAAGATGGCGATCAGCAAGGGCTTGCGGTGGTGGGCGAGCAGTTCGGTGATCGGGGCCTTGCGGTGCTGGGCCTCTTTGGCCATTTTTTCTTTTTCGGCCAGGAATTCCGGGCTCTCCGTCGCGTTGAGGCGGATGTAGAGGCCGACCGCGGCCAGCACGATGCTCAGCAGGAACGGTACGCGCCAGCCCCAGGTTGTGAAGGCATCGCCTGTCAGGGCCCCTGCCAGCGCGACGGCTGCGGTGCCCAGGAGCAGACCGCAGGAAACACCGATCTGGGGCCAGGAACCGTAGAAGCCCCGTTTACCCTTGGGCGCGTTTTCAACGGCGATGATGGCCGCGCCGCCCCATTCCCCGCCCACGGCGAAGCCCTGGGCAAGGCGCAGCACGCAGAGCAGGATCGGGGCGAGCACCCCGACCGCCTGGTAGGTGGGGAGCAGACCGATCATCGCGGTGGAGGCGGTCATGATGGCGAACGTCAGGATCAGGGTCGATTTCCGTCCGATCCGGTCCCCGAGGTGGCCGGCAACGAAGGCGCCCAGGGGGCGGGCGATGAAGCCGACGCCGAACGTGGCCAGCGCCGCGATCTGGGAGATACTCGCATCCATCGCCGGGAAGAACAGCGGTCCGAACACCAGCGCGGCGGCGGTGGCGTACACGGTGTACTCATACCACTCGACAATGGCGCCGATGGTGCCCGAGAACAGCGTCCGGCGGCGGACCTGCTCGGGTGTCATGGTTTTGGCGGTTGACATGGAGGGGGCTCCGATCGTGGGGCGGGGAGAAGTCTGAACGGCCATGGTCAGCTCTCGAAAGTGTGGTCGGACCAGGGCAGGGAGGTGCCGCGGTACTTGGCGGCCCGGACGTCGCCGGAGCGTGCGTGGCCTTCGAACCGTTCCACCCTGGACGCGCGGCCGCAGAGCTCGCCGAAGAAGGCGCTGGATTCGGTGTTGGTCACTTCCTGGTAGGTGACGGTGCGCAGGTACTTGCCGACCCAGAGGCCGCCCGTGTAGCGGGCCGCGCCGCGGGTGGGCAGGACGTGGTTGGTGCCGATGACCTTGTCGCCGTAGGAGACGCAGGTTCCTTCGCCAAGGAAGAGGGCGCCGTAGTCGTGCATCTTCCCGAGTGCCTCACGCGGGTTCTGGGTGAGGATCTGCACGTGCTCGTAGGCGTACTCATCGGCCAGTGCATAGGCGTCGTCGAGGTTCTCAACGACGTGGACCGCGCCCCAGTCGCTCCAGGCCGGTCCGGCGTAGTCGCGGGTCGGCATGTCCACGAGGATCGTGTCGATGTGCTCGATGACCTTGCGGCCCAGTTCCTCGCTGGTGGTGATCAGGACGGCGGGGGAATCAGGGCCGTGCTCCGCCTGGGAGAGGAGGTCCACGGCGACGATGAACGGGTCAGCGTGCTCGTCGGCCACAATGAGGACTTCAGTGGGCCCGGCGAAGAGGTCGATGCCGACCTCGCCGAAGAGCTGGCGCTTTGCCTCCGCAACGAAGGCGTTGCCGGGGCCGGCCAGCATGTTGACCGGCTTGATGGTCTCGGTGCCGATGGCCAGGGCCGCGACTGCCTGGATGCCGCCGAGGAGGTAGATTTCGTCTGCGCCGGCCAGGTGCATGGCAGCGACGGTGGCGTCCGGGACTTCACCCTGGATCAGCGGCGTGCAGGCCGCCACGCGCTCCACGCCGGCAACCTTGGCGGTCACGATGGTCATGTGGGCGCTGGCCAGCAGCGGGTACTTTCCGCCGGGGATGTAAGCGCCGGCAGCCTGGACCGGAACGTTCTTCTGTCCCAGGAACACTCCGGGCAGCGTTTCAATTTCGAAGTCGGAGAGGGATTCGAGCTGCTTCCGGGCCATGGTGCGGACCTGCTCCTGGACGAACGTGATGTCCTCGATGACCTGTCCAGGGACGCGGGCCATGATCTCGTCCAGCTGCTCCTGGCTGAGCAGGAACGACTCCGGCGCGTGCTTGTCGAACTTCTGCGAGTATTCCCGGACGGCCTCGTCGCCACGTTCACGGATCTCCGCGATCACAGCCTCCACAGTGGCACGGACCTCCGGGGTGCTGCCGCGGGCCACACTGCTGCGGGCGGGCTCCTTCAGCATCGTGGATTTAACGGCCGAACTGAATTCCTTTGTAACCGTCATCAGGATTACCTTCCATCGTCATTGATGGGCGACCACTGGAACGCCCCGGTCAAGCCTGTCGGCCTGTGTTACTACTACGAGCGTATACGTATTCATGAGGTGCCACAAGGGTTTTCGACAAGGTATGTATACGTATTCCTCGACGCCTGACGGGGGAGCGTAGTACCCGCCTTTGGCCGGTCCGCCCTCCCGACGCCGGCCTGACAGTCGTCCAGCGGGGCGGTTTGGTTCCAGTCGGTTTTAGTACTTAGTGGAGCATGCCATAGTCCCGCCCCACGATGGCTAAGCTCGGCGCTCCGACCTAGTTCTCCGTGGGAACACCAGGGGCGTGTTGCTCATCATCCGGTGAGGAAGACACTTTCAAATTTCAGCCACCGCTGAATTGCTTGGCTGGCGGCAACTGGCGGAGGGGACCGCGAAGGGCCTTGAGACCGTTCAGTCCAGGAAGAGAATGCCGGTGTCATCCGTGGAATGCACTGCGGATGACACCGGCCTTTTCGAATTGGCGGGCCAAAATGTCTTTAGCTAACGCCGGCCTTTTCAGTTGTGTTCTCGGAGTTCAGCGAGTCCTCCCTCTCTGCCGCGTCAAGGCGGCCACGGACCCGTTTCACCGTTTCGGGTGCCATGATCGCGGAGGCGACAGTGATGACACCGATAACGCTGAAGTACAGGATCACCCAGCCGGGTTCACCGTTGCCCGCGTTGAGCAGGGCCACCGCGACCAGCGGTGCGATACCGCCTGCCAAAACGGATCCGAACTGGTAACCCATGGAGGCGCCGCTGTAGCGGAGCTTCGTGGAAAACAGCTCGCTGAAAAAGGCCGCCTGGGGACCGTACATCGAGTTGTGGAAGACCGCGAGGCCGATGACGATCGCCAGGGTCGCCAGCAGGGCGCTGCCAGTGTCCGTCATGACGAAGTAGAGCGGGAAGAACAGCAGCCCGCCGATAGAGCCGAACAGGTACAGCGGCTTCCGGCCGATCCGGTCTGACAATGCGGCCCACAGCGGCACCGCGATGACGCCCATGGCGGAGGCGATCAGTACGGACATGGAGCCCTGGTTCGCACGGTCGGGACCGAAGGTGCGCATGATGTAGACCACGGAGAAGGTCGTGTACAGGTAAAACGCGGAGTTTTCGGCCAGACGCATGCCGACGACCAGCCAGACGCCCTTGGTTTCCTTCTTCAGGGCTTCGCCGAGCGGGTTGTGAGCGGTCTGCTTCTTGGCCACGAGGTCTTTGAAGTCCTCGGAGTCCTCAAGCTTTGCCCGGACCACGAGGCCGACCACGATCAGCAGCACGCTCAGCAGGAACGGAATGCGCCAGGCCCACGCGTCAAAGACGTCGGCCGGAACGCTGGCCTTGACGGCCAGAACAGAGGAGTTGGCCAGCAGCATGCCGGCCGGGACGCCCATCTGGGTGAAGCTTCCGAAGAATCCTCGGCGTCCTTCCGGTGCATGTTCGGTGGAAATGATGGCTGCGCCTGCCCACTCGGCGCCGGCGCCGAAGCCCTGCATGAGCCGCAGCACGGTCAGCAGGATGGGAGCCCAGACACCGATCTGCGAGTAGGTCGGGAGCAGACCCATCGCCAGGGTGGCGAAGCCCATCAGGAGCAAGGAAAGCACCAGCATCGGCTTGCGGCCAATCTTGTCCCCGTAGTGTCCCGCGAACATGCCTCCGAAGGGACGGGCGACGAAGCCGACCGCGTAGGTGAGGAATGCTAGCAGGAGCCCCGTGGCGGGGTCCTGTTCTGGAAAGTAGAGCCGGCTGAAGACACCGGTGGCTGCCAAGAGGCCGAAGATGTAGTAGTCATACCACTCGATGGTGGTTCCGGCGAAGCTGGCGAGGGACACGCGCCAGGGCACTCGTTTGGAGTTGGGCGCGTTGGTTGCAGGGAGCGTCATTGGTCTTTCTTTCGGTGGTCAAACAGGTTGTGATGGACGGCCAAGAACTTTGTGGACCTGGTTCACCAGTCCACGGCGATGTATTTGGTTTCGGTGAAGTCCAGCAGGCCCTGGTGGGCGCCTTCGCGTCCCAGCCCGCTTTGCTTGACGCCTCCGAACGGGGCGGCCGGGTCGGAGACCAAGCCGCGGTTCAGGGCAACCATTCCGCTTTCGATGCGTTCGGACACCCGCAGCCCGCGGCGGAGGTCCTCGGTGAACACATACGCTGCGAGGCCATACTCGGAGTCGTTTGCAGCTGTGATGGCTTCGTCTTCGGTGTCAAAGCCGATGACTGACGCTACGGGTCCGAAGATTTCCTCGCTAACCATGCGCGCGTGCAGCGGCACGTTGGTCACCACTGTGGGCGGGTAGTAGTAGCCGTCTCCGTCCGGCAGTTGCCCGCCGGTGAGCAGGCGCGCACCTTGCTCGAGGGCATCGCGGACCAGGGCGTCAACCTTTAGGACGCTTGCTTCGTCCACGAGCGGGCCGACCTCGGTGGAAGGGTCGGTGCCCGGGCCTACGGTGAGGGCGGCCATGCGGCCGGCCAGCCGGCTGGCGAACTCGGCCTGGATCCCGCGTTGGACGTAGATCCGGTTGGCTGCCGTGCAGGCTTGGCCCCCGTTGCGCATTTTGGCGATCATGACGCCGTCGATTGCCTTGTCCAGGTCGGCGTCCTCGAAGACCAGGAACGGTGCGTTGCCGCCGAGTTCCATGGAGCACTTGAGCACGTTGTCGGCGGCCTGGCGCAACAGGTGCCGCCCGACGCCGGTGGAACCGGTGAAGGACAGCTTGCGGACCCTCGGGTCGGCGAGGATCGGTGTCATGACGTCGCTGGTCCTGCTCGTGGTGACCACGTTGACGACGCCGGCCGGGACGCCGGCGTCGACCATCAGCTGCGCGATTGCCAGTGACGTCAGGGGAGTGAGGGTGGCTGGCTTGAGCACGGCGGTGCAGCCGGCGGCAAGTGCCGGAGCGAGCTTGCGTGTGGCCATGGCGGCGGGGAAGTTCCACGGCGTGATCAGGACGCAGACGCCGATGGGCTGGTGCTGGACAAGGATGCGGTTGGCACCGGACGGCGAGATGGATACGTCGCCGATGATCCGTACTGCCTCCTCGGCGTACCAGCGGAAGAACTCCGCAGCGTACGACACCTCGCCGCGGGCGTCGGGAAGCGCCTTGCCGTTTTCGAGGGAGATAAGGCGGGCGAGCTCTTCCCGGCGTTCGGTCATCAGGTCAAAGCAGCGGCTGAGGATTTCCGCGCGGCGGCGGGGCGGCGTGGCCGCCCATTCGGGGAAGGCGGTCGCGGCAGCGTCAACGGCGGCGAGGCCGTCCTCGACGTCGGCGTCGGCGATTGCAGTGATGACGGTCGCGTCGGAGGGGTTGACGACGTCGACACTTCCGCCGCCTGCGGCGTCCCGCCAGTCCCCCGCGATGAGCAGCTGGCGGGGGACGGCGAGCCCCTCGAGATCAAGCGGTTCCTGGGCGGAAAGGAGAGTCATGGGTGATCCTTTGCTTCTGATCAGTGGATTTATTGTCGGTGAGTTTGCGTCAGCGGAGGGTGCGGTCGCCTGTGAAAGCGGCCTGAACGATCGTGCTGACGGCTTCGAGGTCGAGCGGCACCGGGTTGTTGTCGATGAGCCGCTTGGAGTTAAGGGACAGGTGGGCGATACGGTCAAGGTCGCTTTCTTTCGCGCCCAGTTCCTCCAGCGTGGCGGGGAGTTCGATGGCGGAGATTACTTCATCGATGGCCTCGACGCCGGACAGGGCCGCGCCGCGCACGTCCATGCCCTTGGTGTCGCGTCCCAGCGCTTCGGCGATCTGCTTCAGCTGCGGCAGGATGGCGCCGAAGTTGTGGCGGACCACGTACGGGAGGAGGACGCCGACGCCGACGCCGTGCGGCGTGTGGGTCAGCGCGCCCACCGGATACTGGATGGCGTGCGCGGCCGCGGTTCCGGCGTTGCTGAGGACGATGCCGCCATAGAGGGCGGCCAGCATCATGTCTCCGCGGGCCTCAGCATTGGCAGGATCCTTGTAGGCGGTTGCCAGGCTGCGTCCCACCAGACGGATCCCGTCCAGCGCGAGGGAATCTGTCAGAACGTTCTTGCCGACGAAAACGCGTTCGTTGGCCAGCGTGGAAGTCGGCTCCCTGGTGATGGCGGTGAACGATTCGATCAGGTGCACGAATGTGTCGGCACCGGTGGCCGCAGTCAGTGACGGCGGGCACGTGTAGGTCAGCTCCGGGTCGCATACAGACGCGAACGGAATGATGTGCGGGCTGGAGATGCCCATTTTCATGCCCAGACCGGGGTCGGACACTACGGCGATAGCTGTGGCCTCCGAGCCGGTGCCTGCCGTTGTCGGCAGGGCAATAACAGGCTTGACGGGGCCGGGCACGGCGAATTCGCCGTAGTAATCGCTGGGCTGGCCGCCGTGGGTCAGCAGCACGGAGACCACCTTGGCCATGTCCATGCAGCTTCCTCCGCCGAAGCCGATGATGACGTCGATGTCCTGGCCCTTGAGTTCTTCGACGCAGGCGATGATGCCCGGGGTGGGCAGTTCAGCCTCGGTATCGCCGAAGACGCGGACGGTGAGCTTCCGGCTCTCGAGGCTCCGAACCAGCGCCTGCAACTCTTCGGAGGCGGCCAGACGCGGATCCGTGCAGACCAGCACGTTGCCGCCTATTTCCGCCGCGATATCAGCGACCGCGAACCGCTGCTGGGCGCCGACGACGATATTCCGGGGCAACCGCAGGACGCCGAAGGTTGCGGGACGGATGCCCGCAGCATGCGCACACGACATTGTGACTAACTCCTAAGGATGGGGGTCTTTCGGCTACCGGCAAGGTGCCGCAGATCTCATCGTTCCAGAGGGGTGTGACGCATCCTATGGAGCCTCATGCCACAACAGAGGAGTCTTCATGTTGCCTGGTTACACATGGCGGACTTTGCGCGGCGGCGTCAGGCGTGTTGCCTGCCCACTCCTACCGACTGCAGCCGCCACAACCGCAGGGCCACATGCACGTCCAAGGCCCGTCCGCCCCGGCGCCAGCCCGGGCCGAGGAGGGTGTCGATCCGGTCCAGCCGCTGGCGGAGCGTGTTGGCGTGGACATGCAGAGCGTTGGCAGCAGCCGTGATGGAGGCGCCGTATTCCAGGAAGATCCACGCCGTCGAGACCAACTGTGTTCCCCGTTTGCGATCGTAGTCCAGGAGCGGCCCGAGCTGGGCCGCCAGCAGTTGGGCGGCGAACGGGCTGTCCATGGCACCGAGGAGCATCCCGGCGGTGCCCAGGGCAGCTTTATCGGCTGCCTCCCCATGCCGGGCCAACGCCTGCATTGCACCCAGCACGGCGTGTGCCTCCGCGTGGGCGGCTGACAACCGGGAAAACCCCGTCACTGTTTCCGATGAGCCGACGCTGGCTTCGATGCGCTGCCGCTTCAACGCATCGACAATTGCCTGCCCGGCATCCGCACCCCCGTCCGATGCCGGGATACCCGGTCCGGCACCGCGGCGCATGGGAGGTTCGATAACGCACAAGTGCGATTCGTGCAGAGCCGTGATTCCGGAGCGGCCCTCGGCATGCCGCCTCAGCACTGCCAAAGCCCGCTGGCGCTGATCATCCCTGACTCCCACGACTCTGACGACCAGTTGGAGGTTGTCAGCGAGCCCAAACCGGCCCGCCCTCCTTCGCAGGGCCTCGGTACTTTCCGACTGGGGGTTCAGGAGCTCATCGATGAGTTCCAGTTGTAGCCGGTACTGCGCATCCTGGTACGTGCGCTCAAAGAGCAGCGCGGCGCTGAGCACCAGGGCGCTCCGCTCAAGCACCGCAAGCCGGTCCTGTGTCAGATGCCCGGCAACGATCAGCGATGCGAGGTGCTGGTCGCCGGCAACCGCGGACATCACCGTGTAGTCGCGGCCGTTAACCGTGAAGGGCATTGGCAACGTCCGCGCCGCAGACATTTCGGCCGCGCTCAATGCCGCAGGGTTGCCGAAGTCTGAACCTGTGCCGCTCCCTGCCATCGGCTCGCCCACGGGGGAGACGACGAACACTTCGGTGTCCATCGCCTCGGCCAGCAGGCGCAGCAGGTTGGGAAGGCTCTCGGTAGAGGCGAGGGTTTCCATCAGCCGTTGGTCAAGGGATGAAAGTTCCTCCAGCGCCCTCACATGGGCCAGGTTCTGGCGCTGGGCCTGGTCCAGCCGGGCAAGGGCATCCGCCATTTCGGTGAAATGGCGCGCGTTCTCAAGAGCGACAGCGGCATGCGTTCCGATGGATTCCATAAGGGCAACGTCTTCACTGCTGAAATTGTGGGCATGCCGGTCCGCGACGAGGAGCGCACCGATGACGTTACCTTCAACCCGTAACGGGACGCCCATGATGGCCTTGACTCCCTCGGCTGCGACGGCGGTATCGCTCGATTCAAGGTGCGACTTGGTTTGGTCGCTCAGGTAGTCTGCACTCTGCGAAGGCGCCTCGCCGGTCGCCACAGCGCCGAGGACGCCCTCGCCGAGGGGCATGCGGATGTTGCGGAACAACGAAGTGGCCGCACCGTCGGTCACACGGATATAGGATTCCCCGGTCCCGTAATCATTCAAGCTGAGGTACGCGATATCGCTGCCGATAAGCGAGCGGGTCCTGCGCACGATGGCCTTCAGCACAGCCTCGACGTCGCGGATGCCTGTCAGATCCGTGGCGGTGTCGTACAGGACGCGGAGCAAACCTTCCCGCCGGCTGGCCTCCCGTAACCTGGCACTGAGGCTGCGGGCAGCTGCTGCCATTGCCGAATCGATCAGATTTTTCGCCTGCATCGCTGCCAACTGTGTTTCCAGACCCTCGGCTGAGACGCCGTCACCAAGCAGAGCCAGAAGCCGCCCCAAGGCCATCCCCTCAGAAGGGGGAACAACGCCAGCTGGGACGGGCAGACTCTCTTGGGCACCCATGAGGCCATGGTAGCGCCCGCTCCCATGTACGCCTGCCAGAATCCTTGGCGGTGCTAAGGTCCCTCACTGCGGCAAGTCACGGCAGCATGCGCCGTGAAGCGAACCGACCACAAGGACAGCGGCTACCTTGAGCTTGTCGACCACGTTTACTGTCGACTTTGTCCAAATCAAATGAACGGGAGCCAAAGTAAAAGCAAAGTGAGCGCTAACACCTCCTGCCCAGCAGCGGCATGGCTGGGTGATCACAGGCCGTAACATGTGGCGACTCTGATCCGTCCATGGCAGGGGTCAGTCCAGGTTATCCACGGCTGAAAGTAGGAGCCGTTGGGGTAGCTCCCTGGCAGCAGTAGCGGTGGATAACCTATGAGAATTGTCCCCGGCTGTGGGCGGGCGGACCGGGCTTCTCGTTCAAAACGTGTATCAATTCCGGTTGTTCCGAGCACACCAGGCAAAGAGCCGTGTCAGCTTTGGCTCTGCCCCAACCTGACGAACAACCTCCGTGAGCAGTCTCCGGTGGGCCTGACGAGTCCGCTCACGCGAAGGGCTCTGTTTTCCAAAACCGCAGGCAGACCCCGCCCTAAAGCGTCTTCTAGAAGGCGCGAATGTTCGAGCTCGAATACGCAAGACTCAGACGAGCTCACCTCCTGTCCGCTCCCGGAGAGTCGCAGATAGCGCACAGGGGAGGGTCTGGTCTGTGGAAAGGCAGCCTCTGCCTGATCAACGGCGAAGGTAGTGGCGCAGGTGTGGAATGGCGAAGTCCACCTTTCCCATATCCTGCTGATTCAATCCGGTCCGCCGCTATGCGCCTGCTCCGGTACTTCGAGACCACATTAGGTTTGGACCCAATGCCTTCCCGATCTGCTCGGCGGCCGAAGGGCCGTCTTGCTCCTTTACGTGACGGCAGGCCTGCCCGGGTTCGGACTGCTCAGATGAACGCATACACGGGAAAGATCCTGGGAATCAGCGACTCCGTTGTGCCGGCAGGAGCCTCATCCGGGGCGTTCCCGGGAGCCGCGCCGGCAGCGCTCGTGGGCTCGTCATCCAGCCCGCTGCCCGGCAGGTCGCGCTGCCCGCCATTGGAGCTGCGCGCGCGGTTCATGACGGTCAAAGACATCGCACTGCCTGGCATTAAGCTGGCCCCCTCAAGCCTCCAGCCGGGAACCTCCCCCGGGCCTCCGAGACAGAATAACCCCTACCCGCGGACAAATTGAGGTTTTCATCAATTTGTAAAATGATGGAGTGTACTGATGCGGCCCAACTGCACGGTTAGGCAGGGAATTCAGTGCACACAGTCCTCCGGATGCGTTTTCCGTTTTGGGGGAGGGACTGCGTGGAGGACCCGGGGATCACGGTTCCCGGGTGCTTCCACCGGCACCCTGAGGACAGGGCACCAAAGAAGGTGCAGCTCATGCAGCCGGGCTGTCCCTTCTCCGCTTCCGGCCCCGACTCCCGACAGGGGAGACTTCCATCTTGCAGATGAAGTAGGCCTCTTTGCCGTGGGACGCCTTCAAGTGCAGCCATCAGCCAAGGCTGTCACTCTAATGGAACCCTGGTTCCGGGCCCCGGGGTGGTGATGTTGGGCCTGGTTGTCTGTCGCCCGGCAGGGGAACCCTCGTTGAACCCTTCTGGTCGTTAGACTCGGCCCATGACCGGATTCCCTCAGATACTCCAGACGGTCCTGGATACTACTGATGCGAGAGGGCTGGCGGAGTTCTACCGCCAGCTTCTCGGACTCCGGTACCGGCCAGGAGATGAGCCAACTGAGGGCATACGTGATGATGTCGGTTGGCTGGTTCTCACCGATGCGCAAGGCAACCGCAAACTTGCTTTCCAGCAGGTTGATCACCTGGAACGGACCACATGGCCCCTGCCTGATGTGCCGATGCAGATGCACCTCGATCTGACCGTTCCTGACCGGGAAACACTCGAGCATCAACATTCCAGGGCGCTGGCATTAGGGGCTGAGCTTCGTTTTGATCGTACGGACGACCCGGACGAGCCGTTGTACGTCTACGCCGATCCGGCCGGCCATCCGTTCTGTATTTTCGTAGCCTGAAGCGAGGATGAGTTTTCCGCGCGCACCCGGTAAGGACCCCGTTTGTGCATTCGAATTTGCCGCCGGCAAAAGGTTCCCGGGACGGCAGGCGACAGATCCGGTGTGGGTCAGCTAAAGTGTCCGTCCCCGGCGGTCGCAGTCGGCTCTAGCGGCTTCCGCCTCATCCCGGAAATGGCCATCATGATGGCGCACGTACGGTGACGGGTTCGACGTCGTGGAGTTCCACCAGACCTCCCCGGGGTCGGTGGCCCGGAGAGCTTCTTCACCATCCGGCAGAGCCGGTGCCGGCAGCGAAACCGCTCGGGACTTGGTGGCCAACGGGTATACGGGCCTTCAAACGGGTCGGGCCTCGGGCTCACCGGCACTGCTAAAGATCCTGGCAGGTCGCAGTTGAAACTGTGTGCCGCTCATGGTGGCGTGTTCTATCCGGTCAATCCGGAAGAATCGCACGTCATTCCGTAGATGATCCCACGCGAGCACGTACCAGACCGGGACGTTGTAGTAGAAACACTGAGCCTCGATTACGCGCTCGGTGACATTGCCCTCGCGATCTCGATACCTAATCGACGCGAGCCGGCACTTCCAGAACGCCTCAAGCAGGATGGACGTTACGAGGGCGCCAGGAGATTCGTACGCCTGCATGACGACATTGGAGGCCGGTTCGCCGACTAGGATACGGCTGCGCAGGGTCCTGATTCTGGTGGCCTGAGAGGGAGCAAAGGCGCTGGCCACCTTCCGGGTGATGGAGCGGAGATCGCCCAGGAGCAGCGGTGATTTGATTTTCTCGGCGATCGAGAGGCTCAGCAGGAGACCGAGCGCCTCGGATCGGTTGAGATGAACCCGTCCCAGGGACCAGCCGGGCTCGAGCCGAATACCGCCACCTCGGCCACGCTCGCCCTCGATAGGCAACCCACGATCCCGCAAGGCGGCTAGGTCCCGTTGTGCGGTACGCACGCTGACGCCAAGCTCGGCCGCTAGCCTGTCTGCGGTGGTCACGTCATACTGCATGAGCAGCGATCGAAGAGCCTCGAGCCGCTCGGCCCTTCCATAGGCAGGCATAAAACCAGACTGCCACACAAACCCGACAAGCACTGTCGTATTTAGCAATAGCGTTATGGATGAGGCCAGTGAAAGGAGCCACCCGTGCACATCGCACTTGCGCCGTTCCGACTCAAGGACGGCGTCACGGAACAAGCACTTGTCGCCGCATCCGACGGGTTCGAAAGGGATTTCGTCCGACGGCAGGAGGGGATCCTGCAGCGGTTCCTGGTCAAGGACGGCAAAGGAGGCTTCGCCGACGTGGTCTTCTTCTCAGATAAGGAAGCGATGACCCGTGTAGTGGAAGCTGAACAGAACAGCGAAGCGTGTGCTGCGTTCTTCTCGATCATGAGCGCCGATGACTCGCATAGCGTCTTCGAAGTGATCAAGGCCTACGGGTAAATGGTCATGACGCAGGTGCCCCTGAAGGACCAGCTGTATAACCGCGACAGTGTGCGTTCCCTCGCCTCTCGCCTCCAGTCCGTTTACCCTCAGCTGAGGGTAGACATGTTCGTTGAAGAGGTCACCGGGCGATTTGGAGAGCTGCGACTCAAGGAGCGCATCACGTGGATCGCCGAGGTCCTTGAGCGGCACCTGCCCAACCAGTACCGAGACGCCGTTGAAGTCCTGCTGCGGTCGCTCCCGGACCCAGCCGACCCAACGCTCTCCGACGGTGACTTTGGTGATTTCACCTACGCGCCCTACGGCGAGTTCATCGCCCGTGGAGGCACAGCGTTAGAGGATGTGGAGTTCTCGCTATCGGCGCTCAAGGAGATCACCACTCGTTTCTCAGCAGAGTTCGCCATACGGTCATACCTTCTGGCGCATCCCGAGGCCACCATGAAAGCACTCCTGGAATGGGCCTCAGACCCGCACTACCACGTCCGGCGTCTAGCCAGTGAAGGCACTCGTCCACGGCTACCCTGGGCCTCCCGCCTCCCTATGCCGGTGTCCGCCGGAATCCCGATCCTCGACCGTCTGTTCGCCGACCCCACGCGTTACGTCACCAGATCTGTGGCCAACCACCTCAACGACATCGCGAAGTCCGACCCGGATATGGTGGTCAGCACTCTGCAGCGATGGCAGGCGAGCGGTCAACAGCGCGCAAGCGAGATGACCTACATCACACGCCAGGCCGCCCGAACCCTGATCAAGACCGGCCACGGCCCCGCCCTGGAACTGATCGGAATCCCCACAGGGCCGCAGGTGGCGGTCACCGGAATCACTGTGCCGCCAATAGTTGAGCTGGGTGGTTCGGCCGAGATCTCCGTCAGCGTCTGCGCTTCCGAGCGGGTCGACTGCATTATCAGTTACGCAATCGTCTTTGCCGGACCACGTGGACTCCCCAGCGGACGCAAGGTCTACACGCTGAAGAGGTTGACTATCCCGGCTGGAGCAAGTGTCACGCTTACCAAGCGGCACACCTTCCGCGCCGGGATGACCACGCGGCCGATCCACCCCGGCCAGCACCGCATCGAGATTCTGACGAACGGCGTCCCCCAGGAAAGCCGGACTTTCGAAATCACCTCGCCGCCAGCCGGCCGGATAAAGTGAGCGGAAGGCGGGAACCGATCGGTCACAACGAAACCCAGAAACAACTGATGGGAAGGCCGGCACCACTGCCAACAGGCCCATCGTCGGCTCAGCGACGACGGCGATGCTCGTCGATTGGGGGAGGCCGCCAGCAAAGTGCACATCTGGTTTCTGCGATGCGCCGGAATTCAGGCAGCTACTTCTCCAACCGGTGGTGGTCCATGAGCAGCTTGGCCATGGTCCTGGCGCGGCCAGCGGCGCGGGAGTCGCCCTCGGCCGAGGCGACTATGGCTCCCTTGATCAAGATGTGAATAGACCAGGCGAAATCGTGCGGGTCGTTGAGCCCGGCCGATTCCGCGAGTTCGGCGATCTGTTGCCGCGTCCTGTCCAGGTACTGGATGCTCGCTTTCCCCAGGGGGTGGTCAGAGCCCATTTCCATCAACACGTGCAGGAAGGAGCTGACCTGGGCCGCGCCCTCGCGGAACCAGTCGTCGAAGACGTCGAAGATGGTCAGCATGGCCGCCTCGTCGCTGGTCCCGCGGCGGGCGATAGCGTTCTCGATCGCGACCGTGCGTTCCAGGTACCACTGCTCGAGGAAAGCCAGCACGACATCGTCCTTGGAGCGGAAGTGCCTGTAGAAGGTTGCCTTAGCCACGCCTGATGCGCGGATCAGTTCGTCGACTCCGACGTCGCGGATCCCGCGACGGGCGAACAGCTGGTAAGCCGCGGCAACGATCTTCTCCCGAGGACCGCCCATTGCAGGGCGTTTTAGCTGTTTAGCGCCGTTTTCTCGAGTGTCCACACACGGATACTACACAATGCCGCACAGCCCGAGACAGACCGGTCTGTCTGCTGCTTTGGAGCATGGGGCCTGTCCTGCCAACCCTGCGCTGATCCAGGCACACTTCGGAACGCCGATACCGGAAAGTTCGTCAATCTGGGGGAGCGGACTGACGGGTTGTTCTCCTCCCGGGCGCGAGGCTGGGTGCGGGAATACGGCTAGTTTTCTTGACGCAGAAGGGCCGCTGCGGGCCATTCTGAATTAGCCCGCAGGGTTGTCACGAGCCGGGAGTGACTTGCATACCATCAGTCCGTGCCAGCTTTCGTCCCGGGCAGAGCACTTGGGGGCATCCGGTCGTGTACGTTTGTTAGTCTTCCAAAACCGCACGCGCGGCTGCCGCGTCGTCCACCAGGGCTGCGCGGTCGGATCGGTCATATTTTTGGGCAACCTGTTCGCGGTGGATGCGCTTCGGGGCGTCGACGAGACCGGCGGGTACAGGGGGGTCCTTCTCATCATCGGATGACATGAGGCTCATCCTAGGGCGATGTCCGGCATCAGTGCACTCAACACACCGAAAGCGAATGCCGCGGCCGTCAACGCCCTGGGTGACTGAAATTGGCCACCGCATCAAGAAACAATCAGCCATCATCGATGGCGGAAATTCCTGGGTTGAACTGTGCCGGGTCCATTGACGCTTTCCGACAGCCCCGGCAGCGACACACGTGTCAGCGTGTGCTTTAGCCGCCCCAGGCACCCCGGCGTGCAGGTGCAATCGAAGCTGGTTCCCTTTGCGACGCGGGCCCTGTCACAACACTGGAGCATGACACCGGACCATTCCGAGGCGGGTAGGCTTTTCCCGGCGCATTTTCTGATGGCGGCGTGTCCTTCGGCGGGTGCCCGGGCAGGAAAGGCCCGTATGGTTCCTGTGGCGGCGCGTCTGCCTCTGGTGAAAATGGAGTGACCTTGACTGCCCTGAATGATCTGCCGGTAGCCGGCCCGCCGCGAAGGGCTTTCTTCCTGGTTGTGGGAGCGGCGGTGTTGACCGGTTGCACACCCTCCGGGCCCCCGCCAAAAACCAGCGAAGGTTTCACGCCCGGTCCGGCCCCGGAAGCAGCCCTTCCTACCACGGCCATGCCGCTGCCGCGGTCGTCATCCACTGCTGCTGCTCGGCCGGCATCCCCGCGGCCGGACAGAGCGAGGATTGTGTCCGCGTTCGCCGGCCGGACACCGGTCTCCTGGGGGTTGGAGCCATCCGGTGTCGCGCTCAGTCTGCCCACGGGGACCCGGGCCCTCGCCTTGACCTTTGATTGCTGCGGAGGCCCCGGCGGGGAAGGATTCGACCGCTCTGTCCTCTCGGCGCTGGTCCGCCATGAGGTCGCGGCAACTTTCTTCCTGAACGCACGCTGGGTGCGCGCAAACCCGGCTGTGACCCGGGAGCTGGCGGCCAATCCCTTGTTCGAGATCGCCAACCACGGCACCGCCCACCTGCCGCTGTCGGTGACCGGGCGGCCCGCGTACGGCATCGCCGGGACCACTCACGCCGGGGCGGTCTACGACGAGATCATGGGCGCGCAGGCGGAACTGAAGGCCGCCACGGGAAAGGTACCGCGGTTCTTCCGCTCCGGAACCGCCCACTATGATGACGTCGCCGCCGGGATCTGCCGGGCGCTCGGCCTCGTGCCGGTGAACTTCACCGTCAACGCAGACGGCGGCGCGACCTACCCGGCGGCTACAGTGATGAATGAGTTGCTTTCCGCGCGCCCGGGCAGCATCACCATCGCCCACGCCAACCGGCCCGAATCCGGCACCGCAGCCGGACTGTCCGCCGCCCTGCCCCGCATGATTGCGCAGGGCACCACGTTCATCCGGCTCTCCGAGGCCCCTCCGGTCTGACGGTCAGAGGCAGATTCCCCTCAGGCCGTTCCGTCCGCGTCTTCAGACCGCGAACCGAGTGTTCCACCCCTTTGGCCACACGGCGCCTCAGAGCGGAAAACGCCCGAGGCCTCGTCTTTCGATCTCGGCCGAACGGCACCAGGACAACGAAAGCTAGCAACTGTCCTGCTCCGGCAAACAAAAGTAGCGCCGCAAACAGGACAACGCTGGCCACAAACATCAGGACAGCCACGCCCACTGTCACCAAGAAAGTCAGATTCAAGACCAGAATCGCCGCGTCGTTCATTTCTCCTGTACCGTCCCCGAGATACGAGCCTGTCCGACACACTACCGCCCCGCTGCCCCTCCTGGACTAAACAGCAGGTGAACTCGGTCGCCTGGGCTACACCGCCCCCTGGCCCGACTGCTCTCGCCTGCCGTATCTGCCCCAGGCAGAAAGAGCAAAGGGTGCATCATGGGGAACATAAGACGCGGCGATCTAGGGGGCAATCTATGCCGTCTTCTGTGACATCGGGCCGGCTACGCCTTTCCGCGCACGCCGAGTTCGACCTCCTCATCCAAGGCATGCCCGCGACGGGGGACTAGGGGCGGTCTCCAGAAGCCCGGCTTCCTGTTGTCTACATCACACTTGGAGGTTAGGGTTGTCGATGGCTGCAATGGCGCGGCCATTTCCAAGGGAGATGATGTGGCAGAAAAGCTGAAAGTGCTGGTCCGGCTTGATCTCGATGGTTCACTGGCGCAGGTGATTGCCCAAGGCCACATCACCGCCGAGAGCCTCCAGGGCCTGTATCCCGTCATGAAGCGCACGAAGTCGATGAGTTCAGCAGCGCGCCTGGAGATCGACCTCACCCGCGCCCACATCGAACCAGATGCCCTGAACCAGCTGCGCGCCTGCTCAGAGTCGCACCATTTGCCGGCAGACGTCGATCCGCTCCAGTCCAATTACACGCTCAGGCTCGTCTTGCCCCAGTCCTCCGGCCAAGCCGCGTCACGCCTGACTCGCGCCGCCTGAAGCGCCGCGCCAAAGGCATATCCCATCCGATTGCCGCTGCAACTGCCAAAGCGCAAAGTTTCCCCCGCTGCATAACCCGCTGGATGCGGTGCATGCAAAAGTGTTCCTCCGCTATTTTAGGCGTGCCGATAACAGCGATTCCGTAAAGCCGCGCCCTTTAGGCTATGGCTAGCCGGCTGGACTGGCAGGGGAGGGCTTAGGAAAGCTTGGTCTGGCGGAGGTATTGGTAGACAGTTTCCCGGCTGATGCCGTAGTCGCTGGCGAGGACAGATTTTGGAGTTCCACTGGCCGCCCGCTGGACCAGTTCGGCCGCCCGTTCCGGTGTGAGGGTCTTTTTCCGCCCGCGGTAGGCGCCGCGTTGCTTGGCCAGGGCGATGCCTTCCCGCTGGCGCTCCCGGATCAGGGAGCGTTCGAATTCGGCGAAGGCGCCCATCACCGAGAGCATGAGGTTGGCCATGGGGGAGTCCTCGCCGGTGAAGACCAGACTTTCTTTGATGAACTCCACCCGCACCCCTTTGCGGGTGAGCCCTGGACGAGGGCACGCAGGTCATCGAGGTTGCGGGCGAGCCGGTCCATGCTGTGCACGACGACTGTGTCCCCGTTACGGGCGAACCGCAGCAGCTCAGTAAGCTCCGGTCTCGACGTGTCCCTGCCCGAGGCTTTATCCGTAAAGACCCGGTCCAGAACCTGGCCTTCGAGCTGGCGTTTCTCGTTCTGATCAAGGGTGCTTACGCGCACGTACCCAATCCGCTGACCAGCCACCAGAGCCTCCATACCCTCAACCTGTCAGATTGCGTTCTATGCCCTTTATTAGAGCAGGTCAAGATACTTGGATTGGTTGATGTCAGAGTGAGGTGTGCTTCAGGCCGACATCCGGGTTGGTTGATCATGTGTATAAGTAACCGCCACCCGCTGGAACTGGCGGGTGGCGGTTCCGTTGGAGGCACAACGCTGGGAGCTATGCCGTAGACGGGTTCTGGCCCTTGGTCTTGGATCCCTTCCAGAGATGGTGCGTACGGGGGCTGCCCTCGGCGTGCACCTCGCCATCCGAACGCACCACGAGCACGGGGCAGTCAGCGTGGGAAACGCAGGCCGAGCTTACGGACCCAAGATGCAGGCCCAGGAAGCCTCCGTGACCACGCCGCCCAACCACCAGCAATGCGGCGCCGGCGCCGGCTTCCACCAGTTTGTCCCGTGCCGGACCGCGGATCAGTTCCTGGCTGAGATTCCTGGGTACGTCGGGCCCGAAGGCCTTGGCGACGGTATCGGCCAGAATCTTCGCTTCAGCCGCTTCCGCGGCTTCGATCGCTTCGGTCGTATCGAAGTCCGGTGGTACGTAGCCAGTCTCATCCGCGTACACTGGCGGAAGTTCCCAGACGGCCACGGCGTGAATCGCGGCTTCCAGTGCAGGCGCTAATCTCGCAGCAAGGAGCAGCGCCTGTACCGAAGATTCCGAGCCATCGACGCCGACGACCACTTTTCCTTTCGTGTCCATCATTCTTCTCCCTGAATGCAATCTTTAGCTGGTTGAGGATACCCGGCCGCGCAGTTTGTCCTCGCGATGAAGGGCGGCGGCAGTCATGCGGTAGGAAAGCTTTCCTTCAAGTTGCCGGGGTTCGACCCACACTTCGAAGCCCAGCGCGGCCTCGAAGAGAGCCCTGGGTGCCCACTCGTCCGACGCCAGCCAGATCACGGAAGAGTCGGGCATCGCCCCGTCGACTCTGCCGGATCTGATGACGTTGCCGCCTTTACGGATCTCAACCGGGGCACCGATAAGCCGGTCCCATTCGTTATGGCGGTACTTGATCATCTCTCGTTCCCCTCGGGTGGTGCCACGGAAGTCGCGAGCCGGAGGACACCGGGCCGCGGCGATGGCCACCGCTTGCCCGTCCGGCACGGAAGTAATGGTGAGTTGCCGCAGGCGCGTCCCCTCTGGCTTTAAATGCTGTTTGCCAGGTGCTTCACAGCTCCGGCGGCGGTTGTCGTGGTGGAGTTTCTGATCTTTGTGCGGAGGTCTTCTTCGAATTTGTCGATGTCCGCGAGTCTGCGGAGCACGCTTTCGGCGCGTTGTATGGGTATGACGGCGACGCCGTCGTCGTCGGCGGTGATGAGGTCGCCGGGGTTGACGACCGTGCCGCCGCAGGCGACGGGCACTGAAACGGCACCTGGGCCGTATTTCGCGGGTCCGGCAGGTGAGACGCCGCGGGCCCAGACGGGCAGGCCGAGTTCCTTGATCGCGGCGCGGTCCCGGGTTAGTCCGTCGATGACGACGCCGGCGATGCCGGCGGCGAGACAGATCTCGGCCAAGAGATCTCCGAACACGGCCCTGGTGGTTCCTCCGAGCGCGTTGATGACAAGGACGTCGCCGGGTTCGGCGTCATCAAGGGCGCGGTGGATGGCGAGGTTGTCGCCTTCCCGGGTCAGTACTGTCAGTGCCGGGCCGACGCACCGGCCGGTGGCCCATTGTGATGCGATGCCGGTGTCCATGAGGTTAAGCCGGTCCATGGCGTCCCCGACGTTGGCTGTGGGGTACTGCCTCAGGCCCTGAACGAACTCCGTGACGGAGTTCGTCGAACGCTGGCCGACGGTGAGTGAACTAGTTGCTGCGTCGATAAACATGGTGTCTTTCAGAGGCTCGTAGTGTGTGTTTGTGCCGCTTCATCACACCCGCGGGTGGGTGTCTTGTGATGCTGCCGGCAGGGACGGCGAACCGAGTCGCCGGTACGGGGTTTGTTCCGCTGGTTATGCCGGTGCGGGGGCAGCGATGTTGTCTACCGTGATGTTGTTGACTGCGTGGTCTGGCCGCTGACCGGCGAGGGCCTGCTGGATGGCCTGCAGGGCGCCGGTGCCGGCGGCCAGGAAGGCCTCTTCGCTTTGCCCGGCGACGTGCGGGGTTACGATCAGGTTCGGCACATCTGCGATCTGGATCTTGGAGTGCGCGATGGGGTCCTTCATGTCCACGGACTCTCCTTCCAGGACGTCGAGTCCTGCCCCGCCCAGGTGCCCGTTCTGCAGGGCCTGGGCCAGGGCTTGTTCGTCGATGAGGCCTCCGCGGGAGGTGTTGATCAGCACTGACCCGGGTTTCATCCTGGCCAGGGCGTCTGCGTCGATGATTTGGGCGGTTTGGTCGGTCAGCGGCATGTGCAGGCTGAGAACGTCGGAGCTGGCAATGACCTGATCGAGTGTTGCGGGTGCAGCACCGGCAGCTTGGATGGCGGAATCGTGCACGAAGGGGTCATGGACCAGGACGTCCATGCCGAAGCCCTGGGCGATGGCGGCGACCATCCGGGCGATGTTGCCGAATCCGAGCAGTCCCAGTGTGCGGCCGTGCAGTTCAAAGCCGTTCATGTGGGGTTTGGCTGCTGCCCATTGCCCGGCGGTGGTTTGGGCGGTTCCGTAGGGCACTTTCCTTGCCAGTGAGAGCAGGAGGGCGAAGACGTGCTCGGCGACGGCGCGGCTGTTGCTGCCCGGGGTGGTGGTCACCCAGGTGCCGGCGTCGGTGGCAGCTTCGATGTCGACGTTGTCGGTTCCTACTCCGTGGCGGGCGATGATGCGCAGCCGGGGGGAGGCCTCAATTTTTTCCCGGTCGAAGCGTTCGGCCCGGAGCAGCACGGCGTCGATGTCGGTGCGGACGTCTTCGTAGCGGACGGCGTCCTGGCCGTAGCCGAGGTGGACCTGTCCCAGGGTGTTCAGTTCTGCCAGGACATCGGGGTGGATCTCGTCGGAGACGTAGAAGGTCGGCATGGTGTTCCTAGCGGTAAAGGTGTGAAGCGGCGGTGAGGTTGTTGTTGCGTACCGTGCCCAGCAGCACGGCCAGGCCCAGGACGCCGAAGATCATCAGCATGTAGGCGGGAATCATGGTGTTTCCGGTGTTGCCGATGAGCCAGGTTGCCACGTAGGGGGCGCCGGCGCCGCCGAGCACGGCCCCGACGCTGTGGCCGAACGCGACCCCGCTGTGCCGGACTTCGACGGGGAAGAACTCGGGCATGGCTGCGTAGGTGCCGGCCTGGCAGAGGGCGTAGGGGACCATGCCAAGGAGCAGGCCGAAGATCGCCAGTGCCAGCGAGCCGGCGTTCATGAGCATGAACGAGGGGAAGGTAAGCGCGATGTAGGCGATGTAGGAGGCTGTCAGCAGTTTCTTGCTGCCGATGCGGCTGCCCAGCTGCCCGGCAAGTGGGATCAGTAGCGCCGCGGTGGTGACGGCGATGAGGACGATGGTCGCAGCTTCGGCCTTGGTGAAGTCCAGGACGGTGCTGAAGTAGACGGCGACGTAGACGGTGCCGATGTAGGTGCCGATGTTCTGCACGAGGGCGATGAAGAAGACCTTGGTCAGGCGTGAGCGGTGGTGGCGGAACAATTCAACGATCGGGGCGCGGGTTGTCTTGCCCTTGTTCGCGCTCTGGGTGAACTCGGGGCTGTCCTCGATCTTCAGGCGCATGACCAGGCACAGGATGCCCAGCGGGATCGCGAGGAGGAACGGGATCCGCCAGCCCCAGGACTCCATTTCGGCAGCGGGCACAAAAGACGCAGCCAGTGCGGCAACGCCTGCAGCGCCGGCCTTGCCCAGCACGCCGACGCTGGGAATGAAGGAGATGTAGAGGTTGCGCCGCTCCACCGGAGCCCATTCGCGGATATAGGTGGCGGCGCCGCCGATTTCACCGCCTGCAGAGAGGCCCTGCAGCATCCGCAGCAGGCCCAGCAGGATGGGTGCCCAGATGCCGATCTGCGCGTACGTGGGCAGCAGCGCGGTAAGCCCTGCCGCGCCGCTCATCAGGATCACCGAGCCGATCAGGCTGGCGCGCCGGCCGTAGCGGTCCCCGATGCGCCCGAAGAAGATCGCGCCCAGCGGCCGGACCACGAACGCAGTACCGAAAACCAGGAACGTATTCAGCAGCCCCGCCACGGGATCACCGCTGGGGAAGAACACCACGGCCAACGTCGCGGCCACATAGCCGAAGACACTGAAGTCGTAGTACTCGATGAAAGTACCGAACGCGGCAACACCGGTGGCCTTCTTTGCCTTTTTCAGATGGAGGGCATCCGTCGCCGGGGGGACGGTCTGACTGACTTGGGGCATCTTCGCTCCTATAAAAATTGGGACAGTGTCCTAGAATGTAAGTTAAGTGTGATGTGGACCATGGTTTCTGTCAAGCGAGCTTCGCTGTGCACGCATGTCCTGGTCCTCAGGCAGGTGGTGTGCGGACGGTAGCGTGGTGAAAGCAGTCCGGGCCTTCGAGGTGAACCGGAGTATCAAGGAAGTGGTGGAACCGTAGTGAGCGAGAGCGCAGTAGCAGGGAACGAGCGCATTGTTGACGTCCTGCACGCCCTGGTGACCCGCGCAGAGGCGACCGGCGTACGGGAACTCGCTCACGCCTTGGGCGCCAGCCGCAGCACGGTAAACCGCATCCTGCTGGGGCTGGAGGAGCACGGGCTGGCCGCGGTCACCGGCAACGGAAGCTATCAGGTCGGACCGCGGCTGCGCGTCCTAGCTGCGGCACTGCACGCACGCCACCCGCTGCTGCGCAACGCTGAAGCCATCATCGAACACCTGGGCGAAGAATCCGACGCCACGGTCCTCGTCGCAGTGCACGACGCACCCCGACCCCGTGTCGTCGTCGTCGCCTGCCGGCGCCGGCCAGGGCCGATCAAGTATCTCCTCGAACCCGGAACGGTTTTGCCCCTCCACGCAGGAGCGACCGGCCGTGCAATCTTGGGCAGGCTTGGCATCAATGCCCTGGGCGACGCCCCGCTCGAGGCCGCGACCCCCGACACCGTCATTGATCGGGCGGAACTGGAGAAGCTGCTCCAGGAGGACAGAAAGGCCGGATATACGATCAGCGTGGGACAGCAGTTCCCCCTGGCCGCCGGCGTCGCCGCATCCTTTTACTGCGGGGGACTGACCGGATCTGTTTCGATCACGCGTCCGCGCTTCCTCACCAGTGATGAAGACCTGATCCGCTTCGGACCGATGGTCCAGGACGCCGCGCACGCAATAGAAGCCAAATGCGCATTACCCCAGCCGCCGGAGGATCCGAAACCCATCGACAACCCTGCCGGCTCCACCGCCCTGGTGCGCATCATCAAGCTCGTGACGGCACTGGTCGCCGAACCGTCCGGGATCACCATGGGACAGGCACTGGCCCGCCGGATCGGGGCCAACATAGCCACCACCAACCGCCTGGTCTCCACCGCGGTCTCCACCGGCGTGGCTTTGGCCCAAGGGGACACCCTGCACCCTGGCCCGCGCCTGTTCCACTGGGCCGCCCGTCTAGGTCCTACAGTCGATGTCCCCTCCGCAGCACACCCGATCCTCCATCACCTCGCCCAAGAATCCGGTGAGACCATCGGGCTGATCCAATTTCACCCCGACACCAAACACGCTGTGATGACCAGGGTGATAGACGGTGTCCGGCCGCTGCACTACGGGCTTGCATCAGGCGTTGCCATACCCCTCTACGCCGGCGCCGGCGGCAAAGCCATCCTCGCCCACTGCCCGCCGGGCGAACTGGACAAACTCGCGCTGGAACCCCTCACCGAACGCACCCAAACAAACCGTGATGCCCTCGCGAACGACCTCCAGTCCATCCGGGAGCGCGGGTGGGCGATCGGCAACGGGGAGCGCATCCCGGACGCCTTCGGCGTCAGTGCCCCCTACTTCATCAACGGCGCTATTGCTGGCTCCATCACAGCGACGGTGTCACGGCTACGACTGCCTGATCTGGACGTCGAGGCTCTCGCTCACTTGGTCCAGCGGGCTGCCCAGCGACTCACGCTGCTTCTCTCCGTACCTTAATCCGTGCCCTACGGCATCCCAAGAAGGGAACGGCGAGAGCGAACAGCCAGCGCAGAGGTTCGATGCCACGGTCGGGTGTAGTTCCACCCGATGTGAGGGCCCGCCGCACTACACCTGTTCCCGGTGTCGTGAAGTTTGATGTCCCGGGACAGGCTTGCCAGGTTCCGAAGTCGCCTGCGCTAAGTGTCAGAAGACGCCTGCACTGGCTAGTTGGTTCGGATGAGCTGATCGTCGCCTTTGCTGTAATGCACCTCTGGATGAGCTTTCACTGGATGCCTAATCAGCTCCCCGTAGCGGCTGCTGGATGCCTGTCGGCCCAGTGAGGCTTGGACTATTCCCCTTAACAGGCTTCGTCAAGCAACTCATCAAAGGGAACGTTCATGCGGTGACCGCACGTGCTTCCCATGGCTCCTGGAGGTTAGGAACGGACGAAGCGGGCGATGGCGTCGGAGGCTTCCTTGAACTTTGCTTCCGCGGCCACTCCACCGAGTTGAGCGGCGTCGAGGACGCAGTGTTTCATGTGGTCATCGAGTAGTCCCAGGGCGACGCCGCGCAGAGCGGCGGTTAGAGCTGAGATCTGGGTGAGGATATCGATGCAGTATTGCTCTTCCTCGATCATCCGGTGGATGCCCCGGGCCTGCCCCTCGATCCGTTTCACCCGGGCCAGGTACCGGTCTTTGTCAGTGATGTAGCCATGGGGCGGCTCGCCTGCGGCTTCGTGATCCCGGGTGTCCAGCGGTTGCGTGGTGGAGATGGTCATGTTTTTCCTTGTGGTGTGTGTTGTTTTACGCCGTGGGCTTCCAGTGTGCGGCGGTGTATCCGTACTTGAGGACTTGGGCTGTGAGGTCAACGGCGCAGCAGAGCCAGGCAGGCTGCTGTCCCAGCGGATCGTTCTGCTCATTGGAGCACATTGTTCCTCGGGCTTGCGGTCCCGTACTCAATGTCGATTATCTGCTGGCTGCTGGAGGAATGAGAGGGTGCTTCAGCACCATTGCTCTCAAGCTGGGCCGCGATCGATACTACGAGTCCGCCTAGAAGGAAGCCGATCAAGCCGGCGGCCAGGATGTTGGTGTTCATGGGATCCTCCGGTGGGTCCTAGTGGGAGTTTCTCAGTGGTGGTGGCCGTGATGGTCGCCGACGTCCGGCCCGGCACCACTGGCACCTGCCGGGCCATGGTGGCCATGGTCGTGGCCCTGGTGATGCTCCGTTCCGTGGCCTTGGTGGCCTTCGTGGTACTGGTGGGTCAGCGCGTGTCCCTTGCCTTTGTCGATCAGGTAGCGGTTGACCGGGAATGCGGCTGCGAAGGCTGCGCCGAGGGCAACGATCATGCCAATCCAGAAGATCGGGTTGACCAGCCCGGAGTCCATGGCGCCGGGGATGATGGCCATGACGGCGTTGTCTACGATCTCCATCACCGCGATGGAGAGGGTGTCGGCCGCGAATACGACGCTGAGGGCTGCGGTGAAGCCGAGCCCGGCTTGGATGAGCGGCAGCGTCGAGAGGGCGTAACCGAAGAGGAAAGCGAGCACGATCGCCACGGCGATGGTGATGCCGGTGGAGAGGCCCAACGCCGTGCCGATCATGAGGCCCGCAATCTCGCCGATAGCACAGCCCGTAAGGCAGTGCAGCGTAGCGCTGGCAGCCATACGGTTGGGGGGGTTCATGCTCTTCCTTTCGCAGGGATACCCCCTAAGGGTATCCATGGGGAACGCCGTGATACAAGCCTTTTGAAGTCTGAGCATTCCCGCCATACCTGGTGCAGCTTGCTGCTTGTGCGGAGCCTGCAGAGGAAAGACGGGCGACTCCGGCCAGAAATCTCGGTATGTGCGTCTTTGAGCCCAAGCGCCCCACCACCAGCACTTTGACATGTATACCCATAGGGGGTATATCTGGATCGTGTAGTCAAATACCCCACCGGGGTATGCACGAGGAAGGGATCTGGCCATGACCATCACTGAATTCCGAGTGACCGGGATGACCTGCGGGCATTGCGAACTTTCCGTTCGGGAAGGGGTTCAGGAGATTCCCGGGGTCGAATCAATTGAGGTAAGCCACCGTACGGGCAAGTTGACCGTGACCAGCAACGAGCCGTTGGAGCAGGGCGCGGTCATCGCCGCCGTCGAGGAGGCCGGCTACCGGGCGGTGCAGGCAGGATGAACGCTGCCGGACGCCTGGGGGTGTATGCCGCGGGGTTGGCGGTGGTGTTTACCGGCGCCTTCGCGGCGGCGGGAGCAGCCTTACCGGAAGAGACGGTAGCGGCATGGACACAGACAGCGGAAGGACATGAAGTGGACCAGCACAACGGCGGACATGAAGCATCGCCCGCCCAGACTGCCACCCAAGCGGCCGAGTCAATGGTCCCGGGTGTGGCCGTGGAGCAGGAGGGTTACCTGCTTCAGGAGGTTTCAGCACCGGGTGCAGTGGGGCAGGCCGGGCGCCTCTCGTTCTCGATCACTGGTCCTGACGGGGCGCCGGTCACCGAATACGAGACCGAGCACGGAAAGGATCTGCACCTGATCGTGGTGCGCTCCGACGGTACCCGGTATCGGCACGTCCACCCTGTCATGGACCAAGGCGGCCGCTGGTCCCTGCCGTGGCAGTGGGACGCAGCGGGCACCTACCGGATTTACGCCGACGGCATGCCCACAGGCGCCGGGAAGAGCCTGACGCTGACCCGGACGGTGGATGTGGCGGGGGCGTTTGATCCGGCCGCCCCGGCACCAATGACCGCTGACGAGGTTGATGGCTTCCGGGTTTCCCTGAACGGGGACCTGTCGGCCGGTGCGGCCTCGGCATTGACGGTGAGCGTTGCCCGTGACGGCAAGCCGGTCACTGATCTGGAACCCTATCTGGGCGCCTACGGCCACTTGGTGGCCTTGCGTTCCGGGGACCTGGCCTACCTGCACGTTCACCCCGAAGGGCCCGAGCCGGTCAAGGGCGAGGTTTCAGGACCGGAGGTCCAGTTTGCCGCAACGGCCCCCACTCCGGGGCGCTACTACCTCTACTTCGATTTCCAGGTCGGCGGGCAGGTCCACAGCGCCCGGTTCGTCCTTGACACCACCGGATCCGCCCACACCGCACCGAATGGCAGCACTGGCACCCCCGGCACTCCCGGCAGCGCCGGTCACGGTCACGGCGGGCACTGAACCCAACCACCACCGATTCGCCCGGCCGCTCTGACCGGGCAGCGGCAGAAAGAAGCACTCTATGTCTCAATTATCGGCCCCGTATCAGGTGCTGGGCACCGGGATCGAACTCGAGATCGGGGGCATGACCTGCGCTTCGTGCGCTAACCGGATCGAGAAGAAGCTCAACAAGCTCGAGGGTGTCACGGCCACGGTGAACTACGCCACCGAGAAGGCACGCATCAACGTCCCGGCCGGGTACGACGCGCAGGCACTTGTCGCGGAGGTCCAGAAGGCCGGCTACACCGCGACCCTGCCCGCCCCGAGGCAGGAACGGGAGATCGAAGCAGCCGACCGGCGCGACACGGAGCTGCTGGCCGTGAAGCACCGCCTGATCGGCAGTGTCCTGCTGGCCGTCCCGGTGATCGTGCTGGCGATGGTCCCTGCCCTGCAGTTCACCTACTGGCAGTGGCTGTCCCTCGCAATGGCAGCCCCGGTGATCGTTTGGGCGGGCTGGCCGTTCCACAAGGCTGCGTTCACCAACCTGCGTCACGGCACCGCCACCATGGACACCCTGGTCTCCATGGGCACGGCCGCGGCGTTCCTGTGGTCGCTCTATGCCCTGTTCTTCGGCACCGCCGGGACACCGGGTATGACGCACCCCTTCGAACTGACCGTGACGCCCACCGATGGTGCAGCGAACATCTATCTTGAGGTCGCCGCCGGGGTCATCATGTTCATCCTGGCCGGCCGGTACTTCGAGAAGCGCTCCAAGCGCCAGGCCGGTGCTGCGCTGCGCGCCCTGCTGGAACTGGGCGCCAAGGACGTAGCCGTCCTGCGGGGCGGGGCCGAGACCCGCATCCCCACGGATCAGCTCACCGTCGGGGACGAGTTTGTGGTCCGCCCCGGGGAGAAGATCGCCACCGACGGGATCGTCGTCAGCGGCCGCAGCGCCGTGGATGAGTCCATGCTCACCGGTGAATCCGTGCCCGTGGAGGTCGGTGAAGGCGACGCGGTGACCGGGGCGACGGTGAACGCCGGGGGCAGGCTGGTGGTTCGCGCCACCCGGATCGGATCCGACACGCAGCTGGCGCAGATGGCCCGGCTCGTGGAAAACGCCCAGTCCGGCAAAGCCGAGGTCCAGCGCCTGGCCGACAAGGTCTCCGGGGTGTTCGTGCCCGTCGTCATCGCCATCGCCGTGGCCACGCTCGGCGCCTGGCTCGGCGCGGGATTCCCGGTAACGGGGGCGTTCACCGCGGCCGTGGCCGTGCTCATCATCGCCTGCCCCTGCGCCCTGGGCCTGGCCACCCCGACCGCGCTGCTGGTCGGAACGGGACGCGGCGCGCAGCTCGGCATCCTGATCAAGGGCCCGGAAGTGCTCGAATCCACCCGCAAGGTCGACACCATCGTGCTGGACAAGACCGGCACCGTCACCACCGGCAAAATGTCCCTGCATGGGGTGCACACCGCACCCGGCACAGACAGGGACGAGCTGCTCCGCGTCGCCGGGGCGCTGGAGGACGCCTCCGAGCACCCCATCGCCCAGGCCATTGCCCGCGGCGCCACCGAACGCGTCGGCGCCCTGCCAGCCCCGGAATCCTTCACCAACCACGAAGGACGCGGCGTACAGGGCATCGTCGAAGGCCACCTGGTGATCGTGGGACGCGACACCCTGCTGACGGACTGGTCCCTGGCCATGCCGGCAGACCTGGCCCGCGCCAAGGCCGAGGCGGAAGCCGCAGGGGAGACCGCGGTGGTCGTGGCATGGGACGGCGAAGTCCGCGGCGTGCTCACCGTCGCCGACGCGATCAAGGACACCAGCGCCGAAGCCATCACCCGGTTCCGGTCCCTCGGCCTGACCCCCGTCCTCCTGACCGGTGACAACCGGGCCGTCGCCGAACAGGTCGCCGCCCAGGTCGGCATAGAACAGGTCATCGCCGAGGTCCTGCCCCAGGACAAGGTCGACGTCATTACCCGGCTCCAAAAGGACGGCAAGGTCGTTGCCATGGTCGGCGACGGCGTCAACGACGCCGCAGCACTGGCCCAGGCCGACCTGGGCCTGGCCATGGGAACCGGCACCGACGCAGCCATCGAAGCCGCAGACTTGACCCTGGTCCGCGGGGACCTGCGCGCAGCCGCCGACGCCATCCGGCTGGCCCGCAAGACCCTCGGCACCATCAAAACCAACCTGTTCTGGGCCTTCGCCTACAACGTAGCCGCGGTTCCGCTGGCTGCTCTCGGGCTGCTGAACCCGATGCTCGCCGGAGCTGCGATGGCGTTCTCCAGCGTCTTCGTCGTCAGCAACAGCCTCCGCCTGCGCACCTTCACCAGCCAGGCGGCCAGACTCCCACGGGCAACCACCAGCCCACGGGTGCACCAGCCGCTCGACGCCTGAACCCATCCCACCCAAACCGAAAGGACACCATCCATGGGAGACAACACCGGAAGCTGCTGCGGCGGCAGCACCACTAAGAACACCAGGCCCCAGGACCTGACCCTGACCGCCCGGCCCGCGCAGACCGATGACACCATCGCCGAATGCCAGGTCATGCCCGGCACGCCCGTGGTCAAGGCCGTCGCCGAAGCCAAGGGCCTCTACCGCGACTACCAAGGCAAGCGCTACTGGCTCTGCTGCCCCGGATGCGGACCGGCCTTCGACGCCGACCCCGCCAGATACGCCAAGGCCGGCTGAACCGAGACAGGCATCAGGAGAGGCAGGGGCGGAATTAGCTGATGTCTGCCCCTGCCACACGTTCAGCCCTGCGGTCCTGAGCCGGCACCGCCCAGACTCACGACCGCAGAGCTTCAGTGCCAAAGAGACAGACCATCAGGATCTCACCGCGCCAGCATGACCGCCTCGAGCAACTGACCCCAAGTGAGGTCCTTTCACGGGCCCGTAGCTGGCCCCCGCCCCACCGGTCCTGGTTTATTCCGCCTTGCGCCGTTGGTAGTGACGGGCGACCCGCATCCGATTTCCGCAGCGGCTGGCCGAGCACCAGCGGCGACGCGGATTGGATGGGAGGAAGAGCAGGACGCAGTCTTCGGCCTCGCACTGGCGGACCCGGGAAACCGCCGGGTCCGTGAGGAGTTCGACCAGGCCTTCGGCCAGCCACGCGCCCAGGCCTTGCGCTGTGGAGCCCAGACGTCGTCGGTCGGCAGTGATCCCGGCGGGGCCATCAGCAACCTCGAGGACGCAGGGACCCCCACGCAGCATCTGGTTGATGGCGTCCAGGTCCTCCTGGCTAAGCCGGGTTCCGCTCCGGGCGCACTCGATGGCCCGGGCCGATCGCTCCCGAACGCACTGCACAACGGCCAGCTCCGCAGGGCCGATGTTCCCGGAGAGGCCTTCAGGGCAGCGACCGGCCTCTAAGGCAAGCCAGGCGAGCAGATCCTCAGGCGTGACGAGGAAGTCGCCCTGCGCGTAACGGGTATTGACCAGGTCCAGAGCCAGCGGCTCCCCAACCAGCGGGGCAAGGGCACTCATAGGTCTAATGCTACCCGACGCGGGTTTAGGGGTTAGACTCATTCCCCGTGTGCAGCTAATGCATAAAAAGCCCAATAAGGAGTTAGATTTGTCTTCCCTTTTTCCCCGCGTCGCCTACCGCCATGTTGAACTGGACGGTGTCCGGGTGTTCTTCCGTGAATCACGCCCAGCCCAAGCGGATGCACCCGTGTTGTTGCTCCTGCATGGTTTCCCCTCGGGATCGCACCAGTTCCTCCGTCTCATTGACGCGCTCGGCTCGCGCTACCGGGTGATAGCGCCGGATCTGCCGGGGTTTGGGCATACAGGGGTCCCGGAAGGTTTCGTCTATTCCTTCGACGGCCTCTCGGGAGTCGTTGAGAGTTTCGTGCAGCACATGGGGCTGTCCCGGTTCGCGTTGTACGTCTTCGACTTTGGCGCGCCCGTCGGATTCCGGATCGCGGAGAGGCATCCGGAGTGGATCGCAGGGCTGGTGATACAGAACGGCAACGCCTACGAGGAAGGCCTGTCAGAGGCCGCCCGCGCGCTCCTCACGCTGGACCCTGCCGACCCCGCCGCCGTGCAGACACTCCAGGACCTCCTCACCCTGCCCGGAACCCGCAGCCAGTACGAAACCGGGGTAGCCGACCCCGGCCTGATCGCCCCGGACGGATGGACACTCGACCAGCACTTCCTTGAGCTCCCGGGCAGGAAGGACGCCCAGCTCTCCCTGCTGTTCGACTACCACACGAACATCACAAGCTATGGCCGCTGGCAGGAATGGCTGCGCCGGTACGCTCCGCCAACCCTCATTGTCTGGGGGCGGAACGACACCTTCTTCATTGAGCCGGGCGCCCGGGCGTACCTCCGCGACCTGCCCGGCGCGGAGCTTCACCTTTTCGACACCGGCCACTTCGCCCTCGAGACCCACCTGACGGAGATCGCACCGCTTATCGACGGTTTCCTCGACCGGTCCTGGAGCTGAAGCATGCATCCCGTCGTTGATACGCCGCCCGTCCAGCTGGCCGTCCGGCGGAGCCCCTGGTCCGTCGCCTTGGGCCTCTGCGCCGCGGCCCTGGCCGGCGTCGGGGCCAATGCGGTGATCGCACTGGCCGCACGCATCGCCGGCGTGCCGGGCAACTTTCAGCCTCTTAACCCGCCCTCGTACACCTTCCTGACGGTGTTCGGAGTGCTGTTGGGCGCGCTTGGTTGGGCCGTCACACGCGCGGTCTCGAAAAACCCGCGGAAACTACTCAGCTGGCTCGTGCCGGTGGTCGTCCTGGCCTCCTGCATTCCGGACCTGTTCCTGCTGGAGCAGGGCAGCGCGGCCGGCGTCCTTGCTGCAGTCCTCATGCACGTGGCACCGGCGGTAATTGCCGTCCCGGTCTATAAGCGGCTCCTGCCGCTTCCGTCCTGAACCAACCCGACACCAAAGCACAGGAGACTTCCATGAACACCCCCACCACAAACGACAAGTACGACCTCGCGGTCATCGGCGCCGGTTCCGCCGCAAAGGCCGCGGCGACGGAAGCCCGCCGCCGGGGAAAATCCGTCGTCATGATCGAGCGCGGCCACCCCGGCGGAACCTGCCTGAACCTGGGCTGCGTGCCCTCGAAGCATCTCCTGGCAGCTGCGGCGGCCCGTGCAGGGGCCGCCAGCAGCCGATTCCCCGGGATCACGTCCTCCGCCGGCCCTGTGGAGCTGGCATCACTGATCAGCGACAAGGACGCATTCATCTCCGAACTGCGAGAACGGGACCACGTCCACGCGACAGCACAGGCTGGCATTACGTTGCGCCGGGGCACCGCATCGTTCTCTGGTGCCGACGATACCGGCGTTTTTATCAGCATCATCGGTGAGGACGGTAGCGCCGAAAAGATCGCTGCCCATCATGCCCTCATCGCCACCGGCGCCCAACCGTTCGTCCCGCCCATTCCAGGGATCCACTCAGTTGATTATTTGACCTCCTTGACTTCAATGTCCCTGCATCAGCTGCCAGCATCGCTCGTAGTGGTCGGGGCCAACGCGATCGGGCTGGAGCAGGCACAGCTTTTTTCCAGACTCGGCGCCAAGGTCACCGTCATCGAAGTTGCGGACAGGATCGCCCCCTTCGAGGACCCCGCGATTTCTGCCGCGCTGCAGGAGGCTCTCGAGGCGGAGGGTATCGAGATACTGACAGCGGCCAACCTGACACAGGTCCAGCCGGACGGCGAAGGTGTCCTCGCCACGGTCGAGGTCAACGCCACCACCATCCGCATTCCGGCTGAACGGCTGCTTATCGCCACAGGACGACGCCCCATCACCGATGGGCTGGACCTGGACTCTGTCGGGCTCGCCGTCGGCGTGCGCGGGGAAGTTCCTGTGGACGAGCATCTGCGCACGGCCCACCCGCGCATCTGGGCCGCCGGCGACGTCACAGGACACCCGCAATTCGTCTACATCGCAGCAACACAGGGCGCCGCCGCCGTGTCCAACGCCTTCGGGGACGCTCCCCAGGCACTCGATTACACCGTGCTGCCCCGCGTGACCTTTACCTCCCCCGCCGTGGCATCGGTGGGACTGACCCCTGCCCAAGCCGACGCCGCCGGCCGCCCAGTCGAGACACGCGAACTGCCGCTCAACTTTGTGCCCCGGGCACTGATCAACCGCAAGACCTCCGGCCTGCTCAGGCTGATCTCAGATCCGGACACCGACCGGCTCCTAGGCGTCCATATGGTCGGGGAGGAAGCAGGAGAGGTCATCACTGCCGCAACCTACGCACTGTCCGCCAGCCTTACCGTCCAACAACTCGCAACTACCTGGGCCCCGTTCCTCACCATGGCCGAAGCCCTCCGGATCACGGCCCAAATGCCCCCCGCTACACAAAAATGACCCCGACGAGCGCACAGTTCACCCCTTTGCGCGCCGGAGGAACGGCCGGGCAATGCCCGGCCTGCTGCTCGGCACTTGCCTGACAGCTGTGGGTATGTCCGTACTCGCACGGTGCATATCTTGGGCCTACCACCCACCTGCTATATCGAAGAGCGGCGCGCGCGCCGAGGAGGAGTAGCTCTCCGATGACAGTGCGGGAACCAAACACACGACGAAAGGACGATTCGATGCACGACCACCAAGCGGAAGTACAGTACATGACCGATCTCAAAGAGGGCGCGCCGGAAATGGTCTCCGCGTTCTTCGCGTTCGACAAGGCGGTATTCGACAAGAACACCGGCAACCTCGATCTGGCCACCCGCGAGCTGATCGCGGTTGGCGTAGCTGTCACCACGCAGTGCGCCTACTGCATCGAAGATCACGCCAAACGTGCCATCACCGCCGGAGCCACCAGGACCGATGTTGCAGAAGCCGTTATGGTCGCTACCGCCCTGCGCGCCGGCGGAGGAGTGACCCACGGATGGAAGGCAATGATGAGCATCGCCGAGAGGGACTGAACGCCCGGGCGAGGGGCCGGACCCGTTTGATCGCACCCAGAGGCCTGTCCTGTTGGATCCTAAGGTGCCTCAAGCACGCTCCGCGCACCCTCTGGACCCCCGGCAACCTGTCCCAGTTGACGCTGGTACCCAGGGGGGGTATACAGTAGGGTAATGATACCCCCTAGGGGTATCAGTGCGAAGTGGTGGCAATTGGAGCAACTCCCCGGGACGTAGGAGACGACGTGAGACCCAAAACAAGACGCCAAAGCGGTTTGATACCTCTGCTGGTAATCGCAGCCACCCAGATGATGCTGGTGCTGGACGACTCGATTGTGAACATCGCGCTACCCAGCATCCAGCGGGAACTGGGCGTGGAAGCCCTTCACCTGCCGTGGGTCGTCAACGCCTATATCCTGGCGTTCGGCGCACTGCTCCTGCTGGGCGGGCGTATTGGCGACCTGTGGGGTCGGCGTCGCACCCTGCAGCTCGGACTAGCAATCTTCGTAGTGGCTTCCTTGGCAGGAGGGCTCGGACAGAACACAGAAATGCTCATAATCGCCAGGGCCGCCCAGGGACTGGGTGCAGCCATAGCAGCCCCCAACGCCTTGGCGCTGATTTCGACGGCGTTCCCTGACCGTAAGATGCGCGACATGGCCTTGTCCCTCTATGGGGCGATGTCCGCCCTCGGCATCGTCATAGGGCTGCTGCTTGGAGGGGTTCTGACGGACACTCTGGGCTGGCGCTGGGTGTTCTTCATCAACATCCCCATCGGCCTGTTCGTTCTCCTGGGCAGCCGATCCCTCCCGGCAACGAGCGGCCACCAGGGACAGCTCGGCATCCTCGGTGCGGTTCTGGGCACCGGCGGAATGGTAGCGCTCGTGTACGCGATCACGCGGCTCGGAGAGGCCGGATTCACCGACCCAGTGGCATTGGTCCTCTTCGGCGCTGCCGCCGTTCTGCTCCTGGTGTTCACGCTCATGCAGGCGCGCAGCAGCAACCCCCTGGTGCCGCTAAGCCTTTTCCGGGACCGCAATCGCGCCGGTGCCTATGGCACAATGCTGCTGCTGGCCATAGGCCCGATGGGAACTTTCTACGTCATCACCCTCTACCTCCAGCAGGTTCAGCAATTCAGGCCGCTCGAGACCGGTGTTGCCTGGTTGCCGTTCGCTGCCGGACTCATACTGGGCGCTGGTAGCGCCCCGAAGCTTCTGCTGAAGATAGCGCCACGTCTTGTCGCTGCGAGGGGGGCACTCCTTAGCGCCGTTGCGGCGCTCTGGCTTTCCGCCATCGCCGAAGATGCCAGCTACTGGCTGCACCTGGCACCAGCCATGTTCGTGCTCGCCCTCGGATTTGGCTTGGGCGTCATAGCGCTCACGCAGGCCGCCGTTTATCACGTTGACCAGGACAAAGCAGGGATCGCCTCGGCACTGCTTAACTCGGCCCAGCAGGTTGGCGTCGCTCTCGGTCTGGCCGTGCTGGCCGCCGTCGCCGCAACGATCTCCGCAACGCCGGAATACGCAGGTGCCACCACCACGGCGGACCTCACCGCGGGATACGGTACAGCGCTGCTGGTCGCCGCCGGCATTCTCGTCACCGCAGGGATACTGGCGCTTACAACCCTCAATGCCCAGCCGACACCCGAAGCCCAAAAATCCGACGTAAGCGCTGACGAACTGACGGTTTAAGGCCGGCTTCCCCAGTGTTTCAGGCTGCAGTGGGCGCTGGTGTTCCCATGCATGTGCTGGCTTTGGGATGTTTCCACTCTTAGGAAGCCTGTCAGCAGCTGACAGGCTTCCTAAGTTGTGAGTGGTCACTAGCTCGTTTGCGGCCCTGCTGCTGGCGTGAACCGGGGCCTTAGTACTTACCAGGGTCCGGACTGCCAGCAATCACACCTGCCCCCTGGTCACCGCCGCCGACACTATGCATGGCTGGCCGCCCCCCTCAGCCTGGCTGTCGCCTCGTCGCCCCACAGGGCAAGGTTTCGGAGGAGCCAAGGATCGGTATAGGAAGCAGCTCAAATTACCGCCAGCATCCCTGAGGTCAGAACAGGAGTGGAGCCAGCCGCGCGGCTGCCTGCTGCGCCGATGTGACGTGCGCCCTGATGGCGTCCAATCGTTCCGATGTACCGCCAAGGCATAATGCGCCTCCTGGTGGTGAACCTGGTAAGGCTATGGGAACTGCAAGACAGCAACGACCTTCCTCCAGTTCATCGACCTGCATCGCGTAGCCCCTCTTGTTGACTTCCTCAAGATCGCCTTCCAAGGACGCGAGGTTCGTGATCGTTTTGGGCGTCAATTTCTTGAGCGAACCCCCAGGAAGAACAGTCAACAGATCTTCAAGTTGCGAAAGAAATAATTTCCCTGCGGCCGACGCGTGGAGATATCGCGTCATCTCAGTTTCAGAACGCGGAGGATGGTCAGGGTCAGAATCGGCGATTTTAATGGACGCTAGGTGAAACACAACTAGGTGAACGGCAAATCGTGTTTGCCCTCGAAATTCTTCTAGGACAGCTCGGGCAGACGTTGGAACTAATGGCACCGCACTTGCAGAGATCAAGCCGGTAATTGCGTGCCCTAAAGCGAAGCCACGCAAATCCGCCGTTCTTACCAGGTATTCGTCTCCAACAAGCGCATTGAGCAGCCGATAAGCGGTAGCTGGTGGCATTGATAACACATCAGTAATATCTTTAGCGGTTGCACCGGGACCCAAACGGGCAATTGTTTCAAGAATCCGCAACGAGTTTACTGTTGCACTTGATTGCAAGCGTTCTGATCTTCCGAGATTCACAATTTCCGCCCGGAGTTCGCCGAGTGGTGAAGATCGGAAGCCCTTGTTTCATCGTATATTCCGACCTCATTCATGAGATCGGGGGAGCGCCACCGGAGAAACTGGGCATAGAGGACGCTGAGGGTGACAAGGGAGCCATAGACGCCCGCCTGGACGTTGCCTTCCTGAGCTGAGAGCGAAACCGCATTCCAGACCACGAAAGCTACGACGCCAACCGTCAGCCCTCCCAGAGCCCAGGAAAACCAGGTTCCTTCCCCGATCCGCCTGAGGAAAAAGGGCAGGGATGCGCATGCGAGAACGTAAGCACCGAGATAGCCGTAGGCGGCCAAAGTGAAGAGGTCCGTGAGCCCCTTTTCGGGTGATACGCCGGACAGGACTATGACGATGGGTACGGCGGTAATAATGGGCATGGCCGTCAAAATCGCAGCCCACGGCGTTCTGAAGGTTGGATGAGCGCGCCCGATTATTGCCGGTGCAACGCCCTCCCTTCCCATGCAAAAAAGAGTTCTGGCCAGCGCGTTGACTGAGGCAACAGTACAGGCAAAAAAAGATCCGGCGATCCCGACATCCAGCATGACCGCCATGAGGGCCGAAGTCTTGAAGGAGAACATGTCAGATAGCGGCGTTGGGCTTGAGGCGATGAAACCGGGTGCATCCTTCAGTGCGATGTCCTGTCCCGTTACCGCAAGAAGGTAGAGCACCCCGGTGACTATCGGAGTCCAACGGATCGTGCGCGGGATGTTGATAAAGGGCCGCTGGGCCTCTCCTCCCAGGGTCGTTGAGCTTTCGAAACCGACAAAAGCGCTAACCGCCACAACCACCCCGAGGGAGAGCGAATCAATATTTCCGTTCACTGAAATGAGCGAACCGAGGTCCACATGTGGTCGGGCCAGTACGAAATAAGCCGTAAGCAAAGAGGCCAGCAACAGGATCGAAACGCACTCCACCAGGAGGGTCACCTTTGCTGATATATGGATGCCGCGGACCATGAACAAGCCCGCCAGGGCAGCGGCAGCAAGGATGATCAAGGTTACGACCAGGGTTCCACCGCCGGCGGAACCCCACAGACTCTCCAAAATGTTGGCCCCGTATGTCCCGACGGCCAGCAGGCTCGCCATCGCGATCAGACCATAGCCGAAGATCATCGACCACCCCGCAGTGATAGCCGCGCTGGAACCGAGCCCCTTTGCTGTGTAGCTGTACAGGCCACTGACGGCGGCCATTCGTTGCGCCATCGGGCGCAAACAGGACGAGACCAGCAGCATCACTGCCATAGCGATCAGGAAGGACATGACGAGGTTGGTGCCCGTAGTGCCGAACACCAGAGCAGGAACAACCGACATACCGCCGGCTGGAGCAACCGCCGCCACGGCTTGAGCGAAGACGGGTATAAACGGCAGTTTCCGGCGACTGAGCCCGGCGACGGGTGAATGGGCGGATATCAAGCGGTTGCGAGGAACGGACACGGCTTCTGACTCTCAATGCAGAGGGCTGTCCATCCCGTCACTGCGGCGGTAAGGCATAAGCCCGAGATTGATTGACCATAACACTTTGCTGCGTTGACGCCCGGGGGAGCCGACATATTTCCGGCATGTTTCGGGCATGTTTCAGGCATGTTAACTGACATGGGAGAATTTGCCGGCAAATTTCCCATCTGAATTTTCAAGAAACATCTCGTTTTAGGACTTGCGCGCGGGTACCTTGGTTTGTAGCAGACATCGGGAGACGAAGATCACATCCCCGTGGTGTGGCTGCGGAGCCACCGGAATGAGACTTAGTTCGGAGTACCGCCAGGGAAGTATTTAGTCCTATTCCTCATAACAACGGAATACATTTATCTGCCCGGATAACCGCGCAAGTTCCTCGAGGGTGAGGAATTCAGGAAATTAAGGAGAACAACCATGACTGTTTACGCACAGCCCGGCACCGAGGGCTCGAAGGTCACCTTCAAAGACCGCTACGAGAACTGGATCGGCGGCGAGTGGGTTGCCCCCGTCAAGGGCCAGTACTTCGAAAACATCACCCCCGTCACCGGCAAGGCCTTCTGTGAGGTGGCCAGGAGCACGGCCGAGGACATCGATCTGGCCCTGGATGCCGCGCATAAAGCCGCGCCTGCCTGGGGTAAAGCATCGGCGGCCGAGCGCGCTGCGGTACTGAACAAGGTGGCCGACCGGATTGAGCAGAACCTGGAGCTGCTGGCCGTGGCCGAGACCTGGGACAACGGCAAGCCAGTACGCGAGTCGCTCGCGGCGGACATCCCGCTGGTAGCAGACCATTTCCGCTACTTCGCCTCAGCCATTCGCGCACAGGAAGGCCGCCTGTCCCAGCTCGACGACAACACCACCGCCTACCACTACCACGAGCCGCTCGGGGTAGTGGGACTAATCGTTCCGTGGAACTTCCCGATACTGATGGCCGTCTGGAAGCTCGCCCCGGCTTTGGCTGCGGGTAACGCCGTGGTCCTTAAGCCGGCCGAGCAGACCCCGGCATCGATCCTGGTGCTGATGGAGTTGCTGGCCGACCTGCTCCCCGCCGGTGTCCTGAACGTGGTCAACGGCTTCGGCGTCGAGGCCGGCAAGCCACTCGCGTCCAGCCCGCGGATCCGCAAGATTGCCTTCACGGGCGAGACCACCACGGGCCGGCTGATCAGCCAGTACGCGAGCCAGAACCTGATCCCGGTCACGCTCGAACTCGGCGGTAAGAGCCCCAACCTTTTCTTCAACGACGTCGCCGACTCCAGCGACGCCTTTTACGACAAGGCGCTCGAAGGCTTCACCCTCTTCGCCTTGAACCAGGGCGAGGTGTGCACCGCCCCGTCCCGCGCCCTGGTCCAGGAGGACATCTACGAGTCCTTCATGGCCGACGCCGTGGCACGGGTAGAGACAATCATTCAGGGCAATCCGCTGGACACCGAAACCCAGCTCGGAGCCCAGGCCTCCAACGACCAGCTCGAAAAGATCCTCTCCTACATCGACATCGGAAGGCAGGAGGGCGCCAAACTGCTCACCGGCGGCGCCCGCGCCGAGCTGCCGGGCGACCTGGCCGGCGGCTACTACGTCCAGCCCACGGTCTTTGAAGGCAACAACAAAATGCGGATCTTCCAGGAGGAAATCTTCGGCCCCGTCGTCTCCGTCGCAAAGTTCAGCGACTACAACGACGCCATGGAGATTGCGAACGACACCCTCTACGGCCTCGGTGCCGGCGTCTGGTCCCGCAACGGCAACATCGCCTACCGCGCAGGCCGCGAAATCCAGGCCGGCCGTGTCTGGGTCAACAACTACCACGCCTACCCGGCCGGCGCCGCCTTCGGCGGCTACAAGTCCTCAGGCATCGGGCGCGAAAACCACGCCATGATGCTGGACCACTACCAGCAGACCAAGAACCTGCTGGTCAGCTACAACGAAAACAAACTCGGCTTCTTCTAAGCCGGTCCGAGGCGGTGGGGCAGGGTGACCGTTATGTGTCCGTCCTGTCACACCACAACCTTCACACCATTCGGAACGCCGCTGGGACGATTCGACCTTGCCTCCGATGATGCCAGGAGCGATGGCACTGACCACTGAACACCAGCCAGTGGTTCTTGGAGGTCCCGAGAGCAATTCGGTTACTGGAGCCATACCCATCTGACTGTGGACGTGATGCAGGGCAGGGGGATCAGGTTCTCAGTGGAATCACGCGACGGAGTGCCCTTCCTCATCCGCTCAACCCTCATGAATTGGCCCGCCTAGACAACGCTGACAGAAGCCGACTGCACAGACCGCTGCGCTCCCCACTGGACCATCGGTCTGGGAATGTAGCAAGGAGAATGACATGACCCTCACCAGGGAACCCCAGACCTTGATCGTGCCGGCGTGCCGGAACAGGACAGCCCATCCTTTGGACCCGCCGCCCCACGATGAAATCTTCCACGCGTCCGTCCTGCAGGAAGCACAGGATGCCGCCGAACATTCCCATTCGTCAGCCTTTGAACGTCGTGAACCCTCCAAGGAAGCAAAAGCCCGATGATATTTGAAAACCTCCAGTTCCGCTACGACGGCGGAGTTGCCTGGATCACGCTGGACCGGCCGGCTGCTGCCAACGCACTGAGCATCGGCCTCGCCGAGGAGTTCTGCGCGGCCGTAGACCGCGCAAACAACAACCCTGACGTGCACGTGGTCGTTCTCCAAGGTGCCGGTAAGTTCTTCTGCGCCGGCGGGGACGTGGCGGCCATGGCCGAGGCTGAGGACCCCGCCGAATTCCTGCGCATTCTGGCCGGAAAGATGAGTGAAGGGCTGCTCGCCTTGGCCCGGTCCCGGCTTGTGACGATCGCAGCCGTTCATGGGGCAGCCGCCGGGGCGGGGCTGGCCCTGGTCCTGAACTCCGATCTGGTCCTGGCCTCCTCGAACGCATCCTTTCAAAGTGCCTATGCCAAGGTGGGGCTGACGCCCGACTGCGGCGTGTCATATCTGCTCCCCCAAGCGGTAGGTCCGCGCCGGGCGGCCGAGATCTGCCTGTCGGGCCGCGTGGTTACGGCACCCGAAGCGCTCCAGTGGGGTCTGGTCAATGAGGTGGTGGACGAATCCGAACTTCAGCTTCGGGCCGAAGAGCTGGCCCTCCGGCTCGCCGGCTCTGCCGCCCAGACGCTGGGGCCGACCAAACGCCTGCTCACCACGGCCGCCGTCGCCGCGTACAGCAAACATCTGGACGATGAAGTAGCGGCCATTTCAACCATCGTCTCCCACGAAAACACAAGGAACCGCATCATTTCCTTTGCGGGCCGCAGCAAAACCGCATCACAGGCATGACTTTCTCATCCAGCCCGATAGCAAGTCCCACGGAAACCGTGCTCCCGGAAACTCGCTGGATCTCGGGCGGCGCCCGGCCCTGATCGCCGGGCTCGTCCAGTCAGGCCTCAAGCGCAGGCAGAAGGACGCGCTGCCTGCCGTCCAAACCGAAGCAATTGGCTCCTCAGCATCACTACATCCAGAAAGAAGGACTTCCATGACCATCCCCGTTGTTGAAAGCTCCGCTCATCACCCCGGTCATCCTGCCCAGTCTCCGATAGCACCGCTGTCGGATCTGACAGCCGACGAGCTTGTCAAGATCCGGGAAATCATTTCGGCCGAACCTACCTTCACACTCACCACCCGTTTTGCCTATGTGGGGCTGGAGGAACCCCACAAGCGGGAAGTCCTCGCCTACAACGAAGGTGCCGGACCCCGCCCGGACCGCCGGGCCCGGGTGATGTTGCTGGACATGGCCACCGGTGCTTCCACCGACAACATCGTCTCCCTGGACCAGGCCCGTGTGTTGACCTCCGTGGCCATCGACCCGGCCGAGGGCCAAACGCCCATCCTGCTGGAGGAGTTCGATGCCATTGCCGGGATCTGCGCCGAGGACCCTCGCTGGGTGCAGTCCCTCGCTGACCGGGGGACCGTGCCGCAGAAGGTCGTTTGCATTCCGTTGTCCGCCGGCTCCTACGGCTTCGAGGAGGAAGCAGGGCGTCGCATCGTGCGAGTGCTGGCCTTCCGCCAGGACTATCCCGAAGATCATCCGTGGGCACACCCGCTGGAAGGGCTGTGTGCTTATGTTGACACGATCGACCGCAAAATCACCCGCCTCATCGATACCGGAGCTGTGCCGGTTCCGGCTGAGTCCGGCAACTTTGATGACCCCGCCGTGCAGGGCGAACCGCTGAGCACGCTCAAGCCCATAGAAATCACCCAGCCCGAAGGCCCCAGCTTCACTGTCGAAGGGCGGTCGGTCACCTGGGCCAACTGGAAATTTGACATCGGCTTCGATGCCCGCGAAGGCCTGATCCTGCGCAATCTGTCCTTCACAGACGAGGGTGAGGAACGGCCGGTCATGTATAGGGGCTCGATCGCGGAGATGGTCGTGCCGTACGGGGACCCTTCCCCCATCCGGTTCTGGCAAAACTACTTTGACCTCGGCGAGTACCTCTTCGGGCGCTTTACCAACTCCCTGGAACTGGGCTGCGACTGCGTAGGAGAAATCAAGTACTTCGACGCCGTTCTCAGCGACGAACTAGGAACGCCGTTCACCATCAAAAACGGCATCTGCATGCACGAAGAGGATTTTGGAACCCTCTGGAAGCATAGCGATATGTTCACCAACTCCAGCGAGGTCCGGCGCTCCCGCCGTCTGGTGATCAGCAGCTTCACCACCGTAGGCAACTACGACTACGGGTTCTACTGGTACCTCTACCTCGACGGGACCATCGAGCTCGAAGCCAAGCTCACCGGCATCCTCTTCACTTCCGGCTACAGTGAGGCCGACGCGCCCTACACTTCGGAGGTCGCACCGGGACTGGGTGCGCCCTATCACCAGCATCTCTTCAGCGCCCGACTGGACATGATGGTGGACGGCGTAGCAAATGCGGTCGACGAAGTCGACGCCGTGCGCTTGCCGTTCAGCGACACCAACGACCGGGGCGAGGCCTTCACGAAGTCGGTCATGCGCCTGGCCACAGAACAAACAGCGGCCCGTGAAGCCAAGGGATCAGTAGGCCGCGCCTGGCATATCGTAAACACTGAGAAGACAAACCGGCTGGGCCAGCCCACCGGTTACGTTCTGTACCCCGGCGACCAGCCCACCCTGATGGCCGACCCGGCATCCTCCCTCGCAGCACGTGCCGCATTCGCCACAAAGCACCTGTGGGTTACCCAATACGACCCGGCCGAGCGCTACGCTGCCGGAGACTTCGTCCACCAGAGCACCGGCGGTGGCGGCCTGCCGGCCTTCACCGCTGAGGACAAGTCCGTGGACGGCGAAGACATCGTGCTGTGGCACACCTTCGGGCCCACCCACTTCCCGCGCCCTGAGGACTGGCCGGTCATGCCTACCGACTATGCCAAATTCACCCTCAAGCCCTATGGCTTCTTTAGTAAGAACCCGGCATTGAACGTCCCGCCGAACCAGGCCACAGGGCACTACACCAACCCCTCGGCCGGCGAGACCCACGGGTGCCATAGCTAGCCATGGTTGAAGCCCTGCACCTAGGGACCGTCGGACTGGCCGCGGTCGGCGCAACCTGCGCCGCCGCGGCCAAGGGCCGGGGGAAAGTCCTCGATGTCACTAATTCGATTGTCATGCTCATAGCGATGATTGAGGCAGTCGCCGGGTTCAACCTCCTTCCGGCCGTCGGATGGTCTCTTGCCATGCTTACTGTGGCGATGGCCTCGGGTGTGCAACACCACCTCATGCGCAATCTCAGTTCCAGCCCTGAATGCGATGAGATGGCCCTCCACCGCAACATCGGCACCATATTGATGGCCGCGCTGCTCATTTGCATGGAGGCCGTCCACACTTCCTTGCCCGACACGGGACACAGCACGCACGGCTCCACAAACCCGCTGGGAATCCTTCTTGGAGCCGGGGCCGCCGCTTATGCGTTCGCCAGCCTCTGGCAAGCGTGCAGAGTCCAAAAAAGGCAGCCGCTTGACCGTATCGAGTCGGTGGCCATGGGACTTTCGGTCCTCATCATGGCCGTCATAGCTTTCTAGCACCCGGAGCTGCGGTTACAGCATCGGAAGAGATCCCGACCACCTCTCACGATCTGTATCCCTTAACAGCTGTTCGTCCGGACAAGCACTCAGCCGGGTGCAAGGAACTCGATGAAGGCGCGGTCGACTTGTACACCCAAGGCATGTCCGTAAGCATCGCGCTCTAACAACAACCAGCACCCCTGCATGGGCCCAGGCGACCTGCCGAACCATTTTGACACTGCTATCCGGTACAGGGCATGGAGCACCTGGTCTCCATGCCGGCCGGCCATCATTTACCCGTAGGAGAGTTTGAAATGCCCGCACCCGTCCACCCCGCTGAGGCCGTTCTTGGCCGCTACGCCGCTTCCGACGCCTGTGCCGCGGAGCTGCTCTGCGACGCACATGACCCCAATGCCACGGCCTTTTCCATCATCGAAGCCGACCTGTCCAGTGAGGACATCACTTACGGCCAACTCCGTGAACGTTCGGAACGGGGCGCTGCCGCCCTGGCGGAGCTGGGAGTCGGGCCGGGTGACACGGTGGCAACTTTAATGGGCAAATCCGCCGACCTCGTCGTCATGCTCCTGGCGATCTGGCGGCGTGGGGCAGTCCATGTACCCCTGTTCACGGCCTTCGCGTGGCCGGCGATTGAGCTGCGGCTCATAGCCTCGAACGCCAAGGTCGTCATCACCGACGCAAGCCAGCGCGAAAAAATCAAAGACACGACAGCCACGGTCCTGGTCGCCGGGGACCAGGCATCGGCGCCAGACCTTGCCCTGGCCCCGATGCTGAACGCCCAGCTGCCCGGTATCCCGGCCGAAGCCGTCGGAGGCGAGGGAACCCTGGTGATGCTCTTTACGTCCGGGACCACCGGCACGCCCAAAGGCGTGCCCGTTCCGGTCCGCGCGCTGGCGGGCTTCCGTCAATACATCGAACTCGGCCTGGATGTACGCGAAGATGATGTGTTCTGGAACGCCTCGGACCCGGGTTGGGCTTACGGCCTGTATTACGCGATCCTCGGCCCTCTCGCCGCGGGCCGGCGCAGTCTGCTGCTGCACGCACCGTTCTCTCCCGAGCTCAGTTTTGCTGTGCTCGAAGCGCTCAAGGTGACCAACTTCACTGCTGCCCCCACCGTTTACCGGACGATGCGTGCCAAGTCCGGGGCAAAGCCAAGGAATCTGAGACTGCGCAGGGCATCCTCATGTGGAGAGCCGCTGACACCTGAAGTGATTTCCTGGGCCGAAGAAACCTTCGGCCTGCCGGTCAGGGACCACTACGGACAAACCGAGCACGGCATGATAATCGTCAACGCTTGGCACGATGACGTACGCAAGGACCTCCGCCCGGGCTCGATGGGGCATCCCCTGCCGGGCTGGACCTGCGCTGTACTTAAAGACGGATCGGACGAATTAGCCGCTGTCGATGAGATGGGGCGGGTTGCCGTAAGCGTCTCCGCAAGCCCAATGATGTGGTTTACCGGATACCAGGACGCCCCCGAAAAAACAGCCGAGCACTTCAGCGAGGACGGCCGCTGGTACCTCACCGGTGACGCCGGAAAAACCGACGCCGACGGGTACTACTACTTCTCATCCCGAGATGACGACCTCATCATCATGGCCGGATACCGCATTGGACCGTTCGACGTTGAAAGCGTCCTGTCCACCCACCCGGCAGTCCTCGAAAGCTGTGTCATCGGGGCCCCGGACGAACTCCGGGGAGAAGTCCTCGAAGCCTATGTCGTCCTCAAAGAAGGCGTCACAGGCAATGAAGACCTTGTCTCCGAACTTCAGAACCTGGTCAAAACCCAGTACGCAGCGCACGCCTTTCCACGGCGGATCCATTTCGTTGAGGATCTGCCCAAAACACCGTCAGGGAAAATCCAGCGGTACATCCTCCGGAAACAGCGCGCCAGCCAGTAGGAAACAGCCACCAAATCGATGTCCCCCGACGCGCCCACACATGGGCATCACCACACGGAATGGAAGGATCACAGCAGCATGGGAGACAACAGTCACCGGAGAGGAGCCCGGGACCAGGACCTGACCTCCGTGGAGTCTCTGACGGATGTCCGTACTGACTACGTTGGTCACGCGGGTTACCGCTTTGCCATCCTGACGCTGGCGAACGCTCACCACCGTCCAGTAACCATGGGCCCGGCATCCTTGGCCAACTTCGAGGCAGCGGTACGTGCCTTGGACCTGGCCGGAGTGGACGCGGTGGCGGTGACCGGCACTGGCCCTGTGTTCTGCGCCGGCGCGGACCTGAAGAAAATGACGGAGGCAGCCACGTCTGAGCAAGCCGAGGACGTCGCACGCCGGGGTCTTGAGGCCTTCGGCTTGCTGGAGGCGCTTCCCGTGCCCACCTTTGCTTTCATCAACGGTCTTGCGCTGGGCGGAGGGCTGGAGCTGGCCCTGCATGCCGGCCACCGCACCGCTGCGGACTCAGTCCGGGCCCTGGGCTTTCCCGAGGTGCGGCTGGGCCTGATCCCGGGCTGGGGCGGCATCCCGCGCACGATAGCTCTTGTCGGCCCTGCGGTCACGGCCCGTCTGGTGATTACGGATTCCCTTGCTGGGAAGAACCTATCGGCGCAGACTGCCGCTGACCTTGGCCTGGTTGATGCTGTTCTTCCAGAGGACGGGTTCCTGGCCGCCTCACTGGATTTCGCGGCCGGCATCCTCGCCGGCGGGGCCATGGCCGCGGTTCCATCCCCACTGCAGTCCGACACCGCCGGCAGTCCGAAGTCCGGAGCCCCCTCCGCCGGGGTGGTTGTGGCGCTGGAGGACATCCGGACCCAGCTCGATACCCGTCTTCACGGTGCTGCTCCGGCGCCCTACCGCGCACTGGAACTCATCGCAGAAGCTGCCACGGCCCCCGCAGGGCAAGCGGACCCGACGGCGGAAATCCGGGCCTTCGGCGAACTGCTGCTCTCGGACGAGGCACGCGCGAGCATCTATGCCTTCCACCTGACGCAGTCGCTGGCGAAAAAACCTGCGGGCCGCCCCGCCGCCGAACCGCTGCCGGTGCGCGCCGTCGGCGTCATCGGGGCAGGGCTGATGGCCAGCCAGCTCGCCCTCGTCTTCGCGCAGCACCTGCGCGTGCCGGTGCAGATCACGGACTTGTCACAGGACCGTATCGACACGGCACTGGGCTGGATAACGGCTCAGCTGGATAAGCTCGTGGGCCGCGGGAGCCTGGACCAGGCCGGGGCCGAGTCTATCCGCGCCCTGGTGACGGGCGGCACCGACAAGACAGCGTTCGCCGACTGCGACGTGGTCATCGAGGCCGTCTTCGAGGAGCTGGACGTTAAGCGGGCGGTCTTCGCCGAACTGGAACCGCTGCTCCGACCGGACGCCCTGTTGCTAACCAATACGTCTTCACTGTCCATCGAGGCCATGGGTGCGGGCCTCGCCCGTCCCGGCCGGCTGATCGGTTTCCACTTCTTCAACCCCGTGGCCGTGCTGCCCTTGGTGGAAATCATCACCACCCCCCGGACGGACGAGACCACGCTCGCGACGGCATTCGATCTGGCCCGACGGCTGCGTAAGACGCCCGTGCTCGCCGCGGACACGGCAGGCTTCGTGGTCAACCGGATACTGACCCGGCTGATCAGCGAGATCCTCTCCCTGCTTGATGACGGCGCCGATCCGGAGACCGTGGACCGGGCCCTCGACCCGCTGGGCCTGCCCATGACGCCATTGCAGCTGCTGCAGTTCATTGGACCGGCCGTGCAGCTGCACATCTGCGAGACCATGCACCAGGCCTATCCGCAGCGGTTCAGCGTCAGTACCAGCCTGAAGAGGCTTGTGGCCGCGGGGCTGCCCGGTTACCTGGACGACGACGGCCGCATCTCAGCTGAGGCGGCCACGCTGCTCGCGTCGCCCGTTGCAGCAGATGCCGGTACCGTCCGTGCCCGGATCCTCGCCGCGCTGGCAGAAGAAGTCACGAAAATGCTGGATGAGGGCGTGGTGGCCGGGCCGGAACAGATCGACCTGTGCATGATCCTCGGCGCTAATTACCCCCTTCACACCGGGGGACTGACCCCCTTGCTGGACCGGGAAACGGGCACAGCATTCCATCAGGGACTGCGCGTACCCCTTCCCTCCGCCCGCTAGCCAACGACCATGGCGGTCCAAAGCTACTGGGACATATCGCCCATCACCCGTTCAAGGAGAAAAATGAACCACACTACAGAAGGACAGCTTGTCCAGGCAGAAGGACAGGTTGTCCAGGAGTTTCGCAGGAAACTCGGACTCAAGGATGTTCTCGCCCAAAGCTTGTCGGTAATTGCACCGGCAATGTCCGGGGCGTTTCTGACCTACTTGGCCGCCACGCAAGCCGGGGGAGCAACGCCGCTCTCCTTTTTGCTGGGGGCACTGGGCATGTTGTGCGTGGGGTCCGTGGTCGCTATGTTCGCAGGAAGCCTCTCCTCAGCCGGATCCATATACACCTACCTGAGTAAGGGCGCAAGTCGTACAACCGGTTTTGTCGGAGGTTGGGCATATGTGAGCGCATACCTTCTCTTCGGTGCAGGCGTGCTGGGCGGCTTCGGCTTCTTCATGTCTCAGCTCGTCGAAGTACTCTTTGGTGGTGCGGTGCAGTGGTACTGGTTCACCTTGCTCGGTATCGCCATCATCACCCTCCTCAACTTCTTCAACATTGCTGTGTCAACGAGGAACCAGCTCATCTTCCTTGTGTTGAGCATGTCGGCGATGCTCGTGGTCTCTTTCATTGTTATCGCTATTGGTTCGCCTGAGGTCAGCCTTGTCGATGGTGAGACACCGATTGCAGCAGCCGGTACAAGCTGGGATCCGACAGCCTTCTGGCCTCCCGCCGCGGGAGCCCCGTGGATCGGGGTCTTCTTCGGCATGAGCTTCGCGATGCTGTCTTTCGTGGGTTCGGAGTCGAGTGCGTCCCTCTCTGAGGAGACGCGTGATTCGAAGCGCAACATTCCCCGCGCAGTGATCGGTTCGATCCTGGTCGCCGGCATCTTCTATGTCATCGTCAGCTACGCGACCGCGATCGGCTTCGGCGTCGAGCAGGCCAGGATTGACTGGCCTGCTTCGGCGACCGGTCTCGCCGCTGTGGCTCCGAACACGCTCACCTCGGCACTGGTGCTCGCTGCCGCTGGTGGGTCAAGCCTGTTCTGCGCTTTGGGATTCCATACTGCATCGTCTCGAGTCCTGTTCGCCATGGGGCGCGAGGGCGTGCTGCCGAAGCGACTCGGACGACTGCACCCGCATTGGAACACCCCGTGGAACTCTATGATCGTGGCTATTGTGATCTGGATCCTCCTGATGGCCGGATCTGTTCTCTTCGTTGCAAAGGACGCGCAAGTGGAGCTTGCTGGAACTGATAACCATGTCACGGGAGGCATCTTCGTCTTCACGCTTCTGCTCAACTTTGGAACCCCCGTGGTGATGTTCGTGTACCTGATGCTCGGTATCACCGGGATCATTCACGGCGTGCGAAACCGCATGCGGAAGTTCATCCTGGCTGGAGTGGGAGCTGGGATATTCGCTGTGGTTGCGATACTCGGCGGTCTCTACTTCTCGTTTGTTCCGGCTGAGCCCGGTGGAGACATCCCGATGGCCCTTCGTGTCATCCCATGGGTCTTAGTCGCGATCGTTCTGGCCGGCTGGGCCTTGGCCGCCTGGACCAAGCGTGCCCGCGCTCAGGCCTGGGCCGCCATGGGTCGAGTATTCGACGAATTGTAGAAGCCCGCGCATCGGGGGACGCGGATATGGACGGGCGCTGCTGACTCACTCAGCAGGGCCCCTGCTCAACGGCCTGTGTATGAGGGACTCGGCCTCTCGCTCCATGGGAAATTCAGGCTGGTCACGGAGACAACCAGCACGGCGATGCCGGCAACAGGCATTGGATTCATCCCGGATGTCGGAGCCAGCTTCTTCCTGTCATGCCTCCCCGGGTCACTCGGGATGCCCAGCGCAGCGATCACCTCGATGGGACCGCATTCCATCCGGGACTGCGCCTACCCCTTTTCCCTCCGCCCGCTAGCCAGTGACCATAGCCGTCGACAGCTACCGGGACCCAAACTTCTCGCCCGTTACCCGTTCAAGGAGAAAAATGAACCACAGTAGAGATGTTGTTATCGTCGGTGCTGCCCGCATACCACAGGGCAGGCTGATGGGCCAGCTCGCTCCGTTGTCCGCCGTCGAGCTCGGGGGTGCAGCTGTCGCCGCAGCGGTGGATAGGGCACGTATTGAGCCTGGCATCGTCGAGGCGGTCATCATGGGACAGGTGCTTCAGGCCGGGTCCGGACAGAATCCTGCCCGGCAGGCTGCCGTCGTCGGGGGCATCCCATTGAGCGCTCACGCGGCTACCGTCAACAAGGTGTGTCTGTCCGGGATGAGCGCCATCATCGAGGCGAGCCGACTGCTGCGGCTGGGAGAGGCCGCGGTGGTGGTTGCAGGGGGACAGGAGTCCATGAGCAACGCCCCACACCTGCTGGCGGGCTCCCGTGGCGGGCACCTTTACGGTGACGCAGTGCTGATTGACTCCGCCGCCCACGACGGACTCATCGATGCCTTCGACCATGAGGCGATGGGACTGGCCACCGATCGGGCCAATGATGCCTTGGGTATCCTTCGTGCCGATCAGGACCAAGCCGCCGCCGAGTCTCACCGGCGTGCCACAGCTGCCCAGGCTGCCGGGCTCTTCGACGCTGAGATCGTCCCGGTTAAAGTGCCGCGGCGCCGCGGGGACGTCGAACTCGTAGGAAGCGACGAGGGTGTGCGTCCCGATAGCACGGCGGAGTCCCTCGCCCGGCTCAGGCCGGCGTTCTCCCCGACCGGCACGGTCACCGCCGGCAATGCCTCCCCGCTTAACGACGGCGCTGCCGCCGTCGTCCTGACCACCCGCAGCTACGCGGAGACCCACGACCTCACGATCCTTGCGACGGTGGGTGTCCCGGGGCAGACCGCAGGCCCGGACACCTCGCTGCCGGACAAACCGGCCCGCGCCATCACCAAAGCACTCGACAAGGCTGGGTGGACCGCGGAGGACCTGGACTTCGTGGAGATCAACGAGGCCTTCGCCTCCGTGGCCCTGCACTCGGCGGCACAGCTGGGCCTCGGCATGGACCGCGTTAACGTCAACGGGGGTGCGATCGCCCTTGGCCATCCCATTGGCGCCTCCGGCGCCCGGGTGGTCGTCTCGGCCGTACATGAGCTCTTACGCCGCGGCACCGGCAAAGCAGCAGTTGCGCTGTGCGGTGGTGGCGGCCAGGGCGAGGCGCTGCTGCTATCCCGCTGAGAACCGATTCAACGATCCCCACGGCGGCGCTCACCCTAAAGGAGTTTCCATGCCTGAGCCCTTAGATGACCTGCACATTTTTGAAGAATACGCGAAGAAACGCATTTCTTTCCAGCATTGTTCTCTAGAAAGGGTCTTGAAAGTAAAGAAAAGTAGTTGTCACGGAAGAAACCGCACCGGACCACCGGCCTGAACTGCAAAGAAGCAGGGACAGTCGGACTGGACGCAAACTGTGCACAAACAAGGAGACAGCCATGACTGCAGCAATTGAGCCCACCCAGCAGACGCCCGAACAGCAGGCCGCCGCGCTGGAGCTCGAGTGGACTGCCAACCCGCGCTGGGGAGGCGTCACCCGGGACTACTCAGCGTCCGACGTCGTCCGTCTCCGCGGCAGGGTCTCCGAAGAGCACACCCTCGCGAAGCGCGGCTCCGAGAAGCTGTGGAAGCAGCTCACCGAGGAACACAAGGAAGGCAAGTACACCAACGCTCTCGGTGCCCTGACCGGCAACCAGGCCGTGCAGCAGGTCAAGGCCGGCCTGCGCGCCATCTACCTCTCCGGCTGGCAGGTCGCAGCGGATGCCAACAACTCCGGCCACACCTACCCGGACCAGTCCCTCTACCCGGCCAACTCCGTCCCCACCGTTGTGCGACGCATCAACAACGCCCTGCTCCGGGCCGACCAGATCGAGTTCTCCGAAGGCGTCCAGACCGTGGAGGACTGGCTGGTCCCGATCGTCGCCGATGCCGAAGCCGGCTTCGGCGGCCCGTTGAACGCCTACGAGCTGATGAAGTCCATGATCCAGGCCGGCGCCTCCGGCGTTCACTGGGAGGACCAGCTCGCCTCGGAGAAGAAGTGCGGCCACCTCGGCGGCAAGGTCCTGATCCCCACCCAGCAGCACATTCGCACCCTCAACGCCGCACGCCTGGCCGCCGACGTCGCCGGCACCCCGTCCGTCATCATCGCCCGCACCGACGCCGAGGCCGCCACCCTGATCACCTCGGACGTGGACGAGCGGGACCAGGAATTCATCACCGGTGAGCGGACGGCGGAGGGCTTCTACAAGGTCCGCAACGGCATCGAACCCTGCATTGCCCGAGCCAAGGCCTACGCCCCGTACTCGGACCTGATCTGGATGGAGACCGGGACCCCGGACCTGGAGCTCGCCCGGACGTTCGCCGAAGCCGTCAAGAGCGAGTTCCCGGACCAGATGCTCTCGTACAACTGCTCCCCGTCGTTCAACTGGAAGAAGCACCTTGACGACGCCACTATCGCCAAGTTCCAGCGTGAACTCGGCGCCATGGGCTTCACCTTCCAGTTCATCACCCTGGCCGGCTTCCACGCCCTGAACTACTCCATGTTCGACCTCGCCCACGGCTACGCCCGCGAAGGCATGAGCGCCTACGTCGAACTCCAGGAAAAAGAATTCGCCTCCGAAACCCGCGGCTACACCGCCACCAAACACCAGCGCGAAGTCGGCACCGGCTACTTCGACGACATCGCAACCGCGCTCAACCCAAACGCATCCACCCTGGCCCTGGTGGGATCCACCGAAGAAGGCCAATTCCACTAAGAAACTTTTCCAGCTGGTTAGCAGTGGGTGACGTTTAGCGTCACCTGCTGCTCTTCAGTTGTACCTCCACCAGGAGAACTCCGATGAACAGCTTCACCGACAGCATCAACATCAACGCCATTACTTTGACTGCCCAGCCCACCTGCCGGCAAAACGAGGTTCTCACTCCGGATGCTTTGGAGTTCGTCGCGCAGCTGCACCGGGCGACTGTCGAGCGCAGGCAGGAACTGCTGCACGCCCGGCGTACCCGGCGGGCAGAAATCGCGGGAGGGCAGGACCCGCGGTTCCTCCGCGAGACTGAATTCGTGCGCAACGACCCGCACTGGCGGGTCGCTCCGCCGGCCCCGGGCCTGGAGGACCGCCGCGTGGAAATCACCGGCCCCGTTGACAAAAAGATGACCATCAACGCCCTGAACTCCGGCGCCAGGGTGTGGCTGGCGGACATGGAAGACTCCTCGACCCCCACGTGGCGGAACGTCATCAAGGGCCAGCTGAACCTCACCGACGCCCTGGAACGCCGGATCGACTTCACCACCGAGGAGGGCAAGGAATACAAGCTCCGCCCGGCAGCCGAGCTGCCCACCATCGTTGTCCGGCCCCGCGGCTGGCACCTGCCCGAAAAGCACATGCTCGTCAACGGCACCCCGATCGCCGGCGGCATCGTGGACTTCGGCCTGTACTTCTTCCACAACGCCCGACGCCTCCTGGCCCAGGGCAAGGGCCCGTACTTCTACCTGCCGAAAATCGAGAACCACCTCGAAGCCCGGCTGTGGAACGACATCTTCATCCTGGCCCAGGACCTGCTCGGCATCCCGCAGGGCACCATCCGCGCCACCGTGCTCATCGAAACCATCACCGCAGCCTTCGAGATGGAAGAAATCCTCTACGAACTGCGGGACCATGCATCGGGCCTGAACGCCGGCCGCTGGGACTACATCTTCTCCCTGATCAAGAACTTCCGCACCCGCGGGCCGCGCTTCGTCCTGCCGGACCGCGACCAGGTCACCATGACCGCCCCCTTCATGCGGGCCTACACCGAACAGCTCGTCCGGGCCTGCCACAAGCGCGGCGCCATGGCCATCGGAGGCCCTGCCGCATACGTTCCCAGCAGGAGGGATCCAGCGATAAACGCTGAGGCTTTGCTGAAGACCCGTGCCGATAAACTGCGGGAGGCCAACGACGGTTTCGACGGCTCCTGGGTGGCCCACCCCGGCCTGGTGCCGGTCTGCCGTGAGGTGTTCGATGGCGTCCTCGGCGGGCGGCCGAACCAGCTGGACCGCCTGCGCGAGGACGTCACCCCCGATGACCGCGCCCTGATCAACGTGGCCGCCACTGAAGGGACCATCACCGAACAAGGAATCCGGAACAACATCGAAGTGGGCATCCGCTACCTCGAATCCTGGCTCCGGGGCAACGGCGCGGTGACGATCCACAGCCTGATGGAAGATGCCGCCACCGCGGAAATCTCCCGTTCACAACTGTGGCAGTGGATCTACTCCCGAGCCATCACCGACCAGGGTGAAATGGTCAGCCGCCACTGGGTGGAGGAGCTCCTGGACGAGGAATTCGCCCGGCTGGAACGCTTCGACGGTGACCGCTTCGAAGACGCCCGCGACATCTTCGAGGAAGTCACCCTCAGCCAAGACTTCCCTTCCTTCCTCACCCTCCCCGCCTACGCCCGCTACCTCACGGAGAACCGAGAAAGGGCAACGGTAGAGGAACTCTCGATGGCCTAGGAAAGCGTCGGTCAGACCATAGCCATCCGTCGCAACAGGAGACTCGAAAGCCGAGAATATGGGCTGACCGCGACTCGAGTAGTGTGCCGCGACAGCGGCGACTAACTCGGCGTTTGGCTCCGCGTCCCGCTTTCGCAACCGGGACGCGGAGCGTTCGTATGTACTCCGGTCAATACGTCATAACCATTCTTATGAGCGGCCACTAAACAAATGGGCTGGACGGGCAGTACCTGCCAATCAGCTGAGGCAGCTACCTAAAGGAGCCTTCACGATGGTTTTTTCTGCAATGTCGAACGAAAGTTGGGAATATGTCAACACGACACCTACAAAGTCGGTAAACGCTGAAAAAGAGCAACGGCTTACTGCAGAAAGCACCCCTCAAATTGAAGACGCTGACGCGACAACGCCTGGCGGCGGGTTCATTGTCAGCTGCGGTGAACGGAACACTCCTACTGCCATCCCAACAGAAGACGATTTGTGCACCGACTGGCTCCAAGAAGTGCCCTGTTGATGCGGAGCGGCGCTGTCGGCATCCATGAGGGCTGCTCCGTGGCAGAGTGACACATTTCCTTGGAAACGACTGGAAGCCTCCGGCTTTTTTATTACGCCAATAACGAGGATTCCGGCAGGACGTCCCATGTCATGTTGGGGTGTGCTCCAGCCTGACGAGCGCACGCGGTTGCCCCCGGTTCTCCACACTTGTATCCCTGCTGATGCCGTGATCGCTAGCGAGGACGGTTGGGATTCCATTCGCTGCGCCCTGCATCAGCTCGGGCGCCCGTTCCACGTACGCGTGGTTTTTCCCTCAGCCATAGGCGGCGGGGCGTGCTGCTGAGCCAGAGGGGTGCCTTTCCGCTCGGTTGAATAAGGCAAACGTGAGCGGAGGTGTGACCTATGGGCCCCCGGTTCGGAGCCGGAGGTTGATGGCCGTTACGTCGCCGAGAACCACAGGTCGTTCGTGTCGTACTTAATCTGGTTTTCGAGAATGAGGTTTTGCTGCAGGGTCTTTGGGAATTGAGCAGCTGAAAGCCAGGAAGTCGCTATCGGCACGCCTGTTGGCATTGTGAGTTCGGGGGTTTGTATCGCCCGATCTCAAGCCGTTGGTACGGTACGCGGAACCGAACGGTGGAGCAGCTTGAAGGTTTGCCAGCCCTCCTCGGCGGCGGCCAAACTTTCCCGGGTGCGGGCCGGATCCACTCGGGCCAAGGTCGCGACTATCCCCTGCTGGGCGGCCATTGCTGTGGTCAGGGAGGGGAAAAAGGATGTCCCTTCCGCTGGTGTCAGGACGATCTCATCAGCGGACTGCTCAAGTGCAGGCGACATATTGTCCGCAAGGACGATTACCTTGCTGCCCCTAGCCTTTGCTTCCGCCGCGGCGATGACAGCAACGTCGTAAAGCCTCCAGTAGGAACAGACGACAAGGGTGTCGGTCGCGGTCATCCTTGCGACATGGTTGGCGATCATGGCGGGACTATCCAGGAGTTGCCGCACGGGGTAGCCGGCGATGTGAATGTTATGGACGAGGGCATGGCCGACGGCGGCGAAGCTTCCCTGAGCGGTGACGTAGATGTTTTCCGAGGAAGCGAGGATTTCCGCGATCCGACTGATGCGTTGTTCGTCGAGGTTGCGCAGCGATGTCGCAAGGGAATCGGCGTCCTGCCGCAAAGAGGCACGAAACGGTGACTCCCCGCCGCTGTGGGTTTCAGAAACTTCCAACATCGAAAGATGGGCCAGGTAGCGTGTGCGGAGGTCCCGTTGCAAATCGGGCCATCCTGCATATCCCAGGCGCTGCGCCAGCCGGGTGACGCTGGAAACACTCGTTCCGGCCAGCTCCGCCAACTCCGCGGCAGGGGCGAAGCTTGCCTTGGCCGGCTGTGTCGTGATCAGGCTGAACACCTGCTGCGTGCTGCCCCCCAGCTCTTTGCCCGGAAGGAGGGAACGCAACCAGTCATCGACCGAATCGGCATCTGTTGTAGCTGCGACACGGACAGGATGCGCTGTCACACCATCTCCTAACTGCAAGATTACTTGCAGGTACCTATTGAGTGCACAATCTATTGCACCTAGTATTCCATGTTATCTGCATCACTCACATTAGCCCCTGAGGAGATCAAGGTGTCCCTTTCCGCGCGGCTCGACCGCCTGCCATTGAGCAGGCCGCACTACGCTTTATTGCTGATCGGAGGGCTTGGCTACACCTTCGATGGAATGGACAGTGCCGTCGTAGCTTTCCTCCTACCCGACGTTCGGGAAGTCTTCTCCCTCTCGGCCGTCCAGCTGGGGATGGTCGCGTCCTCGGCCCCATTCGGTTTTCTTTTCGGCGCGTTCCTCGCCGGTTACCTGGGCGACAAGCTGGGCCGTAAGGCTGTCATGATGTACGCGCTGGCGCTGTATGCGACGGCGTCCCTGGTGGCAGCGATGTCCTGGAACTTTGAAGTCTTCCTCGTCGCCCGGATCCTGGCGGGATTGGGAGCAGGAGCCGAAAGCGCGATCATTGCGCCCTTCCTGTCCGAGTTCGTGCCGAGCTACAAGCGGGGCTGGTTCCTTGGCGCGTTGGCCGGCTTCTTCTCCTTCGGTTTCGTCGGTGCCGCCCTGATTGGACGCTTCGTCGTACCGGTGTTTCCTGATGGGTGGCGGTGGGCGCAGGTCATCACCTTCATCCCCATCGTCATGCTGTTGTGGTGGCGGCGCTCCTTGCCCGAATCCCCCCGGTTCCTGATGAACGCCGGCAGACAAGCCGAAGCTGAAAAGGTTGTAAAGACCTTCGAGGACCGTGTCCTGAGTGCCACCGGTAAGGACCTGCCGCCCGTAGACCCGAATCATGCCGTGGAGCCGGAACCTGAGAAGTTCTCTTTGGGTAAGGCGATCAAGTTCCTTTGGGGCCCGCAAATGTGGCGGATAACGTCGGTGACCTGGTTGATCTGGTTTGTCATCACATTTTCCTACTACGGGTTCTTCTCCTGGATTCCGACGCTGCTGATCAGTAAGGGCCTGACTGTCACCACAAGCTTCACCTTCTCCCTGTACATCTACCTGGCACAGATTCCGGGATATTTCAGCGCTGCCTGGGTCAACGAAAAGCTCGACCGCAAGTACACGATCGCCATCTACCTCATCGGCTCCGCCATCAGTGCATTCTGGCTTAGCTCGATGTCGGACCCGGTCTGGATTACTGCGGCCGGTATCGCGCTGTCATTCTTCCTCAACGGCACTTACGCCGGTGTCTACGCCTACACGCCGGAGGTTTACCCGACCTGGCTGCGGGCAACAGGCGTGGGCCTGAGTTCCTCCTTCGGCCGGGTAGGTTCCATTACCGCCCCGTTGCTCATCGGCATCTTCGCCGCGCAATGGGGATTCGTCGGAGTATTCGGCATGACAACAGCGGTACTGGCCATCGGGGTCATCTGCACGTTGCTCTTCGCGGTGCGCACCAAGGGCAGGTCCCTTGAGGACATCACGATGGAAGAGATCAAAGGAAAGGAAGGAGTGCGCGCATGAGCGGCACCGAAGTCCATCGCCTGCAGGACGTTGAGCGGGCTGTCAAAGAAGAGGTCGGATTCAAACTGTTCACGATCCTGGCCTTCCGGGACCAGGGCCGGCAGATGGAAAGGATCTATTCCTCCCACCCCCGTGAATACCCGGTGGGAGGACGAAAGGATGTCACCCGCGACGTTGCCAAGGACTGGTTGGACGTATGCCTGGTGGCGCAGAAACCCTTTTTCGGGCAGACCCGGGCGGATGTCGAGTGGATCTTCAAGGACGCTGACCTCATTACCAGCCTTGGCTGCGGATCCATCATCAATGCACCAATACTCCGGGCAGACACCACAGTTGCGGCGCTGAACGTCTTGGACGCCGAGGGCGCCTACACGGAGCAGGACGTGGACAAGGTGCTGGACATCGCGCGGCGATACACCGCCACAATCTTGGAAGCAGCAGGAGAATGACAATGAACAACGACCTACTAATCAAGAATGCTTCATACCTGAACGTTGCCGAAGGACGCTACGAACAGGGCGACATCAAGGTCTCCGGCGGTTCAATCACCCAAATAGGATCTGAGCTGAAGGCAGACGGCGAAACGATCATCGACGCGAGGAACAAATTCGTCCTGCCCGGCCTGATTGACTGCCATGTCCACGTAACAGCAGCCACCGCCGACCTGGGCCAGCTCGGTGAATGGTCCCCCAACTATGCGGCGTTCAACACCGCCAAGCTCATGGGCGAAATGCTGGATCGCGGCTTCACAACCGTCCGGGACGCAGCCGGTGCAGACTTCGGAATCCACGATGCCCAAGCAGAAGGACTTCTGCGCGGGCCTCGGCTGTTTTTTGGTGGTAAAGCCCTCTCGCAAACCGGTGGCCATGCGGACCCCCGTCCCCGCGGACGCGATGCCTACGACGCCGGTTCCTGCTGCCCCCACATCGGCCGTCTGGCTGATGGCGTGGACGCAGTCAGACAAGCCGCCCGAGACGAACTACGCAAAGGTGCCCACCACATCAAGATCATGGCCGGGGGAGGGGTCGCGTCACCCACCGACCGAATCGACTCCACCCAGTACTCCCTCTCCGAAATCGAAGCTGCCGTGGAGGAAGCGACAGCCGCGAACCGATACGTCACAGCGCACGCCTATACCGGCCGGGCGATTAATCGCGCCCTGCGCGCCGGTGTCCGGGGAATCGAGCACGGCAACCTGCTCGACGACGAATCTCTGGAACTGTTCAAGGAGTTCAACGCATTTCTCACCATGAACCTCGTGACCTACTGGGCACTGGAAAGGGAAGGCCGCAAGTTCGGTCTGTCCCAGGAGAACTGGGAGAAGGTCGCGGCCGTCCTCGACGGCGGCTACGAAGCGTTGGGCAAGGCCCATGAAGCAGGCATCAACCTCGCCTACGGCTCTGACCTGCTGGGCGGGATGCAGGTTCACCAAGCCAAAGAATTCACAGTCCGCGCCAAAATCATGCCCGCGATCGACGTCATCCGCAGCGCCACCACAACGGCCGCGGCACTGCTGCAGCGCGAAGGGGAGCTCGGCACCATCGCCGTAGGAGCCCACGGTGACTTCGTCATCACCTCCGAGGACCCCCTGAAAGACCTCACCGTACTCGCAGAATCACGACTGGACTACGTTATCCAAGGTGGCGCAGTCGTTAAAGCGGGAACTGCCACCGACGCTTAGACAGAATGGCTAGATTCAGTGGCAGGTGCCACCCTTGACGCCTGCCACTGAACTCTGTCTCGCCAGCCCAATGACGCGAGGTCTGCCAGTCTCGCGTGAATGCCGGCAGTCGCAGGCGGAGGACGAGTGGAAACTGTATTCGCACCAGGTGCGAACATCCCAGGGCCAACACGAATAACGTCGGTTATCGGCGTTCCAAAACGGGCGGGGAGCGCGGTCAACCGAATCCATCGCCCAGTAGACAGAAAAAGATCGGGCCGTTATATCCTTTGCTCAGCGACTTCAGACCCGCTAGGAACCCGTTCCCGTATCCATTTTCCGAACCGCCGATAACCGGCCTTTCGTCAACCTGAATTTGCTGACAGGGTCGCAGGCTATCGTCGCCGAATAGGCCGACAAGCCCAACGTCTACGTCTCCACGGTGAGCTGTTGAAGGTTCGATTTGTCCGGTCACCGTCCTCAGGTGCCGGCAGCCGCTGTCTCATCTGTGTGGCTGCCGGCACCGATTTAATGGTTAGGAGACGACCAGGGTGCCGTCCACCACGGCTTCGAGTTCGTGCAGGCGGGGCAGTGCCCGTGTAGTCAGTAGCTGCTCACGGGTCTCGGATGAGACGGCGAGGCTGTCCTTCCACAGCGAGCGGCCGGCCATGGCACCGCCTGCTCCGTTAGCGACTGCGATCTCGACCTGCTTGATGAACGTCTCGTGGTCGACTCCGGCTGATAGCACTGCCCACGGCACCCCTGCGGCGGCTTCGGTGACGGCGGCGCTGGCTTCGGCAGATCCTGGGTACTGGAGCTTGAGGACTTTCGCGCCGCATTCAACGGAGAGTCGTGCTGCGTCCGCGACGAGGCGGGGGAACGCGGCGGCGTAGTCCTGCTCGCTTTCGTCTTCCAGGCGGTAGGCCAGGATTTCGACGATGAGAAGGAGGCCTTCCTTCGAGCATTCGGTGACGAGTTCGCGGATCTCTTCAGCGACGCGTGACGTGGCGTCCTGGAGGTCCGGGCGCATGTACCAGAGCATTTTGGCGACGTCGCCCCCGAGTTCGCGCACTTTGCGCGCGGACATGCCCGGGACGAACTTCGTGTAGCGCAGGCCCTCGATTGTTTCGAAACCGGAAGCGTCAAGGCCGACGACCAGGGCGGTGTCACGGGAGAGAACGCCCTCGTCTGCTACCCGGGGGAGCGCGACTTCGGGATCGAGCAGGATCGCCGGTGCGGCGTTGCCGAGGTACCGGACCAGGTCGGCCTTTGCATCGGAGAGCTGCTGGGCGGTGATTGAGCCGGGACCTTCGGGTGCGTTCATGACGGCCTTCATGCCATTGCGCTGATCCGCGGCGACGATGAGCATCTTGCCGCCGGGGGTCGAGATCGAGGCCATGCCGCGGCGTTCAAGGGTGGTGAGCTCGTTCATTGTGTTCTCCTGTTTTGGTGGTTGTGGTCTTGTGTGGTTGGCCGGTGTGGCGTGCCGGAGCCCGTTTGAGGGCGTGCTGGTCCGACGGGCGGCCCTTGGATCGTGCGGCCCGGTGCGGAGGGAAATGCTTCGGAGGGTTTTTGTGGGCGTTCAGTGCACGGGTTCGCGGACGGCGAAGTCGTCGAGGAAGTGGTTGATCTGGTCGGGCGGGGCGAGTAGTCCGTCGATTCGGATGTGCTGGACGCCGGGAGCGCGGGTTACGTCGGGGGAGAGGAAGCGGTCGGGTTCTTTGATCTTTTCGAGGTCACGTGCTGCCCCGCGGAGTTGCATGCGGACCACGACCTCCTCTGCGGGGGTGTCCATCCAGGCCAGGTGCACGTGGGAGGCCGGGATGGCCAGGCGTTCAACGAGCCGTGCCCACGCGGCCGGGAAGGTGCGTTCGGAGGTGAAGGGGGCGACCACCACGACGCTGTTGCCCAAGCCGAGATTTTCACGGGTGGTATCAAAGAGGCAGGTGTAGCGGATGTCGTTCACGCTCGCGCGCACTGGTGGTTCGGACGTTGGTACGTCGACGAGGAACTCGCCGCCCATGTATTCGAACAACGGGTTGGTGAGTGTGTCGAGGTCGAGGTAGGTCCAGCGGAGTTCGCGGGCCAGTCCCTGCGCGAAGGTTGTCTTGCCGCTGGCGGGAACTCCGCAGACGATGATCGCTTCGGCGGTTGGTTCTTCTGTCATGGAAGTGGGATCCGTTCGGGGTTTTGCTGGTGGTTTGCTTCGCGGCGTTGTCTGCACCGCCGTCAGCGGTTGGAGTATCCGCCGTCGATTGGCAGGGAGACACCGGTGATCATGGAGGCCGCATCGCTGAGCAGGAAGACGATGGGTGCGGCGACCTCGTCGACGGTGGCCCAGCGTCCGAGGGGCATTTGTTCGAGGAAGGGCCCGCCGATTTCTGGTCGTCCCCAGTAGAAGTTGGACATGTCGGTCATGACCACTGTCGGGTTGACGCTGTTGACGCGGATGTTGTGCTTGCCCAGTTCCAGTGCGGAGACCCTGGTGATGTTGTCCAGGGCGGCTTTGGACGAGCCGTAGGAGATGTGGCCGGTGAGGGCGACGAGGCTGGCCTGGCTGGAGACATTGACGATCGCGCCGCCGTTGCCCTGCCGGATCATGGAGGGTGCGGCGTACTTGATGACCAGGAGTGCGCCGCGGGCGTTGATGCTGATGACCTTGTCGAAGATGTCGATGTCGGTATCCTGCGGCGTAGCGATTTCGCCGCCAAAGCCGCCACAGTTGACGACGCCCCACAGGTCCAGGCCTTCGATAGCGTCCTTGATGCCTTCTTCGTCTGTCAGGTCGAAGGCCAGGGGCTGTGCTCCTGTTTCGTCACACAGGGTGGCCAGTGATTCGAGTGTCCGTGCGCTGGCGATGACCTTTGCTCCCGCTGAGGTGAGCTGCCTGACAGTGGCGGCTCCGATGCCGCCGCTTGCTCCGGTGACCAGGATGGTGCGGCCGTTGAAGTCGGTCACTGCTGCTCGTGTTTCGGCGCCGGCGCCGGTTGTTACGTGGTGGTTCATCAAGTTCTCCTTGCTGGTATTGCTTGGTCGGTGAGTTCTTGGACGGCGCTGAGGGCGCCGGCGTGTTTTAGGGCTTCGCGGGCTTGACGGTAGGCGGTGGTGAAGCGTTCGTTGTGGCCTAGGTTGCCGAAGACCTCGGTCAGGTTGAGGAATGAGCCCGGCTTGCGTTGGTCGGCGCCGGCGGCTGTTTGCAATTCGTGGCGCCGCCGGTCGGTGATTTCGATTGTTGTGCCTTGTTCGTCGGCGCCTTCGAGGAACCGCGACCAGGCGGCGATGACGAGGACTGCGCGGTTGATGGGGCCTTCGCGGTCGAGCTGTTCACGGAGGACGGGCAGGAGGAATTTGGGGATCCGTTCCGAGGCGTCGACCATTTGCCGTGCGAGGGTGTCCCGGATGGCGGGGTTGGAGAAGCGGTGGAGCAGCTCTGTCCGGTAGGCGTCCAGATCGATCCCCGGTACCGGCCGCAGCGTCGGCGTTGCTTCCTCTTCCATGTAGCCAAGGATGAACTCGGCGAATAGCGGATCGGAGCAGACCTCGTGCACGTACCGGTAGCCGGCGAGGTAGCCCAGGTAGCTCATTACCTGGTGGCTGGCGTTGAGCAGCCGAAGCTTCATCAGTTCATACGGTTCAACGTCGTTGACGATTTGTACGCCCGCGTCTTCCAAGGGTGGGCGGCCGTTGGTGAAGTTGTCTTCCAGGACCCACTGTTCGAATTGTTCGGCGACGACGGGCCATGTGTCCGTCAGCCCGTATGTGTTGGAGACGGAGTCGCGGTCGGGGTCCGTTGTGACAGGGGTGATGCGGTCGACCATGGAGTTCGGAAAGGCGACGTTTTCGCTGATCCAAGCGGCGAGGTCCGCGTCTTTGAGCCGGGCGAAGGACACGAGGGCTTTGCGGGCGACGTTTCCGTTTCCTTGAATGTTGTCGCAGGACATGACGGTGAACGGGGGAGTGCCTTGCGTACGCCGCTGCGCCAGGGCGGCGGTGATGAGGCCGAACACGGAGTGTGGAACGGTGTTGGGCTCCAGGTCCTGGATGACGTCGAGGGCGTGGGGGTCGAATTCCCCGGTGGTGTCATTGATGCAGTAGCCACCCTCGGTAACGGAAAGGGAAACGATGCGGGTATCAGGAGCGGCGAGTTTGGTGATGACTGCGCCGGGGTCGTCGGGCGCGAAGAGGTATTCGGTGATGGAGCCGATGATGCTGGCGGTTTCGGTGCCGTCAGGGGCCTTCAGCACGAGGGTGTAGAGGCCGTCCTGGCTTTTGAGGGCGTCACGCATCTGTGCGTCCGAGGGAAGGACGCCCACTCCGCAGATTCCCCAGTCCGCCGAGCCGCCCTGGTTCAGGAGCCTGTCGATGAACATGGCCTCGTGTGAACGGTGGAATCCGCCGACGCCGAAATGGACGATGCCGGTCTTGACTGCCGACCGGTTGTACGTCGGAACCGGCAGCCGGTGGGCAAGTCCTGGAAGGGCCGCCTCGTTCAGGGACGTCATGTCATTCTTTCCTTCAGTGGGAGGTTGAGCGGTGCTGTTGCCCGGTTCGTAGGCACGGGCAACAGCACCGTCAGTCCGGCTGCTAGCAGGAGGACTTGTAGACGTACTGGGCACCTTCACCGCTGATGTTGTCGGCGGTGATCTGCCGGAACCCGGTCTGGATGTCCTTTTGGGTGGATTCGCCCTTGATCGCCTTGATCGCCTGCTCCACACCCTGGGTGCCTATGGATGCCGGTTCCTGGGCGATCAGTGCCTGGACGACACCGTCCTTGAGCTGTTTGACCTGGGCCGGTCCGGCGTCGAATCCGACGATCTTGACCTGGTCCTGCTTGCCGGCCTGGCGGACGCCGGTTGCTGTGCCCTCCGCGGCGAATGTGTTTGCGGCGAAGACGCCGACAATGTCGGGGTCTTTGGCCAGGGCAGCGGAAACCAGCTTGGCTGCTTCGGCGGGGTCGTTGTGGCTGTACTGCACGCCCAGGTACTGGAAGGCTGGATCCGCCTTGGCTCCCTCTTCGAAACCTGCCACCCGGGCATCCGCTGTGGAGACACCGGGGTCCGTGGAGATCACGAGCACTTTTCCGCCGTCAGGGTTGAGGTTCTTGATCGCCTTGAAAGCTTCCAGGCCCCCGCCTTTGTTGTCCGAAGCCACCGACGACGAGGCGAAGGACGGATCCTGCACGGTCGTGTCCACCAGGACGACCTTGATGCCTGCCGCTGCGGCTGCCTTCAGCGGAGCCTGCATCGCGGCAACGTCTGTGGGTGCGATGAGTATGGCGTCCGGCTTCGAGGCCACAACGGAGTCGACGATGGGCTTTTGCAGTGTCGGGTCGAATTTGGCCGGGCCCTGGGTGTTGATGGTCGCCCCGGCTTCCTTGGCGGCGGCGTCAATGCCGCACTGCATGCTGACGTAGAACTCATCGCCGGCGACACCCTGGATAAAGGCCAGCTTCGGCTGCGCCGACCCGGAGGCCCCCGCGGAGGCATTGCCGCCGGCACACGCCGAGAGGGATGTTGCGGCCAGCATTCCGGCAGCGAGCAGGGTGATCTTAGGGGTCAACTTCATTGTCTAGCTCCTCTTTGCTTTTGGTCTGTTGGGGTTTGGGGAATCAGTTGGACCGACGGCGGAAAAGCCGTTTCTTGCCTTCGTCTTTGGCTGAATGACCGCGGGCTGCGGCGGCCCGGCGCCGCTGGTCGACGTAGACGGCGGCGACGAGGACCGCGCCGACGGCGACCTGCTGCCAGAACGGCTGGACGCCGACGATCACGAATCCGTTTTGCAGGACTGCGGGGATGAAAAGCCCGACGACGGTCCCGAAGATGGTGCCGACTCCGCCGAAGAGTGAGGTACCGCCGATCACGACGGCGGCGATCACGTTCAGGTTGGTGGCTGACTGGCCTGCGATGGCCGTGGTTCCGTACTGGGACAGCGACAGGATCCCTGCGACGCCGGCCAGCGCGCCGGAGAGTGCGTAGATGGAAATCAGCTGGCGGTCGACTTTCACACCCACCCGGCGGGCCGACTCCTCATTGGAGCCGATGGCGAAGGTGTAGAGGCCGAACCTGGTCTTGTGAAGCACGATCCCGAAGGCCACGATGAGCACTATTGCGATGAGGGAAATTGTCGGCAGCGTGGTTCCGGGAACGTTGCCGTATCCGATGGTGTCCTGCAGCACCGCGGGAACTTCACGGATGACCACGCCTCCGGTGATCACCTGGGCCAGGCCCAGCGCCGCACCGAGAGTGCCCAGCGTGACAATCAGCGGCGGTACCTTGGCCTTGGCGATGAGGACCCCGTTAAGCAGGCCCCATCCGAGTCCGCAACCGATAGAAACAATGATGCCCACGAACGCCGTTCCCCACCCGGTATCACCCATGGACTGCATGACCTTGGCGGCGACGACGCCGGAGAAAACGAGGTTGGACCCAACCGACAGGTCAATGCCCGAGGTCACGATCACAAACGTCATGCCGATACCCAAGACACCGAGGATGGAGACATTCTGGATGATCTGGCGGACGTTGCCCCAGGTCGGGAAGACTTCCGGTGCCATGGCGGCAAAGATCAGGAAGATGACCAGCAGGACGAGCAGGATCTGGAAGGACTGCACCTGCAGCACTTGCCGAAGGGAATGGGTGCGGGTCAGAACGCTGGCTGTCCCTGCCATGCGGGGGGCGGCTTCGGTGGTGGTCATGAGTGTGCTCCATCAAGGGCGCCGGTCATTGCGCCCACTAGTTCTTCCACGGACGTCTTTTTTGCCTCGTAGGTGGCTACGCGCCGTCCCAGCCGGAGTACCTGGACACGGTCGGCGACGTCGATGACGTGCGGCATCGAGTGGCTGATGAAGACGACGCCCACGCCCTTGTCCCGGACGCGGCGGATCGTGTCGAGCACATTCCGGGTCTGCACGACGCCCAGGGCGGCTGTAGGTTCGTCCAGGAAGATAACGCCTTTGGCCCAGGCCACGGCGCGTGCGATGGCGATCGCCTGCTTTTGACCGCCGGACATGCTGCCAACGGGGTCAGTGAGGCTTCGTACTGTGGCGCCCAGTTCGTCAAAGGCTTCACGGGACTTCAGCCGCATGGCCTTGTTGTCCATGAATCCCAGCCGGCCCTGAAACCCGGGCTTGGGGATCTCGCGGCCCAAAAACATGTTCTGCGCCGCGTTCAGATGCGGTGCCAGGGCCAGGTCCTGATAGACAGTCTCGATACCCAGGCTGTTGGCGTGGCTGGGCGAGGTCAGCTCGACTTCTCCGCCGGCAAAAAGGATCTTGCCCGAATCCAGGGCGAGATTGCCTGAGAGTGCCTTAACCAGCGTTGATTTTCCAGCGCCGTTGTCGCCGATCAGGGCAACAACTTCGCCGGCATTGACGTCAAAGTCAGCCCCGTCGAGGGCGCGCACGTTACCGAAACTGCGCGTCAGCCCGCGCGCTTCAAGAACCGGAATGGTAGTCATGGTCTGGCACCTGTCAGATGGTGGTCGGTTGTCCCGGTCCCGGCCGGCTGGCCGGGGACACTTCGTTGTGCTGTCACTCTTGCCTTCCTCTTTTCACACTTACGCGTTGATGTCCGGCCGGTGGGTGCCGGTCAAATTGATGATCAGATCGGCCCGTTCACGGGTGCCTTCTACGATCTCGGCGTTGCGCTGGTCGCTGCCCAGCGCCCATGCCTCCGCCTCCGCGGTCGGTTTCCCAAAGGCCTGGTGGCGCCGTACGAGCCTGCGCCGCCGCTCGTCATTGCCTGTGTCCAGATACCAGACGTGGTCAATGAGTTCCCTGCCCTCGCGCCAGCCTTCGGCATCCAACAGAAGGTAGTTCCCTTCCGTGATGACCAACGGAACCCCGCGACCCACCGGGACCGCGCAGCCAATGGATTCCTCCAGGCCCCGGTCGAAGACAGGGGCATAAACCACCGGTTCCCGGTTGGATTTCAGCCGCCGGAGCAAATGCGCATAACCCCACGGATCAAACGTGTCCGGTGCCCCCTTGCGTCCATGGGAACCATGGCGGGCAAGGACCTTATTGGCCAGATGGAACGCGTCCATTCCCACCAGGGCCGCCTGATCGCCCAGGGCGGTGGCAATGGCCTGTGCAGCAGTCGACTTTCCCGCGCCGGGCGCCCCGGTGATACCCAGCAGGCACCGGGTTCCGCCGGCAGCCAACGACCGGGCCCGCTCCACCAACTCATCCAGCGTGCAGTCCAGCCGCTGCGCCCCCTGGAACCGGGCCTGCGTCTGATCTTCAGCGGTAGTCATCGCCGTCTCCTCCGTTGGTCGTGCCACGGTGAAGAAGCTGTGCTGCTACACCCTTGAAGCGCTGCCTGAAATAACTGCGGAAGGTCTTATCGCCAGTACCCTGCCCGTTTTGCAGAGGACCAATGTGACCTGCCTGACAGCAATCTTGCTGTCCCCATGTCATCGATGTCAAGAAGGTCGGGCGATTTAATGTCATCGATGACATGCGGGTGCTTGAAGTTCCCCTGAAGTTGCGGCAGGATGGGAGAGCAGGCGATTGTCACCGATGACATATGAGGTGCTCGCGAAGACATTTCCCGCGTCAGCACGTAGGACGATGCGGCTGTTCCAAGCGGACGGTGAAGGAGCCGAAGAGTGACTACCATGCAGGACGTGGCCACGCGTGCTGGCGTGAGCGCCAAGACGGTTTCCAGGGTCTTCAATGACGACCCCCATGTCACCGAAGACACCCGGGAACGCGTACAAGCGGCTATGCGGGAGCTAAAGTACGTGCCGAACATGCTCGCGCGCACTTTCCGTGAGGGCAAGTCGGCCGTCATCGGCATTGCCGTACCTGACGTGGCTGATCCCTTTTTTGCAGCCGTCACTAAGGAAATCGAGCTGGCTGCACGTGAGCAGGACATGGCAATAGTGGTGACGAGCCTGGGCAATGATCCGTCCCTGGAACGAGGCATCATCGAAACGATTGCCCGGCATCAGATTGGAGGCCTCATTATCGCCCCGATCTCCGCCGACCAGTCCTACCTGGCACGTTGGCAGGACAGCTTTCCCATCGTATTCATTGACCGTATGCCTTCGAGGTTCAACGCCGACTACTTCGTGGAGGACGATTTCGGGGGAGCGTTTGAGGCGACGCGCCACCTTATCGGGCACGGTCACACGCGCATCGCCATCGTGGGGGATTCGACAGAGGTGCCCACTACCAGGCTGCGCCTGGAGGGTTACCTTGCCGCCCTGAAGGATGCCGGACTGCCGCGTGACGAGGACCTGGTCATGCTCGGTTCGCACAGCGCGGACTGCGCGGCCCAGGCCTGCAAGGCGTTGCTGGCACTGTCGGATCCGCCGACTGCCGTCTTCTCGTCCAACGCGCGATTTTCGATCGGCGTTTTTCCGGCCCTGCAAACGATGAACCGGACTGATGTTGCGCTCATCAGCTATGGCGACTTCACAATGGCCGATGTTCTCCAACCCGCTGTCACTGTCATCGACCAAGACCCTCGCCATGTGGGACGGGTAGCTGCCGAACGCGTCCTCGCCCGGATTGCTGCCCCTACCAAGAGGTTCCGGCGCAAGAATGTTCTGCCGGTCGAACTGATCGAACGGCAGTCCTGTCGGTCTCGCCCGGCGGTCAATGCCACGGCGGACATGGCTCGCGGTCCGTAGCCACCGCTCCGCTTCCTGACCGGGCAGGGCATGACCGCTGCAGTCAAGGCAACCGGCCCTGTGGAGGACATGGCTGCAGCATCGGTCCTGCCGCTTTGAGCAGACCGGCGCAGTCCGTCATCCGGGAAAGGTTTCCGGCAGGTAGCAGAATCCAGTACAGAGAGGCGACCCTTGCTTATCAATCCCGGCTCTCCGCAAAGGGCCATTCGTGATGCATCCACGCCTCTCATTGATTTCGCGAAGGCCTCAGCTGTTCCAGGGGGCTTCGGTTTCCTTGACCGCTTCGGTGCAGTGGAAAAGAATCGCCCGCCCGAGTGCTTCATAACCGCCCGGATGACCTACTGCTTCAGCATCGCCGCCCTGGCCGGCGTTCCCGGCGTCGAACGCTTCGCAGTGCACGGGGTAGCCAGCCTGTACGGCGCATTCAGGGACGAAACCTTCGGCGGGTACGCGGGTGCACTCGGCGGCACGCCCTCATCTCAGCGCAAACGCGCATACGATACCTGTTTCGTTGCGCTAGCAGCGTCCAGCGCAGCGACCGCCGGCATCGCCGGCGCGGACGAACTGACAACGGACGTCGCCGACCTGCTCGAGACCCGCTTCTGGTCGGCCGACGCAGGTGCGCTCGTCGAATCGTGGGACCGGGAGTTCGCCGAACCAGAACCATACTGGGGCGCCAACGCCAATATGCACGGGCTCGAGGCAATGCTCGCGCTCTACGGCTACAGCCGCAACACGGCATGGAGGGATTACGGCCTGCGGATCGCCGAAACGTTCATCAACAGGCACGCCCGCGCAGCCAAGTGGTGGCTTAACGAACACTATGGACCCGACTGGACACCGCTGCCAGACTTCAACGCCGACACTCCACGACACGAATTCCGCCCCTACGGAATGACGCCCGGCCACCTGTTCGAATGGAGCCGCCTCCTTCTCCAACTGGAGTCAACATTCGACCGGCCCCCTGTCTGGCTGCGCGAAGCAGCCGCCGGCCTCTACGAAACTGCCGTCGACCACGGATGGGCCATCGACGGCAAGAAGGGCTTCGTGTATACCGTGGACTGGAACGGGCGACCCGTCATTTCCGACCGGCCGCACTGGGTGACAGCGGAGGCATTATCTGCAGCAGCGACCTGGTCTCACCTTACGGGTGACGCGCGGTATGCAGCCCAGTTCGAAGAATGGGCCGACTACGCTCAAGCGCATTTCATCGACACCGTGCACGGCAGCTGGCACCACCTTCTTGATCAAGACAACCGCCCCAGCTACGCAATCTGGTCGGGGAAACCTGACATCTACCACGCCCTTCAGGCGACTCTCGTGCCACTCCTGCCTGTTGCTGAGAGCACAGCACGAGCCATCGTTACAGCTGACATCGGTCAGCGGCAAAGTCGAGCACCAGAACCCCCTGCGAAACATTAATGCCGACCTCCGCGCAAACAGCGATCTGAATCAACATTCTGCTGCCCCGTCCTGTTTTTCGAATGCCGATAACGGAGATTTCGTCAAGCTAAGGGAAGGGTCAGGTATCCTTATTTGAACGATTTGCTCCGCGAGTCAACTCCCTTCAACGAAGTCCTCCTCCCAAAGTTTTACGGGTGACTCCTTATAAAAGGAGGCACCGCCCTGAAGCTCTGCTTGTTCCTTAAAGGCATCCTTATCTTCTTCCGTCCATCTGTTAAAGACATCTGGACTGAGGTACCAGTTGTCCGTACCGTAGGTCATCCACCATCGCACAGATCTTTTCCATGTGTCCGGTTGCCAGAGACTCAGATGCTCTTTAAAGAGGTGCCCAAATAGATCCTTATTTCGTGTTGCAAATATAACGCGGGTACCGCCCAATTCTGGAAAGACGCAGCAAACAAGGGGCATCCGTCCGAGCATTGTATTAACCGTCTCTAGTCCAGTCAGGCACACAGGGCTTGGTTCGCTAAAGACCTTCGTTACATATGGAATTGTGCTGTATCTTTTTGCATCGTAAAGCTTCTGCGTGCTTGACCGCATCTCTTGAAGTACACCAAGCGCATACTCTTTGTCCTTGTACTGCATGTCATGTCGAATTGCAGAAGGAAGGTCGACATTAGAGTCTCCTCTCTCGGCTCTTTCCACAAGCTCGCTCACGGGTCGCCCGAAGGTGTCTCGGCCAGCTTCGAGTTCATATATGGCAAGGTCAATCGAGCGCAGCAGTTGCTCCACATATTCTCGCTCGTTAGCGAGGTGTCCGCGATTCTCCGCTTGCATGAAAACCTCTTCATGATCCTGGCAATAACCTGGAAATACCGATGCGCTACGGATACTGGTTTGCTGGTACTTGAGACCTTTTGGGCCCGCCAAAGTCCATGTAACCACTTGACCATTTTGTGAGACTCGGAAGAGCCCACCCTTTCGTTGGATAGTGTGGCTGCCCACGGTCGCAGACTGGCAAGCTTTTCCTTCTGCGATCCATCTGCAGTTCTGCGGCGTCTTCCTTAATGTCTTCCAAGCATCTGCTGTTTGCTGGAATTCTCGCATCCATTCTTTGTCGTGCATGTTAGCCCCTTAGCAAGATCTTGGTACAATTATGCCATAAACTTTGAGACGGCAACACCGACTTGTTCGACTCATTAAATTGCCCAGACAACTTGGAGATAGCCGATTCTCATGACCAAAGTAATGATCAACGTGGTCCGACAGTGTTGATGCCTGAATACGCCAAGAAGCTGCCGATGAATTGCCATGGGCAGCATGAGACGGGCGTATGAAATTACTCCATTCTTGGGGGGAAAGTTTTCGTAACGTTAGATTTAGAGCGTCAGACCCTATTGCCAATACATGGCGGAGTGTCCCCTTGTATCCTGACAAGGAGTTACGTTGAGATTGGTAAAGGTCGGTCTAGGAAGTGCCACTGGTGCCATCCAGTTAGTCGCGGCCTCAAAATAGATCCCGCCCAGCTTTCCGAGGCCGCCGACCGCCAGCAGCAACCGCTTGGACCGGGCGCCAATCGAAGGCCCGTCGGAAAGACTGGGAGATGGCGCCTAGGATTCGGACGTGAGCGTGCTGGATTCCTGGTTTTCCACCAAGCCATCCTATGAAAATCAGTTCCTGCCCGTTTTCGCGGCCTACTGTGAACCGGAAGTTCTGCGATGCCGGCCAAGACTTTTCGCGGCGGCCACGCGCATCCTTTCCGGGTGTTCATACCCGCCATAGCAGCAATCAGGTGAGCGATTCTCCCGTCCTACGACAGCCCAGACCGAACGCCGATAATGGCCTTTCGTCAACCTGGCGGGCGGTTCGGTAAGCGAGCGTCCATTGCCCTGACGGTTGGCGGCAGGAGCCGCGATGCATAAGTCAGGCCAACTCATTGACTTTTCAGACGGGTTCTTTCACCTACTTCTACTCGTCCTACTCAAGCGCCCGATACTGCAGGTTCCGTCGACTAGCTAGTCCTCTCCGCATGTCGAGGGCGAAGTGGAGCGGTGCTCGACGCGGATGCCGGGTGATCCCGACCTAACGGGTGAGCCGGGATACCCTGTGCGAAGTTTGTTAGCACAATCAGGGGAAGTTCACATGCAGTTCAAGCGTTCAGCCGGTGTCTTTGTGGCCGGTGTTACTTTGACCTTGGCAGGCCCACGCTTGAGCCTTATCGGGACAACCTTTGGCACATGGTCCATTGCTTCGCTGAGGGACGGCAATATGAGTGGCGCCTTTATCGGCCTGGCAGCTCTCGGCGGACTAGTTTCCTTAATCGGGTTCATCTTGCTTGTCGTAGCCGCACACCGGGCCCTGGTGAAGATCGACGCTCTTCCCGTCGGGGCCCAATCTTCCCGGCGGGATCGGTCTCATCACGAGTAAACCCTCGCCCTTTCATCGCCCGCACCACAGTTGCCTCACAACGGCAGGTGCGGCCATGTCTCTAGCCGAAGCCGGCCCGTCCACTAAGCCTCCGCTCTGTCCCTTTGTGACAAGGTTTGGCCGGGGTGGATTTCGATGAGCCCGTGAGCGCCAGCGGTGACCTGAACAAACCCGAAGTAATCGAAGTTCTTACGCGCGCGCGGCCCTCTTTTCGACCAGCCGAAGGAACATAAAGTCTTTGCTGGCCAGGGCTCGCTGCTTGGTTCGGATTGCTGCAATAGCGTTTGCAGCGGGTGCGGCCAGCCCTAGTGCTGCTTGTAGAGCGAGTGGCATGCTAGCAAAATTTGCGGCAGCCAAGGCTATGGCGGGAGAAGAATAGGTACTGAGTTTCCCGAGCACATCATCGAAAAAGACCGCGCGAAACTGTGCCTGTCGAGACAGTTCCTCCACCTCTTCGATGGCGGGAGCAACGGAAGTCAGCCAAACCTCCTCTACGAAGTCATCGAAGGATGCATCGAGTGGATGCACCGTAGCTTCCACACTCAATTTCGACATTGCGCTGCGAAATCTGATCAATGGACCGCGCAGTCCTTCTCTAACGTCCTTCACTGCAAACCAGTCCATCGCTCTGATGCTGGGAAGTCTCTGTATCTGCCCTACAGCGAGCGAGGCATTAGCGGCACGTTTTTGCCCGCTGCCCGAAAGCATCATGTTCTGTGCGGCTGCCCCTCGCCAATATCCACGAGCATCATCGACCAACGGATAAGCGTTAGCTGCCAGAGATCGCTGCGTAAACTCAAATACTCCCACGAGCCTCTCAACCTTGGTCAGCTCACTCTCAGTGGCACCGCGAAGTCCGCGAAGTTGTGAAATGCGTGAACCGTGAAGGCGAAGAAAGGCGTTGACGCGCGAGAGGGCGGGTCCATCACCGGTCAACGTTTGCTCGACAAGATCATTTAGATCCGTGGGGTAGGAACGAATGTATTTCTTCTTTTTGTGGGGCCTGAAGTGAGTTAACGCTACTTGCGCTTGTCGAAACTTCTTGAAAGCCAGTCTGTCCTCGTTCATGGCGAGCAGAGCATTCGCTTCTACGACCAACAGCTTCAAGAACGGGAGGGATCTTTCTTCATCCTTGGAGTAGACATATCCATACCCGTCTAGAGAATCGCGCTGGATGGCAGAACCAAAAAGTTCTACAACTTGCCACCAGTCGCTCGTCTCCAGCAGGTCGTCACTCTGAGGTGCCATAAGAGTTACAGAGTCTGCATAGAGCAGGGCCTGGGCCAAGGTGGACGCCGGCGACAGCACGCCGCTCCTAGCTGGGGGCATTGACCAGAGAATCTCTATGTGCAAGGTCTTTGCTCCTGTTCCCCCGAGTGCTAACTAACTTCAGAGGATAGCTCCTAGAAGCAGTCGTGCACCGCATTCCCGGTCGACGATTCTTCGCCTCGGGCCAACCCGAAAAGACGCGCCCGCCAGGTTGTCGAGCGTGCTGCGGTCGCCTCGGTGTTTTTGCTAGGTCCCCCGATCAATTGGCATTCGTTTCAATCAGCGGATCCGAGGTTGAAAGCGGTAGGGGAGTGAGTGCCAGTCAAAGACCCTCGTTAGCCGAGCCTGAGTGGCTTCCCCTTGGTTGGGTGGACAGCGAATTTCCAGGTTGGCGGGGGCATAATGAACTGAAGCTCCGGTCAACCGCTATTTGACCGGAGCTTCGCTAGCTGGGCGAAGGGCAGCCGTAATGGGAGGAGAGCGCCCCTAAAAAGCTTGACATGTTTATTACCACATGGAGCGCTGAGCCGTTCCCAGGGCCTCTCGGGCGTCCCGATTTCACTGGGCAGTTGGCCTCTTTTGAGAACGTACTCTCGCATTCCCAGCCCAGTTGCCGCGGGCGCGGGAACAACGGGGAAAGCGTGCACGTTAGGGTCTCGTCCGAAAGAGCACCACCCGAACCCAAGAAGTGAGAAGCACCTCAGTGGCAGCCGACTACGGCAAAGTCCGTTCCGACGTCAAGGAATCCCAAGAGCGTTCTTTGGAGGATTTGCAGTCTGCGAACGCCTCGGACGCCCGGAGCCTCATCGCCGAACTGGACGAAGCCGATGCCCTCGATGACGGACTGACCCCGGGCGGCGAAATCATCTCCGATGAGCTCATCGTCCAGGTCATTCCCCAGGCCGCGGACGAGTTCACCTGCTATTCCTGCTTCCTGGTCCGGCACCGGTCCCAGCTGGCCCGTGAGAGCAATGGTCCTTCATACTGCAGCGAGTGCGATGGGTAGGGCGGCCTCTCTTTCACGCCGCAGTCGGTAAACGACGCCGGTGGATGGGCCATTTCTGCCCCCTTCCCACCGTTCTGCTGGTGAGCCGGCGTATTCGGAACCGGCGAATGCCATTGCGTCGATGGCGGTTTAGCCTCGGAGGATGTGGCTCGCCGCCGAGTCGTTGCTTTGCTGGTTGTGAGTGGTTATGAGCGAAGTGCTGCGCGGGCGAAGGCTTGCCCTGGCGCCTTGACGGTGTTTGCCTTGAGCCCGAAACGGTCGTCGAAGATGGCGAGGTTTAGCAGGACCTCGTGGGCATCGACGAGGAGTGCTTGGACGGTGTTCGGTTCCAGTTCGGCTCCGGTGTGGCTGCGCCAGCCGAGTGCTTCGAGACCGAAGGAGACGGCTTCAAGGTAGTCGGCCCATTCGGTTCGTTTCCCTGCGGCGACTTCGAGCAGGAGTAACAGCGCCGCGTCGCGGTCGGAGTCATGGCGGTGCCGGTGGGCGATGGATCGTGCGAGGAAGAGCCAAAGGCCTGCGGGATCATCGAGCAGCCGTTTGGCGGCGGATGTGAGGACGATTTTGCCTTTGATTTTGCGGATCAGGCCGAGTCGTTGAGCGCTTTCGCGCAGCTGAAGGACGGGCAGTGTCTGGTCCTCGCGGTTAGCTTTGCCGATCCAGTACTTGGCCCAGCCGAGCTCGGTCATTGCCTCGCGGACCACGGCGGGCGGCAGCCAGCCGGCGGCGGTGAGGGATAGACCGTCAGGCCCGATGCGGCGGGTGAGCCAGAGATAGGGGGCGGTCATCGCCTCGGCGACGTCTGCTTCGACCGTTGCGGGGCCGTCGAGGCCGGCGGCGTGAAGGTATGAACGGAATTCGCGTCGCAGGCCGGGAGGCATCCGGTTCGTGAGTTCTTGGGTCAGTGACTCGCTTCCGGGGCCGTGTTCGCTGGCAGAAGGGGCAGGGAACAGCAGGGTGAGCTCGTTGTCCACGGCATTGATATCCAGTTGTGCCGGGTCGAATTCCTGCCATGGCCCGGCCGTCCAAGTGACCCATGCCTTCAGGTCTTTGTGCTCTTCGTGGCCGGGGTCCGCGAGGGCGTCGAGAAGGTCGTGGTAGCCACCGATGCCGCCGGAATCTTCCAGCGGCGCCCGCCTCTCCCCGTCCAGGAGCCGCGCACTTGGGGCGTTGGCCGGCATGGGGAGGCTTCCGGTGAGTTCGAGGCGGTGGATCCAGCCGTCTCCGAAATCGTATTCATAGAACAGGGGACCGGACTCCGGGGTGAGGATCTGGCCCAGGGGCCAGTCCGTCTCCGGCAGGTCATCGTCAGAGTCTTCCATCAGGTCCAGGGGGACCCAGCGACGTGGTTCGCGTACGATCCCGTTGACGGCGCGCAGACGAACATAGGGATCGGTGTCCGTGAAGGAATGCAGGTGCGAATCCCGCCAGCCAACGGCCGCTTGCAGGACCTCATGCACCCTGTCCAGGGTCAGGGATGGGTCGATCTCGAGGAGCCGCCAGATGGCCGGTTCACTGCCCACGATCGAGACTTTTATCCGCAGCAACATCGCACCCGAATCTGGATATGGATCTCGTATCGTCACAGCACTATCCTGCCAGTCCCGGTGTTTGGGCGAGACCTCTGTCCGGGCTCGCGGTTTCCGCTGTGTTATCGCCGGTAAGAGGCGTAGGTGGCCCAGGTGTTGCCAGCTTGCTTGGCGTGCTGTTCGGTAATTTGAGTGCTGTAGCCAAGAGCCTGGGCTGCAACCGGAGGAGGCAGTGTCAGGACGAGCGCGCGAAGCGTGGCGTTCCTCGCGCCTCGTAGGTGGATGCCGTTCTCGCGGAGCTTTTTCATGAGGTGCCCCGGATGAAGATGCTGGCCGGGTCGGTATCCGGGAAAGAGCCACGCCGAGGCGCGGTTGGCGGCCGTGTTCATGTTGGGCCGGTCGGCGAGGTGCTTCTGAAGGATTTCGTCGAAGGGGTGGGGAACAGGGACTGGCTGGTCATCGAAGACGATGACGGTTTCACCTGCGCTGGTGCGGGTGATTTGCTCGCATCGCATGCTGGCAATGCGAGTGAGTGGCTGCGCGTAGAGAAGCAGCAGGACTGCTGCGGCGCGGTGGTGGAGCGGGATGTGGTGGTTGTCCAGTGTTTCGCGGAGCAGCCGGAGCCGTTCGTCCTGGTCCAGGACCGGCCGGGTTTCAGCTTTTCGGTAGGGGAATTCGATGCGGGGAAGGTGCTGGTTCCGGACGGCCCAGCGAACGAATGTCCTGGCAGTGCTGCGCGTTGTCGGTCCTGTCGCGAGCCAGTGGTCGATGTCCGCCTGCCGGCATTGGGAGGGCAGTTTCCCTCGTTCTGAGAGATGCCGGAGGAAGTCCCTGGCTACGGAGATATCCTGTTTGGCCGCCCGGGCTGCGCCCCAGTTCAGTTCGCCGGCGGCGGAGAGTTGGCGCATCCGGCGCAGGTGGTGCCAGGTGGCGAACTGTTTGATGAGGTGGCGGTGGTCCGGGTTGGTGAGCTCGGCCAGGATCCGGACCAGCCAGGTTTCAAAGTGCAGCAGGTTCCTGTCCTTAGGCTCCAGAAGTCCGTGCTCGATGAAGAGTTCCCGCAGGTGCATCGCGGTCCGCGGTGATGCGTGGTCATCGAAGGTGGCGTGGGCCAGTGGCCGGGCGCCGGTGGCGATGGCGGAAAGCAGATCGCGGCGTCCGGGTTGCGCAGCCAAGTCAGCGCGCTGCGGGGATGGGGCTGGGCGCTGATTCCCTCGTGTAGGGGCTTGAGGGGCTCAGCCACGGTGCCGGTGCCATCATCGAGGAGTTCAGTCAGGTGGTCGCGCAGGCGGCAGCGGGCGCAGCGCCGGGCCCGGTAGGGTTCTTCCTCGGCTGAACATTGGGTGCAGTGGAAGTCGGCCGGGATGCCGGCGCAGTCGACGCAGACCGGGGAGCCCGTTCCGTTCAGGCCCGGCAGCAGCCGATCGGTACCGCAGCCCGGGCAAGTGCCATGGGTCCGGGCAGCGCGCTGGTAGCAGAGCCGGCAGACCCGGCCCTCGGGCCATTTCGCCCCGAGCCTGGAGGCTGGTTTCCGGCAGCGGACGCAGAGCTTCTCTTTCGGGGTCAGCATTATTCTGCGGGGCGGACGCGGGCGCGTTTGGGCCGGATCGTCGTGTTTAGGTCAACGACTTTCGGGCCGTTCGGTGCGGGAGCGTTCACGGCGTTTTTCCGCTGCGCGGTGGCGACGGTGTGGAACTGGCACAAATCCTCGACCGTGCAGTTGAGGGCATCGCAGAGGGCGCCGAGCAGGGTCAAGGACATGCGTTCCGGTTTTTGTCCCACGAGCCGGTAGATCTGCGAGGGGGAGAGTTCGATGCCGCGTTCGACGAGCAGGGGGATGAGGTCGGAGATGTTGAACAGTCCGCGTGCGGCCATGATTTCGCGCAGCCGCCAGGAGTATTCGATGTGCTTTTTCATGGCGTGTTCCTCTGGTCGGTGCCGGTGGCTTCTGCTGCCATCTTGGTCATGGCCGCCCGCAGGGTGCGGGTGCGGTAATCGGAGGAGACGCCGGTGTAGAGGGCGGTGGTGGAGGAGTGTTCGTGTCCGACCTGTTGCTGGACGAACAGGGCGTCGTAGCCGTCCTCGATCAGGTGGGTGACGTAGGAGCGGCGCAGGGAGTGGAAATCGATGCCGTCCGCGAGCCCGAGCCCGGTCCGTAGCAGAGTGAATTCCCGGGTCAGTGAGTCGGCGCTGACCCGGCTGCTGCGCTCGGTGGGCCAGAGGGATACGTGTTCCTTACCGGTTCCGGGTGGCCGGACTTCTTCGATCCATTGCCTCAGGCAGTCCACGGCCCAGCCGGTGTGGGGGACCGTCAGGACGCTGCGGCGTTTGGGAGGTGACCCGCGCATCGCCTTGCCGTGCCGGACGTAAAGAACGCCGTATCCGCCGAACTCGGGCGCGTGCGGGTTGGTCCCGAAATCGGTCAGTTCGAGCATGCGGACTTCGTTGCGCCGCAGGCCCCAGGCATAGGCAACCTTGATGGCCGTGGCGATCCGGAAGGCCGAGATCCAGCCCTTGCGCCCCTGCTTGAGGGCGTGGTCGACCCGGTCATCGGCATAGTCGAACAGGTCCTGGAGCTCGTCCCGGGTCAGCGGGCGTTTGCGCGGACGGGCGGAGGCTTCCTGGACATGCGCGGCGGTGTTCCACTCGTGGCAGACTTGGGCCGGGTGGGTGCCGAACCGTTCCATGCATTCCTGCTCCCAGCCGTAGGCCGGATCGGTCAGATAGCCCAGGAACAGGCGAAGCGCGTTTTGGTACGCCAGGAGTGTCGAATGGCTCGCCGAGCGGACGGCACGCAGTTCCATGAAGAACTCATCGACATCGCCCACAGTCCAGGACCACGGATCCTCACCGGTAAACGAGCGGAAACGCTGGATGACCTGCTCGCGCCGGGCGATCGTCGTGAAGGCAAGGTTCCGGCTCAACTGCTGATTGCGCCACCCGTCCAGCATCGCCTGGAACATCTGCTCCGCAGGGTTAAACAGTGCCACATCCCGGGCGATCTGCTGCCCGGCTGTTCCCGCCGGCCCTGGCTGTCTGGTCACATTTCGCCTCGCATAACACGCGACACTTTCGCATATTCTGCGAGTCCAGGGCAAAACGGCCTGTAACGGCCGGGTTTTTCATTCGCTTCAGTCCGCCACGTCACGCTGATCTAGCTCCGGCAACGTGTTGCCGTCGCCCCTCCAAGAGTCGAAAACATAAGGAATCCCGGGGGTCGCCGGTGGTCGGCGGGGCAGCGGTATCAAAGTCCGTCGAATTCGCACCTGATGCGATTCGCCGGGTTCAGCTTTACATAACATTGGTTATCGGCGTCTAACCCACACGGGAGTGGAAGTAGCTGCGAGAACTCCCATGCATGAAGGAACTGGCCCGTTTCAGCAGGGTCAGACACGAGATGCGACGAACATGACGATCTGACGTCAAGCTTGAATTTGCCCTGCCGATTCCTTATCGCAGTAGGTTCCGTGCATCTAATGCATGTTTCCACGGTTTGGGCGTTGCAGAGGGCGGTGCGGTTCCGGGTTTCGTCCTGCGGATGCTGGTAATAATCCGTCCGTTGCGGCGCCTGAGAGACTTTCATCATGACCATCGACATCAAAGCCATGCTCCATCGGGTCGTTGCTGAGGTGTTCGACGAGAACTTCGCCGTGGCAAACGTTAGCTCCAGCGATGACGCCCGGCTGCACGGCGTCCATGTGAGCAACCGCTCCGACAATGAGCGCACAGCTGTTATCCGAGCCAGCTACACGTGGATGGACGCCCTCGTCCCTGAGCTGAACGTCCAGACCATCCTTTTCGACGAAGACGACGAGGAGGCGGAGAAAGAAGCCGAGCTTCGTCGGCTCTGCCTCGTCATGCGCGCCTACCTTCAAGGGGAAGGGCGCGTCGAACAGCGCCGGCGTCTCTTCCGCCGGAGCACGGTCCCGATCCTATACATCGAGGTGGACAGCCTTGAATGGCGCCTAGGTCGACACCTTTCCGCTGTGCCATACCCGTAGACCCGCAGTTTTAATGAACGGGCTACTCCCGGCTCATCGATGCCCGCGCATGCCAGTTAAATTTCGTCAGGCCGGTCCTATCCTGGTTTCCGACTCATCCCCGGGGTACTCCCAGGCCCAGCCCCCAATGCCGTTGGGAACGAAGGCAACCTCGCCGGTCGGCGTCGTCACATCAAGGATGACCAACCCGTTCAGCTTTCGGTCTTTACCAAAATAGTCGGGCAGAAGCTTAGTTCTGTCGGCAAGGCAGCCGTGCTCGATAGGAGACTCAACGGTGTTCATCTGCGTGCCGTTGGAGGCGTAGCCGTTCCAGTAGTGCGGGCGGAAACTGATCATCCCTGGCTGGCCATTGACAACCAGTGGTCCCGAAAACGTTGGGGAGGTGACGATCTCAACGGATACCGCGATGGCAACTCCATGTGGCCGGGGTGCGTTAGGTGCGTCGCATTTGACCGGCTCAATCGACGTCACCTTGAAGGTCATCGTAGGAGGGGCGTCATATCCGTCGGTAACTAGTACGGCCGTTTCACCGATCTCCTGGACCACCTGACCGCGTTCGTTTTCATTGCCGGCAGGGGCCGCATTGGGGGTGGGTCTTGCGCTCGGGGCCGATGCGGGTGCAACTGAGACTGTCGGTGCTGCCTGGGGTTGCGGGCCGGAGCATGCCGTGAGCATTAGCGCCAAGAGCGTGGTTCCGGCGACCATCCGAGAAGTATTCATTTCTCCCCATAAATAAATGGACGGAGTGATGACGTCATAGTAGCCCCAAGGGGCATCACCTGAATACATGCGGCTGCTTGCACGACCAACTGGTTTTGCCTGACTGCCGACCAAGCCTTCCCACCGGACGTTCTGCAGGCAATCGATAGCGTTCTCGCCCTAGTAGGGGATGTCCGGAAGCGCTAGACAGACCGGTCTGTCTTGGTGCGGCGAGATTGTGTATTATCCGTGTGTGGAAACTCCAGCAAGCCGGGCTGAACAGCCAAGGCGCCCTGTAACGGACGGTCCTCGGGAGAAGATCGTTGCCGCGGCTTACCAGCTGTTCGCCCGTCGCGGGATCCGCGACGTCGGAGTCGATGAACTGATCCGCGCATCAGGCGTGGCCAAGGCAACCTTCTACAGGCACTTCCGCTCCAAGGACGATGTCGTGCTGGCTTTCCTCGAGCAGTGGTACCGGGAACGCACGGTCGCCATCGAGAACGCAATCGCCCGCCACGGGACCACGGACGAGGCAGCCATGCTGACCATCTTCGACGTCTTCGACGACTGGTTCCGCGAGGGCGCGGCCCAGGTCAGCTCCTTCCTGCACGTGTTGATGGAAATGGGTTCCGACCACCCCCTCGGGAAAGCGAGCATCCAGTACCTGGACAGAACGCGGCAACAGATCGCCGAACTCGCGGAATCGGCCGGGCTCAACGACCCGCACGATTTCGCCTGGTCTATTCACATCTTGATCAAGGGAGCCATCGTCGCCGCGGCCGAGGGCGACTCCCGCGCCGCTGGCCGCGCCAGGACCATGGCCAAGCTGCTCATGGACCACCACCGGTCGCAGAAGTAGCTGCGGGAACTCCCGCACCCAAGAAACCAGACGCGCCCGGGACTATCTCACGTATCACCATGGTGATCCCGTTTCCACAGTGGGACATTAGTAGACATCGAGCAGTTCACCGGATCTTAAGGAGGCTTCCGATGTCATCCTCGGCGCAGGTCCCTGCGGGCGGTGCAACATCTCCCCCCGAGGCGAGGAAGAAGAAGGACAGGACCCATGTTCTCTATGTGGCGGTGATCGCAGCCGTCGTGCTGGGCGCTGTGCTTGGTCTGGTGGCGCCGGGCTTTGCGCAGGCGCTGAAGCCGTTGGGCGACGGTTTCATCGCGCTGATCAAGATGATGATCGCCCCGATCATCTTCTGCACCATCGTGCTGGGCGTCGGGTCGATCGCCAAGGCAGCCACGGTGGGCAAAGTGGGCGGTCTGGCGCTCGGCTACTTTATCCTGATGTCCACGTTCGCACTGGCCATCGGGCTCATTGTCGGCAACCTCGTTAAGCCGGGTGAAGGGCTCAATGTCCAGGGCGGCACCTTCGAAGCCGGAGGCGGTGAGGGGGAGGCCGCAGGAACGACGGAGTTTATCTTGGGTATCATCCCGACCACGCTGCTGTCCTCGTTGACCTCCGGGAGCATCCTGCAGACGCTGTTTGTGGCACTGCTGGTCGGTTTCGCCCTCCAGCGGATGGGCCGGTCCGGTGTGCCGATCCTCAAAGCGATCGGTTCCGTCCAGACGCTCGTGTTCCGGATCCTGGCGATGATCATGTGGCTGGCGCCCATCGGTGCCTTCGGCGCCATTGCCGCCGTCGTCGGGCAGACTGGCGTCCAGGCGATTATCAGCCTGGCGACCCTCATGCTCGCCTTCTACATCACCTGCATTGTCTTCATCGTCGTGGTACTGGGAAGTCTGCTGAAGTTCGTCACCGGGGTCAATATCTTCCGGCTGATGAGGTATCTGGCCCGTGAATATCTGCTCATTTTCTCCACTTCATCCTCCGAGGTGGCGCTGCCGCGGCTGATCGCCAAGATGGAGCACCTGGGTGTCGCGAAGCCGGTGGTCGGTATCACAGTGCCGACGGGCTATTCCTTCAACCTGGATGGCACGGCCATTTACCTGACCATGGCCGCGTTGTTCGTTGCGGAAGCTCTGGGCACGCCGTTGTCCATCGGTGAGCAGATTTCGCTGCTGGTGTTCATGATCATCGCCTCCAAGGGCGCCGCCGGCGTCACCGGCGCCGGACTGGCTACCCTGGCCGGCGGTCTGCAGTCGCACCGGCCGGACCTGGTGGAGGGTGTGGGACTGATCGTGGGGATCGACCGGTTCATGTCCGAGGCCCGGGCGCTGACCAATTTCACCGGCAACGCCGTGGCCACTATGCTGATCGGCGCCTGGACCCAGGAAATCGACAAGGACCAGGTGGAGCAGGTCCTGTCCGGTGCCTTCCCGTTCGACGAAGTCACGATGGACGAAGACCATGGCTATGAGGGTCCTCCGGAAGGCGCCTTGGAACACGAGGAGCACGAACGCGAGGCGGCCGGTGCGGCGGCCCCGCGCAGGGAGGAACGATGAAGGAACGGTCGTGCCGGCACGGGGAGTGGTCAGGAACCCGGTGATCCGGTACCCGGGAGTGCAGGCTTAGTAACCGCCGGCTGACTTCAACATCTCACCGGACGGGCTGACCAGATACCAGTCGTTGTTGACGCCCTGGCCGAGAATGTCCCCGGCCTTCGTATCCTTCGCATAGTAGTAGACCGGCATGCCGTTGATCGTGATTTGCTTTGAACCACCGGCCGCGCCGATGGTACCGATGGTGCCGGTAACGCCTTCCACTGCGGGTGCATCGGAGCTTGTCGTGACTGGGGGCCATGCCGCCGCACACTCGTCCTTGCAGGCGCTGGTGGGGGAATCCTTGACGTCCTCAGCGAAGAAATAGACGCTCTTGCCGTCCTTGTCCACGACGATAGGGCCGGCCGCCGAGGTAGCGGTCTTGAGTTCAACGCCCGCCGCCGCAGTTGTGGACACACCCGGAGCCGGAGCGGTGGCCGACGCGGGCGGTGCGCCCGTAGTGGGACTCGTCGACCCGGGATTGCCGCCGCAGCCGGCAAGCGCCGCAGCCAGGGCCAACACGGATAGGCCGATCCGCAGTTGCTTTTCCATGTCCGCTCCTTGGTCCAGTTGCTCCTTGGTTCTGCCGCTCCTACCTATCTCATTTTGCTTGAACGGCTGCATAATCAACAGGTCAGGACAGAGCCGAAGGCGTTTAACCTCACTTGATGGAGCCTGGTGCTGACCAACTCCGCTGGCAACCTCGCCAAGGAACGCCGGAACATCCGCAACCTGGCCGCCCGCCAGGTTGACGGCGTCGTGCTGTCCAGCGTCCTGATGGAACCGGACCTGGCCGACCTCGAATCGGCGGACATACCTGCAGTTCTCCTGAACCACAGTGCGGACGCGCCCGGATGCAACAGCGTCGGCGTGGATTTGGTGTCGGGCGCCAAATCCGCAGTTGAGCCACCCGATTGGCCACGGCCACACCAACATAGCCTTGGCCATGGGTACGAACACCGGAATCTATTCTCACGGCAGGGAACAGGGCTGGCTGCAGGCCCTTGCCGAAGCAGGCCTACCCGAAGGCCCCATCGTTCGGCCCTGCATTGACGCGCCGGAAACTGTCGACGCAGCCGAAGGACTAAGCCGCGTACGCGGTGGTGACTACTGGATGGGCGGGGACAGTGGGTCTTCGGTGTAGGGCGCCTCGTCCTGAGTTTCCACTGGCGATTCGTCAACGGGGCGCATCGCCTGCCAAAGCGTGACGCCGCAGGCCGCTGCTGCCGCGGCAATACCGATGATCAGCCACCACTTCCTGGGCTTGGGTCCGGGCTGGACCGCTTCCGGCGGTGCGGTCTCGACGACGGGGATGAGCCGGGCGATCCGTTCATGGAGGCGGGGGGTCACCACCTCCACCCCACCGGCAAGTTCGTCAGCAATTGCCCGCAGACTCGCCTGGATCCGAGGGGAAGCCGCCTCTATGCCGTTGTCCATTCCGCTAAGCACCCTGCGCAAGGCAGCTTCCACGCCCGGCGTGGCCCATTCCCTCCCCTTGGCCAGCTGCGTGATGAGGCTTTCCTGGAGATGGCGGGCTTGAGCCGCACGGTCAGTTCTTTCCGAGGTATGCACAGGAGCCTCCCGAGTTGGATGGATATCAGGCACAGCCTAGGGGGTCGGCGCAGGGAATAACAGCCTTGATTTACATCGAAAGCGACGGGAACTAGCCGCGGACGTGGGCCTTCGCAGACTCGGCGATGTTCTCGGTTGCTGCCCATGAGGCTAGGAGCTTGAGGGCTTCGTCGGAGGGGCTGCCGGGGATGGCGGGATAGACCGTCAGGGTGTGCCCCGGGTCCTCTTCCAGTTCCAGGACCTGGTAATTCAGTTCGAGCAGCCCGACCACCGGATGCCGGAAGAACTTTGTTCCGGCATAGTGGCGCCGGACGTTGTGCGCTGCCCAGCGCGTGCGGAATTCCTCGCTCCGCATGGAGAGTTCGCCCACGAGTTCGGCAATGCCCTTGTCGTGCGGGTGGCGGCCGGCCTCACGGCGGAGGATCGCGACGTTGGTGCTTGCTGCCCGCTCCCAGTCGGTATAGAAGTCGTGCGACCGGGGGTCAAGGAAGATGAACCGCGAATGGTTCGCGGGGCGGGCAGTGCTGCGGTACATGTCGGAGTACAGGGCGTAGCCCAAGGTGTTGGCAGCGAGGATATCCATCCTGTTGTTCCCGATGAATGCCGGTGCTCCGGTGATCGCGTCAAGAAGGTGCTGCAGCTCGGGACGCACCCCTGCGGGTACGGCGCTCGCGGCACGCTTCCGGCCCGACGTGTTGGCCGTGCGTGCGAGGTCGTAGAGGTGGTCGTGCTCCGCGCGGTCGAGTTCCAGCGCACGCGCTATTGCATCGAGCACGCTGTCCGAAACGCCGCTGAGGTTACCGCGTTCCAACCGGGTGTAGTAGTCAACGCTGACCCCGGCAAGGCGGGCCACTTCTTCCCTCCGGAGTCCCCGCACGCGGCGCCGGCCGCCGTAGGGTTCTAGGCCTGCCTGTTCTGGTGTGATGCGCCCACGGCGGGTGGAGAGGAACTGCCGTACCTCGGCTCGGTTGTCCATGAAGCCACGTTACGACGGTTCCGGAAAGCGGAGGGAGGTTCTGCCAGAACCCGTTTCAGCAGAGCCCTCCCTGCACCTGCCCATTTCGGGTGTGATGGAATCAACCCCTTTAGTAAAACCACAGGAGAACCATGACTACCGTCAAGGCTTACGCATCCCCGTCCGCCACCATGGACCTCATCCCGACGACCATCGAACGCCGCACCGTCGGCCCGAACGATGTTCTGATCGAGATCAAGTTCGCCGGCATCTGCCACTCGGACATCCACACAGTCCGCGGCGACTGGGGCCCGCAGCAGTACCCGCTGGTTCCCGGCCACGAGATCGCCGGGATCGTCACCGAGGTCGGCTCACAGGTCACCAGGCACAAGATCGGTGACAGGGTCGGCGTCGGCTGCATGGTCAACTCCTGCAAGGAGTGCGCCAACTGCCAGGCCGGCGAGGAGCAGTACTGCCTGAACGGCATGATCGGCACCTACGGCGCGGTCGACCGCGACGGGACCGTCACCCAGGGCGGCTACTCCACCCACGTGGTGGTGACCGAGGACTTCGTCGTCAGGATCCCGGACGGGATCGAGCTCGACGTCGCGGCGCCGCTGCTGTGCGCCGGCATCACCACCTTTTCGCCGCTGCGCCGCTGGGGCGCCGGCGCCGGCAAGAAGGTCGCCGTCGTCGGCCTCGGCGGGCTGGGGCACATGGCCGTCAAGCTCGCCGCCGCCATGGGCGCTGAGGTCACCGTGCTGTCCCAGTCGCTGAAGAAGCAGGAGGACGGCCTGCGTTTGGGCGCGGACCACTATTACGCCACGTCCGACGCCGGTACTTTCGAAACGCTGGCCGGCACCTTTGACCTGATCATCAACACGGTCAGCGCCTCTGTGGACATCAGCTCCTACCTGCAGCTGCTGACCCTTGACGGCGCCCTGGTCAACGTGGGTGCCCCAGCCGAACCGCTCCCCGTGAACGCGTTCGCCCTCATCATGGGGCGCCGGTCCTTCGCCGGCTCCATGATCGGCGGCATCCGCGAAACCCAGGAAATGCTCGACTTCTGCGGCGAGCACGGCATCGGCGCGGAGATCGAGGTCATCCCGGCGGACAAGATCAACGAGGCCTACGAGCGCGTCCTGGCCTCGGACGTCCGGTACCGCTTCGTGATTGACACCGCGACGTTCTAAGAGTTGGCTCTGGGAGCCGCGGGCTCTAGTTGCCGAGTGGCTGGGCGGCGAGCCGTCTCCGGAAGGGGACGGCCCGCCGTCGTTCTTCCCATCATGCACGCGTGGCGCCGGCGCGCTCGGTGTACTTTGAGGGGATGGAGGTCCTCGACTGGCTGCTCGATTCTGATCCCTCGATCCGCTGGCAGGTGCTGCGCGACCTGAAGGATGCGGCGCCGGCGGAGGTGAACGCCGAACGCGCCCGGGTTGCCGCCCATGGCTGGGGCGCCCGCCTCCTCGCGCTGCAGGGCCCCGACGGGCAGTGGGACGGCGGCACGTACTACCCGGCGTCGTTCGACGAAACAGCGCCGGGGCAGCCCTGGACGGCGACGACCTATAGCCTGCTGCTGCTGCGTGAGTTCGGCCTTGAACCGGGCAGTGACCAGGCCCGCCGGGCCGTTGCCCTTGTGCGCGGGAACAGCCGCTGGGACGAAGGCGGCCAGCCGTTCTTCCAGGGTGAAGTGGAGCCGTGCATCAATGGCATGACTGTCGCCCTGGGAGCGTATTTCGGAGAGAACGTGGACGGCGTGGTGGCTCGGCTGCTCGGTGAGCAGCTCGACGACGGCGGCTGGAACTGCGAGGCGGAAAACGGCTCAACCCGGTCATCCTTCTCAACGACCATCGACGTGCTGGAAGGCCTGCTGGAATACGAGCGGGTCGCCGGCGGGTCGCCTGCAGCTGCTGCCGCGAGGAAACGGGGGGAGGAGTACCTGCTCGAGCGCCGGCTCTTCCGGCGAAAATCCACCGGCGCCGTGGTTGACGAGGACTGGCTGCAGTTCTCGTACCCCACGCGCTGGTTTTACGACGTGCTCCGCGGGCTGGAGTACTTCCGCGCTGTCGGCGGTCCACCGGACGAGCGGGTCGGCGAGGCGGTCGAGCTGGTGCGCTCCAAGCAGCAGCCGGACGGCACCTGGCTGCTGGAGAACACCCACCCTGGGCGCATCCACTTCGCCATGGAGGACGGCGACGGGCGTCCGAGCCGCTGGAACACCCTCCGGGCGCTGCGCGTGCTCAGGTGGTACGGGGACTGAGGCGGCTGGGGCCCTGGTGCCGTCGCGAACCTGGAGAAAACCTAGGGCGGGGCCGCTGGGGTCCTGCTTCCCCCCTGAATGAGGGGAGAAGCGGTCTATCAGTTCCGAGGTTGGCCCCGGAATTTCCAACGCCGACGGCCCATGCTGGAGGAGTTCCACAGCTGAAGCTCTGCACCCGTCTTCGGCATCGGGATCGCTGGGTCCGGTCGCATTCCCCCCTGAACGCCGGACCCGGCAAACCCGGGACTTTGGGGACGTACTGAGGGGGCTTCTTTGGTTCCGGCTTCAGAGCTCCCGCAGATAGCACAGCATCCGGCAATCCGTGCCCGGCTGGAGGTTGGTGAAGCCATGGCGTTCGTAAAAGCGGCGGGTGTCGGTATCCACCTCATCGACGTTGATGTGCATTTCAGCACCGCCACGTTCACGGACCTCGCGGACCGCGGCTATCAGCAACGCCGTGCCGATGCCCCGGTTGCGCAGGCGGGGCTGGACGTAGAGCTCCTCGAGCTGGGCCAAGGCTCCGTCGTAGTACGGGGTGGGCCTCAGGGTCAGGAACGCCAAACCGGTCGGGGCGACCGGAGTTCCGGAGAGGAGGACAAGCATGTCGGTGCGGGCCAGGAGGAATTTGAACCGGGCGGCGAATTCCTCGGCGCTTGGACCAGGTGTTTCAAACTCGGTGTTGAAGTCGTAGAGCAGACGCCCGACGACACCCGCCTGCCCGGTCGATGCTATGAAGACGTCTGTGGCGGCCATGGGCCCATTCTGCGGGCCCGCCTCTACATCCGGAAGCCCTGATGCCGGGATGCTAAACGACCGTAAGGGACATTATCGACGGCCGTGCCTTCCATCGAGTCCGCGGGTGCCATCCGGCCGCAGGGGCAATAATCTACGGCCTCACCCAGACTGCTGAGCTGACGAAGCCAGACTGCTAGTGGTGTTGGGCAGAATGGCCTCGTGCGAAAATGACCGCATGACCCACAAACCGCAGCAATCCATGGCCGGCCCGGAACCAGGAGCATCCCCCGACCCCGCTTTCGAAGCCGCCTACCAAGCAGCCCAAAAGAGCGTCAGAGAGGGCGGCATCCCTATCGGAGCAGCACTCGCCCGTGACGGTGTGGTCATCGCGAGCGGACACAACGAACGAGTCCAACACGGCGACCCCATCGCCCACGGGGAAATGTCGGCACTTCGTGCGGCTGGCCGGCAGAAGACTTACCGCGACACCACGCTCTACACCACCCTCGCCCCGTGTGCCATGTGCACCGGAACCATTATCCAGTTCAAGATACCCCGGGTCGTGGTGGGTGAAGCGCGCACGTTCGACGGCGAGTTCGACCTTTTGCGATCACGTGGCGTTGAGGTGGTGGTTCTGGATGATCAGCGCTGCGTGGACATGATGCGCACCTTCCAGGAAAAGAACCCGGACCTGTGGGCGGAGGACATCGCCGAGGGGGACTAAGGACGTGCCACTGGACCAAGGTCTGCGGCGAGGTCCGTGAGGGGTTGCGCCGGACCATGCCGGCGCGGCTTGGAAAGTCAGATGGTGAGTGCTATCTTGCCGGACACCTGGCCGTTTTCCAGGTAGCGGATGGCATCCTGAGCCTCAGTGAGCGTGAAGGTCCGGTCGAGGGCTGGCGCTATTTTGCCGGCCTCGATGAGCGGGGTGAGGTCCTGAAGTTCGGCGGCACGCACCAGGCCGAGGAACGTGGTCAGCCGTTGGCTGATGAAGGGTGACAGCGCCAGGGCGCCGAGTTGCCGGTGCAGGCCTCCGGTCAGTTTCCCGCCGCCCTCACCACCGGTGATGACGGCTGTTCCTGTAGGGGTTAGGGCGCGTCGCAGGTGCGAGATCGGCGGGTTTCCCGCGATGTCCAGGATGAGGTCGTACGGGCCGGCGTCTGCGAAGTCCTCACGGGTGTAATCGATGACGTGGTCCGCGCCGAGGGTGCGGACAAACCCGACCTTGCCGGTACTGCAGACTCCGGTGACGTGGGCACCGTAGGCTTTGGCCAGCTGGACCGCGTAGCTGCCAACCCCGCCGGATGCGCCGGTGACCAGCACCTTCTGCCCCTCCCTCACCTTCCCGGCGCGCAGGCCCTGGAGGGCAGTGACCGCGGAGACCGGCACCGCCGCGGCCTGCTCGAAGGAGAGGGTCTGGGGCTTCGCGGCGAGTTTGGTCTCGGGTGCAGCGGCGTATTCGGCGAAGGAGCCACGGCCGCTGCCGTAGACCGCGTCGCCGACGGCGAACCGTGTCACGTCCGGACCCACGGCTTCTACGATTCCAGCGAGATCCAGGCCCAGAACCCGGTCTTTCGGTTTCCGGATCCCGAAAGCGAGGCGGCCCAGGTAAGGCAGACCGGTCATCATGTGCCAAACTCCGCGGTCGACGCCGGCCGCCCTGACGCGGACGAGCACGTCCTCGCCTTTGACAGCTGCAGAGCGAGGGACCTGCTCGAGTCGCATCACCTCCGGCCCCCCGTAGGTTTCCCGGACAATCGCGCGCATGTCCCCAGCGGTGCTGGTGCCCTGCCGATGTGAGCGCTCCTGCGTTTTCATAACGTTCCTTCCGATATCTGCGGGTAGTTTCGTACGCTGTACGAAAAGGGTATCGTACGATGTACGGAATCGTAAGGGCTGAGAGGATCACATCATGAAGGACGCAGCCGAGGGCGGCACGGACAGGCCAGGGCTCAGCCGCGAGAAGGTACTCCAGAAGGCCCTGGAGTTGGCAGACCGGGAGGGTATCGCTGCCCTGTCGATACGTTCGCTAGCCAAGGGGATGGGCACCAAGCCGATGACGCTCTACTACTACGTGGCCAACAAGGACCAGATCCTTGACGGCCTCGTGGACCTCGTCTTCACCGAGATCGACACACCGGAGGCTGGAGGTGAGTGGAAGGAACAGATGCGCCGCCGTGCCCACTCCGCGCGCAAAGTGTTGCGCCGGCATCCATGGGCGGTGGGGCTGCTGGAATCCCGCAAAGCTCCCGGCCCGGCAACCCTAAAGCACCACGAGGCAACCTTGGGGGCACTGCGTGCTGCCGGCTTTACCGTGCAACAGACCGCCCGGGCCTACTCGCTGCTGGACAGCTACATCTACGGGTTCGCCCTCCAGGAAGCCGCACTACCGATAGCCGGCAATGGGCCGATGGCGGAGGTGGCCGGTCCCATTATGGAACGGTTCGCGACCGGGGAATACCCACACATGGTCGAGATCGCCACGGAAGTCGTCATGCAGCCCGGCTATGACTACGGCAACGAATTCGCCTATGGACTGGAATTGATCCTTAATGCATTGGAACCAGCAAGCAAAACCCCTACCCCCGCAGCGCCCCCAGCCCCGCAATCAGCGCCTCGAGCCCCAGCGTGAACGCAACATCGGCGGGCTTATCGTGGCCCTGCTCAGCCAAGCTGCGGACGGCGCCGGTAAAGCTGGGGGTAGCGTCGGCCATGGATCCGGAATCGAAGATGTCCGCAGGCGCCGTGACGTCGTAGGCCGAGCCGAAGATGAACGACTCCAGCGCCACGATGGAAGAAACGATCCGCTCCTCACGGAAGCCGGCCTCGCGGAAGGCCGCGCTCACGGTCTCGTACATGGCCAGCGTCTGGGGCGCATTCGTCACCGGCAGCACGGCGATGACCGGGATCAGCGGCGTGTGCCGCGAAAACACGTCCCGGTAGCTCCACGCCCACGTCCGCACTGCCTCTTCCCACGGCTCGCTTCCAAACGCCGACACATCAACCAGCGCCGTGAGGTGGTCCTCCACCAGGAGCAGCACATCGCGCTTGGACTTCACGTGGTTGTACAGCGCGGACGGCGCAACGTTCAGCGCCCTCGCCAGCGCGGCCATGGTAAGGCCGTCGTAGCCCTTTTTCTCAACGAGCTCCAGCGCCGCATGCGTGATGCGGGCCTTGTCCAGCACCCCGCCCACGGGGCGGCCGGCGCGGCGCCGCCCGGCCCCCGAGCCCCCGGCAGCCCCGGCCTCCGAGCCCCCGGCAGCTCCGGCTTCAAGCCGCCTGGAAGAACGCCCCTCCGGACGCTCGCCAGCAGCGACCAAGTCTCCCGTTTCGGAGGTTCCCGGGGCGGGTGATGCCGGCATTCGTGGCCTTTCTGCACGCGGTCTTTCCCTCAGTATTCCATTGACCTCTTCCCGTGCCCGGGTGAAACCGCTATAGTTCTCATAAATGAATAGCGTTCATTTAGTGGTTCGCAGCACTCGCGGCCACCGAGAAAGGACATCATGCTGAATCTTGACCGCGACGTCGTGATCGTCGGAGCAGGCCCTTCCGGCCTCACCGCAGCCCGCGAACTGAAGAAGGCCGGCCTCACCGTCGCCGTGCTCGAAGCCCGCGACCGCGTCGGCGGCCGCACCTGGACCGACACCGTCGACGGGGCCATGCTCGAAATCGGCGGCCAGTGGGTCTCGCCGGACCAGACAGCCCTGCTGGCACTCCTCGACGAGCTCGGCCTGCAGACCTACTCCCGCTACCGCGAGGGCGATTCCGTCTACATCGGCGGCGACGGGAAGCGCGTCCGCTACTCGGGTGACTCCTTCCCCGTCAGCGCCGCCACCGCCGCCGAGATGGACAGGCTCACCGCGCTGCTCGACGCCCTCGCCGCGGACATCGGCCCCACCGAGCCCTGGTCCCACCCGAAGGCCCGGGAGCTGGACACCATCTCCTTCCACCACTGGCTCCGGAAGCACTCGAGCGACGAGGAAGCCTGCAACAACATCGGCCTCTTCATCGCCGGCGGCATGCTCACCAAGCCCGCCCACGCCTTCTCCGCCCTGCAGGCCGTGCTCATGGCCGCCTCCGCCGGTTCCTTCACCCACCTGACGGACGAGGATTTCATCCTCGACAAGCGGGTCATCGGCGGGATGCAGCAGGTCTCGCTGCTGCAGGCAGCGGAACTGGCGGACGACGTCATCCTTAACAGCCCGGTGCGCACCCTCCACTGGGAGTCCGACGGCGGCAACGGTCACCGCGTTACCGCGGTGGCCGACGGCGCCACCGTGAACGCCCGCTTCGTCATCATGGCCGTGCCGCCCAACCTGTACTCCCGCGTTTCCTTCAACCCGCCGCTGCCCCGCCGCCAGCACCAGATGCACCAGCACCAGTCACTTGGTCTGGTCATCAAGGTCCACGCTGTCTACAGCACGCCGTTCTGGCGCGAGGAGGGGCTCTCCGGGACCGGGTTCAGCGCAGGCTCCCTCGTCCAGGAGGTCTACGACAACACCAACCACGGCGACACACGCGGCACCCTCGTCGGCTTCATCTCGGACGAGAAGGCCGACGCCGTCTTCGAACTGGATGCCGCCGCGCGCAAGCAGGCGATCCTGGAATCCATCGCAGGTTTTTTGGGGGACAATGCCCTCGAGCCGGAGGTCTACTACGAATCGGACTGGGGCTCCGAGGAGTGGACCCGTGGAGCCTACGCCTCCAGCTACGACCTCGGCGGCCTCCACCGCTACGGCAAAGACCAGCACGCCCCCGTCGGCCCCATCTACTGGTGCTCCTCCGACCTCGCCGCCGAGGGTTACCAGCACGTCGACGGCGCCATCCGCATGGGCCAGGCCACCGCTGCCCGCATTGCGGCAGCGGCGGCAGTCACCGGAACGCAGGGAGCACAGGCAGCCACCGAAGCAGCCGCAGCGCCCGGTGACCGGACCCTGGAAGCGGCCGCGGCCGCCGTCGGCTAACCCGCAAGCACATTCAACGGCGAATGAAACTTGAGAGGCAATGACTTGAGCACCAAGACGGCGGTCTCCCAGGACACGCGCGGAAATCTCAGCGAAAAGGGCCTGAAGGCCGGGTCCGTGGGGCTGATCGGCGCGGTGGTGATCGGTGTTTCCTGCATCGCGCCGGCCTATACCCTCACCGCGGCGCTCGGGCCCACCGTGTCCGAGGTGGGGGTGCAGCTGCCCGCGATCTTCCTCGTAGGGTTCATCCCCATGCTGCTCGTCGCGCTCGGCTACCGGGAACTGAACAGCGCAATGCCCGACGCCGGGACCTCCTTTACATGGGCGACCCGCGCCTTCGGTCCGTGGATCGGCTGGATGGGCGGCTGGGGGCTCATTGCCGCGACGATCATCGTGCTGTCCAACCTGGCCGCGGTCGCCGTCGACTTCTTCTACCTCATGCTGGCCCAGCTGTTCGGCAACCCCGAACTCGCCGCGCTGGCCGCGAACCTGCCGGTGAACATAGCCACCACCCTGGTGTTCATCGCCGCGGCCTGCTGGGTTTCCTACCGGGGCATGGAAACCACCAAGGGCGTCCAGTACGTGCTGGTCGGGTTCCAGCTGCTGGTGCTGGGCTGGTTCGCGGTGGCCGCATTCCTGCACGTGGCCAACGGCTCCGCCTTCGATGCAACCGCCATCTCGCCCGACTGGTTCAACCCCTTGGCCGTCGACTCGTTCTCCTCCTTCGCGGCCGGCGTCTCGCTCTCGATCTTCATCTACTGGGGCTGGGACGTGACCCTGACGATGAACGAGGAAACCAGGAACCCGAAAAAGACGCCGGGCCGCGCGGCGACGGTGACCGTCGTCGTCATCATGGCCATCTACCTGACCGCCGCCCTGGCCACGCTGTCCTTCGCCGGGGTGGGGGAGGCCGGTCTGGGCACCGGGAACCCGGAGAACCAGTCCAGCATCTTCGCGGTCCTGGCCGGTCCGGTCATGGGACCCTTCGCGATCCTGATGTCCCTGGCGATCCTCAGCAGCTCCGCGGCCTCGCTGCAGTCCACGTTCGTCTCGCCTGCCCGGACCCTGCTGGCCATGGGGCACAACAGGGCGCTGCCGGCGAAGATGGGCAGGGTCAACCCGACCTTCAAGTCGCCGGGTTATGCGACGGTTGCGGCCGCCGCTGCTGCCGCCGGATTCTACGTGATCACCCGGACCACCTCCGAGAACGCCCTCTGGGATACCATCACGGCGCTGGGCATGATGATCTGCTTTTACTACGGCATCACCGCACTGGCCTGCGTCTGGTTCTTCCGGGCCGTCGCTTTCAGCAGCGCCCGGGCCTTCTTCCTGAAGTTCCTCGCTCCGCTGCTGGGCGGCGTGATCCTGCTGGTGATGTTCGTCAAGACGGCCTTCGACTCCATGGACCCCAAGTACGGCTCCGGATCGTCCGTGGGCGGGGTGGGCATGGTGTTCATCCTCGGCATGGGTGTGATCCTGCTCGGCGTGGTGGTCATGCTGGTCATGGCCAGGCTCCGCCCGGAATTCTTCCGCGGGCAGGTGCTGGCGCGGGAACGCTGAGTCGGCGCGCCGGGATTACCGAGCGCTGGCGGCGGGTGGAAAGTAAGCACGCTTACCAATAGGGTGGGGTGCAGGGAAAGTCCCGCAGCGAATGCTGAAAAGGCACTGAACAGAACGAGGTGACAGCATGACGGAAACGGCAAGCATCAGCAAGGTCACGGACATCATCAACGATTCCCACATCGGAATGTTCACCACCATCAACGAAAAAGGCGCCCTGGTAAGCCGGCCGCTGGCCGTCCAGGATGTGAAGGACGACGGCGACATGTGGTTCTTCACGGGGGAGGGGACCTCCCAGGTGGCCCACCTTGGCGCCGACCCCCGGGTCAACGTCTCCTTCGGCAAGGGCACGGAATGGGTGTCGGTTGCCGGAACCGCCGAAGTGGTCCGGGACCGGGCTAAGATCCGTGAACTGTGGAACCAGGCTGTTAAGGCATGGTTCCCGGACGGGCCCGACACTCCCGAGGTGGTCCTGCTGCGCGTGGACTCCGACTCTGCGGAGTACTGGACCAGCCCCGGCGGCACCGCGGCCACCGTGCTGCAGTGGGTGAAGTCCAAGGTCACCCACAGCCGCATGAGCGTCGGCGAAAGCGGCACTGTGGAGCTGTAGCTCCGCCGGCTTCGGCCAAACCAAGCAGCAAACAGCAACGCGGGTTCACTCCGCGCCCATCCGGGGAGGTCCGGACCGGGCGCGGAGTGACCTCGCGTTGCTGTTTATTTAGGCCTTTGTTTCATCAGCTGTTCCGCTCAGAACGCGTAGCGGATGCGGCAGTATGGCGCGATCTCCTCAATAAGCGCGGTCAGTTGCCGCACATAGCCCGCTTTGCGTCCTGACCGGTAGCGGACGTTGGTAAAGCCGTTGGACGAGACCTTCGATTCCTGGAGGTCCGGACGCCACAGCACGTTCTCGGCCTGCGGATGCCACCCCAGGTTGACCTCGTGGAGCCGCTCGTTGTGGGTCAGGAAGATGACTTCCGCCGCGAGCTGGGCCTTTGCGGCGGCTGACAGGGTGGCATCGAGTTGGCGCAGCAGCTCTTCCCAATCGCTGAGCCAGGTATCCGTAATGATGACGGGCGAGAAGTTCACGTGCACCTCGTACCCGGCATCGACAAAGGCGTTGATGGCAGCCATGCGTTCAGCCACCGGCGAGGTCCGGACGTCAGTCGATTTCGCCAAATCCGCTGGCATAAGGGAAAAGCGGATCCTGGTGTGGCCGCCGTGGTCCCAGCCGAGCATCGCCGGGTTCACGTACTTGGTGGCAAAGGAGAGTTTGGCGGTGGGCAAGTCGCGGAAGAGCGTGACGAGATCCTCCACGTTGTCGCTGATCAGCGCATCCACGGAGCAGTCGCTGTTTTCGCCGATGTCGTAGACCCAGAGTTCCGGGTCGCACTGGTTGGGCTCGAGCTTCATGCCCTGGCGTGTGGCGTGCCGTTCAAGCGCCCCGGCAATCTGGTCGATGTTCGCGAACACGGTTACCGGATTGCTGTACCCCTTGTGCCGGGGCACGTAGCAGTAGGCGCATGCCATGGCGCAGCCGTTCGCGGTTGAGGGCGCAATGAAGTCTGCGGACCGGCCGTTCGGCTTAACGGTCAGGGCTTTCTTGACGCCGAGGACCAGCGACTCCGTCTTGATGCGGGACCAGCGCGGTACGTTCGTTTCATCACCGTGCAGCTCCGGGATGTTCCAGTGGTTGTCGACAAGCACGACGTCGGCGTCCGGCCAGCGTTCGATGATCTCTTTGCCCCTGGGAAGCTCCAGTGCAGCGCGCTGCGCATAGATGCGCCGGATCTGCAGCAGCCGGTTGAATTCCATGGCCCCATTCTCCCAAGATGCCGAGGATGCGGCCGGTTATTGACCTGAATCATCAGGAGCGGCTGGGGGCTCGGTCCGGAACTTGATTAGCTTGTGCGTGCCGTCGCAATAGGGCTTTATCGCCGAGGCCCCGCACCGGCACAGGGCCACGGTCCGCCGCTGCCGCGGGACTGGTGCCCCGGATGGAGTTACGATTTCGAAGTCGCCGCGGACCAGGATCGGGCCGTCGGGACAGATGACGATCGAGCCATTGGCCGGGTTCTGCTGCTGGTCCTGATTCATGGGTACTACCGATCTGACTGGGCAAGGATTGAAGGGTGGGGAGAGGCTGCGGCGATCTTGCCGGCGTGCCTGGTCCGCAACTCTGCTGGGGAGTGCGCGGCTGTTTTGAGCCGGATCCCGGCGTAGGGGACGCCTCCTCCGATCCGCAGCACCAACGCGATCCAGCTGCAGAGGGCGCGTTCGGCAACCCAGAGCGGGGCAAACAGTATGGTCCGCGGGGGAAAGACGCACCGGCCCCGGTGGCGCCTGCGCCCGACTTCCGCCAGGATTACGGCAACGACGGCGGATCCCAGGACAGCGGGGATAGCCAGCCGGGGTGCCCGGACAATCACGCCGGTTAGCAATGGCGCCAGGGTCAGCTCCGCGCAGAGACGGCCGGGCTGGGCGAAGCTGTCGTAGGCCTGCCTGATCCGCTGTCGCAGGAAATGCCGGGACGTTGGAGGCCGGCGCGCTACGAACAGTGCAGGCAGCCGCTTTTCCAATCCGCCGGCGGCTGTGACGGTCCGGATGAGTTCAAGGTTTTCGAAAAGGACCCCACCGTATCCGTCGGTGGCAAGCAATGCGTCACGCCGGACCGCCAGCGTCCCTGGAAAGTCGTCGGCGAAGGCACGGTTGATCAGCGTACGGGCGGTATCCCAGCACGCGTGCCACGGCAGGGGGCTGAAAAAGTTCTGCGGCCGCACCACGTGGGCGTGATCCAGGGCCGCGATGACGGCAGTAAGACCCTCGTGAGTGAAGCGAACGTCGTCGTCAGCGATCACGAGTTTGTCCCGGGAACTGAGGCGCACGGCAGTCATGACGGCGGTTACTTTGCCGTTGCCTCTTGTGCCGGGCTCCGGCCGGATGTGGCGGACCGAGGCCGGAAACCGCGCTTGGTGGCCGTTAAAGAGATCCGGTGCTGACCCATCAACGACGGTCACCCGCATCCACGAGCACAGTTGCTCCAGATAGGGCACCAGCTCGTCCAGTCCGGAATCGTCCGCCCAGCGCAGCGGAAGAATGTACTCGGCAGGCAGCGGTTCTGAAAGCATCACAGGCCGGCCGGGACAGCGGCCCGAAGGGAGGACCTGCTGTTGTCCCAGGCATCCATGATCAGGGAGGACAGCCGCCCGTCGATGGCAAGGACAGCCGTGGCACCGAAAATAACGTCTCCGAGGAGGCCCGGCTCCGCCTCCACGAGGCCGCCGGCGAGATCACGTCCCGCAATTTGCTCGTGAACCGCGTCCGCCTCCACGTGCTCGTCGAAGTACCCGGTCACCTCTGCGCCGAACCCATGGCGCCGGAATCCCTGCCCGTAAAGCTGGTTGGGCCTGGACGACGTCATTTCGTAGATCGCCAGATGTCCGGCGATAGCTCCCCGGAGGCGGCGGTTCAGGCCAAACAGGGACATCATGTTCACGGCGGCCAGGGAGATTGCAGGGACAGAATCCACATACGCGCCGAAGTGGTCCTCGAGGCCCAGCCCTCTCATGGTGCGGGCAAACAATGCGCTGTGCATCCGGTCCGGGCGGCCGCCGCCGTATTCGTCAGCCTGGATCTCGACCAGCGCCGCCTTGGCCCGCCCAGTCAGCCGGGGAATCGCCCAGGTGTGCGGGTCGGCCTCCTTGAGCTGATAAATGGACTTGTGGATCAGGAACTCACGGAGTTGTTCGAGGGTCGCCTTCTTGGCGACGTAGCGGGACATGCTGGGGCCGCTTTCCTGGGCAGCAAGGCCGAACAGAATGGCCGCCACGTCGTCGCTGCTCAGCGTTCCCTCCGGGGGCAAGCGCGTCTCCGTGGTGCACCCGAGCGCTGCCGAGCGCAGGCACTCCTCAAACGGTGCCTCAATCAACTGTCGGATCCCGAGCAGTCCGGGGTTCCACTCCCAGTGGTCATCCACATCCTCCAGACCCCCGTAGTGCAGCTCATAGAGGCAGAACAGCGCCAGCTGGAAGTCTTCGTCCTCGATGATGTCCCCAGCGGCGCGCAATTGCACCGTGACCAGCTCGTGCAGGTTCGCCAGTGCCGCCGGGTCGGCGCCGGGCTGTCCGGAAAGGAGGTCGAGTAGCCCGGCACTGACGGGTCCGCGCGCTTCAGGGATCTTCATTGTTCTCCTACGCTGCCCTCAGCCGTGGGGGCTGCGGACGTTGAAATGGCGGGTGGGGTTCCGGTCAGAGGCAGCCACTGGTGACGGACCAGCACGACGGATAATAGTAAGCATGATTACTATCAGATAATCGGTCTCTTTGCTAATTGCCCGGCGGGTGACGCTGCCTTCGCCGCCGCCACTGGCGGCGTTGTGGGCCGTTTACGAGCTCTCACTAAGGCGCCATTACTAGCTCCTCCCTAGCCTGCCGCCGCCGCCGCGTGGAACGTAACGCCGCTGTCGCTGGAGACGATCAGTTCATCTGCCGTCGCCGCCCAGATCTGGAGTTTCCCGTCAGTGCCTTTCGCCGCCGTCACTGCCTGGACCTTCTCGTTGATCTTGCCCTTCGAGGTCCAGGTGGTTCCGCCGTCGGTGGAGTAGTGAACGGTGCCGTTCGGTTCGACGCCGACGGCTTCCTTGTCGTTGGCAAAGGCGGCGAACTGGATCACCGGGGATGACGGGACCGGCTTCCAGGTGCGTCCGCCGTCGGTGGAGCGCTGAAGCCCCTCCGGGAGGGTCGCGAGGACGGTGTTGGTGCCGGGGTTGCCGGCCAGCACCGCCGGCGCGAATCCGGCAGCCGCCGTCGTCCATGTTTTTCCGTCCGGGCTCGTCCACAGCTGCCCGTCGAAGGCGACAATGCCGGACTTGGTGACGGTCAGGGCGTGGAAATCGGACTTGCCCTGGCGGGAGAGTTGCTCCCAGGTCTTGCCGCCGTCACTGCTTCTGATCAGGCCCATCGGGTTGGGCATGGTGGAGTCTTTGCCCGGGTGCCCGGAGGCGTAGAAGATGCCGGTGCCGGCGGCCGCGGTGAAGCCCATCAGGTCATTGGTCGGGCCTATTTTCGTGGCCGGCCTGGTGGACATGTCGAACAGGCCCTCGTGCGTCGCCAAAAGGACCTTGCCAGTTTTGGCGTCGACGGTCAGGCCATGGACGTGTGAGCTGGGAAGGCTGCCCGCGCTGCCTCCGGACTGGGCTGTTCCGGGCACGGTTGTTCCGGTCGGTGCGGATCCGGTTGGGGCAGAAGCGGACGCGCAGGCAGAAAGGGCAAGGAGAAGGGCGGCTGCTGCGGCGGAGCCGAGGCGTGTGCGGGCGGGAAAAGGCAAGGGAACTCCTCGATGAGCGGCGGGCAGTCGGGACCCGGAGGGGAAGGGTGGGGACGAACGGTTTGGTGGTGGCGCCGGTCCCTCCACTGTTGCAGGGGGACCGGCGCCACTTGGCCGGGTCAGAGCTTGGCCAGCAGGTCCTTCATCTCCTGAATCTCCTTCTCCTGGGCGGTGATGATCGTCTTGCTTAACTCGACGGCTTCGGGGTTCTGGCCGCCGCTTTCCTCAGTCTTGGCCATCATGACGGCGCCCTCGTGATGGGCGATCATCTGGGTCAGGAACAGCTTGGCCGCCTCGGTGCCTTGGGCGGCGTCGAGCTTCTTGAGGTCGTCCGCGCTCATCATGCCGCTCATGCCGTGCCCGGCGTGCGCGCCCGCGGACGCAGTTGCAGACTCGTTCCAGCTCTTGAGCCAGCCGCTCATTTTTTCGATTTCCGGAGCCTGGGCGGCCTTGATCTGTGTGGCCAATGCGGTCACGTTGGCGGGAATGTCCTGCTTCTTGAGGATCATGTCGCTCATTTCCACAGCCTGTGCGTGGTGCGGGATCATCATCTGCGCAAACATCGTGTCTGTTGCGTTGTGGTCAGCGGCGGCCGGTGTTGTCGCAGCAGCCGATGTCTCTGCCGGGCTGGTGCTTGTTCCCGACGTGTTGCCGCCCGGGGTGGAGCAGCCGGCGAGGGTGATGACGGCTGCCATGGCGACACCGGAAAGGGTGAGGATTTTCTTGTTCATGGGAAGAAGGTCCTTTGAATCAGTCGGTGCCCTTGATTAAGGGTCACCGACGGGAGGACGGGCTGCTGCCCGCTCGGGGTAAGAACGTGTGTGCCGTGGCAGGCTGGCGCTGGATGCGGGGGCTGTGGCAGCCACGGCGCAGGGTCCTTTTACGTCCTGCTGATGCAAAGGTCGGCCGGTGACGGGCTCTCGGGAAGGTAGGCGTAACTGGAGGCGGCCACCTCGGGTGCCTGGGTTTCCGCTGCAAAGGACACGGTCGACGGCGGCGGCGCGGCCAGGGTGCCGGTGCTGCCGGACGGGATGCAGGACCCGCCCATGGCCGACATGCCTGCACATGGATCCCCGCCCATGCAGCTGCAAGCGCCTGGCGCCGGCACATCGTCATCGGGGGTAATTATGCCGGCGGTGACCGTCGGTGCATCGTCTTGGCTGTCGTGGTCATGGCTGCCTTGGCCGGGTTGCTCGGCCGCCAGGTGATGGGGCTGCGCCGCGGCACTGGAGTCTGCCATGTGATGGGGCTGCGTCGCGGCGCTGGAGTCTGCCAGGTGCATGGAGTGGGACCCGGTGAGGACGTGCATCCCGAAAATGCCGGCGATGATTGCCAGCAGCCCGGCCAGCAAGCCCGCGCGGCGCAGGAATACAGCAGCGCGGTCCGACAGGATTGCGGTCACAGTATTCGTCCTTCCGTGCAGGATGGGCTGCTTCAAGAGTAGCGGCCACGCGGCATTCCCCCAGTTGATGGATCAGCGGACGCGCCCCTGACTTACTCCCGGGCCCGGTGATTGGCGACGGAATGGTTGACACCGGCCAAGCGGTGGCGTTCGATGATCGCACGGGTCGCGCCCTGTCAGGGGAGGGGGTACTGCCGGTGCGTGTGGTGAGGAATGCCCGACCGGTGTCCCTGGTGGTCGGCGGCGGATTGCTGGTTGCCGGCGGCCTTGCCATATGGCTGGCCGCCGCACTTTCCGCCGGACCAGACGCCGGCAGGAACGTCCTGTTCACCTTCGTCGTCGCCATCTCTGCCGTGATCCAGGGCGTGATCCTGCTGTCCTGGAACCGCCGGGCCAAGCCGATGGCGCTGATGCGAGTGCAGGCAGCGGACGTCCTTCCCGGCGTCCTGCCCCTAGTTGTGGTCGCGTACGAAATTGGACATCGTGACACTCCTGGTCGCCGTTGTGGCGGCCCTTCAAGCGGGTGTGAGCGTCTGGCGCATCATCGAGCACCGGCAGGTAGTGAAGGCCGGTGTGCACCTGTCCGGCTTGCAGATCAGCTGGCTCAGGGTCATCCACATCAAGCGCGGACATGAGGCGGCCGTGAGGGAGTTGCGCACGATGTATCCCAAAATCGGCCCCCTGCACGCCGACACCGTCATCGAAAGCCTGTACCGCACCCAAGCAGACCCGCCTGACGCGGCCTGAGCCTGGCCCACTGAATCGTCTGTACCAGAGAAAGTCACATGAGCGGAGGCAGGGCGTCTGGGGCGTGGCCGAGTTCACGCGCCTGGCGGCATGGTCCTGACTCACGGTCCGGTAATTTAGCTTGTGGCTTCCCTTTCCAGCCTCCAGGGGTGCGGCGGTAAGCCGGACGCCACCGCTGACAGGATCAGTGCCGGTCGTTTCCGGCGTCTTTGTGGAGCCACTATGTGCTGCTATCCATGGCGAGCACGTTGACTGCGCCGACTTCAAATGACGGGAGCGCGTGAACGACGGGGGACCCTTGAGTAAGAACCGGCCACGGTCACGCAGGTGGCTATGGATGCTGATCGCGTCCGCCGTCCTCTGCCAGATTGCCCTGAACCTTGCCCGGCCGCTGATCTCCTACAAAGTCCTGGCCCTCGGCGGCGACTCGCTGATCGTCGGTCTTACATCGGCGTCGTATGCGCTGATCCCGGTGGCGGCCGCGTTATGGCTGGGCAGGGTATCGGACAGGCGGAGTTCCCTGCGGGGGATCGTGGCTGTGGGGACTTTGCTCCTGGCGGCCGGGCCGGTCCTGCTTTCCGTCTCCCCGTCACTGCCCGTTGTGGCAGCGGCAAGCGCGGTGCTGGGCCTCGGGCATCTCTGCTTCACGATCGCTGGACAGTCCGCGATCGCCAGGTTCGTCCCCCTCAGCCATATGGACGCCGCCTTTGGCTGGTTTACGGCCTCCTTCTCTGTGGGACAAATGGCTGGGCCGCTGCTGGCCGGCCTCGCCATGGGAGCGGCCGAAGGAGTTCCTGCCGCCGCGAGGCTGGCTGACTCGAATACCGGTCTCCTCATCGCCGGGGCCATCGCGGCGCTCGCCGTTCCGTTCACGTTTGGCACTGGCGCGAAACAGGGCCCAACGCATAAAAAGGATGAGAAGCCGTCACCTGCGCCCCGCCCGGACTCCGTGGCCTCGCTGCTGCGGTATCCCACCGTGAAGACCAACATGGTGGCAAGCCTGGCGCTCCTGGCGACCACGGACATCCTGGTCGCCTTCCTCCCGCTCCTGGGCGAGGACAAAGGCGTATCCCCGGTCGTCGTAGGCATCCTGCTCGCCACACGGGCGGCCGCCTCCATCACATCCCGCCTGCTCCTGCCGGTTCTCCTCGCCCGCTGGAGCCGGCCCGGGCTCATCATCGCCAGCCTTGCCGGCGCGGGAGCGACTCTCGCTTTGCTGCCGTGGCTGTTCGAACTTACGTGGATCGCCGGAGGTCTGCTGGCTCTCTGCGGATTCTTCCTGGGCCTGGGGCAGCCAATCACCATGACGCTCGTTACCCAGGCAGTACCGCCGGCCTCCAGAGGAGCAGCTCTCGCCCTCCGACTGCTCGGCAACCGGGCAGGCCAGGTGACCTTGCCGGCCGCAGCGGGACTGCTGGCCGCGCCGGTCGGCCCCAGCGGAGCGCTCTGGATGTCCTGCGCCGTGCTCGGCATAGCGTGCCTCCGCCGGCCGCCCGGAAAACAGGCAGGGCAACAGCGGGAGGGCGGAAACTGAAGCCGCGGATCAGCCCGTCGGCAGGGGCACGACGGTGATCTTCTCGTCTCCGGCCACGGACGTGATCCAGTCGATCACTTCCTGCCGGTCGGTGCGGTAGGAAAACCCGGTGCCCTTGCAATAGCGGTTGTGCCCGAACGAGGTGATGCCGGTGATGGTGTTTGACGTGAAGGGGCCGTAGAACAGCGGCCCGCCGGAGTCAGCTGTGCAGGTGCCGCCGCGGTCCTTGCCGTTGCCGTTGGTTTGGACGTTGTAGCCGTCGTTGCTTGAACTGGTCAGATTCGTCAGCCTGGACTCGGCCATCAGCCGTTCCCGAAACGAGGTCGTGGATACCGGATTGACCTCGGAAACTCCGTAGCCGCTGGCGGTAAACGTCGTTTCCTGTTGTCCGCGTCTGGCGGCCAGTGCGTCCAGAGTGCCCGCTGCCGCGAGGCTCGCGTACTCCCCGAGCTCAATCGGCTGCGCCAGGATCACAAGCCCGGCATCCCTGGTCTCGGGAACCGCGTCCAGCCCCTCAAAGCCGTAGTCGTGCAGCTCGCTGGACGTCGCGCACAGGGTCCCTTCCGTTTCCCCGGCACAGGTATTCGGATAGCCGGTTATGGGATCATCTTTTCCTGTCTCAGGGCTCCAGTTCGCGCCGGCGTCCTGCTGGAAGTACACCCGCGCGGAGGAGGCGCCGGCGGTGCAGTGGCCGGCGGTCAGGAACACGGTGGGCGTCAGCAGGGCTCCGGAGCACCGGTGGTGGAAGGCGCCCTTGTCGTCGTAGAAAACGACGAGCCCAACAAAGGGGTGCTCAGTGTCCTTGACGTAGTCGCCGGTGATCGCGCCGGCCGGAACCGCCGTCGTCACCACCAGCGCCGCCACTGCCACCATCGCACCGATTCCGGCGCGCAGCATTCTAGAAGTGCGCATACAAGCCTCCAGCTTCTTGTTGCACGGGAGCCGGCTGCACCAGGTGTGAGACCATGCGGCAGGCGCCAAAAAGTTGTTAGAACCATCCAGCAGACGGTGATCTAAGTTACCATTCCCGCCGGCCGCTAGACACCGCTGCTGAGCGCCGGCCGCTGTCGCGGCAGACAGCCGGCGGCGCTCCCGCCGCTATTTCCGCACGCTGCAGCGCCGCTTCCAGCTGCGCGACAGCGGACGGATAGCCACGCTCCCGGGATGACCGCAGCAGCTCCGCCTCCCGCATCGCCTTAACGAGCGCGGCGGTTTCGGGCCGGGCCACATCCGACATGTCCGGGTAGTCGATGGTGAGTGCCGGGTCCAGCTCGTAGCGTTGCCAGCGTTTCAGCACCGCATCGTGAAGCACAACGGCGGCCTGCCGGGCAGGCAGTTCGTCGCGCAGTTCCTGACGCCGCTGGCGCCGGGACGAGTACCAGCCAAGCACCCTTGGGCCGCTCCGGTAGGCGGCGACGCCGCTGGCGCAGGTAAGCGCGGCCAAGGCAAAGCCCGCCGGGGGAGAAGCCACCGCCGGGATGAGAAGCGCCGGGACAATCACGGCCGCCCCTCCGAAAAGGTCCCAGAACAGCGGGTCAGAAGGGTCGCCGTCGGACGTGGCGGCATGGTGCCGCACCGCCAGGACGGTACAGGCAGCGGCGGCAGCCAGCACGGCACCCCAAAGGATCAGCGTCAGCACCCCGAACGGGGCGGCGTCGGTTACGGCGGGCACTCCACCACCTCCAAGAGAGCGGGCCCCGGTAATCGGGCTCCACCTCAATTCCAGCCCGTCGCGCGCCGCCGGTCAATGGGGCGCCTGCCGCTGTAGAGCGGCGTCAACCGGCGGACGACTGCCGGGCGACTGGCCAGCGGAAACGGTTTGCAGCAGGCGGCCCGCGGCGTAGCGTTGGCGGCATGCGACTCAAAATGTGCAGCATCCACGTCAAAGATCCAGCGGCCGCCCACTCGTTTTACACCGGGACTCTCGGCTTCGAGACACTTATGGCGATGCCGGAATATAACCTCTACATCATCAAAGACCCGGGCTCCCAGGACTCCGGTCCGCAGAACAATGGCGCCGCTGGCGGCGATGTGGGGCTGCTGCTGGAGCCGAGTGACAACCCGATCGCGGCCGCCTACATGAACGGACTGTACGAATCGGGGCTCCCGGCCATCGTCTTCGGCGTCCCCGACGTCCGGGCCGAGCATGAACGCCTCACCGCGGCCGGCGTCCGCTTCCAGGGCGAACCCTCGGAGGACCCCTCCGGCATCTCCGCCGTGTTTGATGACGGCTGCGGCAACTACATCCAGCTGCACCAGGACTGACCGGCGCTGCAGTAGGAAGTTGCAGTAAGAAAAGGGAAGGCCAGGGGCACAGGGAAACGTGGGGTACCGGAAAGACCAGGGAAGGGGCTGAATGGACGCCGTCGACGCACTGAATGAAATCGCGTTCTGGTTGGAACGCGGCGCCGCCCCCACCTTCAAAGTCCAGGCGTTCCGGAAGGCCGCGGGCGTCATTGCGGACATTGAGCCCGATGATCTGGCCGAGCGGGTACGCGACGGCAGGCTGAAGCGGACCAAGGGCATCGGGGACACGACCTTCCAGGTCATCCGGCAGGCAGTCGACGGCGGCGTCCCCGACTACCTCGAGAAGCTCCGGCAGGGCGGCGCGAAACCGCTCGCCGCAAGCGGGGATGGTCTTCGCAGCCTGCTCCGGGGAGACCTGCACAGCCACAGCAACTGGTCCGACGGCGGTTCTCCCATCGATCTCATGGCAGACGCCGCCAGGCACCTTGGCCGCGAATACCTTGCCCTGACCGACCATTCCCCGAACCTCAAGATCGCCAACGGGCTGAGCGCGGAACGCCTCAACAGCCAGCTGGAGGCCGTGGCGGCAATCAACGATGCCTACGCCGGCCCCACGCAGGACGGCGGGGACTTCAGGCTGCTGCGCGGCATCGAAGTGGACATCCTTGAGAACGGCGAGCTGGACCAGACGCCCGAGATGCTGGCGAAGCTCGACGTCGTTGTAGCCAGCGTCCACTCGAAGCTCCGCTCGGACCGCCGCACCATGACCGAACGCATGCTCGCCGGCATCCGGAACCCGCACACCAACGTGCTCGGGCACTGCACCGGTCGCCTGCTGCAGGGCTCCCGGGGGACCCGGCCGGAATCGGAGTTCGACGCCGAGCGGGTGTTCGCGGCATGCGCGGAGGCGGGTGTCGCCGTCGAAATCAATTCCCGGCCCGAACGCCAGGACCCGCCGGACAACCTCATGGAACTCGCCCTTGAGGCAGGATGCCTGTTCAGCATCGACAGCGATGCGCACGCCCCGGGGCAGCTGGACTTCCTCCAGTACGGAGCCGAGCGGGCCGAGCGTGTGGGGGTGCCCGCGGAACGGATCATCACCACGTGGCCGCTGGAACGGCTTCTGGACTGGCTCAGGTCCGGGGATTAGCGTGCCCTGCACAGGAAACTGGAGCCTCTCCTCAAATATTAGTAAGTATGGTGACTATTCGGTTGCTGGGTGGTAAACCTTAACCATTCCGCTGAGGAAGCCCGGCGGGCCCGTCTCTCGTAGCGAGGTGAACCATGTCTTCCATGAACCCTGCGAACCAACTGGATGAGCTTGGCCAGAGGACGCTGCGGCGGGTACGCGGCCGCCTCATGCCGCTGATTGTCCTGCTGTACTTCATCGCCTATCTGGACCGGAACAACGTCGGCTTTGCCAAGCTGACCATGAGCGAGGACATCGGCCTCAGCGCCGCCGCGTACGGCCTCGGCGCCGGCATCTTCTTCCTCGGCTACGCGCTGCTGGAGATCCCCAGCAACGCCGGCATGTACAAGTTCGGCGCGCGGAAGTGGATCGCCCGCATCCTGATCTCGTGGGGCATCTTCGCCACGGCCATGGCCCTGGTCAACGGAGAAGTCACGTTCTACATCATCCGGTTCCTGCTGGGTGCCGCCGAAGCCGGCTTCTTCCCGGCCATGCTGTTCTACCTCACGCTGTGGTTCCCCGCCGCGCAGCGCGTCACCGTGCTGGGCATCTTCATCCTGGCCCAGCCGATCTCCAACGCCCTCGGCGCCCCGGTCTCCGGCCTGCTCCTCCAGATGGACGGCATCTGGGGCCTCCACGGCTGGCAGTGGCTGTACATCATTGAAGGCATCCCCGCAATCCTCCTGGGCCTTCTCACCCCGGTCCTCATGACCGACCGTCCAAGCCACGCCCGCTGGCTGGCCGATGACGAGCGTGAATGGCTCACCAAGACCATGGACGATGAACTGGCGCACCACCAGAAGGGCCAGCCGCACCACTTCCTCGCCGGCCTGAAGGACTCGCGCACCATCGCCTACTCGGCCCTGTACTTCGGCCTGGTCTGCGGCATTTATGGCCTGGGCCTCTGGATGCCGACTATCGTGGCCGCGCTCGGCAGGTTCAGCACCACCGAAGTGGGCTTCATCGTGGCCATTCCGTACACGATTGCGGCCGTCTTCGTCTACTTCTGGGGCAAGCGTTCGGACCGCACGGGCAACCGTGTCATGCATGCCAGCATCAGCATGGTGATGGCGGCCATCGGCCTCCTGGCCGCCGGCTACCTGGTGCAGGTCAACGCGATCCTTGCAATGATCGCCCTGACACTTGCGGCCATGGGCATCTACTCCGCCATTGCGCCGTTCCTGGCCATGCCCGCAACCGCCCTGGTGGGCGCTGCGGCGGCAGCCGGCCTGGCAATGGTGAACTCACTGGGTAACCTCGGCGGCTTCGTGGCCCCCTACGCGGTGGGCCTGTTCAATGACGCCACGGGCGACAACCGGTCCGGCCTCGTGTTCCTGGCGGCCTGCCTCGGCATCACGGCCATTGCCACGTTCCTTTACGCCCGCAGGCGCCCGGAGGGACACGTCAAGCCGGGCACGCCCGCCACCGTGGGCGAGGAAGCCGTGGCCGCTGACGAGTTCGACATCAAGAGCTGACGCAAACTTCAGGGCAGGAACCGGGAAACCAGGCGACGAAAGGCTGACAGTCATGACCCACCACGCAACCTTCCCGGCCGAGCGGACTGCCGTATTGACGGGTGCCGCGTCCCCGCGCGGCATTGGGCGGGCGACGGCGGAAATGCTCGCCAGCGGCGGCTGGTCCGTAGCGATTCTGGATATCGACGGCGACGCGGCAAAGAAAGCAGCGGAGGAAATCGCCGACGTCTACGGCGTCAAGGCCATGGGGGCGGGCGCGGACGTCTCTGACCAGGCGACGGTGAACGCGGCCATCAACGAGGTGGAAAGGACAATGCCACCGATCGTCGCCCTGGCCAACCTGGCCGGTATCAGCTCGCCCACCGAGTTCATGGACGAGACGCCCGAAGCTTGGGACCGGGTCTTCAAAATCAACATGACGGGCACGTTCCTGGTGACCCAGCGCGTGCTCAGGGGCATGATCGAGCGCAAACTTGGCAGGATCGTCAGTGTCTCGTCCATCTCGGCCCAGCGCGGCGGCGGCACCTACTCCAAGGTCGCGTACAGCGCCTCGAAGGCCGCGATCATCGGGTTCACGCGGGCTCTTGCCCGGGAGATGGGCCAGCACGGCATCACGGTCAACTGCGTGGCGCCCGGTCCCGTGGACACGGACATCATGGGCGGAACCCTGACCGACGAGCGCAAGGCTGCGATGTCCGCGGACATCATGGTGGGCAGGGTGGGAACCGTGCGCGACATAGCCGCGCTGATGGTCTTCCTGATGGGCGAGGACGCCGGCTACATCACGGCCGCGACCTATGACATCAACGGAGGCCTGCAGGTCTCCTGACCGGCAGCCGTTCTGTCTGGTCCGCCAGCGCTATGCCGCGATGGCCTACTCCGCCCTGGCGCGGGAATTCTTGGCTTCCTTCTTGGCGGCCTCATCCTTGACGCGTTGCGCCTCGGCCCGGACGGCCGCGTGCGTTGCCCGTTCGGTGACCAGCCACTGCGGAGGAGCCTGCAACAGCGCGGTGATTTCCGCCGTCGTAAGCGCCTCATCAACGCCGCCGCGGGCGAGGCCGCTGATGGAGACGTTCAGTTTCTGGGCCACCACCGGGCGGGGGTGCGGGCCGTTGCGGCGCAGTTCGGCGAGCCACTCCGGCGGGTTTGCCTGCAGCTCCGCGAATTCGGCGCGGGTGATGGTTGAATCCTGGAACTCCTGGGGTGTTGCGGGCAGGTAGATGCCAAGCTTCTTGGCAACAGTGGCCGGCTTCATGGACTGGGAGTTAGCAGAGGTCATGCCTCAAGGGTATCCGGCTGCCGGCAGGGGACGCACCAACGGCAGGACCGTCCGGGGCCGCCCGCCCGCTGCTGGCGGTACTGTGAACGTGTGTCCGCTGAAGAAGATCCCACGCTAGCCCCTGCCCCGCCGGAACCCGAGCAGCGGGTGCTGCGCTTTGCGTACGTTGCCGGCGTTACGCCGGGCAAATGGATCCGGCGTTGGGAAGAGCGGATGCCGGATGTTCCCTTGCGTTCCTTCATGTCCGACGGCGGCACCCAGCTTTCCGTTCTCAGCGACGGTGCCGCTGACCTCAGTTTTGTTCGCCTGCCAGTGGACCGCGAGGGCCTGAACGTCATTCCCCTGTATGAGGAACAGCCCGTGGTGGTGGCCCCCAAAGGCCATGAGATCTCGGTGTTTGAGGAAGTTGCCCTTGAGGATCTCGCGGAGGAGACCTTCCTCGATGCTGACGAGCTTGGCGGCCCGGAGACCGCCATGCAGGTGGTGGCTTCGGGCGCGGGCCTGCTGATCCTGCCCATGTCCGTGGCCCGGCACTTCAACGTCAAGGACACCGTGGCCCGCAGGCTCACCGGAGCGCCCGGCACGCAGATCGCGCTCGCCTGGCCCAGCGATGCCACGGACGAGGTGATCGAGGAGTTTATCGGCATCGTCCGCGGCAGGACGGCGCAGAGTTCCAGGCAGCCGTCCGCGAAGGTGGAAAAGCCCAAAAAGGAGCCGAAACCGGACCGCCGCGGGACCGGCGGCGCCAAGAAGCCCAAGGTCGCCCAGCGCTACGCGCCGAACCCGGACAAGGGCCGCGGCAAGGGCTCCCGGAAAAAGGGAAAGCGCTAAAACCTGCTCCGCGCACCACCTATTCGGGTGGGCCCGGGTGGTGCTTCCGCTGGCTCCTCCAAGGTTTTCAAAAGCCGGGCGACGGACGATGGCGGTGTTTAACGGACGCGTTCTGAAGTCACTGAACCGTCACTGACCACCGACCACCCCGGCGGGTGCTATGAAACCTGGATCGAACCCTACTATTCGTGACGTTGCCGTCAGGGCGCGTGTTTCACTGACCACGGTGTCCTACGTACTGTCCGGACGGCACGGCGGCACCACCAGGATCAGCCAGGCCACCCAAGACCGCGTGCTGGCCGTCGCCGCGGAGATCGGGTACGTGGCCAACCAGGCCGCCCGGGGCATGCGCCTGGGCCGCACGGACAGGGTCGCCATCGCGATCAGCGACCTTGAATGGCCGCCCGACCGGGCCCTTGCCGCGGCTGCCGCGTCCATTCTGCCCCGGCATGGCTACCAGGCCGTCCTCATTCTGGGCAACGCGTGGCGCCAATTCATGTTGTCGGGCGGAGCTGACGGGATCATCGTAGGCCTCATCCCGCCGCACATCACCGAGGACGCCACCGTCACGGAACTGGCCAAGCGCGGTGTTGCCCAGCTGGTCATCTCGGCGGACATGCAGCCCGCCGGCTTTGATGTTCTGGTTCCCGGCGTTGCTGATCCCGCTTCCTCGGCCGCCGGCGCGGAGTCGATCTCCGAAATGGCCGTGGGGATGCTGGTGGACCGGCTGGCCGGTAAAGCGCCAGTGGAGGGCGTCCGCGTGCCCGCCCCGAGGAGGCTGACGCTGCGGGGCTCGTCGCTGGACGCGTACCGCGAAACCCAGCCTGGTATTGGCGCTTTCACCCGGATCGAACGCACCTAGGGCCTGCGGTCGGTTCCGCTCAACCGGCCCCGCCGCGCTCGCGCGGCCCGGGCCCGCTCGCGCGGCCTTGGCCACGGCCGGTCATGCGGGGGAGGGCCGGTCGTGACAGGAAGGACTGGGCGGCTGCAGTTGTTCCACCGCCCGCGAGAATCTTAGCTGGCTACGGCGTAGTCACTGACGACGGCGGCTTCGTCCATGGTGAAGCCGCACTGGCAGCGGTAGGTGACGGGACGCTCGGCCGGAGCCGGCAGGGCCTCGGCGAAATCGGACAGCCCGCCCACCTGCAGGGGCTCGCGCGGAGACAGTTCGTTCGGGTCGACGATCTGCATGGGCCGGCGGCAGTGCAAGCGGGTGCTGAAGGTGGCCATGAGGCCGGTATCCAGTGCCGAAAGGATCTCTTCGGCGGGACCGGCGACTGCGCCGGTCCGGAGTGCACGCACCGTGCTGGCTGTGGCGGCCTGGCGTCCTTCAAGGGTAATCATGTTCATTCCTTTGGGCTTTGCACGGGGCCGCCGGCTTTGGCGTCCCCGCCGCGAAACTGCTTGCGGGAGTAATGCTTACCGGGTAAGCAAAGCATGCTTACTATTGGTGGCGCAAAACGGAAGCGGGGCGGAAGCGCCGGTAAGGGGCCTGCCCGGCCTAGAAATCGATGCGCATCACAGCACGCCGCGGGGTGGGCCTGCTGACCTCGGAGAACCCGGCATCCGCGAAGATGCTGCGGCTGCCAACATACAACTCACCCCACTGGAATTGCTGTCCCGGCCGGTTCACGAGGGGGTAGCCTTCGACCGCGCGGGCGCCGCGGTCACGGGCAAATCCGACGGCGGCACTCACCAGGGCGCGGCTGACACCGCGGCGCCGGAAACCGGTGCGGGTGACGAAGCAGGTCACGGCCCAGACGGAGTCGTCGGCTCTGTCCTCATTCCGGCCGGCCCAGGGGACCCGGGCGTAAAGCAGGCGCACGTACGCAGTGCGGGGCTCCACGGCACACCAGCCCGCCGGCTCGCCGTCCACATAGGCGACGAGGCCGCTGGTGGTGCGGCCCGCTGGGTTTCCGCATCCTGCCTGGCTGCGGAGGCGGTCGGCGCGTTCCTCCACCGGCACCGAGCTCCAGTCCTTGTCCCGAATTTTGAACCACTGGCACTGGCAGCCGGACGCTTCACCCCGCGTGCCCATGACCGCCCGAAGGTCATCCCATGGCGCTTCGTTTGCCGGCACTATCCGGATGTCGCCTGCCGGTCCTTGTTCCACTCCGCGGCACCGCCTCTGTTGAAACCCTGCACCCTCTCTGGACCGCCGCGCCTGCGCGGCTGGTTCCGAGGGTGCCAGCAGGTTCCCTGGAGGTCAAGGGTGGGCCAAAGCAGGAACGGCCAGCCCTCTTGGGGGCGTGCCGCAACGGTGATGCAAGAGCCCGGCCAGGAGCCGCCGTCGGGGTCTCCTCAGTGCTCCCCGCGCAGGGGTTTCCGGGCGAGCCACGCGGCGACAGCCGCGCCGGAGATGTTGTGCCACACCGAGAACACAGCCGAAGGCAGCGCGGCCAGCGGACTGAAGTGGGCGGTGGCCAGCGTCGCGGCGAGCCCCGAGCTCTGCATGCCGACCTCGAAGGCCAGGGCCCTGCGTGCCCTGTCGTCCAGCCGCCCCAGCTTGCCCGCGAGGTATCCGAGCCCGAGGCCGAAGCCGTTGTGAAGCACCACCGCGAGGAACACGATCCCGCCGGCGGCCAGGATCTTGCCGGCACTGCCGGCCACCACCACGGCCACAATGAGGGAAATAACGACGGCGGACGCCCACGGCAGCGCCGGCAGGGCCTTCGCGACGAGGTTCTTCAGATAAGCCCGCGCGAGGAGTCCGGCTGTGACCGGAAGCAGGACGGTCTTGAGGATGTCCAGCACCATGCCTCCGGCGTCGATGGTCAGGAACGATCCGGCGAGGAAAAGCACCAGGACCGGCGTGATGATGGGGGGACGAGGGTCGAGGCGCTGGCCACGGCCACTGACAGCGCCACATCGCCTTTGGCCAGGAAGGCCACGACGTTCGAGGCCGTGCCGGAGGGCGCGCACCCCACGAGGATGAGTCCCACCGCCAGCGCGGGCTCGAGCTGCAGGAAGCGGCGGGCATCGGAAATGTTGCAGGCGCCCCGGTGGTAGTGCCGCTAGAGTGCGATACTAATCAGCAACGATGGGGATTCGGGGGATGGGGAATGGTCCTGGATACGGCAACACTGCGGGTCGCCTTCGCAGTGATGGCGCTCGCGTTGGGCCTCCTTTTCTACTTCTCGGCCTACCGCCACACACGCTCCCCGTACAGCGGCTGGTGGTGTCTCGCCCTGCTGCTCTTTCTCGGGGGTTCTGCCTGCTTCCTGCTGAACGGAACGCCGCACCAGTGGTGGGCCAACACGCTGGGCAACGTCCTCCTCGTGGCCGGCGCAGGAAGCGCATGGGCAGGGGCACGTTCACTGCGCACGCCGCAATACAACTTCTGGCTCCTCGGGGCTGCGCCGGTCCTGGCAGGCGTAGCTGCGGCGGTCGACAGTCCGGGCACGAACACCTGGGCCGGAGGCGCGGTTTTCCTCGCGTGCATGTCTTTGATGATCGGGCTCACCTGCCGCGAGCTGTGGCGGCTGGAGCCGGGGTATTCAAGGGTCCGCATTCCCATGGCCATCGCGGCCGGCGGCGTATCGCTGTTCTATTTCGCCCGGCTCGTGGTCTTCCTCATTGCCGGGCCCTTCAGCCCAACGTTCATGACGTACTTCGGCTCCGCGATCACCACGCTCGTCACCATGGTGCTTCTGGCAGTGGTCTCGTTCAGCATGGCGGGACTCAGCACGGAGCAGCAGACGCGCGCCCTAAGAACCGTCGCCAGCCAGGATGGCCTCACCGGGCTCCTCAACCGGGCCACGTTCCAGGACATGGCGGCCGAACAGCTCCGCCGCCTTCAAGGGATCAAGGCCGCTGGAACCGTAATCCTGGCGGACCTGGACCGCTTCAAATCGATCAACGACACCCACGGCCATGCGGCTGGTGACCTGGCTCTGCAGGCTTTTGCAGATGCCTGCCGCGCAACCGTCCGCTCCACCGACCTCGTAGGAAGACATGGGGGCGAGGAGTTCATCATCTTTGCACCGGGGGCCAGCCCCTACCGCGCGGAAACCATCGCGGCCGAAATCAGCCGACGCCTCGCCGAGGGGTCCATTCCGGATGTCCCGACTATGCCGACCGTCAGTTACGGGATCGCCGTCGTGCCCGCGGGGACGCTCAGTCTGGAGGAGCCGATCGCCGTCGCGGATGCGGCACTTTATGAAGCAAAATCGCAGGGCAGGAACCGCGCCGTCCTGGGCTAGCGCGGCAACGTTCGGGGGTGTGACTCAACGCTCAGCTTCCGTGACGCGGGAATACGCAGGCTATGGTGTACGTTGGCTTCCCGTCAGCACAAAACATAGGAATGAGAATCTCCCCGTGGCAACCGATTATGACGAAGTACGCTCCGACGTCAAAGAATCACAGGAAAACTCCCTTGAGGCCCTGCAGTCCGCGAACGCTCCGGATGCCCGCAGCGTTGTCCGCGAGCTGGATGAAGCGGATGCCTTGGACGATGCCGTCATCCCCGGCGGCGAGTTCGTCGCCGAGGAACTGGTCGTCCAGGTAATCCCCCAGGGGCAGGACGAATTCACCTGCTACTCCTGCTTCCTGGTCCGGCACCGGTCCCAGATTGCGCGCGAAAAGAACGGGCACGCTTACTGCGTGGAGTGCGAGGGCTAGACAGGGTGCCTCCGGGCAGCTGCCCGAGGAAGCCTCATGAAGGAGCTCCGGCCAGGCCATGCTCCGTCTGAAGCGCCTCGCAGTTCTCAGCATTTTCGCGTTCTGCGTCATCACCGGGTTCTCCTTCTGGGTTCTGGGCAAGCACCGCCTCCAGCCCGCGCCGCCACAGGCGACGGCGGTGTTCGCGCCGCTCGCGGCCGACAGCGCCCATGCCGTGAAAATCAGTAAGAGCACGATCAACCCGCGGTGGCTTGCCAGGACTGCGGCGCAGGCCGGCATTCCGCCGCGCGCGCTTCAGGCCTACGCGGCCGGCGCCGCCCTGGCCAACGCCACCGCCCCGGCGTGCAGGATTGGCTGGAACACAGTCGCCGCCGTCGGATTCATCGAAACCGCCCACGGAACCTACGGCGGCGGACGGCTCACTGCTTCCGGGCTCCCGAGCCAGCCGATCGTCGGCCCCAGCCTTAACGGCGACGGATTCGCCGCCATCGCCGACTCCGACGACGGCACCCTGGACGGCGACGCGGTCTGGGACCGCGCGGTCGGACCCATGCAGTTCATTCCCGGCACGTGGCAGCAGGCAGGGCGGGACGCGAACGGGGACGGGACGGCGGATCCCCACAATATCGACGACGCCGCCCTCAGTGCTGCCTCGTACCTGTGCGCCGGCGGCCGCGACCTCACCACCGCCGAAGGGTGGACCGACGCCATCTACTCCTACAACCAGTCCGAGTCCTACGTCGCCGAGGTGGGGGAGCAGGCCAGGGAGTATGCCGAGGCTGCCGCCCGCTGATCCGCAGGGAACAAGGAGCTGAACGGCAACGTTCCGCCCTCCCGCTGCGGCCCTCCCGTTACTCCGGGGCCTATCAAGCATGACAGCGGTGACTCCCGGGTTTCAGGCCGGTAGATTGAACGGACCATTCACGCCGAGGAGTCTTCATGCCGCGCCCGCGATCGCCGCTCTTGTCCGTAGATGCCATCGTAAGTGCGGCCTTGTCCCTGGTCGATTCCACCGGCGACTTCAGCTTCCCCAGGATGGCCAGGGAGTTGGGCGTCAGCCAGGCGGCGCTGTACAACTACATCGACAACCGTGAGCACATCATCGAACTCATGCGGGGGCGCATCTTTTCCGATCGGACGCACCTCGTTACAGATAACCTCCCGTGGGAAGAGGCCCTCCGCGCCCTGGCCAGGGAATACCGCGCCCGCCTGGTGGGTCACCCGCGGCTGGTGCCGCTGCTCGTGACACAGACGATCCAGGATCTGGCTGTCATGGGCTTTTATGAGGACATGGCCACCGTTCTCGGCAACGCAGGGTTGGACGCCTCCGCCATCGTGCCCGCCATCACGACGGTGGACTACCTTGCCCTCGGATCTGCCCTTGACCTGACAGCCCCAGACGATGCCTGGTCTGCCCCGGACGACAGGTTCCCGGCTCTCTCACTCGCCGCTGCCCACCTGAAAACGCGGGAGGAACGCGCCGAGGCGGCGTTTGAATTCGGCTTGGAGGTACTGGTGTGCGGTGTCCAGCGGGCAGTCGCCAGAGCGGATTTCTGAAAGCCTTTCAGTAAAACTCTTGTGCTGGCGGACGGTGATCCTCATAATAAATGAAGGCCATTCATTTATGGCAGCATTCACTCCATCTCAATGAGGAGATCTTCATGGCACAGGACGAGACCACCAAAGGGCGCGTACCCCTGACGGCTACGAGAGGGATCTCGGTTTTCGGCATCAGTGTGGTCGGCTTCATGACCGCCAACCTTGTGCCCGTCATGATCGTTGCCCTGACAAGGGAGATCGGCTTTTCCGACGCCGAGGCGGGGACCTTGATGACCGGCTCGCTATTGGCATGTGCCCTGACGTGCCTCTTGACCTCCAAATGGGCCGCGCGCAGCGGCAGGTACGTGGTTGCCCGCGCGGGTCTGATGCTGACCGCGACAGGATTCGGCGTCGCCGCGTGCATTCCGTCACCTGGTGTTGTCATCGCCGGGGTGCTGCTTGGCGGGCTTGGCGCCGGAGGTGCGGTCTCCGCGGGCGGTGCAGCACTGGGAGCCCTGCGCAATCCTGACCGCGCATCCGGTATCAGCGGCCTGACTAACCGGGCGGTCGTGTCCGTCGTCCTCTTCGCCATTCCGGTGCTGGGAGCGGGGATGGGCAGCGCCTTCGGCCTGCTCGCAGGCCTTGCCCTGGCGGCCCTGTTCACGACTGCTTGGCTGCCGGACCGTCCATCCGACGAAGCTGCGCCCGTCCAGGTGGCCCACCCGGCGAAAACCGCGAGGACTACCACCATCGCCGGCATCGGCTTGCTGGCCTGCTTCGCGCTGTGGGCACTCAGCGAAGACTCGCTGTGGGCCGTCGCGGCCACGATGGGCGCGGACCAGGCGCACCTCGACGAAACCGGAATGGGCCTCGTGCTGAGCCTCTCCACCCTGGGTGGCCTCCTCGCTTCAGGCCTGATCGGGCTGGCAGGCCGCCGGCTCGGACGGACGGTCCCATTGGCCGTCGCGCTCCTGGCAGGTGCCGCACTGAAGCTGTTGTCCGGAATAGTGACCGATCCTGGCTGGTATCTGGCGGTGATCATCGCCTGGAACACCATCTACACTCTGGCCTTCATCTACATCGTGGCCATCGCCGCCGCCTTGGACGCTACCGGCCGTTGGTCAGCGCCGGTGCTTGGTGTTTACCTCATCGGGTCGTCCTTCGCTCCGTTCTTCGGCACAACCGTCTCGGCAGCGGCAGGTTACAACGTCCTTGGCTATTTGCTCGCCGGCATGACGCTCATCCTGATGGTTCCGTTGCTTCTGATTTCTCGGATTTCCGTGCGTAGTGAGAGCGCCCCGGCGCAGGAGCTGACCGCAGACATCAACAGAGCGGCGGTCGTCTGATGCCCGCCTCCTTTTCTACAGAAAGCACTCCGTTGACTGAACCCACGCTTTACACTAATGCCACCGTTTTCACCGCTGACGGCTCCTTCGCGGAGGCCTTCGTCGTGGAGGGCTCCCGCTTCATCCACGTCGGTGACGAGCCGGCAGCGCGCCGCGCGGCCGGGGAAGGGGCTGCCGAAGTCGACTTGGACGGAGGATTTGTCCTTCCCGGCTTCATCGACGCCCATACGCACCTGCTGATGATGGGTCAGGCCCTCCAGAAAGTTCCCTTGCGTGAGGCGAAGGACCTGGACGATCTGCAGCGCCGCCTGCGCGAGGCAGCTGCCGCCACGGACGCACCCCGGCTCCTGGGCGGACAGTGGCTCTACAGCATTCTTGACGGACGGCACCCGTGCAGGCAGATCATTGATGAGGCCGTGCCGGACCGTCCCGTCTACCTTGATGCAAATGACCTGCACTCGGTCTGGGTGAACAGTGCGGCACTGGCCGAACTGGGAATCGACGACGAGACGCCCGACCCCATCGGCGGTCAGATCGGCCGGGACCCGGTGACGGGGAAGGCCGACGGAATGCTGTACGAAACGGCGGTGCAACAGATCGTCTGGCCTGCGCTTGCGGCGCACGCCAGGGACGAGGACAGGGATGACCAGCTGGAGGCCGCCTTCGCCAACTACCTCGCGGTTGGAGTCACCGGGGCAGTGGACATGGCGGTCCAGGACGACGATATCGCTGCGTTCAAACGAGCGCTGGAACGCCACGGCGGGACTCTCCCGATCAGGGTCAAGGGCCACCTCCTCGTGTCCCGCACCGGATCTGACGCCGATAACGTGGCACAGGTTGCCAAAGCCGCCCGCCTCGCCGCTGAGCTCAATACGGAGTGGCTGCAGGTCTGTGGGATCAAGCTGATGGTGGACGGCGTCATCGACAGCTGCACTGCCGCCATGAAAGAGCCCTACGCGGACGGCTCCTCGTGCGAGCCCGTCTGGGACCGCGAATCCCTTACCCCCGTGGTGGTCGCGGCGGATGCGGCCGGCCTGCAAATAGCCTTACACGCCATTGGGGATGAAGCATCCGACATCGCACTGGACGCCTTGGAGGAGGCGTACCGCCGCAACGGTGCCGTGAACCGCCGGCACCGGATCGAGCATCTGGAGACGGTGACGGAGGCCAACGTCAAGCGGCTTGCCGCGCTGGGGGTCGTGGCATCGATGCAGCCGGTCCACGCTGATCCGGCCATTCAGGACAACTGGCGCAGCGTCCTGGGCGACCAGCGCACCGAGAGGGCCTTCCCGTGGACCGAATTCACTGCCGCCGGCGCAACCCTGGCATTGAGCACTGACGCACCCACGGCGCCCCATCAGCCGCTACCCAACATGTACATTGCGTCAACCCGGCTCTCCGCGCTGGATCCTTCCTTGGAGGCTAACCTGCCCGAATACGCCCTGGAGCTCGCCGACGCACTTTGCCATGCCACCCGCGATGCAGCCTTCTCCTGCCGGGCCGAGGACCGGCAGGGCCGCATCGCCGCCGGCTATCTCGCCGACTTTGCGGTGCTGGCCACCAACCCGCTCCAGGCCGAACCCTCCCGGCTGCTGACCAACCACGCCCGAATGACTGTCGTGGGCGGCAAAGTCGCCTTCTACGCCGGCGCCATCACAGCTGCCGACACCGCCACAGTCCACGGCAACGCCCGGGACGGGCACCACGTCCGCCAGGACGCCTGAAACGACATGCCAGACCTTACGAACCAGAGGAACATCCTGTTGAAACCGGCCACTGCTTTGCAGAGCAGCTCATCTCTCCCTGCGGAACTGACACACCACATGCCCGCCGAGTGGGAGGCCCACCACCGTACGTGGATGGCCTTCCCGCCGCCGAATGAGACCTTCGGCCCGGTGGGGAGCCCAACGCTGGACCGGGCACGCGCCGCATGGTCCAGTGTCGCGCGCACCATTGCCCGCTATGAGCCCGTCACGGTGGTCGCCGACCCCCGCGACGGGACTGCGGCACGGGAATGGTTCGGGGAGGGCATCGCCGTGGTGGAGGTCCCGCTCGACGACGCGTGGTTGCGGGACAGCGGGCCCACATTCGTCCGCCAGCCGGACGGGGCGCTGGCCGCCGTCGACTGGGTTTTCAATGGCTGGGGCGCCCAGCGGTGGGCAGCATGGGGCAGGGACCGTGAGATGGCCCGCGCCGTGGCGGCGGAAGCAGGAGTTCCGGTCCGGCCCAGCTCCCTGGTCAATGAGGGCGGAGGATTCCATGTGGACGGCGAAGGAACCGTCCTCCTGACAGAGACGGTGCAGTTGGATCCGCAGCGTAATCCGGGCGCCACCAGGGAATCCGTGGAAGCCGAGATCCACGCTGCGCTGGGGACCAGCAAGGCCATCTGGCTGCCCCGGGGACTCACACGCGACTACGACGAATTCGGCACCCGCGGGCACGTGGACATCGTCGCTGCCTTCGCCGGCCCCGGCACTGTGCTGCTGCACCGCCAGGATGACCCGGCCCACCCGGATCATGAGGTCTGCAGGGAGCTGCACGCCGTCCTCGCGGGGGAGGTGGATGCGCAGGGCCGGCCCCTGCGCATCATCGACGTCCCCGCACCCACCGTTGTGAAAGACGACGAAGGGTACGTCGACTGGTCCTACATCAACCACTACGTGGCCAATAACGTGGTGGTGCTGTGCGGCTTCGACGACCCGAACGACGCCATCGCCGCCGGGATCCTCGAACGTGCCTATCCGGGCCGGGCGGTGGAACTGGTTGATGCGCGTGACATCTTCGCCTTCGGCGGGGGCATCCATTGCATCACCCAGCAGCAACCCGCACGCGCAACGGAAGGCCGGACACAATGAGCATTTCCAATCCCATTGCTTCGTCCAACACCCGCCTGTCCACTACCGGGAGCCGGTTCAGCGTGGTGGAAGCCACCATTAAGCAGCTGCGCGGGGCGCTGGAGGGAGGCGAGGTGACCAGCGAGGAACTGGTCCGTCAGTACCTGCAGCGGATAGAGACCTATGACAGCTCCGGCATCCGCCTGAATGCGCTGGTGGTGATGAACCCGGATGCTTTTGCGGAGGCGAGGGCCTCTGACAAACGCCGTGCGGAGGGAACCGCTCTTGGCCCGCTGGACGGCATTCCCTACACCGCCAAGGACAGCTACCAAGTGCGCGGGCTGACCGTCGCCGCAGGTTCTCCTGCCTTCAAGGACCTGGTGGCGCAGCGTGACGCCTTCACCATTGAGCGCCTGCGCGAGGGCGGGGCCGTCCTGATCGGCCTGACCAACATGCCGCCGATGGCTAACGGCGGTATGCAGCGGGGTGTCTACGGCCGCGCGGAAAGCCCTTATAGCGCTGATTACCTTTCGGCTGCGTTCGCTTCAGGTTCCTCGAACGGTTCGGGCACGGCGACGGCTGCCAGCTTCGCGGCATTCGGGCTGGCGGAGGAGACCTGGTCCTCGGGCCGGGCCCCGGCGTCGAACAATGCCCTGTGCGCCTACACGCCGTCCCGGGGCGTCATTTCCGTCCGGGGTAACTGGCCGCTCGTTCCCACCATGGATGTGGTTGTTCCCCATACCCGGACCATGGATGACCTCCTGGAAGTACTGGACGTGGTGGTGGCCGACGACGCCGAAACCCGCGGTGACTTCTGGCGCATGCAGCCGTGGGTGCAGATTCCAAGGGCGTCCGAGACCCGACCTGCCTCATACCTCGACCTGGCCGTCCCGAGCGCGGCCGCCGCACGAAGCGTGCTGGCTGGCAAGCGCCTCGGGATTCCCCGGATGTACATCAACGCCGATCCCGACGCCGGCACCGCGCCGTCGCCCGGGATTGGAGGGCCTACCGGTCGGCGCATCGATACCAGGCCATCCATCATCGAGCTGTGGAATGCCGCCCGGCGTGACTTGGAGGCCGCGGGCGCCGAGGTCATCGAGGTCGATTTCCCGGTGGTGTCCAACTACGAGGGGGACCGGCCGGGCGCACCCACCATCGCCACCCGCGGCCTGGTATCCCCGGAGTACCTTCGCCGCGAGATTGTGGACCTCTCGGCGTGGGCGTGGAACGACTTCCTCGAGGCCAACGGGGATCCGCACTTGTCCCGGCTGGCCGACGTCGACGGCGGTGCCATCTTTCCCACACCGGACGGGTCCCTGCCGGACAGGTACGACGGCTTCGACGATGACATCAGCGACTACCCGGGGTGGATCCGGGAGCATGGGGTTCCATCCCTGGCCGAGATTCCGCACCTCCCCGAGGGGCTATTCGGGCTTGAGGAGACACGCCGTGTCGACTTGGAACAGTGGATGGGCCTTCTGGGGCTTGACGCCGTGGTGTTCCCCGCCGTGGCCGATGTGGGACCGGCCGACGCTGACCGCAATGAAGAGTCGGCGGACCTGGCGTGGCGCAACGGAGTGTGGGTGGCCAACGGGAACCTCGTCCCGCGGCACCTCGGCATCCCCACGGTCACGGTCCCGATGGGGATGGCAACAGACATCGCCATGCCCGTTGGCCTGACCATAGCCGGCAAGGCCTACAGTGACACCGCCCTGCTGCGCCTGGCGGCGGCGTTTGAAGCGACCGGTCGCCGCCGCGTCCCGCCGCCCCGGACAAGGTCCAACAGCGAGTGAGGCTTTTGTCAGGACAAACTCTTGACCTCGCCCTGTTGGGTGCCCTACGCTTTTTGAACCCCGCAGTTGTATGTGAAGCGCCGCCACGGCCGGCGCCCGCATGCCGGACAGTGAGGACTGCGATGGCGCGGTCCTGCGAACGGCCCCACGAAGGGCCGGACCGGCGAGATGTGGCTTCCCCAATAAAAGGCACCCGGCAGATTCCGACGAACTGCCTCAATCATGACGCACACAAGCACGCACAGAACTAGGACTCTGGAGTACCTCAATGACACAAACCGCTGGACCGCTGGTGCTGGAAGTGACCGCGGCCGATAAAGCAACTTTGCACCGCCGACTCGATCATGCCGAGGTCCTGGCACAGCAGGCGGCGATGAAGGACCGGACGGGCGGGGTGCTGATCACGCGCCACAGCCCGGACAGGTTTACCGTGGCTGTCAGCGAGACTGTGCCTTTCGGACTCACCCGGGAGCTGTCCTCCTGGTAGCTGTCCTCCTGGTAGCTGTCGTTCTGCTCTCGGCCAGGTTCGCCTGAGAGCAAGGTCCTGCCGGCGGCCGCTCAGTCGTGCGCGGCCGCCAGGACCGGCTCGCCGTTGAAGTACTCGAGCTGCCAGCCGTCAATGGCGTGGTGGTGGGCCAGGTTGAGCACGGCGTTGTCGACACTCTGGAGGGTGCGGCCGACCGCGCGGCTGAGGCTCACGCGGAGCAGCGTGCCGTGGGCGACGACCAGGATGCGGCGTCCGCTGAACTCCTCCGCGAGAGCTTCCAGCGCGGCCAGCCCGCGGGTGGCGGCGTCGTCCTCGCTCTCCGCACCGCGGAAACCGCCGGGGATGCGCAGTGCATCCAGTTCAGGGCCGTCCTGCATGCCTTCCGCGGGTCCGAAGGTGCGCTCGGTGAGCTCCGGAACGCGCCGGGTCACGCTCAGCCCCAGCCCCTCGGCTATCAGGTCGGCAGTTTCCGCGGCGCGGCTGAGCGGCGACGAGACAATAGCGTCCCACTCGTAACCGGACAGGACGGCGACGGCGTCGCGCGCCTGCTGGCGGCCGACGTCGTTCAATGGAATGTCGGTGGAACCCTGCAGCCGGCGCTGCGCATTCCAGTCGGTCTGTCCGTGGCGGATGAGGGCGAAGGTTGTAAGGGTCACGGGTTCCATTCTGCCCTGACAAGGGGCCTGCTCCCGAAACTGCAGCTAGTAAGCCGCCTGGCGCAGGAACCGACGCTTGTTCATTTCCAGGGGTACACCAGCGATTTGAGGGAACTGGGATCCTGGTCGCTTTCGAGCGCCTCCTCGACCTGGTCCAGCCCAAAACGTCCTGTGACCAGGGAATCCAGATCGACCAGGCCGCTAGAGGCGAGGTGGATCGCGGCGGGCCAGGTGTTCGTGTATCTGAAGACGCCGGTCAGGCTGATCTCGTAGTTTTGAATGTGCTCCACGGGCAATGTCATCTCCGGGTTGCCCAGCCCCACGAGCACGACATGTCCGGCGGGTCGTACGGCTTGGATCCCGGCGGAGACTGCGCTCGGCGCGCCGCTGGCATCGATGAACGCGTCGACGTCCAGCCCTGCAGTGGCCACGTCAACTGTTGCCGGATCGACGGCGCGGGTGGCTCCGTACCGGAGGGCGCGTTCCCGGCGCTCCGGCACCAGGTCGGTGACAATGACTTCCGCGGCGCCGAAAGCTTTGGCCGTCTGGGCGCAGATGATGCCGATGGGTCCCGCTCCGGCGATGAGGACCGTGTTTCCGGGCTCGACGTGGGCCTTTCGCATGGTGGTGATGGCCACCGAAAGGGGTTCGAGGAGGGCCGCGGCCTCATCACTCAGGTTATCCGGGATGGCGTGGGCGAAGGCGTCCTGGATCACGGCGTATTCGGCAAAGGCGCCGTCGACCGGCGGGGTGGCGTAGAACTCCATCCTGGGGCACAGGTTGTACAGGCCGGCGAGACATTCCCTGCACTTGCCGCAGGGACGCTGTGGCTCAACCGCGACCCGCTGGCCCACGCGGGACGGGTCAACCCCGTCACCGACGGCGGCTATGGTCCCGGATGCCTCGTGGCCAAGGACCAGCGGAGCGTCGACGACGAAATCACCGATCCGGCCGTGGCGGAAGTAGTGCACGTCCGAGCCGCAGACGCCAACAGCCGCGATTTTTACGAGCACTTCACCCGGTCCATAGACGGGAAGTTGGCGCTTTTCCATGGTGATGGTCTTCGTGCCGGCCAAAACACTTGTACGCATCGATTCAGGAAGATCTGCAGTCGACATGGGTCGTCCTTCTTTCACGGAGGGATCGCCGGAGGCGTCTATACCTCCGGCGTCTTGCATTTGGTGCGGTCAAAGCCCGGGAGCCGCGGTGGATTCCCGGACGACCAGATGCGTGGCGAGCTCGACGCGGTTGGAGTCCAGGTCTTCCCCTTTCGCTTGGCTCAGGACAGCGCGGAGGGCTGCCCGTCCCATTTCATGCAGCGGTTGGCACACGGAGGTCAGGGACGGAACTGCATCTTCCGCCAGGGTGGTTCCGTCGAAACCGACCAGGCTGAGGTCTTCCGGAATGCGGATGCCGTGCTGGCGGGCTTCCCGCAGCACGCCCACAGCGACGCTGTCGCTGCCGGCAAAGATCGCCGTCGGCCGTTTTGGTAAGGCGATCAGCCGCCTGAGTCCCTCTATGCCGTGATGGGTCCTGAATTTTCCGTGAATGATGTACTCCGGTTTCACCGGCACGCCGCTGGACGTCAGTGCGGACATGTAGCCGTGCAGGCGGGCCTGGTTGCACTCAGCTGTCTCGTGCCCGCCGAGATAAGCGATGTCCCTGTGCCCCAGCTTGAGCAGGTGTTCTGCCGCGGCCTTGCCGCCTGCCCAGTTGGTGGCGCCCACACTGACGACGTCCGGCGGAGGAGGATTGAGCGGATCTACGACGGCGACCGGAATGTTCCGCCGCCTGAGGGCCGTCAGCTGCGCCTCACTGAAATCAGAAGTCACGAGGATCAGCCCTATCCTGCCGTGGGCAACCATCCGCTCCGCCCGCCGTTCGGGGGTGAGCCCGGGCACCGGCCCGCTGCTGGAGGTGCTCATGAGGACCTCCACGCCCACAGAGGCCGCGTATTCCAGGATCCCGTTGAGGACGGCTGTTGAGTAGGCCGGTGTGAAGGCGTCAAAGGAGACTTCGACGATTGAGGGCTCGGGAGAGGCGATCCGCCGCTGCATCGGGGACTGGTAGCCGGCGTCCACCAGTGCGGCCAGGACCTTTGCCCGGGTTTCTTCCGCTACATCTTCGCGGCCGTTCACGACCTTCGAGACGGTAGGCGTGGAAACCCCCGTAAGTCTGGCAATAGCTGCCAAAGTCATCTTCTTCGGAGGTGTCGAGAGGGACACAGCCAACCGCCTTTCGAAAATGTTTCGCTGTAAAAAGTCTCATGCATAGGGCCAGTAACGTCAACTGTTACGCGGATTCACCGGCTGACAGCCCGCCGAAAGTAGCCCTTGACCGTGACCACGATCACTAGTACCTTTGCATCGTATCGAACGCTTATCGAAAAGTTTCGAGAAGGCGCGCTTCAGTTTCGTTCCCGTCTCGCAGAGGAGATGGGGCTTCAAGCCTGGGAGCCAACGACGCCCCCGAAGGATGGATGGAAGACCAATGAAATTTCGGAGACTGCACACCGCAGCAACAGCTCTCACCGCCGGTGCCCTTGTCCTTTCCCTCGCCGCCTGCGGTTCGAGCGGGCCGTCCGGCGGCTCCGTCAGCGCCGACTCTGCTTCCATGTGGGGACTCACCGGCGGCAACCAGGCGTCCCTGCAGAATTCTGTCGACGCTTGGAACAGTGCGCACAGCGACCAGAGCATCAAGGTTGAGTTCTTTGCCAACGACGCCTACAAGACCAAGGTCCGCACCGCAGTCGGTGCAGGGCAGGGCCCGACCTTCATCTACGGCTGGGGCGGCGGCGTGCTCAAATCCTACGTCGAGGCCGGGCAGGTCGAGGACCTCACCGGATTCCTTGAGGAGAATCCGCAGGTGAGGGACCGTTACCTGCCGTCCGTGCTGAAGAACGGCGAGATCGACGGCAAGACCTACGCGGTCCCCAACAACAACGCCCAGCCCGTGGTGCTCTACTACAACAAGGAGGTGTTCGACAAGGTCGGTGCCCAGCCGCCGAAGACCTGGGATGAGCTGATGGCACTGGTGCCGAAGTTCAAGGCAGCAGGCATTGCCCCGTTTTCGCTCGCCGGCCAGTCGAAGTGGCCGAACCTGATGTGGCTTGAGTACCTGGTTGAGCGCATCGGGGGACCGGAAGTCTTCGCGAACATTGCTGCCAACAAGCCCGGTGCCTGGTCCGACCCGGCCGTCGTGGAGGCCTTGACCAAGATCCAGGAACTAGTCGATGCAGGCGGGTTCGTCAACGGTTTCTCCTCCATTGCTGCCGACAGCAGCGCTGACCAGGCTCTCCTGTACACGGGCAAGGCTGCCATGATCCTGCAGGGCGGCTGGATCTACCAGGGCATGAAGAAGGACGCTCCGGAATTTGTGAGCAGCGGCAAGCTCGGTTTCACCACGTTCCCGACCGTATCCGGCGGCAAGGGTGACCCGGCGAACGTCGTGGGCAACCCGTCCAACTTCTGGTCCGTGTCCTCCAAGGCCACCGAGTCCCAGAAGGAAGCTGCCCTGAACTACATCAAGGACGGCATGTTCACCGAAAAGAACACGCAGGATCTGATCGACTCCGGTGCTGTCCCGGTGGTCAAGGGCATCGAGTCCAAGCTCGAAGCATCCCCGGACAAGGACTTCCTGACCTTTGCCTACGGCATGGCCAAGAAAGCACCCGACTTCACCATGTCCTGGGACCAGGCACTTAGCCCCGCCCAGGGAGACGCCATGCTCTCGAACCTGGACCAGATCTTCCTGAAGAAGATCACTCCCCAGCAGTTCGCGGACACGATGAACGCGACGATCGAGAAGTAACCGTGGCTTCACTGACAAGCACCCGCCGGCGGGTCCTGCGCAAGGGTCCGTCGGCGTGGCTGGCCGCCCCGGCGCTCGTGTTCTTCCTGGTCTTCGCCGTGATCCCGCTGGCCGGGGTCCTCTTCCTCAGCTTCACCAGCTGGGACGGTTTGGGCGCAATCAGGCTGGACGGCATGAACAGCTGGGCCGCCGTCCTGACCGACCCCGTGACGGGCAACGCTTTGGTGGTCACCGCCAAGATCATCATCTTCTCGTTCATTGTCCAGGCACCCATCAGCTTGCTGCTGGGAGTCTTCACCTCGGGCGGGCAGAAGTACCGCGCGGCCCTTGCGGTGCTGTATTTCCTGCCCCTGCTGCTCTCGTCAGCAGCTGTCGCGATCGCCTTCAAGGCCCTCCTCGACCCCAACTTCGGTATGGGACCCGGGCTGGGTATCCCCGCCCTTGCCCAGGACTGGCTCGGCAACTCGGACCTCGTGCTGTTCGTGGTGGTGTTCGTGATCGCCTGGCAGTTCGTGCCTTTCCACACCCTCATCTACCAGGGCGGCGTCCGCCAGATACCCGCTTCGCTCTATGAAGCAGCGCAGATTGATGGTGCCGGCCGGATCAAGCAGTTCTTCCACGTCACGCTGCCGCAGCTGAAGTACACGATGATCACCTCCTCCACACTCATGGTGGTTGGCTCCCTTGCCTACTTCGACCTGGTCTTCGTCCTGACCGCCGGCGGCCCCGGATATGCCACCCGGCTGCTTCCGCTGCATATGTACCTCACCGGGTTCAAGGCCAACGACATGGGCGCTGCCAGTGCCCTGGGCGTCATCCTCGTGGTGATCGGCCTCGTCCTGGCCCTTCTCCTGCAGCGGCTCGGCGGACGCAACCGCAGCGCAAGCCAACTCGAAGGAGCCTGACATGGCCTCGACCACACAGCTCGCAGTTCCTCCCGCGGCCCCGGCCACTCCCAGCGAGCCTCTGCAGCGCCGGGGCAGGGGTCCCGGAGCGCGGCCCAACGTTCTTGGTTCGCTGGGCGGATGGTTCTGGCTCGCGGTGATCATCCTGCCCGTCTACTACGTCGTCATCACGAGCCTGAAGGACCAGGCAGGGTTTTTCACAACCAACCCGATGATGCCGCCCACCGAGCCGACGCTGGACAACTACAAACTGGTCCTTGAGCAGGACTTCGTCCGGTACTTCACCAACAGCCTGATCGTCACCGTCGGCAGCGTGATCCCCGCCCTGCTGGTGTCATTTATGGCTGCCTATGCCATCGTGCGGGGCAGCGGCTGGTTCCTCAGCTCCACCAACAAACTGTTTCTGCTGGGCCTTGCCATCCCGCTGCACGCCACGATCATCCCGATCTACTGGATGATCACCCGCGCCCAGATGTACGACACCCTGCTGGCGCTGATCCTGCCCTCAATTGCCTTCGCCATTCCGATCTCAGTACTGATCCTGTCCAACTTCATGCGGGATGTCCCCAACGAACTGTTTGAATCCATGCGGCTGGACGGGTGCAGTGACTGGACCATGATGTGGCGGCTCGCGCTGCCGCTCATGCGCCCGGCGGTAGTAACGGTGGGCATCTACAACGCCCTGCATGTCTGGAACGGTTTCCTCTTCCCGCTCATCCTGACCCAGAGCCCTTCCACGCGCGTGCTGCCTCTTTCCCTGTGGGCGTTCCAGGACGAGTTCACCGCCAACATCCCGGCAGTGCTGGCCTCGGTGGTCCTGGCCACCCTGCCGCTGCTGGTGCTCTACGTCGTTGCCCGCCGCCAGCTGCTCAGCGGCCTGACCGCCGGATTCAGCAAGTGAGCGGTTCAGCAAGCGAGCCGGCGCAGAATGAAAGGAACACACTCATGAGTGACCGCAAGCCCCTGCGCGTAGGGATGGTGGGCTATGCCTTCATGGGCGCCGCCCACTCCCACGCCTGGCGGACCGCCCCGCGCTTCTTCGACCTGCCGCTGCAGCCGCAGCTCACGGCGCTCGCCGGCCGCAACGCCGAGGGTGTCCGCGCCGCCGCCGAAAAATACGGCTGGGACGGCGTCGAAACCGACTGGCGCCGGCTGATCGAACGGGACGACATCGACCTGGTCGACATCTGCACCCCCGGAAACACGCACGCCGAGATCGCCATCGCTGCCCTGGAGGCCGGCAAGCACGTCCTGTGCGAAAAGCCGCTGGCCAACTCCGTGGAGGAGGCTGAAAGGATGACGGCGGCCGCCGACGCCGCGGCAGCCCGCGGCGTGTATGCGATGTGCGGCTTCAGCTACCGCCGCACGCCGGCGCTGGCCCTCGCCAAACGCATGGTCGACGCCGGGAGGCTGGGACAGATCCGGCACGTCCGCGCGCAGTACCTCCAGGACTGGCTAAGCGACGCCGGCGCTCCGCTGACATGGCGGCTGGACAAGGAAAAGTCCGGCTCGGGCTCGCTCGGGGACATCGGCGCGCACAGCATCGATGCCGCGCAGTGGATCACCGGCCGCCGGATCACGGGCGTCTCCGCCCTGCTCGAAACCTTCGTCAAGGAACGCCCGGTCGGCGGAGAGTTCGTGGGTCTCGGCGGGCACGGTGCGACGGGCGAGGACATGCAGCTCGGGCCCGTCACCGTCGATGATGCGGCCATTTTCAGCGCCCGCTTCGAGGGCGGCGCTTCAGGCAGCGGAGCGTCCGACGGCGGCCCGATCGGTGTCTTCGAAGCCACCCGTTTCGCCCTGGGCCGGAAGAACGCCATGCGCCTCGAACTGAACGGCACCAAGGGTTCCCTCGCTTTCGACTTCGAGGACATGAACACCCTCTCCTTCTACGACGCCGCCGAAGAACCCGAGGCGGGATTCCGCCGCATCCAGGTCACCGAACCTGAACACCCCTACACCGGGAACTGGTGGCCCGTCGGCCACGGCCTGGGCTACGAGCACGTCTTCACCCACCAGGTGGTCGACTTCCTCACTGCGATCAGCGAGAGCCGCCAGCCGACGCCGTCGTTCGCCGACGCGCTGCAGGTGCAAAAGGTCCTCGCCGCAGTCGAAGCCAGCGCCTCCGACGACAGCCGCTGGCAGAAAGTCCCGTCATGACCCGCCCCATCACCCTGTTCACCGGCCAGTGGGCCGACCTGCCCTTTGAAGAAGTCGCCCGCCTCGCCGGCGAGTGGGGCTTCGACGGCCTGGAAATCGCCTGCTGGGGCGACCACCTCGACCCGGAGCGCGCCGTCGGGGACGACGCTTACCTCCAGGGCAGGCTCGACATCCTGGACAAGCACAACCTTAAAGTCCACGCCATCGCCAACCACCTCACCGGGCAGGCGGTCTGCGATGACCCGATCGATGAACGGCACCGTGACATCCTCTCCCCGGCCATCTGGGGCAACGGCGACCCCGAAGGGGTGCGCACAAGGGCCGCCGAATCGATGAAAACCACGGCGCGGGCAGCGGCAAGGCTAGGCGTCAAGACCGTCACAGGCTTCACCGGGTCATCCATCTGGAAATGCGTCGCCATGTTCCCGCCGGCTTCCGACGCGATGATCGAACGCGGCTACAGGGACTTCGCCGACCGCTGGAACCCGATTCTGGACGTCTTCGATGAAGTCGGGGTTCGGTTCGCCCTCGAAGTACACCCTTCCGAGATCGCCTACGACTACTGGACCGCCAAGCGCACACTGGAGGCCATCGGGCACCGGGAAGGCTTCGGCCTGAACTTTGACCCTTCGCACTTTATCTGGCAGGACCTGGACCCGGTGATGTTCCTGCAGGACTTCGCCGACAAGATCTTCCACGTCCACGTCAAGGAATCCGTCCGCCAGCTCAACGGACGCAACGGCCGGCTTGGCTCCCACCTGCCGTGGGCGGACCCGCGCCGGGGCTGGGACTTCGTCACGGCAGGCCACGGCGACGTCAATTGGGAACCGATCTTCCGCACGCTGAACGCCATCGGCTACGACGGCCCCACAAGCATCGAATGGGAAGACGCCGGCATGGACCGCCTGGTCGGAGCACCGCAGGCACTGGAGATGGTGAAAGAACTCGCTGCCATCAGCCCGCCCGCCGCTGCCTTTGACGCGGCCTTCAGCACCCGCTGAGCTGCAGCCAACAAACGAACAAACCAACGAAACCAATAAGGGAAACCCATGACAAGCGAGAACAAGACCACTCTGGTGGTGCGCGGCGGCTGGGACGGCCACCAGCCTATAGAAGCCACCGAGCTGTTCATCCCGTACCTCAAAGAGCAAGGCTACGACGTCAGGGTTGAGGAATCACCCAAAATCTACGCCGACGCAGAGTACATGGCGGGCGTGGACCTGATCGTCCAGTGCATGACCATGTCCACGATTGAAAAGGACGAATTCGAGGGACTGCGGTCCGCCGTTGAGAACGGCACCGGACTGGCCGGCTGGCATGGCGGGATCGCCGACTCGTACCGCAACACCTCCGATTACCTGCACCTGATCGGGGGACAGTTCGCCTGCCACCCGGGCAAGCACCCGGACGAACGCAAAGGCGAGCAGGCGGACAACTACGTCCCCTACACCGTCAACATGCTCCCGGCGGCCGCCGAGCACCCCATCACCGCAGGCATCGGCGACTTCGACCTCGTCACCGAACAGTACTGGGTCCTTGCCGACGACTACATCGACGTCCTGGCGACCACCACCCAAAAGGTACGCGAATGGGACCCGTGGAACCGCGAAGTCACCTCGCCCGCCATCTGGACCCGCCAATGGGGCAAAGGCCGCATCTTCGTTGCCACCCCCGGGCACCGAGTGGAAATCCTGCAGGACACCAACGTCCGCACCATCATCGAAAGGGGCATGCTGTGGGCAAGCCGCTAAACGTAGGAATCATCGGCTGCGGTGCCATCATCGCCCAGTACCTGGCCAGCTTCCGCCGGCTTCAGGAGAACAACCTCGTTAACCTCGTGGCCGTCGCCGACCTCGACGCTGCCCGCGCCCACGCGGTCGCCGACGACTACGAAGGCGTCCGCGCGCTCACCGTCGACGAGCTCCTGGCCGCGGACGACGTCGAACTCGTCCTGAACCTGACCATCCCCGCCGCCCACGCCGAGGTGGCTCTCAAGGCGATCGCCGCCGGAAAGCACGTCTACGGCGAAAAGCCGCTGGCGGCCACGACGGCGGAGGCTCGGGAAGTGCTGGACGCCGCCAAGGCAGCAGGCGTCCTCGTTGGCTGCGCCCCGGACACAGTGCTGGGCACCGGCATCCAGACGGCCCGCAAGGCAATCGACGACGGACTGATCGGGCGGGTGGTTTCCGCCACCGCCACCATGATGACCCCCGGCCACGAACGCTGGCACCCGAACCCCGACTTCTACTACCAGCCCGGCGGCGGCCCGCTGCTCGACATGGGCCCCTACTACGTTTCGGCCCTGGTCACACTGCTCGGACCGGTCGTTTCGGTGATCGGGGCTGCCAGCCACACCCGGTCCGAACGGACCGTCGGCTCTGGGCCCCGAGAGGGTGAGACCATTCCGGTGACCACCGACACCCACGTCACCGGCGTGCTGGTCCACGCCTCCGGTGCACTGTCCACGCTTGTCATGAGTTTCGACGCCGTGAAGACCAAGAGCCCCAACATCGAGATACACGGGGAGCGCGGCTCCCTGGCCGTGCCGGACCCCAACCATTTCGACGGCGACGTGCAGCTGTTCCCCCTTGGCGGCACCGAGTGGCAGGCCCTGCCGGTCTCAGCCGGATATACCGGCTCCGGCAGGGGCTTCGGCGTCGCCGACCTCGCCGGCAACCCCCAGGGGCAGGAACCGCGGGCCGGCGGCTCGCTGGCCTTCCACGCCCTCGAAATCATGGAAGGCGTGCTCAAGTCGGCGCAAAGCGGGCAGGCAGTGGCTATCACCAGCACAGCAGACCGGCCCGCCGCCGTCGAACTCGCCGCCATCGCCCGGGAAGTTCAGACAACGTCAGCCCAGTAAGCCACGCCGGCAGCCCGCAGGCCACAGCTCCCTCAGCCGGTAGAACCGGAGACTCCTTCCGTTCTGCCTGACCCACCACACTAGTTAGATAAGGCGCACCAATGAACTCGACCCCCACCCCCGCTGACCGCTTCACTTTCGGCCTTTGGACCGTCGGCTGGACCGGCGCCGATCCGTTCGGCGTCGCCACCCGTGCAGCGCTTGATCCTGTCGAAGCCGTGCATAAGCTCAGCGAACTGGGCGCGTACGGCATCACGTTCCACGACAATGACCTTGTTCCGTTCGACGCCACAGCCTCGGAACGTGAACTGATCCTGAAGAACTTCACCGCGGCCCTGGCAGAGACCGGCCTGAAGGTTCCGATGGTGACCACGAACCTGTTCAGCCACCCGGTGTTCAAGGACGGCGGTTTCACCTCCAACGACCGATCCGTCCGCCGTTTCGCGCTGAGCAAGGTTCTGCGGAACATCGACCTCGCCGCCGAGCTTGGCGCCGAGACCTTCGTGATGTGGGGCGGACGTGAAGGCAGCGAATACGACGGGTCCAAGGACCTCTCCGCGGCCCTGGACCGGATGAAGGAAGGCGTGGACACCGCAGCGGCCTACATCAAGGAAAAGGGCTATGGTCTGCGCATCGCCCTTGAGCCGAAGCCGAACGAGCCCCGCGGCGACATTTTCCTCCCGACTGTCGGGCACGGACTGGCGTTCATCGCCCAGCTCGAACACGGCGACATCGTCGGTCTGAACCCGGAAACCGGCCACGAGCAGATGGCCGGGCTGAACTTCACCCACGGCATCGCGCAAGCGCTGTGGGCAGGCAAGCTCTTCCACATCGACCTCAACGGCCAGCGCGGCATCAAGTACGACCAGGACCTGGTCTTCGGCCACGGCGATCTCACCAGCGCCTTCTTCACTGTTGACCTGCTCGAGAACGGCTTCCCGAACGGCGGCCCCAGGTACGACGGCCCGCGGCACTTCGACTACAAGCCCTCCCGCACGGACGGCTACGACGGTGTCTGGGAGTCTGCGAAGTCCAACATGGCCATGTACCTGCTGCTGAAGGAACGCGCCCTGGCCTTCCGCGCCGACCCCCAGGTCCAGGAAGCACTCACCGCCTCGGGCGTGTTCGAGCTCGGCGAGCCGACCCTCGCCGCCGGCGAAACGACCGCGGACCTGCTCGCGGACGCGGGCGCCTTCGAAACCTTTGACGCCGACAAGGCCGCCGAGCGCTCGTTCGCGTTCGTCCGGCTCAACCAGCTCGCCATCGAGCACCTGCTCGGCGCGCGCTGACGCGTCCACGCTAAGTTAGTTACCGCCGTCGTCACCGGCACCTAAACTGCCGGTGACGACGGCGGCCCTACAGAAAGAATGAACCCATGCCACTCGTCGCGGGGATCGACAGCTCCACCCAGTCATGCAAGGTGGTCATCAGGGACGCAGCGACCGGGAAGCTCGTCCGCCAGGGAAAGGCCTCCCATCCGTCCGGCACGGAAATACATCCCGAACATTGGTGGACGGCACTGCAGGAAGCCATCGCTGCGGCCGGGGGGCTCGACGACGTCGCTGCCGTCTCAGTTGGCGGGCAGCAGCACGGCATGGTCTGCCTTGATTCCACCGGCGACATCGTGCGGCCGGCTTTGCTCTGGAACGACACCAGGTCCGCAGAGGACGCCCGCGAATTGATCCTTGAAGCCGGCGACGGGGACCATGACCGCGGGGCACGCCACTGGGCCAAGACCACCGGGACTGTTCCCGTCGCGTCGCTGACCGCCACCAAACTCCGCTGGCTCGCCCGGACCGAACCGCACAATGCGGAGCGCGTTGCCGCCGTCTGCCTCCCGCACGACTGGCTGTCCTGGCGTCTTGCCGGCTACGGCCCCGGATCCGGGCACGATTCCCTCGGCGAGCTGCGCACCGACCGCTCGGACGCCTCCGGGACCGGCTACTACTCCGCGGCCTCCGGCACTTACCTGCCCGAGGTCCTGGAGCAGACCCTCGGCCACGTCCCTGTCCTGCCCGCCGTCATGGCTCCCCTCGAAACTGCAGGAAAGACCAGCGGCGGGGCGCTTATCGGCCCCGGCGCCGGGGATAACGCGGCAGCGGCCCTCGGCGTCAACGCAGGGGTGGGCGACGTCGTGATCTCCCTCGGCACCTCGGGCGTGGTGCTCGCCGTATCGGCGGCGCCGTCCGCCGATCCTTCGGGACTCGTCGCCGGTTTTGCCGATGCCACCGGGAACTACCTGCCCCTGGCCTGCACACTGAACGCGACCCGCGTCTTCGACGTGACCGCGCAGCTCCTGGGCACAGACCTGCCCGGCCTCGGAAGACTCGCCCTCACCGCCGCGCCGGGAGCAGGCGGACTGACCCTCATCCCGTACTTCGAGGGCGAACGGACCCCGAACCTGCCCGACGCCGCCGGTTCCCTGCACGGCATGACACTGGCCAACTACACGCCGGAAAACCTCGCACGCGCCGCCATCGAGGGAGTCCTTTGCTCCCTGGCGGATGGCCTTGCAGCACTGGAGACGCAGGGAGTGGAAGCGGAAAGAGTCATCCTCGTCGGCGGCGGGGCCCAGTCTCCCGCCGTGCAGCAGATAGCGGCAGAAGTCTTAGGCCGGCCCATCATTGTGCCCTCTCCCGGCGAATACGTGGCCGACGGGGCAGCCCGCCAGGCTGCTGCCGTCCTCACCGGCGATTTCCCGGACTGGGCGCTGGATGCTACGCAGATTGCCGAGCCCGACGGCGGGCCAGAAGGCAAGCAAGGGCAAGGGGACCGGCAAGCGGGGGAGGTGCTCGCCCGCTACCGCCAGCGGACGAAAGAGGCCCACCCGTCCCTCCGATAACGGAAGTTCGCAGGTGTTTTGGATGATCACGTCCGCAAAAAACAGCACACCCACCAGCAAGACCCCGGCGCGTGGCAACACGGAGTTTGAACTGCGGCACGGCGCCTACGTTGCCGCGGTCACCCTCAGGGGTGCCGCGCTGCGCAGTCTTCGCCACGAGGGGCGGAACCTCGTGGTGCCGTTCGAGCCCGGGAACACAATCCCTGATTACCGGGGCGTCATTTGTGCGCCCTGGCCCAACCGCCTGGCCGATGGGCGCTACTCCTGGGAGGGGGCTGACATCCAAGTTAGGATCAACGAACCGGAGCGCAACACCGCTTTGCATGGACTGGTTTTCGACATCCTGTGGTCGGTGGCCGAACGCGACGAATCCTCGGTGACTCTGGCAACGTCGCTCACCCCGGTGGAGGGCTATCCGTTCCCGCTGGATCTGAAGGTGCGCTACTCCCTCAGCCCCGCCGGACTTCAGGGAACTGTCACCGCGGCCAACCCGGGTTCGGCGACCGTCCCCTACGGAGTCTGCCCTCATCCCTACCTCATCGCGGGAAGCGCACCACTCGACGACTGGTCCCTTGCCATCCCCGCTGACCGGTTCCTTGACGTCACTCCTGACAGGTTGCTGCCCACGGAAGAAGTGCCGGTGGAAGGGCATGACTTCGACTTCCGCACTGAAAAAATGCTTGGCAGCAGGAGGATCGACCACGCCTTCAGCGGCATAAGCAGGGACGCCGGCGGTATCGCCAAAGTGAGTGTTTTCGACCCGTCCGGGACCGGCGTCGAACTGGCGTGGGGAAGCGAGTGGCCTTGGGTTCAGATTCATACGGGGGACAAGCCGGTGGGGCCGGACCGGCTCGGGGTGGCCGTGGAGCCCATGACCTGCCCGCCCGATGCCTTCAACAGTGGAACGGATCTGGTGCAGCTCGCGCCGGGCCAGGTGCACTCTGCCAGCTGGTCAATCCAAGCCGTGCGTAGGTTTGCCGCGTGACGGACACCCCACAATGCCCAGCCCCTGGTACGCGGTCCCGCAGCGTCAAGTACGTCCTGATGCTTGGCGCACTGGCTGCGCTCCCGGCCGTGACCACAGACATGTACCTGCCCTCCTTGCCTGCCGTGGTGGAAGACCTCGCAACCACCCAGGCCGCTGCGCAGCTCACCTTGTCCGGAACGCTCCTCGGCGGCGGGATAGGCCAGCTGGTCATCGGCCCCTTCTCGGACCGGTTCGGACGGCGGCTGCCGTTGGTCATCGGCATCTCGCTGCATGTCGTGATCTCGCTGCTGTGCTCCATCACGCCGAACATCGAAACGCTCATTGGACTGCGTGTCCTGCAGGGCTTCTTCAATGCAGCGGCAGCGGTGGTGGCCATTGCCGTCATCCGTGACCGCTTTGTGGGCTCCGCAGCCGCCCGGCTGCTCTCCCGTCTTATGCTGGTGATCGGCGTTGCCCCATTGTTTGCCCCGACCATGGGCCAAGCCATCGCCGGACTCTGGCACTGGCGTGCGGTTTTTTACGCGCTGGCGCTCATCGGTGTGGTCCTGGTTGCCATCGTGTGGAAGTTCATGCCCGAAACGCTGCCGAAGGACAGGCGCAGCCCCGGCCGGCCCCGGCACGTTGCCAGCGCCTACGGGTCCCTCCTCCTGCGGGACAGACACTTCATGGCGCTGGCCGTGATCCCGGGGCTGGGTCTGGGCATGATCATGAGCTACGTGGTGGGCTCGCCCTTCGTGTTCCAGCACGAATACGGCTTCACCGAGCAGCAGTTCGCCCTCGCCTTCGCACTCAACGGCGCCGCGCTGGTGCTCTCCGCGCAGCTCAACGCGGCGCTGGTGCGCAGGGTGCCGCCGCTCCGCCTTCTGCGCACCGCCGTCCTGGTCCAGCTGGTCCTGGCCTTGTTGCTGCTCGCGGCGGTGGCCACGGGCACCGGCGGAGCCTGGGGCCTGATGGCCGGTCTCTGGCTTGTTCTGGGGGTCCAGGGAATGATTCCCGCAAACGCCTCCGTTCTGGCCTTGCACAACTACGGACACATGGCGGGAACTGCGGCGGCGGTTATCGGAGCCCTGCAGTCCGGCGTCGCCGGACTCGTGAGCCCCCTGGTAGGACTGCTGGGCGGAAACGCGCTGTCGATGGTCTGTGTCATGATTGGCTGCTGCACCCTGACAGTGATTGTGCTTGCCGCCGGCACCCCCGCCTACCGCAAGGGCGGCTGGGCCGAGCACGCTGAACGCAGCGACGACGAGCGGGTCGTGGCCGATGGCTAGGAATGCTCCTTGGCAGCGCTCAGGGCTCTACCCGGACTGGCCGGGAATGATCAGACCTTCCCGGCCGTCACGGTGACAGTCTTGGGCGCCTGGAAGGACAGGTGCCGAATCCATTCGGGCTCGTGATCCCGCAGCCTGGCCTGAGGCAGGGCGGCGGCGGTTTCCTGGACGATGACGGTGGCTTCCAGTTCTGTCAGCCTGGCTCCGAGGCAGCGGTGGATGCCTGAACCAAAGACCAGGCCGTAGGCGGTTGGCCGCCTGCGCCGTGCCGTTCCAGCCGTTGGGGCCAGATCCTCCTCTTGCTCTCCGGGCAGGTCATGCGTGCCGGTCAGCTCAAGCAGGATTTCTGCCCCCGCCGGGATGGCCTGGCCGGCGGCCGTCGCGTCCTGGGCGCTGACGCGGCGCCAGGTGGGGACGGATGATTCAGTGGCAAGCACATGCCACACCATGGAACGGGCAGACTCCTCATCAGCCGCCTCGGCCCAGGTCACGGGGCCGGTTCCCTCCAGGAGGCGGAACAGGGTGGTGCTGATCAGCTGGGTTGTTGTTTCCTGTCCGGCGATCAGCAGGAAGTAGCCGAGCGAACAGATCTCAGGGGTGGACAACCCGTGTTCGTGCAGGGACTTGAACAGGTTGCGCCCGGGAGCGCCCACGGACTCTCCGACGAGTTCGCGCAGCCACGTGTAGAAGCCGGCGGCGCTTCCGGCCAGTTCGAGCTGCCGGTCGCAGTCGGGCCAACCCCAAAAGAGTTCCATCGAGTCGAGACCCCAGCGCTTGAGTGCCGCGAGGTCCCGCACCGGCAGCCCGAGGAGTTCGAGCATAACGACGGCCGGCGTGAACGCAGCCACAGACTGCACCAGGTCCGCCTGACCGGAACGGCCGAGCTCTCCCGCCGCTTGTGCCGCTGCCGCCCGTGCCAGTTCCCTGATCCGTGGTTCCATGGCAGCGACCTTCGCCGGCGTGAAGAAACTTCCCACCACCTTGCGGATCCCTGCATGTGAATCGGTGTCGTTGCTGGCGAGGACCGGGGGCAGGGCGAAACGCACGGACTGCAGCACGCGCAGCGCCGGCCCCGCAATGGGAGTGACGGCTATCAGGGCGTTGGCGGGGCTGAACTCCGCCGGACGGTGCAGAATGTCCCGGACTGCCTCGGGGTCGCGCACCACCAGATAAGGACACTGAGAGGATCCGACAGGCAGGTGCGCAACCGATCCCATTGCTGCCGACGCCGGGTTCACGCGGACACTCCGTCCAGCCATGCCCCTGCATCAGCCCGGAACCGGCCGGGCGGCAAGAGCGACGCCTGGTCGGGAATGGCTCCCAGCAGGGGAACGGGCAAGGACCCGAGGGCCTCGCGGTTGCTCTGGTGCACGAATTCCGGGTCAGCGGGCCAGCTCCCCAGTACGAGTCCCAGCACGTTCAGCCCGCGGGCGGCCAGCGCTTCGAGGGTCAAGGCAGTGTGGTTCAGCGTGCCAAGGGCAGGGCGGGCAACGAGCACAAACGCCGCCGCCAAAAGAGCACCGAGTCCGGCCATCGTGCCGCCGTCGGCGTCCAGCTCCACCAGCAGGCCGCCCGCGCCTTCGACCAGGACGTGGTGGTGGTCTGCCGCCAGCTCACGGATCTTCTCTGCGTGCACGGCGATGCCGGGCAGCTGCACGTGATCGACGGCGGCGGCCGCGACGGGTGCGAGGGCCTCCTGCAGGACGACTCCCGTTTCTGCTTTCACCGCGCCGGCGAGCCGGACAATCTCCGCCGTATCGGAGTCGCCGTCGGCCGCTCCTGACTGGCAGGGCTTGTAAACGGCGACGCTGCGCCCGGTTCCGGAGAGGACGGCGGCGAGGGCCGCCGTGGTGATGGTCTTTCCGACTCCGGTGTCTGTGCCGGTAATCAGAATGATGGCGGGCAGGTTCATGTGTTTTCCTCCAAGACTCTGCGCAGCACCACGCAGCTGTGTTCGATGTCCTCGGCTGAAAGGGTGGCCCGTGAGGTGAGCCGAAGCCGCGAAATCCCGCCGGGGACGGAGGGCGGCCGGAAGCACCCCACCCGGACTCCGGCGGCCCGCGCGGCCGTGGCGGCTGCAAGGGCCGCGTCGGCGGAAGGCATGGCAAGGGATTGGACGGCACCGGCAGAGGGAACGGGGTTGTCCCAGGCACCGGCGAGGCCGGACGTGAGCGCGGCTGCGTTGCTGTGCACGGACGCAGAACGCCACGGTTCCTCGCGGATGATGCGTACGGCGGCGAGGGCAGCGGCTGCTGAAGCCGGCGCCAGTCCCGTGTCGAAGATGAAGCTTCTTGCACGGTTAACGAGATGCTCGCGCAGCAGCCCGGGCCCGAGGACCGCGCCGCCCTGGCTGCCCAGCGCCTTGGACAGGGTCGCGGTGACCACCACGTTGGGGTGGCCGGCAAGGGCAGTGCCGGCCACAGCTCCGTGACCCTGGTGCGCGGCGGTGCCCGTGACTCCGAGGCTGTGGGCTTCGTCGACGAGCAGCACGGCGTCGTGCTGTTCCGCCAGGGCCAGCAGGCTGGTGAGCGGCGCCTCATCGCCCAGCACGCTGTAGACGGATTCGACGGCGACGATCGCCCGAGGTTCTGCACGGCCCGTGAGGAGGCGGCCGGCTTCGTCCAGCCGGTTGTGTCCGAACGATTCTGTGCGTGAGCGGCTGAGCCGGAATCCGTCGATCATCGAGGCGTGGCAGTGTTCGTCCGCCACGATCAGGGTCCCCGGCCCGCCGAGCGCCGTGAACACTCCGATGTTGGCGAGGTAGCCGGAGGAGAACACCAGCCCAGCCTCCATGCCGGTAAGCAGCGCCAGTTCCCGCTCCAGGTCAAGGTGGAGCTCGGTGGTCCCGGCCACGAGGCGCGAGGATGTTGCGCCCGCTCCCCACCGCGACACCGCGGCCGAGGCGGCTTCCGCCAGGCGCGGGTCCGAGGACAGGCCCAGGTAGTCGTTGCTGGCAAGATCTATGAAGCATTCGTTGGCAGCGCGGGGGAGGGGCCGGCGGGCCAGGCCCCGGCTGTCCCGCACCCTGGCCTGCCGCTCGAGCCACGCGGTCATGGCGGCGCTCATGCCGCACCACCGCGGCCGGCCACGGCCAGGTCATGAGCTCCGGCTTCGTGGACTTCGGTGACCGCGCCGACCATGCCCGCGGTGGCCTGGGCGATGTCCGCCGCCGTGCTGATGTACGGCGGCATCGTGTAGACAAGATTCCGGAACGGGCGCACCCATACGCCGCGGCGGACCGCCGCCGCCGTCACCGCGGTGACGTCGACGGCGTCGTGCAGTTCGATGACTCCGACGGCGCCGATGGTGCGGACGTCCCGGACAGCCCCAAGTTCCCCCGCAGGCGCGAGCCCGGACTCCAAACCGGAACTGATGCGGGCGACGTCCGTGCGCCAGCCGCCGTCGCCGATGAGGCCGAGGCTGGCGTTGGCCACCGCACATGCCAGCGGGTTGCCCATGAAGGTGGGACCGTGCAGCAGCGCTCCGGCCTCGCTGTTGGACACAGTGGCGGCCACGCCCGCCGTGCAGAGCATGGCGGCGAGGGACAGGTAGCCGCCGGTGAGCGCCTTGCCCACGCACATGATGTCGGGAACGACGCCGGCATGGCCGGCCGCGAACAGCTCGCCGGTGCGGCCAAACCCGGTGGCGATCTCATCGAAAATAAGCAGCAGCCCGAACCGGTCGGCGGTGAGCCGCAGCTCGCGCAGGCATTCGGCGGGGTAGCTGTACATGCCGCCGGCACCCTGGAGGACAGGTTCCACGATGATCGCCGCGAGGCCCTCATGGTGTTCTTCAGCGAGGGCCGCCACTTCCGTTGCCCACGCCTGCACCGCTTCCGTGGTTGCGGAGGCCGCGGCCGGCGGCCGCGGCGCGAAGACGTTGCCGGCCAGCAAACCGGGGAATGCGGAATGCATGCCGTCCACGGGATCGCAGACCCCCATCGCCGCAAACGTGTCCCCGTGGTACCCCCCGCGGATGCTCAAAAAGCGTTGCCGTGACGGCCGCCCGCACGCCGTCTGGAACTGCACCGCCAGCTTCAGCGCGACTTCCACGGCCACGGAACCCGAATCGGCGAGGAACACCCGCTCCAGCCCCGGCCGTCCGGCTGCAGCGGGGGCCATCTCCACCAGGTGTTCTGCCAGTTCCACAGCCGGAGCATGCGTCAGGCCGCCGAACATCACATGGCTGAAGTTATCCAGCTGCCGCTTGGCGGCGGCATCGAGCACCGGGTGGCGGTACCCGTGGATCGCCGACCACCAGGATGACATCGCATCCACGACCTCATGGCACTCGCCGTCTTCACCGCGGAGCCGCAGCCGCACGCCGTCGGCCGCCTCCACTTCCCACAGCGGAAGGTCCGGGGACGCGGGCGCATAGGGGTGCCACAGGCGCTCGCGGTCGCGCTGGATCAGACCCGCCTGCGTTGAGCCCGGCCTCATGGGACGAGCACCCCGTGCCGCGAGCACTCCGCCTGCCAGCCCAGCGGTGTCACCTGGACTTTCATCCGCCTGCGGCAGTCGGGGCAGTACCGCGGCGGCTCCAGCGCCAGCAACTCACCGCAGCGGCGGTGCCCGGACGACGGCGGGACGCTGCCGCCGTCGGCCGGGTCCCCGCAGTGCCCGCAAAACTTCGCACTGGATGAGCCTGTTGAAACCCCGTTCACAGCGACTTCTGGAATTCCTTGATGGGCATGTTCAGCTCCACGAGCAAGTTGAGGTCAGCCGTGGCGGGACGGCCCAGCGTGGTGAGGTAGTTGCCGACGATGACGGCGTTGATGCCGCCGAGCAGCCCGTCCCTCGTGCCGAGGTCGCCGAGGGTGAGTTCGCGTCCGCCGGCGTAGCGGAGCACGGTGCGGGGCATGGCGAGCCGGAACGCGGCGATGGCGCGCAGGGCGTCCTTGCCGTCCATGATCTCCTGGTTCTCGAGCGGGGTCCCCGGGCGCGGATTCAGGAAGTTGAGCGGCACCTCGTGGGGTTCCAGGGCGGCGAGCTGGGCGGCGAGTTCGGCCCGCTGTTCAAGGGTTTCGCCCATCCCGATGAGGGCGCCGCAGCACAGTTCCATGCCGGCCGCCTTGACCATGTTGCAGGTCTCGAGGCGCTCCTCGTAAGTGTGGGTCGTGACGACTTCGGGGAAGTAGCTGCGTGCCGTTTCGAGGTTGTGGTTGTAGCGGTGGACCCCCCACTCGGCCAGCTGGTCGACCTGCCGCTGGGTGAGCATCCCCAGCGAGCAGGCGATGTTGATGTCGACAGCTTGGTTGATGCGGTCGATCGCGAACTTGATCTGGTTCATGAGTTTGATGTCGGGGCCACGGACGGCGGCGACGATGCAGAACTCGGTGGCGCCGGTGGCTGCGGTTTCCTTGGCTGCCTTGACGAGTTCAGGAATGTCCAGCCAGACGCCGCGGACAGGGGAGTCGAACAGGCCTGACTGGCTGCAGAAGTGGCAGTCCTCGGGGCAGCCGCCGGTCTTGATCGAGATGATGCCCTCCACCTCGACATCCTCGCCGCAGTGCTTGAGCCGGACTTCGTGGGCCAGCTGGAGGGCTGCGGGAAGTGCATCGTCCGGAAGGCGGAGAACCTCGACCAGCTGGCTTTCGCTCAGTCCCACGCCCTCCTCGAGGACCTGTTGCCGGGCGGTCTCGAGGATTTCGTAGCGGGTCACGGGCGGGTCTGCCTGAATCGTCATTGATTTTGTTCCTTGCCTTGTAGGTGCGGATCTCTCTCAAACAGACGCTAGTTTCCAAATCGGGGCGCCATTTTGGAGGGTTTCTACAAGGAGGCAGGGCGGAAGTTTGACGGGATATGGAAGCTGTCCCCGCCGTCGAGGGAAGGCAAAACGTGCATAGGGCAGCAAAAAGCCGGCGCTCCGCTGCCCCCAAGGCAGCGCAACGCCGGCTCTGTGAGCGCACCTTATTCAGGTGCGCGGTCTTGCTTAGTCGCGGTTAGGCTGCGGGCCGCACAAAGGTGACCGGACCGGTTGCGGTGAGCCAGGACAGCGGGTGAACGATGGTCTCGTTCACGCCGTTCATGCCGCCGCTGAGCGCCTTGCCGTTTCCGACGAAGATGGCTACGTGGCCGGACTGGACAATCATGTCGCCGGGCTGGGGCGTGGAGACGACCTTGCCGTAGTTCATGAACTGCATGGGGGCGAGGTCGCCAACACGGATGCCCGAGGCGCCCAGTGCCTTCTCCACCATGGCGGTGCAGTCCTGGCTGATGCCGACCTGGGCGTAGGCCGCGGCGACCATGGAGGCGTTGATGCCGCCGGCGGCTGCGGGCGCGGGGGCCTTTGCCGGTGCCGGTGCGGACTTGACCGTGACCTTCGGCGCGGGCGCGGCCGCGGGTGCCGGAGCAGCGGCGGGGGCGGCGGCAGCAGCCTTCGGCGCTGCAGCAACCCTGGGAGCCGCAGGCGCAGCCGGCTTCTCCACAACGACGGGTGCCTTGACAACGGGGGCCGGCGTGGACTTCACGGCCGGGCGCTCGTAGGCGATGCTGACGCTGGAGCTGGCGCTCAGCGGGGCCTGCGACTGGCTGGCAGCCTCGGGAGCTGAGGCGGGGGCGGCGGCCTTCTGGGCCGGGGCGTTGGCGGCATTCGCGGCCATGGTCCCGGTGAAGGCGAGCCCCGATGCCGCGAGGACCACGGCAGCCTTGCGTCCCAGTCCTCCGGCATTTGCCGTGACTGCGCGCGATGCGGAAGCGAACGGGTTTGAACGGCCGGCCGCTGCGCGGCGGGCAGGGGTAATGCGTGAAGACATGAAGGAGCCTCTCCCGATGCCTGCGAGGTGAGCTGTCGGATTCGGATGGGAGACACCCGGCCGCGGCCTGAGGAATCAGGATCTGCGCGGCTTCACCCCAAGGCCCGCTTCGAGCGGGCCGAAAATTGGTTTCCCCGTCTCTGCCGGAAAGGTCTGCGATCGGATCCCGAGGCTGCGGCAGAGTTAGGCAATCAGCGCGGGAATGCCTTCCTCGGTGAGGAAGGCACGTCTTCTACCGTACGGGAGCCTGGAGCAAAAGTCACATTTGGGTAACAGGGGCGTGTTGTGCGAGCGATCTCAGGTTGCGCCGGGTAGGGGTGCGTCGGGAGGTGGAGTCCGCCGCGCCGCGGCCGGCTCTACTTCTTGGTCTGCCGGTAGCGTTCGATCTGCTTCAGCCGCCGCAGGAGGCTGTCGCGCCGCGGGTGCGGAACGACGTCGGGCGCTTCTGCGGTGAGGTCGATGTGCCTCGTGCCGTACTGCCACAGCAGCAGGTCATCCAGCAGCCGGTCCGGACCGGGGGAGTAGCGGTGGTCCAGGGCCTTGCGGACCTCGGTGATCCGGTTGGCGCTGAGCAGACCGGCCAGTTGCACGGTCTGGTTGAGGCCGTGGGCAGCCATGAGCTCAGCCGCCCATCCCCAGTCATCGTCCACTTTCCGGTCCACGTGCGGCAGCAGTGCGCGCCACACGTCACGGATGCGGTTGGGCGTGAGCTGGGCCGCGCCCTCGCCGTCCATGTCCCAGTAGCTGCGGACCTCCTCATAGCGCTCGTGCAGGTCAGCGAAGGCGGTCTCCACCGTTTCCAGCATGGCGGCCGTGGCCGTGAACTGCCGGTCGAAATGGGGCGTCCAGGCGCGCGGGTCCTCCGCCTTGAAGCGGATATCGTGTTCGATCTCACTCCACGCGTGCGCAAAGACGGTGCGGATCTGGCACTCGAAGAAATAGCTGCCGTTCGGCTGAACCTCAGGGTTGAAGACCTGCTGGTATTCCTTGACCACGTCGTTTTGGATGGTCCGCAGAATCAGGTGCCGGCTGGAGTAGCCGTATGTTCCGGACTCAATGGAGCCGATGTCCTTCTCGCGGTCCCCGCGGCAGTCGAAGAGCTGGCGCTGGCGCTTGATGATGTTGGCCACGGCGGCGTTTTCCGTCGGCAGCTTGGTGATCACGCGGACGCCCACCATGTCGTTGAGGGTGCGGAAGGGGTCGGGGAACTTCAGCAGGCGCGGCCCGTCCGGTTCGAGCGGCTCCTCGGTCCGCGAGATTTTCTCCCGGAATGACTCCACCGTCTTTGTCCGGCCGGTGACGAACAGAGGGGTGACCTCCGTATCCTTGAGCATGGTCCGCAGCATCAGCAGGACCTCGCGGGTGACAAGCTTCAGGGCCGGCCGGACACGCTCGTAGAGCTCCACGTTCTCCTGCACGGACTCGCGCTGGCTGACGTCCAGCCGGTCCCAGTTGCTTGCCATGGCTCCAAACTATCAAGGGCGTGTGACAGCCGGGGATGTGACGCCGGCAGGCAGCACACTTCCATGCCCAAAAGCGGCGTGCACCGAACCGGCAGCGGGGTGCATCTTACGGCAGCGGCCTGCGCACGCGCCACAGCGGGTCCGGCTTTCCGCCGATGGGAGCCAGCTCACTGTTAGGCTCGGCACATGGCTGATGTGCGCCGTCGGACTCTGCTGTCCCCTGGACAGCCGGGCACCGCGGCAGTGGCGGGCAGGGGCAAGCCTCCTGCGCGCCAGGACCCAAGGAGGATGCAGTGAAGCGGCAGAAGTACCAATACGGTGACCACCCCAGCCAGTGGGGCGAGCTCTTTCTGCCGGAAACGCCGCCCGCATCCTCGTCCCGCAATGGGAAGCGCCGGCCTGCCCGCGGCGTCGTGGTGGTCATCCACGGCGGATACTGGCGCTCGCAGTACGGAGCCGAACTGGGTGAACCGCTGGCGAAGGACCTGGCAGCCCACGGCATGCCGGCCTGGAACCTGGAGTACCGCCGGGCCGGGAACGGCGGCGGATGGCCGCACACCTTCGAGGACGTGCTGGCCGGGATTGACCGGCTGCGCGGGGTAGCTGAAGAACACGGACTGGACCTCACCAACGTCGTGGCGCTGGGGCACTCCGCCGGCGGCCATCTCGCCGTCTGGGCTGCCGGCCGTGACCGCCTCGCGGAGCTGGGCACGCCGGATGCGGACAGGCAGGTCGAGAGGAACCTCAACGGCCAGGCCGTGCGTCTGACGGGAGTGGTCAGCCAGTCGGGGCTGCTCAACCTCGCCCAGGCCGACTGGCTCGATCTCAGCAACGGGGCAGTGAGCAACCTGATGGGCGGCTCCTCCGGCAAGTACCCCAAGCGGCACAAGTACGCGGATCCCATGACCGCGGTCCCGCTGAATATCCCCGTCTACGCCGTCCACGGGCTCGAGGACACCACCGTGCCATTGAGCCAGTCGGAGGGGTACGCCGCGGCAGCCCGCGCCGCCGGCGCCCCCGTCCAGGTGGTCAAGGTTCCCGGCGACCACTTTGCCCTGATCGACCCGAAGGCCTCGTCCTACCGGAAATGCCGCGAGCTCGTGCAGGAGCTGCTGGCGATCTAACGGGAAACCCCAGTCGCGTTTGTAAGGTGCAGTTACGTTTGTAAGGTGCAGTTACGTTTGTAAGGTGCAGTTATTGGGTACGGCAGCATGCGGACCGTCCCGGCCTCCTGTTGCCCCCTGCACCTGCATGGTGGACTCTAGTAGGTGGGGGTTGCGGTAGGTTTATATATTACGATCACCGGTTTCACTAGGAGAAATACATGGGTGAATCCAACAGGTGGCGGACAATATGATTCGGCTCCGCAAGTTGGTACGCGCCACGACGGTTTTGACAACCCCGTTGGCGCCGGAGGACATCCTCGCGCTTTTCAATCCCGTCTTTTCGGCCCGCCAGCTTCGCGGCGTGGTCACCAAGGTGGTCCCCGAAACGGCGGACTCCGCCACCATCCACTTCCGCCCGGGCCGCGGCTGGAAGGCGCACAAGGCCGGACAATGGGCCCGCATCGGCGTCGAGCTCGACGGCGTGCGCCACTGGCGTTCCTACTCCCTGAGTGCTCCGGCCGGCCAGGATCCCGCCATCACGGTCAGCGACGTCGGAGCCGTCTCGGGCGTCCTCGTCCGCGAGACCAAGCCCGGTGACGTGCTGTTCCTGGCCCCGCCGCAGGGTGACTTTGTCCTGCCGGAGCATCCGCGGCCGCTGCTCATGCTCACCGCAGGGAGCGGCATCACGCCCGTCATGTCTATGGTCCGCACTCTCGTGCCGCACCGTCCGGACGCCGACGTGGTTTTGATTCACTCTGCCCGCCGACCCGAGGACAGCATCTTCCGGGGAGAGCTCTCCGAGCTTGCCGACCAGTTTCCCAACTTCCGGGTCACCCACTGGTACACGGGGGAACGCGGCCGGCTGGACTTCACTTCCGCTGCCAGGCTGGACGAGCTCTGCCCGGACTGGCGGCAGCGGGCCGCCTACGCCTGCGGCCCGGAAGGGTTCCTGGACGACGCCGAGGCGCTCTGGTCTGCTGAGGCCGCTGCCCACAAGAAGGCGGGCCCCTTCGCTGCCGACGAGATCAATCTCATTATCGAACGCTTCAACACCAGCCTCGTCGGCGGAGCAGGGCACGACGGCGGACTGGTCACCTTTGAAGCCTCCGACCGGGAGGTCGAGGCGGACGGGAACACACCGTTGCTCGATGTCGGCGAGGACGCCGGGGTCCTGATGCCCAGCGGCTGCCGCATGGGCATCTGCCACAGCTGCCTAACGCCGCTGCGAGCCGGGCATGTCCGTGACCTTCGCACCGGCGAGGTCCTCGGCGAGCCCGGCCAACTAATCCAGACGTGTGTCTCGGCAGCCGCCGGGCCCGTTAACCTCGACATCTGAGGAGCATCAACCGCATGACAGCAATATCCGACCGTACAGCCGTGAAATCGCCGTCGATCAGCACGCCGGCGGCGAAACCCCGTCCAGGGGCGCTGGCCACCTCCGGCAGCCCGCTTGTGCGCCCGCCGGCAGCCGCTCACCTCACTGACGAGCAGGTCGCCGAACTGGGCCGCGAGCTGGACGCCATCAAAGACGACATCCTCGCCAAACGCGGCGCCTCGGATGCCGCCTACATCCGGCGGGTCATCAAGGTCCAGCGCGGGCTGGAAATCACCGGCCGTGCAGCGCTCCTGATGGGCCGCAACAAAGCCGCCTGGGTCACCGGCACCACGCTGCTGAGCATGGCCAAGATCCTGGAAAACATGGAGATCGGCCACAACATCCTGCACGGCCAGTGGGACTGGATGCGTGACCCGGACATCCACTCCACCACCTGGGAATGGGACTTCGTCACCCCCGCCCGCTCGTGGCAGCACACCCACAACGACCTCCACCACCGCTGGACCAACGTCGTGGGCAAGGACAACGACGTCGGATACAACCTCCTGCGCATGGACGGCGACCAGCCGTGGAAGCCGTTCAACCTCGGCAACCCGCTCTACAACGCCATCCTGGCCCCCATCTTTGAGTGGGGCATCGCCATCTACGACCTGGAGCTGACGGAATTCCAGGAGGGCAAGAAGAGCAAAGAAGCCCTCATGAAGGACCTCAAGGCCCTGGGCAAAAAGGCGATCAAGCAGTTCACCAAGGATTACGCCGCCACGCCCGCTGTGGCCATGCTGACCGGTTCCGGCAAGCAGGCCCTCTACGGCACGCTGACCGCCAACGCCGTGCGCAACGTGTGGGCCCACGCCGTCATTTTCTGCGGCCACTTCCCCGAAGGCGCGGACACTTTCACCGAGGAAATGGTGGAAGGCGAAACGCGCGGCGACTGGTACGTGCGCCAGATGATCGGCTCGGCCAACATCTCAGGCTCCAAGTTCATGCACCTCATGACCGGGAACCTGTCCCACCAGATCGAGCACCACCTCTTCCCGGACCTCCCGTCCAACCGGTACGGCGAGGTGGCGCCGAAGGTGCAGGAAATCTGCAAGCGCTACGGCCTCCCGTACACCACGGGTCCGCTGCTCAAGCAGGTGGGCTCCTCGTGGGGCAAGGTCTTCAAGCTCGCGCTGCCCGGCAAGAAGAAGGCATAACCGGCTCGGGAGCTAGCCTCTTAGACAGGGCGGCGCAGCGGGCGGGAAGGTTCCGGTGCGCCGCTTTTGTGTGCGCGGACGTTCTTGTGTGAACCGCTTTTTTGCGGACCACCGGAGCGCCCCGCCGCGTTCTCTGGCAGAGTATGTGCATGCTCACAGTTATTGGCGAGGGCCTCGTTGACGTGGTCCAGCGGACGTCCGGAATCGAAGCCCATGTGGGCGGCAGCCCGCTCAACGTCGCCGTCGGCCTCGCCCGCCTGGGCCATCCCGTCCAGTTCATCGGACGCTACGGCCGCGACGCCTACGGCGACTCGGTCGCCGCGCACCTGAGGGCAAGTTCAGTCATGCTCCCGCTGGCCCCCGACAGCCTGCCAACCAGCGTGGCCACGGCACTGATTGACGACGACGGCGCCGCCACCTACACGTTCGACCTCACCTGGGAGCTCCCCGGCCTCGCTGAACGCCTGCCGTTCATGCTGCAGGGCAACACTTTGCTCCACACCGGCTCCATCGCCACCATGCTGGCGCCGGGCGCCGCTGAGGTGCTGGCCGCCGTCGAGCATTCCCACCCGGCGGCGACCATCAGCTTCGACCCCAACTGCCGGCCCAGCATCATCAACGATGCAGGCTACGCCCGCCGGCAGGCGGAAAAGTTCGTGACGCTCTCGGACGTCGTCAAAGCATCCGACGAGGACCTCGAGTGGCTGTACCCGGGCACCGACCCGCTCGAGTCGGCCCGCCGCTGGTTTTCCCTCGGCGGTTCCGAAGGACCCGCCCTGGTGGTGGTCACGCGCGGCGCCCAAGGACCCTGGGGCATCACCGCAGCCGGAGAGGCCGAGTTCCCCGCGCCCCGGGTCGAGGTGGCGGACACTGTCGGGGCCGGCGACTCCTTCATGGCGGCGCTGCTGTCCGGTGTCGTGGACCGCGGACTGGACGGGGCGCAGAACCGGGCGGACCTGCGTGCCCTGCCCTCCGAAGGACTCACCGCGCTCCTGGCACACGCCGCCCGCGCCGCCGCTGTCACCGTCTCCCGTGCCGGAGCCAACCCGCCCACCAGGGCCGAACTCAACCACATCGAAGAAGCAGCAGAGGAAGCAGAAGTACCCACTACCTGAAAGGCAGTTATGACATCCGACGGTCCCTTTTCGAACCTTCCCGACGTCCCCTCTTTCCAGCTTTCCAGCAGGTCCTTCGAGGACGGCGCCACCCTGGCGCCGCCGCAGCGGAGCGGCCGGCTGCACGCGGGCGGTTCTGACAGTTCGCCGCAGCTGAGCTGGAGCGGGGCGCCGCCGGAGACCAGGAGTTTCGCCGTCACGGTGTTCGATCCCGATGCACCGGGTGCCCGCGGTTACTGGCACTGGGCGGCGGTCAACATTCCCGCTGACATCGCCTCCCTGCCGGAGGGCGCAGGTGCCGAGGCCGGCCCGCAGCTCCCGCAGGGCGCCGTGCAGCTGCCGAACGACGCCGGCTTCCGCGGTTATGTGGGCGCCGCGCCGCCGCCCGGTCACGGCCGGCACCGCTACTTCATGACGGTTTACGCGCTGGATGTTGAGGACCTTGGCGTCGCAGCGGACACAGATCCGGCCAGCCTGGGACAGCAGCTTTCGCAGCACCTGCTCGGAACCGCGACGATCACCGGAATCTTCGAACGCTAACCCCTGCATCAGTGTCCGCGGAGACGGGCCTTTGTCCTCCACTGTCCGCCTCCTTGGCCTCAACTAATTAAGCGTTGCGTGTGCCAGTTGACGGGCGCAGACTGGAAAAGTCCTTGAGAGGAGTGACGTGTCATGCGCAAGAGAACGTGGATCATCGGGGCCGCAGTAGCCGGGCTGGTGCTGGGAGGCGCAACGGTTGCCGCAGCTGCCGTGAACCCCTTTGACGACGACGGGAGTGTGGACGGAAGCACGCAGAGCCCTCTGAGCCAGACCGACCGTGACAAGGCGGTCCAGGCCGCACTGGCAAAGGTGGGCCAGGGCACGGTGACTGAAGTGGAGCGGGACGAGAACCCGAATTCCGCCTACGAGGTTGAGGTGCGCCTTGCGAACGGTTCAGAAGTTGAAGTGGCTGTGGGCAAGGACTTCCAGGTTCTGAGCCAGAGCCCCGACGACTGACCAAGCGGCGGCGGGCTCCGCGTGAGCCATTGCCGGCCGGTTCATAGTCCCTGTTCTTTACGCATCTCTTTACGCACTGTAGATGCGTGTTAAGCCGTGTTGCGCCCGGAGTCCGTGCGTGTCCGCAAGCATTGTGGGCCGCCGGTTCCGGTGGTTGGTTAGGTGCACAGGCATCAAACAGAACGGGGACATTTTGATGATCACGGCTTTGGCTCAGCGGATACGCACGGAATGCAGCGCGGAACTCAGCCTGTTCCGGAACCAGGTGTTGTCCCTCATCCGGCAGGACATCGGCACCGGCGGCCTGGAAGGGGCTGCGACAGCCATGGCCCGCCGGCCTTCCCTTGCGTCGTCCGGAGTGACGGTGGAAATCGTTGGCTTTACCGGGTGGCGGCCGGCCGCCCTGGCGGCGTCGGTAGGCATCACCGTGGTGCTTCGCCTTGTTGCCGGAAATTCAATTGGTGGATGGCAGGCGGCCGGGCGGCCGGTCTACCGGCAGTCGGCGGGCGGCAGGCCAGATGCCGGGATCCTCCGGGAGGAGGCCCACGCCTGGGCGAGTGCGGTGGCGGCCGGGCCATGGGCTGCCGCCGAGTTCCTCGGCTGCGAGGAAGCGCCGGCAGGTCGGGTGTTCCACTATCTCCTGAAGGAGCATGTGGCGTTCTACACCGCCCCGGACCTGCAGGGAGCCCTGTAGGGCAGGAGCAAACACAAGCAGGATTGCACACAGAAGGAGACCCGGCGGGATGATGAACTGCTCCCCGAAAGTTGGACTGAGAAATCAGTTCTGACTTTCGGGGAGCAGTTCTATGTATGGAAGAAGTTCGTTGTCCGAGAAGCAGCGCGAGGCCGCGGTAGCGTTGTTTGAAACGGGTTGGGGTGCTTGGGCGGTAGCGACCCGACTCGGAGTAGGTAGAGGTGCCATCAAGCGTTTGTATGGTCGATGGCGGATACGCGGAGGCACGACGCTGGTGGCGAAGCCAACACGACTGGTATTTTCGTTTGAGTTCAAACTTGATGCTGTGCAGCGATACCGCGCGGGTGAGCCCAAAGTCGCCCTGACGAAAGAGCTTGGGCTGTCCTCACCGCTGTTGCTCGAGAAGTGGGCGCGACAGTACCGAAGACGAATCCCGGGACAGCAAGGAAACCTGAGTCTGAGGTAGAGCGACTGCGCCGAGAGAATGAACGCCTTCGCGCAGAGGTGGCCTTCCTGGGAAAAGTAAACGCCTTGAGGGACGAGGAACAGCGCCAAAGGTCCGCGCTGTCATCGCTCTCAAGGCTGAACACCGGTTGGAAGTTCTCCTGGACGTAGCCGGGTTAGCCCGGTCCACGTTCTTCTACCACCAGTCCCGCCTCCAAGGCCCCGATGGTCGGGCTCCCCTGAAGGCAGCCATCACAAAGGTTTTCAAGAAGAACCACGGCCGGTACGGGCACCGCCGGATCCACATCCAACTCCTCAAACAAGGATGGACGGTCGCCAAAAAGACCGTGCTGAAGCTGATGCGTACCCTGCGGCTGGTTTGCAAGGTCCGAAGCAGGAAGCGATACAACTCGTACCGGGGCGAGCAGGGCATCGTGGCCCCTAACCTACTGAAACGCCAGTTCGAAGCGGATGCCCCAAACCAGAAGTGGGTCACAGACGTGACAGAGTTCAGCGTCGGGGACCGGAAGCTCTACCTCTCACCGATCATGGACCTTTTTGACCGGCAGATCATCTCCTATGCCATTGGGACGTCACCCAACCTGGAACTGGCCAACGCCTCACTGCGCGGCGCCTTGGCCACGCTGGAAACGGGCAGAAACCCCTCGTGCACTCCGACCAGGGATTCCAATATCAGCACAACTCTTGGCGCACACTTTTGGCGGACGCCGGCGCGGTCCAATCGATGTCCCGCAAAGCCAACTGCTACGACAACGCCGTCATGGAGAACTTCTTTGGACACATCAAGGAAGAGCTCTTCCACCGTGTCCAATTCCTCAGCACGGAGGCACTTGCGGCAGCGCTGCACGAATACATCCGCTGGTATAACACCGAGAGAATCTCCACAAAGCTAAATGGCTTGTGCCCGGTACAGTACCGTGCTCAGATGCTCGCGGCTTAGGCCTCTAGTTAGCCGCAGCGCTTCTCTGGGGCTGTTTTCGAAGCTAGATAGCCACCTGGCTCTTGTCTTCCGGGCAGGCTCCATTGACCCGGCAGTTAGGCTCTGGAAATGAGCAAAGTCCGAAAGTGGCCAACTAAAGGGGCTCATCCCAATCCGCGGTGTTAGTCGGGGTCGAAGCCTCCGGTCTCGGGCAGGCATCGCGCGATGTAGTTGGTGAGGTTGCGGAAGCCGAGGGCCGCTGTCCTCGTCCTCGTCCCAGATCGGCGGGGATTGTGGTTGCTGTCGCGCCGCCGCTGGCCGCTACTAGCGCGTTTGATCGGCAGTGTCGCCCGGCGCGGGGTGTCGAAGGGCTTCCCATGCGGCGTCGGCGAGGACTCGTTCGGCGTGGGTGAGGTGTGCGGCCAGGGCGTCTGTCTCCGGTGTGGTGGAATGCCCGGAGGGTTCGATGGCGGCCCGAACGAGCTGTTCGGCGGGCCCGAGCCATAGCGCAAGGCTGTGCTCGTGCGGCAGCGATCGTAGCTCCCCGGTCGCGGCGCGTTCACCGAGCCAGCCGGCGAGCCGACCGTAAAAGCTTTCCTTGAGCCGGGCTTCTTCGCCTCCGGATATCTCGGTGACGCTCGGCTCGCGGCACTGATGCATGTACTGCATAGCGCGCGGATCGGCCCCGGCCCACCGTAGGAAGGCCACCACCAGACCGCGGACGGCGTCCTCGGTGCGCGCGTGGCGGTCAAGCTCGACGAGCAGGTCGCGATGGAAGCGCTGCAGGTGTTCCAGATAGACGGTGGCGGCCAGGCTGTGCTTGTCGCGGAAGTGGTGGTAGAAGCTGCCCACGCTCACGCCGGCCGCGGCCAGGATGTCTTCCACCCGGGTCGCCGGGACACCCCGGTCGAGGAACAGCTCGATCGCGGCGGCCGCGATGTCCTCGCGGCGCGAGCCGGGCCTGGCCCGATGGCCCGTGCTGGCAGTGGGGGTACTAGTCATTGGTCCATCCTACCCGAAGTAGAACATTCCTCGGTATCTGTGCTAGAACTTTCCTCTAGAGGTTTTTTCGGTTAATCATGGAGGGTGAGTGTTATGACGGAGTACGACGTGGAAGTGGACGGTGGCGGGGTCATGGACAAGAACACGACATCGGGACAGCGGGCCCTCGTAGTGGGCCTCGGAATCAGCGGGACAGCCTCCGCGCTGCGACTGCATCGCGCGGGCTGGGACGTGGTGGTGCTGGAGAAGGCCCCCGAGCGGCGCCGCGGCGGATACTTCATCGCCCTGTTCGGGACGGGGGTCGCCGCCGCCGAACGGCTGGGCATCGCCGATGCGGTGCCGAATCGCTTCGCTCCGGAAGCCGTGAGCTATGAAGTCGACCGCACGGGCCGGCGCCGCCGCGGTCTGAGCTACGCCGATGTGTTCGGCGGGTCTCGACTGGTGTTGCGGGGCGACATCGAAGACGCGGCCTTCACCGCCCTGCCCGACGAAGTGGAGATCCGGTACTCGACCGTGCCGATCGCGCTGGACCAGTACCTCGACGGGGTGGACGTAGAGATCCGCGACCTGACGACGGAGACGACGATCGTCGAACGGTTCGACCTGGTGGTTGGGGCAGACGGACTGCGTTCGACGGTGCGCCGGCTCGCGTTCGAGCCCGAGCAGAGCCCGATCCGTCCAATGAACTACATGATCGCCGCGTACAGCCTGCCCGAGGCGGTACCCGGCTACCGCCTACAGGACGGGCTGATCATGGCCGAGGAGGGCCGATCGGCGTGGGTGTTCCCGTTCGCTGACCGTCCGCCGACGGTGCTGCTCTCCTACCGCACCGACGACGTGGACGCCGAGTTCACCCGGCCAGCCATCGACTCGCTGCGCGCCGCTTACGGCCCTGAGCCCACCGGCTCCACGCTCGGTTGGCTGCTCGACCAGTTCGAGAAGGCCCCGGACCACCTGTTCGACTCCGCCGAGCAGGTGCACCTCGACCACTGGCACCGCGGCCGAGTCGTGCTCGTCGGCGACGCCGCGTGGTGCCTGACCGTTTACTCCGGCATGGGGGCATCCACCGGCCTGGCCGGGGCCGACCTGCTCGGCACCATGCTCGAACGCCACCCGCACGACGTGCCACGAGCGCTGCAGGACTGGGAGGACCACCTGCGCCCGTTCGTCGACCACCACCTCGGCAGCGGTGTGAACATGCGCAGTTTCTTCACCCCAGGCAACCGCGCCGAGTTGCTGCTTCGGTCCGCGATGATTCGCCTCGCCCGGCTGCCGATCGCCGGCCGGCTGGTCGCCAAGATGAGGACCAACAGTGCGGGCGTGCGGATGAAAAGTCTGGATATCGCCGCCGCTGCAGCGTGAGTGGAGTTCCTCGAATACGAGCGGGAGAACGAGGTCGTCTGGGCCCGCAACGACTTCGTCAAACGCATACTCGGACGCAAGCCGCGCACTGTGAGGTATTTGAGGTGATCAGGCATGTCCTCCCCGGCCGGCGGTGGCCAGGTTCAGGTTGTGTAGTTCGTCGACCAGGACCAGGTCCACTCGCGCCGCGGGGTCCTGATCATTGGTCCATCTTGCCCGGAGTAGAATAATCCTCGGTACCTGTGGTAGAACTTTCCTCTAGAGGTTTTGTCGGTTTTGATCCGGAAGGGTGAGTGTTATGGCGGAGTACGACGTGGTAGTGGTCGGTGGCGGGGTAGCTGGGTTGTCCGCGGCGTTGATGTTGGGGCGGTCCCGACGCCGGGTGGTGGTGGTCGATGCCGGCGAACCGCGTAATGCCCCGGCGTCGCACCTGCACGGCTTCTTGTCCCGCGACGGCATGGACCCGGCCGAGCTGTTGTCCACGGGCAGGCGAGAGGTCGCCAGCTACGGCGGGGAGCTGCTGTCGGGCCGAGCGGTCGGCATCGACCGCCTCGAAGGGGAGCGGTTCGCCGTGCGCCTGGCCGAGGGCGGGCGGCTGGACACACGCGCGGTGGTGGTAGCCACGGGGCTCCGCGATGAGCTCCCCGAGATCCCGGGCCTGCGCCAGCGGTGGGGCCAGGATGTGCATTTTTGCCCGTATTGCCACGGCTACGAGGTACGGGACAGCGCGCTCGGGGTGATCGGAGGGGAGGACCGTGCGTTCAGCCTGCGCCAGGCGCAGCTGATCCGGCAGTGGTCCGACGATATGGTGTTCTTTCCCCACCGGATCGAACTGGAGGCCCACGAGCGGGAGCTGTTGGCCGCTCGCGGCGTCCGGATCGTCGATGGCGAAGTGACGCGGATCGTGTCCGACGAGACCGGCGTCCGCGGTGTCGAGCTCGCCGAGGGTCCGATGGTCAGACGCACGGCGCTGTTCGTCGGCCCACGCTTCGTACCGTCCGACGAAATCCTGACCGCCCTGGGCTGCGAAGTTAATGACGAGGGCTGGGTCGCCACCGATCGCACCGGTCGCACCAGCATCGACGGCGTGTGGGCCCCCGGCAACGTCGTGGACCCCACCGCCCAGCTGATCAACGCCGCGGCCGCCGGATCCGCCGCCGCCATCGCGCTCAACAACCAGTACCTGGTCCCCGCCGACGTCGAGAAGGCACTCAACGGCCACACCGACCCACTACCAGCCAACTGATCCTCGGATCACCCGACCTTGTCCAGCCACAACGTCATGCCCACAACCGAAGGAACCAACATGCAGACAGCTCCCCCAGTGGCCCTCGTGACGGGCGCCTCCTCCGGAATCGGGCGGGCAGCAGCGCTCACCCTCGTGGACGCCGGCTTCGCGGTGGTCGGCACGAGCCGCAACGCGGCGAACGCCGGGCCGCTCGCCGGGGTGACGCTCCTCGATCTTGACGTGGCCAGCGACGAGTCGGTCCGCTCCCTGGTCGAGGAGGTGATCGAGCAGTTCGGCCGGATCGACGTCCTGGTCAACAACGCAGGCGTGGGCGCGGTCGGCGCCGGCGAGGAGAACTCGATCAACCAGACCAAGGAGGTCTTCGACATCAACGTCTTCGGCCTGATGCGGATGACAAACGCAGTGCTGCCCCACATGCGCGCCCAGGGCAGTGGCCGCGTGGTCAACGTCTCCTCGGTACTCGGTCTGATCCCAGCCCCCTTCACTGCCATCTACGCCGCCACCAAGCATGCGGTCGAGGGCTACTCCGAGTCCGTCGACCACGAACTTCGCGAGCACGGCGTCCGGATCCTGCTGGTCGAGCCGGCCTACACAAGCACGAGTTTCGAGGCGAGCAGCCTGGCACCCGACTCGCCCCTGCCGATCTACGCCGCACAGCGGGAGGTCTCCCGAGACGTGCTGGCCACCGCCTTGCGCACCGCCGACGACCCGGACGTGGTCGCGAAGGTTATCGTCGCGGCCTCCACCGACTCCAAGCCCAAGCTCCGGTACACCGCCGGCTCGATGGCCGCACGCGTCAGCCTCCTGCGCAGGATCGTGCCCTCGCGCGCCTTCGACAAACAAATCCGCAAGCTCAACCGACTGGCCAGCTGACCGCGTAGTTCACCCGGCGCCTGAGCAGACGCCCATGTCCAAAACCAGACAGACCGAAGCAAGCATCAGCTTCTCCCGTCTGACCACTCTTGGAAAAGGCTGACACACATGGAGTTCGAACACGTCACCTTCGACCTGCCAAACGGCACCTTTGACGCGCTGCAGGGTGGTGACCCCGATGGTCAGCCGACGCTCGTCTTGCACGGCTTCCCGGACCATCCGCCGACCGCGACGCCCTTCCTCGCCGAGCTCGGCCGCCGCGGACGTCACGTCCTCGCACCCTGGCTTCGCGGTTACGCGCCATCCCCCACCGTGGGGCCGTTCGACTTCGCATCCCTCACCAGCGACGTGCTCGCGCTGATCGACCGCTGGTCTCCGGGGCGAGCCGTGGAGTTGGTCGGCCACGACTGGGGCGCCGTGATCACATACGATGCCTGCGTCACCGCGCCGGAGCGGATCGAACGCGCGGTCACGCTCGCAATCCCCCACCCAATCACGTTCCTGAGCCGGCCGCGCCTCGCTCAGCTACGCCGGAGCTGGTACATGGGGCTCTTTCAACTGCCGGGAAGCGGCTGGATAGCCACCGCCCGCGATCTCGCCCTCATCGACCGCCTCTGGCGTCAGTGGTCGCCCAACCTCTCGCTCGATCCAGCTCTCCAGGCGGAGCTACACGAGCACCTGCGGGCGAGCATGCCCGCGCCCCTCAAGTACTACCGGGCGATGCTGCGACCCGGCATGCTTGGGGCGACGCGCCGCCTATCTCAGCCGATCACGGTGCCCCTGCTGCAGCTCCACGGTGCCGACGACGGCTGCTTCCTCCCCCCGCAGGTCGACGACCGACATCGGTTCGCCGCCCCGCACGCGCTGGAGGTCATCCCCGACGTCGGTCACTTCCTGCACATCGAGGCCCCCAAGGCGATCGCGGAACGGATCGCGGCATGGGCCCAGTAGCGGATCACTCGACCCTCGCGGCGAGACCACCGCGATGGGCTGCGCCTAGCGGACCCTGACATGGCGTTGCAGGCGGACGGCGGGATGGGGCGGATCTCCGCCCGGTGACCAACGATGCAACCCTCAACCCGGTCGGTCAGAACCGTCAGGTGAACGCTGCTCGTCGATGAAGGCGACGATCAGCCGTTGCGGGGGTCGAACTCCCCGACGAAGAATGCTGTGGCCGCCTTCAGGATCGCCACGTCCTCACGCAGCCAACGGTTCTCCGCCCGCAGCCGGCGGATCTCCTCGTTCTCCTCGATCGTGACCCCGGGCGCCGCTTCGGCAATCCCGTGTGGTTCTACCGTCGAGCCGTCAAGCGCACCACCTAGAGAGACATATGTCAGCCAACACGCCCGCGGACAGCACCTGTTGACGACCGCATACTGCCACGCGAAGAAGGCTCCGTCCCAAGTGGGGACGGAGCCTTCTCAGAAGAGCCGGTCGCTGGCCGCTAAAGTGGAGACCTCACAAATTTGAGAGTCCAACTTTCGGGGACCAGTTCACGATTCCCGCCGGGTCTCCTTTGGCTGGTTCTTTACCGCCGCCGTTTGGTTGTTGTTGGGCCGCAGTCAGTCCTTGCCGAGTCCGGCGGCGGACACCTTCTGCCCTGCATCGTCCTTCCCAGCACTGTTCCGCCCGGCGTTGTTCTCTGCTGCGTTGTTCTGTGCTGCTGTCACGCCGTTCAGCGCGGTGAGGTCGAAGATGCCGTTGATGTCGGCCTGCTTCGTGGTGCCTGCCTCCACGCCGTCCTGCAGCAGCTTCTTGAAAGCGCCGGCCAGGGGGTCCACCGTGAACAGGATGTTCTGCAGCGAGCGGTCGATGACGTCCTGTGCAAGCGCCTTGCCGGCCACGTCCTTGAGTGCCGCATTCACCTTGGTGGCCTTTTCGGCGGCCGGAGTGCCGTTGAGCCACCGCACCGCTTCAACATGGCCCTTGAGGAGCGCCTGCACGGTATCGGGGTGTTCGGCCGCAAATTTCCTGTTCACGATCAGGATGGTGGTGGGGAACTCTCCCGGCTTGCCCGTTCCGGTCCCGTCCCAGAGGTCCTTCTCGTCCACCAGGACCTTGGCGCCCGCCTGCAGCACCAGCCGGGACGCCCACGGCTCGGGCACCCACGCGCCGTCGAGCTTGCCGTTCTGGAACAGCTTCAGCGTCTGCGCGTTCTCCGTGGGATTGATCGCAACGTCCCCGCCGCCGTCGGGGTGGGTCTTGTAGCCCTGCTTGCCCAGCCAGGCGCGCAGCGCCACGTCCTGGGTGCCGCCCAACTGGGGCGAGGCCAGGGTCTTGCCCTTCAGGTCAGCTGCTGTCTTGATCTCCGGCTTCACCACGAGCTGCGCCCCGCCCGAGGCCGCCCCGGCGATGATGCTGATGGATTCGCCGTTGCTTTTGACGAACGAGTTGATGGCCGGGTTCGGGCCGATGTAGGTCGCGTCGATAGCACCGGCGTTGAGCGCTTCAACCGCGGCGGGGCCGGCGTTGAACACCTGGGTGCTGAGCTTGGTGGTGCCCAGGTTCTTCTCGATGAAGCCTTCGTTGACGCCCACCAGGGCGGGGGCGTGCGTGATGTTGCCGAAGTAACCCAGCTTCAATTCCGCGGCGGGGCTGGTGGCGGCAGTGTTGGCGGTAGCGGTCCCGGTGCTGCGGGCAGCGGTGGTTGCGACTGCCGCGCTGGTCCCGAGGAGGGCGAGGACGCCGACGGCGATGCCGGCCTGAAGCCGGCGGGGGCGCTTCGGGGTGGCGTTCCCTCCGGCGGTGATGCGGGTGGATCCGGGGTTTTCCTGCGGAGTTGTCATGGTGTTCCTTCGGTGGTCGGTGGAGGCGTTGCACCGAGATTACGGAGGGGCTCAGGCCGCCACAACGCCCGCCGTCGCGCAGGTTCACCGGGGTTCGTGGACGTTAATCCGGGGCCCCGCAGGTTCACCGGACGACGCATTCCTTCAAAATAAACGTGTCAAAAACCCTCCGGCCCCGACGTCAGGGCACCGAGGACCGCAGGAAGGAGGTGCTGGTCGCGTCCCCAGACGGGGTCGAGCACTTCGACGTACCAGGAGTCGGCGAGGAGGAGGGCCAGTGTCTCGTTGCTTTCCTCCGCCCAGTCGCGGATCTGGTCGGACTCGATCGGGGTCTCGCTGGTCCCCAGCACCGTGACCACCTCGCCGCCGTCGAGCGTTACGGGAATTGAGGCACTGCTCGCTTCCCCCGGGGCATGGGCCACGGCGACGAACTCCGTCTGTGCAGAAAGCTGCAGCAGCTGCCGCGCCGATTCCGCGGAGCAGAACCCGGTCACGTACTCCCGCTGCTTAAGGCGGGCGTCCGCGGCCAGCCCCGGCTGGGACTCCTTCGTGAAGAATCCGCTGCGGTTGATGTCGGCGAGCCGGCCCGCGATCGGCCCGGTCTCGTCGTCGAACCCAGGCGCAAGCGTTCCCGCCTGGTACTCGCTCTTGCCTTCCAGCCAGCGCGCCGTCAGTTCACCGGCGGCGGCAAGCGTTGTAGCCTGGCGCCACACCTCCCGGTCCACCAGCAGCCGCCCATAACTGTCCCGTTCGTCCGTGAAGTGATTATTCATAGTTTCGAGCCTAGACGCGGCCGCCGCCGGGCGGACAGGGGATGTGACGCAGGCGCACGCGGGATTAAGTGGCGTTACCGCTTCACTTGCATCCGTTGCCGCTCAGCTGCCCTCATCGCGGCTTGAAACGGCACCTATGGAGCGGTCGATGGGCTTAAGGTGCCCGCGCCCCGTTGCCTGCATCCCCTCCATGCGAATAGCCTGAAACCGGCAGTGTTCTTCAAACCTTGTTGGGGGGAGGCTTGAACGGCCTTCATCTCTGGGGACACTTGCCGAAGTAAGGCTGGCTCCACGGTCTCAGCACGCCTGGAGCCAGCTTTCGGCATCTGCATTACAGCATGCGCATCACAGTCCCAGTATTAAACCGGGCAGCTGTCAGAAGAGCGGGGCGAGCCCGTTCCAGCCGGGACCCACCTGGACCCGTGAAAGGAAGCCGCCGGCGCCGTTGCCGGGGTAGAGCCACAGCACGCCGGCACCGTCCCGCGCCAGCAGATCGGGGCGGCGGTCGCCGTTAAAGTCGCCAGGGCTGACGACGGCGGTCATCACATTCCAGCCGCTGCCCACCCTCATCCTGGGCAGCCAGCCGCCCGCGCCGTTCCCGCGGTAGAGCCACAGCACACCCGTTGCGCTCTCCCGCGCCAGGACGTCGGCCGCGCCGTCGCTGTTCACGTCACCGGGGCCGACGACGGCGCTGAAGATGTTCCAGCCGTTGCCGATGAGGACCCGCGGCAGGAAGCCGCCGGTGCCGTTGCCGCGGTAAAGCCACAGATTCCCGGTGCGGGTTTCCCTCGCGAGGAGATCAACCCGTTGGTCGCCGTTGAAATCGCCAGGGCCGACGATGGCGTTAAAGATGTTCCAGCCGTTGCCGATCCGGACCCGGGACAGGAATCCGCCGGTGCCGTTTCCGCGGTAGAGCCACAGATAGCCGGTGGCCGTTTCCCGGGCAAGGACGTCCAGCGGGCCGTCTCCGTTGAAGTCGCCCGGAGTCTCCAGGGCGTTGAAGATGTTCCAGCCGTTGCCGATGGGCACCCCGGGGAGCCGGCCGCCGCGGCCATTGCCGGGGTACATCCGCAGCTCGCCGGTGGCGGGAACGCGGGCAAGGATGTCCGTGTTCCAGTCGCCATTGAAGTCCGCGGTCGACCCGGAGAGGCTCGACGCCGGAACGGGCAAAGGGGTGAACGCATAGGGGTCGCAGGTCAGGTCGTAGTCCCGGGTGTCGTCGTACCACTGCGAAATGTAGACACGTCCTCCGGAGAAACTCGGCTGGCGGCAGCGGTCCAGTGCCTCACCGGGATAGTCGAGCCTGCCGGCCGTTGCCCAGACCGGCACACCTGGCAGCCGCCACGAACCGGTGATGCTTGCCCACCCTGACTCAAACGAGTAAAGGCCGTACGAGAATCTCGCATCACGCAGGCCGCGCATGAGGCCCTCGATGATGTACCGGTTTTCACGCTGCTGCACCGCCGTGGCTGTGGGCCAGGGCTGGGCAGGCCGGGGTTCGACGTCGATCCACACCACCCGCGGGGCAAAGCCGATCCTGGCCAGGCTGGCGATGGCGAACCGTGCTTCGGCGTACCCCACGTTGGAGAGCTGGCCGGCGCGCGTGGCGGAGGACCAGGGGCCCTGCGTCCTGTAGGTGGCGAACTGCGCGGGCGTGGGGAAGGCCGCCATGGTGTACGCCTGCGTGGGCTTGTTGTTGGTCCTGGCCCAGTTCACCTGGTTGGCAAGGCACGGGTTCTCGGTGAAGGGAAGCCCCTTCGTCAGGCCGATGATGACGAACTGGGACGATGCGGGCGGCAGGGGCAGGCCAAAGCCGCCGACCGCCGTCGGGCATTGCGGCCAGGAGATGTCGTGGCCCCGCAGGGACACGGCCTGGGCGGGAGGTGCGAGGGGGACGAAACCCAAGAGGAGTGCGAGGAACGCGAGCATGGCCGTAAGGGCCCGCATCCGGGATGCCCTGTTCATGCTGGCCGCCTGCCCCGGGCGCCGGCCGTTGGGCAACTGCTGACGCTCCTCCCGGGGAACATCAGCACGGGGACATCCGCTGCCGGGAAATGCAGCGTCCAATGATGAACTTTAGCGACCACCGCCACCGCTCCTTTGCCACCATCAGTTTATGGTGGCGCACGGCGGACAGCCCCGGCGGTGCCCGGAGTGTGGCCCAAATGCAATGGTCCGCGCCTGGCCGAAACCGGACGGTGTCTTCGGCTGGGCTTTTAGGCGGTTTTCAGGGCGTTGCCGTTGCCCCGGGTGCTGCCCCGGACGATGAGGTCGCACGGGAAGTTGACCCGGCGTGCCGGTTGGCCCGGGGCGTGGATGCGCTCGAGCAGCATCTTGGCCCCAGTCCGTGCCATTTCGCGGCTGGGCTGCCGGACGGTGGTGAGGCTGAAGGAGTCCCAGGCTGCCATGTCGACGTCGTCATAACCGATCACCCAGCAGTCCTCAGGCTGGATGCTGTGGGCACGGAGGGCGTCCAGGGCGCCGAAGGCCATGAGGTCGTTGGCGCAGAAGACGGCCTGCGGGCGGTCGGCGCGGGAGAGCAGCCTGCCCATGACCTGGGCGCTGATGTCGTGAGAAAACCCGCCGTGGAAGCGGAAGTGTTCGGGAACGGCATGGCCCTTTTCTGCCATCCTGCCGAGGAAGCCCTGCGCGCGCTCACGGGAGGTGCTGGCGTTTTCCGCGCCGCCGATGAAGGCCACCCGGCTTTTGCCGTGCTCCAGCAGGTAGTCGGCGACGGCGGCGCCGCCCTCTGTGTTGCTGCTGGTCACCTGGTCGCATTCCAGGCCCTCAACCACACGGTTGATCAGCACGATCGGGCTGTTCTTTTCGATGGCGGCCTGGAGTTCCAGCGAATCTTCCGTGGCGGTGGTGAAGATGACGCCGTCGACGGCGTGTTCCCGGATGGCCTTCAAGGCATCGTGGTGGCTGCCGCCGCCGGCGTTCCAGATGACCACCCGGAACCCGGCAGCGTCCAGCTCCCGGCTCAGCTCGTCGAGGACCTCCGGGTAGAACGGGTTGGTCAGGTCTGCCACTACGACGCCGATGGTGTTGGTCCGCCTGGTCTTCATCGCCTGGGCGCCGGCATGCGGGACGTAACCGAGGGTTTCCATGGCCGCCTGCACCCGCGCCCTGGTGGCAGGGGACAGCTTGGCGGAAGAGGACATGACCCGCGAGACAGTGGCCTGCGAGACCCCGGCGAGTTCAGCCACGTCGCGGCTGGTGACCATTGGGACGCCTTCCTTCTGTTGATCGTGCTTCTGTCGCATGTGCCGCACGTGTCCGCGGCAGCGTTGCCACACTGTGTTGTTGTCTCAGAGTAGTCAAACTTCCGGCAGCGCACCTGCCGGCACCCGCCCCGAGGCGGGTGCCGGCAGGATGCCGGTGTTGCTTTTCCCTTAGCGGCTGGTAGTCGGATCGTGCTCTGCGCTCAGGCCGCGGCGAAGCCGGACCTGCGGAGCGGTCTCGGGAGACCACAGCGCTCCGACGATCGTGATGACCGAGGTGAACACCATGTACAGGGCCACGAGCCAGTACCGGTCGAATTCGGGGCCGATGAGTGCGGTGGCGATCAGCGGAGCGAAACCTCCGGCGAAGACTGCGGCCACCTGCGGGCCGACGGAGGCGCCCGAATAGCGCAGCTTGGGCTCGAAGAGTTCGGTGAAGTAGGCCGGTTCCACCGAGTAGCACAGGTCGCGGCCCACGTTGCAGGTCAGGACCAGGACCAGCAGCACCATCAGGAAGTCGCCGGTCTGGACGCCCCAGAAGAACGGGAAGGCCATCAGGAGCATGGTGCCGGCACCCGCGATCACGGTGTAGCGGCGGCCCCACCGGTCAGAGACCCAGCCCCAGAACGGGATGGAGAAGATACCGAGTCCGGCCATGATCATGGTTGCCAGCAGGATGTTGTTCTTTTCCAGCAGGATGGCAGGACCGTAGGCGAGGAGGAAGGTCGTATAGATGTAGTAGTTGGCGTTCTCCGCGAACCGCATCATGATGACCTTGAGGATCGTCAGCGGGCGGGTCTTGATGACCTTGACCACGGGCAGTTTCTCGATTTCGCCCTTGCGCTTGATTTCCTCGAAGGCGGGGGACTCGTCCACGTTGCGGCGGATATAGAAGGAGAGTACGACCAGCAGGATCGAAACAAGGAACGGGATGCGCCAGCCCCAGGCCATGAAGTCTTCGGGGGAGATGATGCCACCCATGATGAAGAATGCTCCGTTGGCAAGCAGGGTGCCGGCGGGAACGCCGATCTGGGGCCAGGATCCAAAGAAACCGCGGCGCTTGGCCGGCGCGTATTCCGTGGCCATCAGTGCGGCGCCGCCCCATTCGCCGCCGACCCCGATGCCCTGCACAATCCGGAGGACCACCAGCAGGATCGGGGCTGCGATGCCGATCGTGGCGAAGTTCGGCAGGCAGCCGATGAGGAAGGTGCCGGCGCCCATGAGGCCGAGCGTCATCATGAGCATCTTCTTCCGGCCGAGCCGGTCGCCGAAGTGGGCGAAGATGATGCCTCCGATCGGGCGAGCCGCGAAGCCGATGGCATAGGTGCTGAACGAGAGCAGGATGCCCGCGAACGGGTTCACCTGCGGAAAGAACTGGGTGTTGAGGATGATGGCCGCCGCAACGCCGTAAACGTAGAAGTCGTACCACTCGATGCAACTGCCGAGCACTGATGAGACAAGCGCCTTGCGGCGCATCTTGGGATCTATTGCGGGGGGTGCGGTTATTGTCGCGGGGGCGCTCATGTAGAGACTCCTTTGTCTTCGTCCGGACAGTGAGCCCAGCCACACGGACTGGCTCGTGGTTAGGAGTGTATACGTATGCAAACCAGGAAAACAAGGTGTTGCGGTAAAAAATGTATACGTATACACTCGATTTCCAGGCAGGCCCGCGGGTCTGGCTCAGGGCGTTCCAGTGGTCGCCCATCAACGAAGATGGAAGGTAATCCTGATGACCGTTACAACAGCAATCAGCTCCGCCGTGAAGTCCACCCTGCTGAAGGAGCCCGCCCGCAGCAGCGTGGCGCGGGGCAGCACTCCCGAGGTCCGTGCCACTGTGGAGGCCGTCATTGCGGATATCCGCGAGCGCGGCGACGAGGCCGTTCGCGAATACTCACAGAAGTTCGACAAGCACGCGCCGGAGTCGTTCCTGCTCAGCCAGGAGCAGCTGGACGAGATCATGGCCCGCGTCCCTGAACAGGTCATCGAGGACATCACGTTCGTCCAGGAGCAGGTCCGCACCATGGCCCGGAAGCAGCTCGAATCCCTCTCCGACTTCGAAATTGAAACGCTGCCCGGGGTGTTCCTGGGACAGAAGAACGTTCCGGTCCAGGCTGCCGGCGCTTACATCCCCGGCGGAAAGTACCCGCTGCTGGCCAGCGCCCACATGACCATCGTGACCGCGAAGGTTGCCGGCGTGGAGCGCGTGGCGGCCTGCACGCCGCTGATCCAGGGTGAAGTCCCGGACGCCACCGTCGCTGCCATGCACCTGGCCGGCGCAGACGAAATCTACCTCCTCGGCGGCATCCAGGCAGTCGCGGCCCTGGCCATCGGCACCGAGACCATCAAGCCGGTCAACATGCTGGCCGGCCCCGGCAACGCCTTCGTTGCGGAGGCAAAGCGCCAGCTCTTCGGCGAGGTCGGCATCGACCTCTTCGCCGGGCCCACCGAAGTCCTCATTGTGGCCGACGAGCACGCTGACCCGTTCATCGTCGCCGTGGACCTCCTCTCCCAGGCGGAGCACGGCCCTGATTCCCCCGCCGTCCTGATCACCACCAGCGAGGAACTGGGCCGCAAGGTCATCGAGCACATCGACACGATCCTCGTAGACATGCCGACCCGCGACTACGCCGGACCGGCCTGGAGCGACTGGGGCGCGGTCCACGTCGTCGGGAACCTCGACGACGCCTATGCACTGGCCGATGAGTACGCCTACGAGCACGTGCAGATCCTCACCCAGAACCCGCGTGAGGCACTCGGGAAGATGCACGACTACGGCGCCCTCTTCCTTGGCGAAGGAACCTGCGTCTCCTACGGCGACAAGGTCATCGGCACCAACCACGTCCTGCCCACCCGCGGCGCGGCCCGCTACACGGGCGGCCTCTGGGTCGGCAAGTACCTGCGCACCGTCACCTACCAGGAAGTGACCAACACCGAATCCAGCGCCTTCTTCGGCGAGCTCTGCGGCCGTGCCTCCAGGGTGGAACGGTTCGAAGGCCACGCCCGCTCCGGCGACGTCCGGGCCGCCAAGTACCGCGGCACCTCCCTGCCCTGGTCCGACCACACGTTCGACAACTAAGAGGACACCAACGTGCCTAACTTCCGCCTGGACGGCAAGACAGCGCTGGTCACAGGCGCGGCACGGGGACTCGGCAGGGCCATCGCTGATGGCCTTGCCGAGTGCGGGGCCACTGTTTACGGCACCAGCCGGGATGCTGCGAGCGCCCAGCGGATCAGCGAACGATACGGAACCGCCCCCCTCGCCGTCGACGTCACCAACACCGGCAGCATTAACGGCTTCATCGACTCCCTCCTGGCGGAAAGCGGCGGCATCGATCTGCTGGTCAACAACGCCGGGATCAATGTGCCCAAGCCCGCCGTGGAGCTGACGGAGGACGACTGGGACTCGGTCATGGACACCAACCTCAAGGGCGGTTTCTTCCTGACCACCGCCTTGGCGCGGCACTGGCTGGACAAGGGCCTGCCCGGGGCGGTGGTCAACATCGCCTCCCAGGCCGGAATTGTCGGCATCGAGGAAAGGGCGGCCTACGGGACCAGCAAGGCGGGCCTGATCCACCTCACCAAGATCCTTGCCCTGGAGTGGGCGTCCGCCGGTATCCGGGTCAACGCCGTGGCCCCGACGTTCGTCCGTACGGAACTGACCGCTTCCACCCTCAGCCGCCCCGAGTGGGCCGCGGAACTCCTGTCCCGCATTCCCGCGGGGCGCTTCGGCGAACCGGAGGACATTTCCGGGGCCGTGGCGTTCCTGCTCAGCGACGCCGCTTCCCTGATCACGGGCCAGACCCTCGCCGTCGACGGCGGCTACACCATCCGCTGACCCGCCGCCGGAGTAACCACGTCCCCGCACAACCGACTGGAGCACCTTCATGAAGATCATCGACACCATCTCCAACACCGCCGTCGTCGGCTCGGGCTACATGGGCGGCGGAATCGCCCAGGTACTCGCACTGCACGGCAACAAAGTCCTGCTGGGGGACGTCGACGGCGAGACCGCCGAGCGTGCCCGCGTGCGCCTGGTGGAACAGGCGGGGCAGTTTGAAGCCCAGGGGCTGATGCCCGCAGGTGCCGCCGATACCATCGGAAAAAACCTTGCCGCTGCCGGCAGCATCGAGGAGGCTGTGGCGGAAGCGGACTACATTGCCGAGGCGGTTCCGGAGGATCCCGACCTCAAGGCCGCCATCCTCGGCCGCATTTCCGGCGCCGCCCCGGGCGGCGCTGTCATCGGCACGAACACCTCGGCGATCCCGATCGGGCAGCTGGCCAACTCCGTGAGCAGCCCGGAGAGGTTCCTCGGCGTCCACTGGATGAATCCGGCGCCCTTCATCCCCGGCGTCGAACTCATTCCCGGCCCGGACACCGCACCCGCAGTGCTGGATCTCGCAGAGGCCCTTATCCGCGGACTGGGCAAGACACCGGCACGGGTCGCGGATACCCCGGGATTCGTCGCCAACCGGCTGCAGTTCGCGCTGTACAAGGAAGCAGTCCGGATTGTCGAGGAGGGCGTTGCTGCTCCCTCGCAAATCGACGCGGTGGTGAGCAACACCTTCGGGTTCCGGCTGGCACTGTTCGGACCGTTTGCGATCGGCGATATGGCGGGACTGGACGTCTACGAATCATCGTTCCGCACCCTGGAGAAGGCCTATGGTGAACGGTTTGCTGCTCCGGAAGCGCTGGCCGCTGCCGTCGCGGAAGGCAACCTTGGGCTCAAGAGCGGGCGGGGTTTCCTGGACATTGGTTCGCAGGACAAGGCCGCGCTGCTGGCCTACCGCGACGCTGCCTACGGCCGGCTCTCGCAGCTGCGCGCTGAACTGGGAGAGGCGCCGGGGCTCTAGGGGGCGCGGGGCCAGCCGCAGGCTTAAGGCCAGTCGTTCGGGGAGCGGCGCCGGCCTGGGGCGGCCGCCCTACCTCAGCGGATATCCCTGATTCCTGCATCCCTGATGTACTGGCCCACGCGGTCGCGGGCCAGGGCTGCCCGGAGCCCGGCCAGCGCCACGGGATCCTGCAGGACAATCGACCTTCCGTCGAACGAGGTGCCCACCCCTGCCGTGGGCAGGGCGAAGAACGTGGTGTTCCTCAGCTGGAGATTGCGCAGGCTGTATGCGAGTCCTGCCAGAGCTTCCTGGTTGAGCCCGGTGCTGACGGCAACGATGCGGGAGAGGGAAGCCACGGTGTTGCGGAGGGTATCGGCGTTCGTGAGGGTCTTGGGCTGGAGGAGTTCGGCGACCAGCGCCTTGAGGAAGGTCTGCTGGTTCCGTACCCGCTGGTAGTCCCCGTCGCTGAAGGCGTAGCGTTCCCGGACGAACTCCAGGGCATGGGCGCCGTTGAGTGTCTGCAAGCCCTGCGGGAACGTGTGCCCGCTGTCGTGGGTCGACGTGAAGGGCGTCCGGACGTCAACCCGGACACCGCCAAGGGCATCGACCAGTTCCACGAACCGGCCGAAGTCGATCACGATCGAATGGTCTATGCGCTGGCCGAACAGTGCCCCGGCGGCTTCCCTCATGGCGGGCACGCCGCCCCAGGCAAGGCCGTCATTGATCTTTGAGTAGCCGTAGCCGGGGATCTCGGCCCAGAGGTCGCGCATGACGGAGATGCCGTGGACGCTCTTGCGGTCGGCCGAGACATGGACCAGGAAAAGGGCGTCAGCACGCTGGTCCGTGTCAACCCTCCGCACGGTGTCCTTCGCGTTGGTCCCCCGCGTGTCGCTGCCGATAAGCAGGATGTTCACCGGCCGTCCCCGAAGCCGGTCAGCCGGGGGTGCAGCAGGCTTCGGTTTCGGCTTCGGTGCCGGAGTGGTTTTCTTGGGCGCCGCAGCCGTGGATGTTACCGGCGGCGGCGCGGCAGGCGAAGCTGCCGGGATGTTGCTGCTGCCCTGCGGCCAGAAGTTGCAGGCTGCAAACAGCGGGACCAGAAGCCCCAGTGCCACCAGCAATGCCAGCAGTCTGGGTTGCACGCGTCGTTGCGCATCACTCATGGGATAACTATGTGCCCGCGGGGGCGCGATGGGAATGGATCCGCCGGGGCGCGTTTGCCGCCCACGTAGACTTGCACCATGCGGTTGGTAGCGAGTGACATAGACGGAACGATCCTGGGGCACGACGGCAGAATCAGCGACCGCACCGTCCGTGCCTTCCACGCCTGCCGGGAAGCCGGCGTCGAACTCGTCTTTGTGACCGGCCGCCCTCCGCGCTGGCTGCATCCCCTCGAAGAGCAGCTTGGCCACACGGGAACGGTGATCTGCTCGAACGGAGCAGTGGTGTGGGACCTCGAGGAGGACAGGCTGGTTTCCGCCCGGGCCATGGCGCTCGCTGACATGTTCGAAGCCCGCCGGATCATCAAGAGCCTCCGCCCCACCGCCCTCTTTGCCGCCGAAACCCTCACCGGCTTCCACCTGGAGCCGGGCTTCATCGAAAACGACACGGCCGAGATCCTGTCCGAATTCACCCCGGCGCCCCTGGCCCAGACACTCACCGCGGACGACGCCGTCGTGAAGTTCCTTGCCATCGTCCGCGAAGGGACAGCGGACGCCTTCCTCGCCGAGGTGGCTCCCGCCGTCGGAGGCCTTGCCAACGTCACGCACTCGGCACCCACTGTGGCCATGCTGGAGCTGTCGGTGCCGGGCATCAACAAGGCCGTCACGCTGGCTGAATACGCCGCTTCGCTGGGGATCGGCGCCGCCGACGTCGTGGCTTTCGGCGACATGCCCAACGACATCGAAATGCTCCGCTGGGCCGGTCACGGTTATGCAATGGCCAGCGGGCATCCGGAGGCGATCCGTGCTGCCGGGCAGCAGGCTCCGCATTTTGACGACGACGGCGTGGCCCAGATTCTCGAGGAAAAGCTCGCCGAGCTCGGCGTCAGCCTGCAGTAAACGGCCGTGACGCTGCCCTTTTTCTCCGCGCAGGAGAACGGCAAACCGGTCGCCATGGCGCACCGCGGGTTTTCCCTGGATGGCCTGGAGAACTCCCTGTCAGCCTTCCGGGCTGCTGTGGACCTGGGCTACCACTACCTCGAAACAGACGTGCACACCACCGCGGACGGGGTGGTGCTCCTCTTCCACGACGCGGTGCTGGACCGGGTCACGGACCGCACCGGAAGGATCACGGAGCTGACCGCCGAAGAGGTGGGCAAGGCCCTGATCCGCGGGCAGGAAACGGTCCCCACCTTCGACCAGGTCGTGGCGGCGCTTCCTGGCACCCGGTTTAACCTTGACGTCAAGGACTGGAACTCCGTCCGGAGCCTGGCAGAAGCGATAGAAAAGAACGCAGTCCATGACCGCGTGCTGATCGCCAGCTTCTCAGACCGGCGACGGCGGGCGGTACTGCGGCTGCTCAGCCGGCGCACCGCCGCCTCCGCGGGAACCGCGGCCAACGCTGCCTTCGTGGCGGTGTCCCCGCTGCTGTCCATCCCCGGCCTGCGTTTCTTCGCGCGGGTGTTCCTCGGGCGTGTGCTGCGGGACGTGGACGCACTGCAGGTACCGATCCAATACCGGGGCCTTCCCGTGGTGACGCCCGGCTTCGTCCGCCGGGCGCACGCACTGGGGCTTTACGTCCACGTGTGGACCATCAACGATCCCGCCAAGATGCACGTGCTCCTGGACATGGGCGTGGACGGCCTCGTCTCCGACCGCGCCGACCTGCTCAGGGAAGTCCTCGAGAGCCGCGGCGTCTGGTCGTGAGGCTCCTGGCCCTGCTTTATCAGCGGCGGCCTACGAGCGGCCCATTCCGGTGGTGGGGTCTTGGTCAGCCTCGGAGGGGTCGGCCCTGAGCTCGTCCGGATCGGGATCGGGAAGCCCTGCCGAACCTGCGACGTGCCCGGGCGTGCCGGAGCCTTCTGCCGCGCCGATGCCACCGGCGTCCGGAATGCCTGTTCCGGTTCCTGTGTCGCCTTCACCGGCTGCACCGGCGGTGCTTCCCGCTGCTGCGCCGCCCGTACCCGCTCCGCCGCTTGCCGCCGTTCCGGTGCCCTGCGTATAGCCTGACCCGCCGGTTCCAGCGCCTGCCGGGCTGTCGTCGTCGTCCATTGCGTTGGAACCTTCGCTGATGGAGGAGTGAACCTGGATGTCGTCGTCCTTTGCGCCCGGTTCCGGCACGTGCGCGTCATCCGTTGGCTCGGACGTTCCCGCCAGATCCTCCATGGCGTTTTCCGCTGCTTTTCCTATGCTGTCGCCGATTCCCATCAGCTTGCTCCTTCGGTCACCTCCGGGCGGGGCCCCGGAGTTCGCGGCATCTGACTGTTCCAGAATTATCAGCATGCTTACAATTAGTCCAGTGCCAGCGGGTTCCCGGGCGCTAGGCTTCACGCCCTCCCGCGGTCCCGCGTCACCTGGACATGACCAACGACGGAGGATTAAAGGATTATGAGCAGCTACCATCCCGAGAACGACCCCGCGAACCCCGACCGCGCCGCCGCCGGCGACCAGCACCACCAGGAAACCGAGCGGGAAGACACCGGGGCCTCACCCAACCCCGACCCCTTGAACGGCAACATCACAGGACTCGAGCCGGGCGGTGGCGTGCCGCCGGGAGAAACCCCGCCGGCGGAGGACCAGATGAGCCGGGACCAGGGGCACGACGAGTAATTCAGCGCTCCCGCCGCAGGCAGGGAATCACAAAAAGCACGAATCACGCATGCAGGAACCAGGGTGGGGCACGTCCCTGCCCGCCGAACTCAAGCAGGGGAGAGTGCAATGGCAGAACGGCTCGTTGCGGACGTCATGGTGGAACGCCTCGCAGCATGGGGTGTCAACAGGGTTTTCGGCTACAGCGGCGACGGCATCAACGGCTTCATGGGAGCCCTCCGCCGCGCCGGGGACAGCATGCAGTTCGTCCAGGCCCGGCACGAGGAGACAGCTGCCTTCATGGCTGTGGGCCACGCCAAGTACACGGGCGGAGTGGGCGTCGTAACCTCCACGCAGGGCCCTGGCGCCGTGCACCTGCTGAATGGTCTCTACGACGCCAAGCTGGACAGCGTTCCGTTGGTGGCCATCATCGGGCAGCAGAGCCGCAGCGTGCTGGGGTCGGCCTACATGCAGGAAATCGACCTCCTGACGCTCTTCAAGGACGTGGCTGCCCAGTTTGCCCAGATGGTCAGCACTCCGGAGCAGCTTCCCATGGTGCTGGACCGCGCCTTCCGGACGGCCCTGGAGACCCGGACGCCGTGCGTGGTGATCGTCCCGCACGACATCCAGAAGGCCCCGGCACCGGAACTTGAGCAGCAGCACGGCATCATCGTGACAGCGCCGGAATGGCAGCCGGCACGCGTGCTGCCCCACGGGGACGACCTCGCAAGAGCGGCAGAGGTCCTCAACGCCGGCAGCAAGGTGGCGCTCCTGGTGGGCCAGGGGGCGAAGCACGCCCAGGAAGAAGTGGCCGCCATCGCGGAAAAGCTGGGCGCGGGGATCACCACCAGCCTCCTGGGCAAGCCCTACATGGATGAAACGCTGCCCTTTGCCGCCGGCACTATGGGCCACCTCGGATCCACCGCCAGCGCGCACCTCCTGGGCAGCTGCGACACCCTGCTGATTGTGGGCTCGAACGACCCCTGGACCGAGTTTTACCCAAAGCCGGGGGCGGCACGTGCTGTCCAGATCGACATCGACGGCCGGAAAGTGGGCAACCGGTACCCGGTGGAGGTGGGCCTCGTGGGCGACGCCGCGGAAACGCTGCGCGAGCTGGCGGGCAGGCTCGACGGCGGCCCCAACGGTGCTGGCGGTGCTGATGGTGGTGCCGATGCCCGTACGGATGCCCGCAAGCGATGGCGGGCTGAGGTGGAGGAGCAGGTCAGCAACTGGCGCGCGCTGTCGGAGGAGCGTTCCCGCGTCCCCGCCAAGCCCGTCAACCCTGAACTCGTGGTCCGCGAACTCAGCGGGAGGCTGCCGGACAACGCGCAGGTGAGTGTCGACGTCGGAAGTTGCGTTTACTGGTACGCCCGCCAGCTCACCCTCCCGCCGGGAGTGCCGGCGCACCTGTCCGGGACCCTCGCCAGCATGGGCTGCTCCATCCCCTACGGGATCGCGGCCAAGCTGGCCCGGCCCGACCGGCCGCTGGTGGCGCTCGCCGGAGACGGCGCCATGCAGATGGCGGGTGTTGCCGAGCTGGTGACGGTGGCACACCGCTGGCAGGGCTGGGCCGATCCGAGGTTTGTGGTCTGCGTCTTCAACAACCGCGAGCTTGCCGAAGTCACCTGGGAGCAGCGGGAAACCGAGGCCGAACCGCGCTTCGGGGCCAGCCAGGAGATCCCGGACTTTCCCTACGCGGGGTATGCGGAGCTCCTGGGCCTCACGGGGATCCGGGTAGACGCGCCCGGGCAGCTGGCCGACGCCTGGGACCGGGCCTTCACGGCCGACCGCCCCGTGGTCATCGAAGTCCTGACGGATCCGGACATCCCGCTCCTGCCGCCGTTCCCCGCCGGCGCCGAAAAGCTGGACGGCATGCGGTCGGCAATCGCTGCTGAAGGGACGGAGGGGCGGGGAGCCGGTGAGCTCCTGGACACCTACGCCGCGCAGGAGGAGGCGGGCGACTGACGCGGGCTGGCGCGGAGTGCCGCGCCCCTGCCCGCATTCCGGAAACGGCACGCGCGTTCCGCAGGATGCTGGCAGGATGGTGGCATGCGCATCCTTATCGCCCCGGACAAGTTCAAGGGCTCCCTGACCGCCGTCGAAGCCGCCGCCGCCATCGCCGAAGGCGCCCTCCGGGTGTATCCCGACGCCGTCGCCACGCAGTTCCCGATCGCCGACGGCGGCGAAGGGACGCTTGAAGCGGCGGTCGCCGCGGGCTACGAAGAGCGGCTCAACGCCGTCGTCGGTCCCATCCTGGCGCCCATCGGCGCCGCATGGGCTCTGCGGAAGGACGCCGCCGGCATCACCGCCGTCATCGAAACCGCCCAGGCGTCCGGGCTGGCCCACATGGAGCCGACGCCGGAGAACGCCCTCAGGGCACACAGCTACGGCTGCGGACAGCTCATCGCGGCAGCACTGGAAGCCGGAGCCACCGAGATCGTGCTGGGCGTGGGCGGTTCGGCCATGACCGACGGCGGCAGCGGTGCCCTGCGCGCCCTGGGTCTGAAGCCGCTGGACGCGGCAGGCAACGTGGTCCCTCTGGGCGGCGGGTCCCTTGCCGACGTCGCGGCTCTCGATGCCTCCGGCCTCGACCCCCGGCTCTCAGCGGTGAACTTCCGGATCGCCGTCGATGTCCGGAACCCCCTGTTCGGCAGCACCGGCGCCGCCGCCGTCTTTGGCCCCCAGAAGGGGGCGGACGAGGACGCCGTGGAGAAGCTCGACGCCGGCCTGCGCAACTGGGCGTCCATCCTCCGGGAGGCCACCGGCAGGGACGTCAACGTTCCGGGAGCCGGAGCGGCGGGCGGGTTCCCGGCGTCCTTCCTTGCCTTCACCCAGGCCACGCTGGAAGGCGGCTTCTCACTGGTCGCCGGGCTGACCGGACTCGCCGACCACCTCCAGGGCGCCGACCTGGTGATCACCGGGGAGGGGTCCATGGATTCCCAGTCGCTGACGGGAAAGGCGCCCATCGCCCTGGCGCAGGCTGCCCGTGAGCGGGGCATCCCCGTGGTGGTGGTGGCCGGGCGGATCCTGGTCACTCCCGAGGAGTTGGCAGAACATGGAGTAGTGGCCGCAGCGCAACTGCTCGATATTGCACCCAGCCCGGCGGAGGCGATCGCGAATGCGGGGCCCTACCTGGCGCGGGCCACCAGTCAGGTGCTCGAGGGCGCCTGAGCCGGCAGCTCTTTTCCGAACTATTCGCCCGCTTCCTCGCCCTGCTTCCGCGCACTGCGGTGCAGGTGCATGGGAACGTAAGCCAGGAGGAGAACGAGCACTGCCAGCAAAACACCGCCGGCGATAAGGCCGGCGCTGCGGCCGGCTGTCACGTCGAAAACGAGTGCAGCCGTTCCCACGCTGAGGGCCGCTACGCCGCTCAACGCGATCTTGGTGATGTTGTCCGCGCTGCTCACGAGGGTTTCCTTGAGCCGCTTTCGGAAAAGGCGGCGGTGCACGCTGACCGGGAGGAGGATGAAGGCGGTGGTCAAAGCTGCCAGCGCCACGTTCACCAGGTAGAGGTTCGTCTGGAAATCGTCGAGGTCTTCGAAGCGGGACTGGAACGGCAGCGTCAGCAGGAAGCCTGCGAGGATCTGCACACCCGTCTGCAGGACGCGAAGCTCCTGGATCAGCTCCATCCAGTTCCGGTCGAGCTGCTCTTCCCGGGTCTCGTTCCGGCCGCTGCGGGCTGGGGCATCCGGATCAGTCATGCATCCTCCTCCATCCGGCCAGGCAGCTGGTGTGTGCTCCAAACCTAGGCTCAACCGCCGCCGAATTCAACAACTGATAAGTTTGCTGACTAATTGTAGGCTGGTGGTGGACTTGGTCCTCAGCGCTGCGTTAGGTTCGAAGAGCCGGCCGCCCGAAGCCTCGGAAGGGGAGCGGGAGGCGCGCAACCTGGAGCCGCCCTGATTCCGGGCGCTGAACGACCTGCCCCGTAAGTGACGAGACCGTGAATAGGTGGACGATGAGTGATTCAGCAAAACAGCCTGACCAGCCCAGGGATCCCCGTGGTACGTACCACTCAGGCCCTTTCCCCGAGCAGGAACAGAAGCAGCCGGGCCTGACCGCGCCGATGGATCCGCAGCCGGACCACGGCGAGCGGAGCTACGAGGGCAGCGACAAGCTCGAGGGCAAGGCCGCGCTCATCACGGGCGGCGACTCGGGCATCGGGAAGGCTGTGGCCATTGCCTTCGCCCGCGAAGGCGCAGACGTCGCCATCTCCTACCTTCCGGAGGAGGAACAGGACGCGCAGGACACGGCGGAATGGATCCGCAAGACCGGACGGCGTGCGCTGCTCCTTCCCGGCGACGGCCGCAGTGAGGACTTCAGCACAAAGATCGTGGATGACGCCGTCGCGGAGTTCGGACGGCTCGACGTCGTGGTGCTTAACGCTGCCTACCAGAAAAACCGGGACAGCTTCGAGTCGCTGCCCACAGAGGAATTCGACCGCGTCTTCCAGACCAACCTGTATTCCCTGATGTGGACCGCCCGGGCCGCAGTGCCGCACCTCCAAGCCGGGGCGTCCATCATCGCCACGTCCTCCATCCAGGCTTTCAATCCCTCCCCGGGCCTGATCGACTACGCCATGACCAAGGCCGCCCAGGTGGCCTTCACCAAGGCGCTGGCCCAGGAGCTTGGACCCAAGGGAATCCGCGTGAACGCCGTGGCGCCCGGTCCGATCTGGACCCCGCTCATCCCCGCGACGGAGTGGCCGGACAAGCTGCCCAAGTTTGGGCAGGACACTCCGCTGCAGCGCGCCGGCCAGCCCGCCGAGCTTGCAGCCGCATATGTGCTGCTCGCCTCCGACGCCGGCTCGTACATCTCCGGCGCCGTGCTTCCGGTCACCGGGGGCAAGGGGCTGTAAGAGACTAAGTCCAGTTATTGCCAGCTTTTCCCAGCGAACGAGTATTCAACGAGGAGGATCACATGAGCCAGGACAACCAGCAGTCGGCCCCCGAAGAGGAAGCAGGAGGATACGGCACCCCCACCGTGGAGCAGGAGATGGGCGGCAAGCAGTTCGCCCAGCCCCGCGAGGAGGAGGACTTCGACGAGGCGGGCCTGAACCAGGACAGCCCCGAGGGCGAGTCATTCCCCACCGGCACCCCGAACCTCAGCCACTTCGCTGAAGAGGACCAGGACAGCGCCGGCGAACCCGGCGCGGGCCGTTTCGGCGGGATTGACGAACAGCTCCATGCCGAGGGTGACATTTCCCGCGCAGGCTTCGATCCCGCTCCCGGGGAGGTTCCGGTTCCGCGGGAAGCCGACGGGCTGACCGGTGACGCCGCTGCGGAGGCCGCCGGTGACTCGGCGGTGCCGTCGTCGGAGGCGGAGATCGACGCGGGCAACGCCGATGGGCAGGGCGGGGGCCAGTTCTCCTCCGAGTCCGGACAGGAGGCTGCGGGAATTCCGGACGGCAGCGGCAATGATCTTCCGCAGGAAAAGTCACCGAATGACGAGGATGAAACCTTCGACGCCGGATAGCTCCCGCCGCGGCGGCCCGCGAACGGGCATTTCTGCACCGCTTTGAAACCGCTTTTAAAACCGCCAAAGCCCTGGCGCCGCCGGAATCCGGTGGCGCCAGGGCTTTGTTGGCACGGAATGTGGTGCAGATTTGCGCTGACCACGGTGCCTAGCGCTTCTTGGGGGACCTCTTGGCGGCGGCGTTGATGGCTGCCTTGGCGGCGGGAGGTAGGCCGGCCTGCTCGGTCTCGGGTTCCGTGGCGGTGCCCCGGGCCTTCGCGATGGCCTTCATGCCGTGGTAGATCACCAGGGCCGCGGCAGACCCCAGGGCGATGCCGGTGAACTGCAGGTCACCGATGGTCCAGGTGTAGTCCGCAATGCCGATGATGAGCGCGACGGCGGCGGTGGTCAGGTTCACGGGGTTGGAGAAGTTGACCTTGTTCTGGACCCAGATCTTGACGCCGAGGATACCGATCATGCCGTACAGCATCGTTGCGGCCCCGCCCAGCACGCCTGGCGGCACAGTGGCGATCAGCTCGCCGAATTTGGGGGAGAAGCTCAGCAGGATGGCGAAGGTGCCGGCCACCCAGTACGCGGCCGTGGAGTAGACCCTCGTGGCGGCCATGACGCCGATGTTCTCGGCGTAGGTGGTGGTGCCCGATCCGCCGCCGGCCCCTGCCAGTACCGTGGCGGCGCCGTCGGCCATGAGCGCGCGTCCAGAGACGCCGTCGAGGTTCTGCCCGGTCATGGCGGACACTGACTTCACGTGCCCGATGTTCTCCGCCGCCAGTACCAGGACCACCGGAACGAACAGGCCCACCACTCCGAGGTGGAATTCGGGTGTCTGGAAGTGGGGCAGGCCCACCCAAGCAGCTGCCTCCATCTTCGAATAGTCCACTTCGCCGCGAATCATGGCGGCAAGGTAGCCCACGACGACGCCCACGAGGATGCTGAGGCGGCCGATGATCCCGCGGAAGAGGACGCTCACCAAAATGATGGTGGCCAGGGTGATGAGCGCTGTCATGGGTGCGGCATCGAAGTTGTTCTTGGCTGCGGGAGCGAGGTTCAGGCCGATCAGCGCCACGATGGCGCCGGTGACGATGGGCGGCATGAGCCGGTTGATCCAGCCGGCCCCGAACTTCTGAACGATGGCGCCGATGATTGCCAGTCCGACGCCGGCCAGGACCACGCCGCCGAGGGCGCCGGGAACGCCGTACTGCTGCTGGGACGCCATGATGGGCGCAATGAACGCAAAGCTGGAACCGAGGTAGCTGGGAACGCGTCCCTGCGTGATCACCAGGAACAGCAGGGTGCCGATGCCGGAGAAAAACAAGGTGGTGGCAGGCGGCATTCCCGTGATGATGGGCACCAGGAACGTGGCCCCGAACATGGCCACCACATGCTGCATCCCCACGCCGATCGTGATGGGCCAGGTGAGCCGCTCCCCGGGTGCCACCACTTCGCCGGGGCGGACCGACTTGCCGTTGCCGTGCAGCTTCCATTTGGTTCCGAGCAAGCTCATGGCCGGGGCCTTTCAAAGGGGGTGCCCGCTGTTGGGCGTGGGATCTGTCGGAGCAACAATACCGCGCGGGGTGTCACAGGGGAGAGGCGCAGGGAGAGCCGCTAAGGGGCCATGTGCTGAAACTCACGTTTGGAAATGGACTGTTCGGGGAAGAGGATGCTGCCGCCTCCGGTTGAAACCATGGAAAGCAGGAGCGTCGCCGGTCCCGCAGGGAACGGCGGCTCAGCGAAAGGATAGCCAATGACAATTGCCCACGAAGAAGCCGTAATCGATTCCGCCGCTGTAGACGCGATTTTCGCCGAAGCACGCACGGCCAACGCCTTCACCGGCGAGGTGACGGAGCAGCAGGCCCGGGCCATCTACGAACTGACCAAGTTCGGCCCCACCGCCTTCAATTCCCAGCCGCTGCGCGTGACCTATGTCCGCTCCGACGAGGCCCGCGCCAAGCTGGTTGAGAAGCTCTTGAGCGGCAACCGTGCCAAGACGGCTTCCGCACCGCTTGTGGCGATTCTGAGCTACGACACTTCGTGGCAGGAACAGTGGGACAGCTTCCTCCCGGGCTACAACGCCCCCAAGGCCATGTACGACGCTTCCGAGGACCTGGCAGCCTCCACGGGCAACAACAACGCCCACCTGCAGGCGGGTTACTTCATTCTCGCCGTGCGTTCACTCGGCTTCGCCGCCGGGCCCATGACGGGGGCGGACTTCGCCGCCATCGACGCCGAGTTCTTCCCGGCCGGGGACCAGAAGAGCTTCCTCGTGGTCAACATCGGCCAGCCCGGTCCCGAGGCCTGGGGCGAGGCGAAGCCCAAGTTCGCCTACGAGGACGTTGTCCGCACGGTGTGATCCACGCATGATCCAGCTATAGACGAAGGCCGGGCCGCATCAGCAGCCCGGCCTTCGTCAAATCCCGCTTTTGCTAAAGCTGTCGTGTGCCCGGAACGCGCGATTGCCTCCGGCAACATGGGGGACATTCCGGAGGCAATCGGGGCAGTATTTCTGCAGTCGAAACTGCAAGGCATGCATCCGGGCCTGCTTAAAATTCTAGTCCCGTTCCGCCTTTTTTACGCCGGTGAAATGGGTCGCAGGACCGGCGGTGGCGTTTAGGAGATAACCCCGTCCACCAGTGCCTTGGCCTCCGCCTGCACCTGCTTCAGGTGGTCGGCGCCCTTGAAGGATTCGGCGTAGATCTTGTAGACGTCCTCGGTGCCGGACGGGCGGGCGGCGAACCAGGCGTTCTCCGTGACCACCTTCAGCCCCCCGATGGACGCCCCGTTGCCGGGCGCTTCGGTCAGCTTGGCGGTGATCGTCTCCCCGGCCAGCTCGGTTGCGGTGACGTCCGACGGCGACAGCTTGCCGAGCGCCGCTTTCTGCTCCCGCGTCGCAGCGGCGTCGATCCGGGCGTACACCGGGTCCCCGAACTGGTCGGTGAGTCCCTTGTACAGCTGCGACGGCGACTTGCCCGTGACAGCGGTGATCTCAGAGGCGAGCAGGGCCAGCAGGATGCCGTCCTTGTCGGTGGTCCAGACGCTGCCGTCCATCTTGTTGAAGGAGGCCCCCGCGGATTCCTCACCACCGAAGGCGCCTTCGCCGGACAGCAGGCCGGGAACGAACCACTTGAAGCCCACCGGCACCTCGACGAGCTTGCGGCCGAGGCTTTCGGCGACGCGGTCGATGATGGAGGAGGAGACCAGGGTCTTGCCGATCACCGAGCCCGGGTTCCAGCCGGTGCGGTGGCGGTACAGGTAGTCGATCGCGACGGCGAGGTAGTGGTTCGGGTTCATCAGGCCGCCGTCCGGCGTCACGATGCCGTGCCGGTCGGCGTCTGCGTCGTTGCCGGTGGCGACGTCGAAGCCGGCCCCGTCGGACATGCGGTTGATGAGCGAGGCCATGGCGGAGGGCGAGGAGCAGTCCATGCGGATCTTTTCGTCCCAGTCCAGCGTCATGAACGCCCACTGCGGATCGACCGTGGGGTTGACCACGGTGAGGTTCAGGTGGTGGCGTTCGCCGATTTCGCCCCAGTAGTCCACGGAGGCGCCGCCCATGGGATCGGCGCCGATCCGGACGCCCGCCTCGCGGATGGCGTTCAGGTCCAGTACCGAGGGCAGGTCGTCCACATAGCTGCTGAGGAAGTCGAACTTGCCAGTGGTCTCGGCCTCCAGGGCTTCGGCCACCGGAATCCGCTTCACGCCGCGGAGGCCGTTTTCCAGCAGTTCATTGGCGCGGTTGGCAATCCAGCCGGTGGCGTCCGTGTCCGCGGGTCCGCCGTGCGGCGGGTTGTACTTGAAGCCGCCGTCGGCGGGAGGGTTGTGGCTGGGGGTAACGACGATGCCGTCGGCCTGCGGGGCGCCGGCCGGGGCGTTGCGGTTGTACGTGAGGATCGCGTGGCTCAGGGCAGGAGTGGGCGTGTAGCCGTGACGGGCGTCAATCAGGACCTTCACACCGTTTGCGGCCAGGACCTCCAAGGCCGAGTTCTGCGCCGGTTCGCTGAGTCCGTGCGTGTCCTTGGCCAGGAACAGCGGGCCGGTGATGCCCTGCCCTGCCCGGTATTCCACGATCGCCTGCGTAATGGCCACGATATGGGCCTCATTGAAGGACGCCTTCAGGCTGGATCCGCGGTGTCCGGAGGTGCCAAAGGCGACGCGCTGCCCGGGATCGGCAAGGTCGGGTTTGACGTCGTAGTACGCATCCAGAAGAGCGGTCAGGTCAACAAGGTCGTGGGGTTGGGCAACTGTGCCCGCGCGGCTAGCCATGGCACCAGCATGCCAGACGACGGCGGGAGGCAACACGAGATGTCCGGAATCCGGTCCCTATGACGGAAAATGCCGGGGATCCTATGGGACGCGCCGCTGTAATGTTTTGCCTAGGACATTTCAGAGGGGATTGCGATGACAGAGCAACGCCACAACGGGGCGGACGGCGACCCGGCAGCAAGCGGTGACCAGCCGCCGTCGTACATTCCCCCGCGGGACATTCCCGCGCCGCCGCCGCTGTACCCTTCCTATGGCCAGCAGGGCCGCCAATATGGCGAGCAATACGGGCAGCATTCCCAGCAATACGGGCAGCAACCCTATTACGGCCGGCAACATGGCCAGCAGTACGGGCAGCAATATAACCCGCAGTATTCAGGACCTTACGGCCAGCCCTACGCGGGAATGCCCGCCCAGCCAAAGGGCCTGAGCATCGCCAGCCTGTGCTGCGGCATTGCTGTCTATGCAGGTTTTGGCTTCATCCTGCTGCCGCAGATCGCAGCCGTCATCCTGGGCCACATGGCCCTGCGGCGTGAGCCCTCGGGGCGCGGACTCGCCATTGCGGGCCTGGTGATGGGGTACATCGGACTCGCCCTGACTGTGCTGGCGCTCGTTGGCCTGGCGATGCTGTTCAGCGTCGCGGCCACCAGTTCCTACACCAACGCGTGAGGTCCGGGCGCTAATCCATCAGGGCCCTGACCAGGCAGCCGCTGTTGACTTTCAACCACGCCCTCCTGCGCTCGATGATGGCACCCACTCCTTCGGCCCACATCCGAGCCCAGCCTCCCCCCAATGCGCTGGCGTTGTGCTTCATGCGGCGGTAGGAAAGGCTGGCGGCCTCCGCGCCGAACTCCGGCAGCCGCAGTCTTTCTTCCGCCGTCCATCCGTAGGCATCGGCGAAGATGCGGAGCCGCCGGAACGGGTCCAGTCTTTCCCAGCCGTGCCATGCGTCGGCAGGATCCCGGAGCGGCACCCAGTGCATGGCAGTGTTGAAGGAGTCCCGGAAGGCGGTAGCGGGACCGGCAAGGTCAAAATCGATCAGGCCCACGGCCGATCCTCCGCGGACCACCACGTTTTGCGGAGTCACGTCCAGATGGCAGACCAGCCCGTCCTGCCCTGAGTGCAGGCGCCCCGCCGCTAAGGGGTGCTGCGGAAACGGGTGCGCTGAGGGGACGAAGCTGGCGGAGGCGCCGTGCAGGCGGCGCACCAATTGCGCCACGGACGCCAGCAGTTCCTCCGACTGCACCCATTTCCCGGGGACGGGACCGGCGCAGACCCCGGACAGGAATGTCAGAACGTCGCGGCCGGCCGCGTCTCGGCCCAGGAACCGCGGGGAACCTTCGAATCCGGCATCTTCCAGCCAGTCCAGATAGTCCGCCACTGCCAGACTCTGCGGCTGGCGGGGGCGCCGGACGGTGCCTCCGACCCGCACCACGCGCTGGGTGACATCGCCCGCGGGCAAAAGTTCGACGTCGGCTGCCTCCCCGGGGGAGCGGGAGTACCGGCGCTGCTCCACGGGGACGCGCGTCATTGGGGTCATCCGGGTAGCGTACGCCCCAGGCTATCCGGCCGCATCCCTAGAACCCCAGCTGAGCCGCGACCTGCAGGAGCAGTTTTTCCGAACCCGTCCTGCCAATGAGCTGAATTCCCATCGGCAGACCGGGCGCGCCGCCTCCTTCTCGGGAATCGATGGTTCTGCCCGTCCAGTGCACCGGGATGCTCACCGCCGGAAGGCCGCAGACGTTGACCATGGAGGACCAGGGCGCGAACTCGCACTGCTTCCGGTAGTCGTCATCGGCGTCCCCGGTCCACTCGGACACCGGCCAATGACCGTCGCCGTGCGCGGAACCCGTGAACCAGCCCACCGGCCGCGGGGTCTGGGCCAGCGACGGTGTCAGGATCAGGTCCCAACCGGCGTACTGGGCAACCGTGTCCCGCTGGAACTGGCGCAGGAAGGCCAGTGACTCGTTCAGTTTGGCAGCGCTGCGCTGCTGGGCGCGACGCCGGAAGGTGCGGGTGAGCGGCGCCAGCAGCGCCTCGCGCTGGGGCGCGATACGGGCTGCTCCGACCCCGGCCGTCCAGGCAGTTGTGAAGGCGGCCGGGTAGCGGTTGTCATAGCGGATGTCCGCGTTGATGACGTCGTGTCCCGCCGCCGTCAGCATCCCGACACCTGCCGCCAGCGCGTCCAGCGCCTCCTTGTCCGGTGTGAAGGGAAAGATGCCGGACCACGGACTGTCCATGCTCACGCCAATCCGCAGGGCCGGCGGCTCTTCCCCCAGTGCATTCAGGTATCCAGGGCCGTCCGGAACCAGTGCATCGAGCAGGAGCGCCGCGTCCGCAGCAGAGCGGGCGAGCGGCCCGGCAACCACCAGGCCGGCCGGATCCCCGGTGCTTTCGCCGGCGGGGACCAGTCCGCGGCCAGGCTTGAGGCCCACGAGGCCGCAGGCAGCAGCCGGAATCCGGACCGAACCGCCGCCGTCGGATCCCGGTGCGAACGGGAGCAGCTTCGCAGCCACCGCCGCCGCACTGCCGCCGGAGGAGCCGCCCGAGCTGCGGCTCAGCGCGTGGGGATTGCGCGACGGCGGCGCGATCCTGTTTTCGCTGTAGGCCGTGAGCCCGAACTCGGGCACCTGCGTTTTGCCCAGGCAGATGGTCCCGGCAGTTCTCAGGGCAGAGGCCAGGGCGCCGTCCACCGGAGCCGGCCGGCGCTCGAGGGCTGCGCTGCCGTGGGTGGTGACCACTCCGGCCACGTCGGTGAGGTCCTTGAAGGCCAGCGGCATGCCGTGCAGCGGGGCAAGCTCCTCCACCGGCCGACGTGACCGGAGCACGTCAGCAGCGGCGGCGTCCGCCAGTGCCATCTCCCCGGTGACTGTTATGAAGGCGCCCAGCCGGGGGTTGGCGGCTGTGATTCTTCCGAGGAAGTGCACGGCGGCCTCCCGCGCCGAGAGCTCGCCGGACCGCAGGTTGTCCCTGAGCTGGACGGCGGAAAGATCGTGGATCTCAGTCAAGGCAGCCCTCATTGTGCATGGTGCACACAGCCTAACGTGCCGCGGGCGGAGCGCAGGCCCGCCGGCTGGCGATACGCTGGTCTTGAGAACCTGCGGCCAAGGAGAGGATTCCCATGAGCGACTTCGATACCGTCACTGTCAACGACGTTCCGGCAGACGCTGCCATTCTGGACGTGCGCGAAGACTACGAGTGGGTGGCCGGGCACGCCGAGGGAGCGGTCCATATTCCGCTGGACCAGCTTCCCGGCCGCCTCGATGACCTGGATCCGGACCAGGACCTCTACGTCATCTGCCGCACCGGCGGGCGATCGTTCCGGGCGGCGCAGTGGCTGGTCGGGCAAGGGTACTCGGCCGTCAATGTGGCGGGCGGCATGGACCAGTGGCTTGAGTCCGGGAAGCCGCTGGTCTCGGACAACGGGCTGAAGCCTGTCATTCTGTGATCTACACCTTTCTTGGCCCCGAGGGCACGTTTACCGAGGCAGCGCTGCTGCAGGTTCCGGGTGCGGCCCAGGCCATCCGAATCCCGTCATCCAATGTGAACAGCGCACTGGACAAGGTCCGCGAGGGTTCCGCGGACGCCGCGATGGTGCCCATCGAGAACTCGGTTGAGGGCGGCGTCACTGCCACCCTTGATGCCATTGCCAGCGGCCAGGAACTGCGGATCATCCGCGAAGCACTCGTTCCCATCAGTTTCGTGCTGGTGGCCCGGCCGGGCGTGAACATAGGGCAGATCCGGCGTGTGTCCACCCACGGCCACGCCTGGGCGCAGTGCAGGTTCTGGGTGGATGCCCATATTCCCGGTGCCGAATATATTCCCGGCTCCTCCACAGCGGCCGCGGCCATGGGGCTGCTCGAGGAGGGCGCCCCCTACGATGCCGCCATCTGCGCGCCCATCGTCGCGGCCGAGCAGCCCGGTCTGCGTGTCCTCGCTGAGAACATCGGGGACAACCCGGGCGCAGTGACACGCTTCATTTTGGTCAGCCGTCCCGGGGTCCTGCCTGCCCGGACCGGCGCGGACAAGACCACCGTCGTGGTGCCGCTGCCGGAAGACCGCCCGGGTGCCCTTATGGAGATTCTTGACCAGTTCGCCACCAGGGGCGTGAACCTGAGCCGCATCGAATCACGGCCAACCGGGCAGTACCTTGGCCATTATTTCTTCAGCATTGACGCCGACGGTCACGTAGCGGACGCCCGGGTGGCGGACGCCCTCGCGGGTCTGCACCGCATCAGCCCCGCCACCCGCTTCCTGGGTTCGTACGGGCGGGCTGATGAGCAGAGCCCGGTGGTGGCCCCCCACACCTCCGACGAAGCATTCCGTGCCGCGCATGCGTGGGTGGGAGAAATTCTGGCTGGGGAAAATGTGGACGCCAGCATGGCCCGGAACATGGCCCAAAACGCTTCGCCAACAGCGTAGACAAATGCCGCTTGGAGTACTTCCCTGCCTTTGGGACTGTGCGTATGCTTGCCTGATCAAACAGGAGGTGGCCCCAACAGAAGGAGCGGGTCATGTCAGATAACACCAGAACCGACAACGACGGCCAGGGGATGATCGTCAACCCCAAGCCGACCTCGGAAAACCAGGACTGGGACGGGGACGACGCGGACCGGGCTGACCGCCTGCGCTTCGAAGAAGAGCAAGCAATGATCCGCGAACAGTCGGAGGCCCGCGCAGCTGCCCGGGCCGCAGAAGCCGCCAAGAATGCAGGCACCGCCAAGTCCGCCTAAGCGGGACTGCCGCCCTGGGTGATGCCGGGCAGTGCCCTGACCCTGATCAGCAGGGATCCTGGATCCACCTGAACTGTCACCTTCGTGGCCTCCCCGGTGATATCGCCGTCCAGCTGTGTCGGCATAGGTTCCGGACACCTGATCACAATCTTCCCGGAGCGGTAAACGCTCATCACGGGCAGGTGGCGCTTGTGCTTGAACACGATTTTGGCGTACATCGCCAGCCACCCCACCGCGCTCCGCGGGCTCATGACCACCACGTCCAGCATCCCGTCGTCGATCATGGCCTGGGGGATCAGGTCGATGCCGCCCGGAACCAGACCGCAGTTGGCGAACAGGACACTGCGGATCTTGCGGGTCTGTTCGGGCTGGCCGTCAAGCGAAATCGACACCTTCTTCCGGCGTCCCGTCAGGTGCCGCACCCCTGCTTCGGTGTAGGCGAGCCATCCGACGGTCCGCTTCAGCCCGTCGTTGGTGTCGCCCACCACCTCCGCATCCATGCCGATGCCCGCAATCACCAGAAACGCGTGGTTCGATGACCGGCCGGTCTGGGAGTTCTCGATCCCCATCCGGGCAGTATCGATGAAGCGCTGATGGCCGAAGAGGGCCGTCTGGACGCTGCCGTGGAGGTCGTACAGGTCCAGGTTCACGTTGCGCGCCAGCAGGTTTCCTGTGCCGAGCGGAATGAGACCCATCGCCACGCCGGTGTGCGCCAGCGACTCAGCCACCACGCGCACCGTGCCGTCCCCGCCGCCCACGAGAACGACGTCGGCCCCGTAGGCAAGCGCGGCGCGCACCTGCGAGTGTCCCGGGTCCTCCACCGTCGTCTCATAAAACCGCGGCTCATCCCAGCCTGCCGTGAGGCAGGCGCGCTGAATGGTGGCGCGGGCCTCGGCTGCCTTTGCCTTGACCGGGTTCAGCACCACCGCGACCCGCTGGCGCTCCAGGCCATGGGCGTGGGGATCCTCGCGCACGGGGCTCCGCGCATGCAAAGCCTTGAGGCTGCGCACACCCCACCAGCTGGAGATGGCAAAAGCCAGAGCCCCGGCGATCAGGATGTAAAGAAACAGGTCGCTCATGGTGCTTCAACACTATCCCGCCGCGCCCCGCCTCCGGGGCGGCCTGCACATTCGATACTCTTGTCTGGTGATCGACGTAAAAGACCTCAGCGAAAACCCGGACAAGTACCGTGCCAGCCAGCGTGCCCGCGGTGCGGACGAAACCGTGGTGGACGCGATCATCGATGCCGACACCGCCCGCCGTGCGGCGCTGATCCGGTATGAAAGCCTCCGCGCGGAACAGAACGTGTTCGGCAAGAAGGTGGCCCAGGCCAAGGGTGAGGAAAAGCAGGCGCTTCTCGCCGAGGTCCGCGAGCTGGCAGGGGCGGTCAAGGCCGCGTCAGCGGAAGCTGATGCTGCACAGGCCAAGCAGGAAGAACTGCTGCGCACCATCCCCAACCTCATTGAGGACGGCGTCCCCGAGGGCGGCGAGGATGACTACATCGTCGTCAAGACCGTCGGCACGCCGCGTGAATTCCCCGACTTCGAGCCACGGGACCACCTGGAGATCGGTGAGCTGATCGGCGCCATCGACATGGAGCGCGGCGCCAAGGTGTCCGGTTCACGCTTCTACTTCCTTCGTGGCGTCGGCGCCCGGCTGGAGATGGCCCTGCTGCAGATGGCCATGGACCAGGCCATCGAGGCCGGCTTCATTCCCATGATCACCCCCACCCTGGTACGCCCCGAGACCATGCAGGGCACCGGCTTCGACGTCAAGCACGACGCCGAGATCTACCGTCTCGCCGAAGACGACCTTTACCTTGTGGGGACCTCCGAAGTGCCGCTGGCCGGCTACCATGCCGACGAAATTCTCGATCTGAGTGCCGGACCCATCCGGTTCGCGGGTCAGAGCTCCTGCTACCGGCGTGAGGCCGGATCCCACGGCAAGGACACCCGCGGCATCATCCGTGTGCACCAGTTCAACAAGGTGGAGATGTTCATCTACACCACTGTTGAAGAGGCAGCGGCGGAGCACGAGCGCCTGCTGGCCTGGGAGGAGCAGATGCTGGGCAAGTGCGAGCTTCCCTACCGCGTGATCGACACGGCGGCCGGGGACCTCGGCATGTCCGCTGCCCGCAAGTATGACTGCGAGGCCTGGGTCCCCACCCAGGGCGCCTACCGGGAGCTCACGTCCACGTCCAACTGCACCACCTTCCAGGCCCGCCGCCTCAACATCCGCGAACGCGTGTTCAGCGAGGACGGCACGCCTAAGGGAACCCGTGCAGTGGCCACGCTGAACGGGACCCTCGCCACCACCCGTTGGATTGTGGCGATCCTGGAGCACCACCAGAACCCGGACGGCTCGGTCAACGTTCCCGAGGCGCTGCAGAAATACCTCGGCGGACTGCAGGTCCTGCCTGTTCTGTAGCCACGGCGCTGTCGTGTCGCAACGGCCCTAAGTCTTAACGCTGCGTTCATACTTCCTGTGGCCTGTGTCCTAGCGGCCGTCAGCAGGGTTTGGTCTACTATTGGGCATGACTATCCTGACTGAATCCTCAGCCGCTGGCAGCGAAGACCAGCGAGAAGCATCCCAGAAGCTCATGATTGCCCTGGACGTTGACGGAACACTCGTGGACCACGACGGCCACATGTCAGCGCCGGTCCGCGAAGCCGCGCAGGCGGTGGTCGCTGCCGGGCATGAGGTGATGATCGCGACCGGAAGGTCGCTCAACGCGACACTGCCAATCATCGAGCAGATTGGCATCGACCGCGGCTTCGCCGTCTGCTGCAACGGCGGCGTCACCCTGCGCCTGCATCCGGAGCTGACCGACGGCTACGAGATCATCCACAAGGCCACGTTCGATCCCGGACCTGCCCTTCGCGCGCTGCGCAAGCGGCTTCCCACTGCCAAGTACGCGCTCGAGGACGAGGACGGCAACTTCCTGTCGACGGAGCGCTTCCAGGACGCGAGTTTCGGCGTCGAAGCCATCGGCGTCGACTTCCAGACCATGGTGGAGGCCACTGCGGTGCGCGTCGTGGTGTTCAGCGCAGAGAACACCCCCGAGGAGTTCAACGAGGCCATCGAGCACATCGGTCTCGCCGGCGTCACCTACTCTGTGGGCTGGACGGCATGGCTGGACATCGCCGCGGCGGGCGTCACCAAGGCCAGCGCCTTGGAAAACCTCCGTACCCGGCTTGGTGTCGATCCGTCCAGGACTGTGGCGGTCGGCGACGGCCGCAACGATATCGAGATGCTTGCCTGGGCGAACCGCGGCGTCGCGATGGGGCAGGCCCCGGAAGAGGTGGTTGCCGCCGCGGATGAGGTCACCAAGTCCGTGTACGACGACGGCGCCGCCCACGTTCTGCACAGCCTCCTGTAGTTCCGCCTGGTCTTTCGCGACGCTCCAATGCTGTCTGAGGAATCTTCCTGCGGCAGGAGCGCTGCTACCGCACTTCGAGGATGAGCGAGAGCAGCCGTGCCGCTGCGGGGCGGGCCGCGTGCTCCTCGTTCCACTGGGACCGGGCCACCGCCTTGCTGACCGCCTGCGAGGTGATGCCGAGCTCGGCGGCCACTGCCTTCTGCTGTCCGCGCACGCCCGGGGTCAGCAGGTCCAGGACCCGCCATTCGGCCTGGCTGCGGTCGCGCACAATGTGGCCCAGCAGCCGAAGAATCGCCTCGCACTCGGCCGCCATATCGGCATAGGGACCCTCGACGGCCACGGGAATCCGCTCCTTGCTGTTGCGGAGCCTGTCCACCGCCCGGCGGGCGTAGATGAGGCTGTGGCCGCCGGCATCCTTGATCTGGTTGGGCAGCGGTTCGTTTACCGGCCCCACGCCGAGTCCCACGTACCAGCTGCCGCATCGAAGGGCGACCAGGGCGGCGTCCACTGCCTGGTGGGGACAGTCCACTATCCCCTGGACCTCGTCCTCGACCGACCGATCGAAGTCGAGGCGCGCGGGGATATGCCGGAGGTCCTTGAGCAGTTGCGGGACCCGGTCGCCGTCGCGCCGGCTGTCTGTTTGGTTGATAGTCAGCGTGAACATCGTGAATCACACTACCTGCTGGTCGCTGCGAGACAAGTTTGTCCCACCCGAACCAGGAGAGTTGTCCGTGCTGGAATTCTTGTCCCCGCCCCGAGCTGCTGTTATTCCCGGAGCGCAAAGCTTCCGCTGCCCGTATGCGGAAACAGCAGCGGCAGGCGCCGTAGCACCTGCCGCTGGTGTGTTTGAACTGACGCTTAGGCGTTGACGCGCACGTAGCTCGTTCCTGTCAGCCAGGAGGTCGGGTGAACGATGGTTTCGTTGACGCCGTTCATGCCACTGCTGATGGCCTGCCCGTTCCCGATGTAGATGGCAACGTGGCCGGAGCTGATGATCAGGTCGCCGGGCTGCGGGTTTGAAACCGGGGTTCCGTACTGGTGGAACTGCATGGGCGCAAGATCGCCCACCTGCTTGCCGATCGAGCGCAGTGCCTGCTCCACCAGGATGGTGCAGTCCTGGGTAGCTCCCAGCTGTGCACGGGCGGATGCCACGAGCGCGCCGCCGACTCCGCTGGCCGGGGTGGTGGAGGATGCCGTCTTGGTCGAAGCCGGCTTGATGGACGCGGAAGCGTGGTAAATGCCCATGCTGGCCTGCTGGGGTGCTGCCGGAGCGGCGTGCGGAACAGCAGGGGCAGCCGGAGCGGCCGGAGCGGCCGCCTGTGGAGCCGGTGCAGCGTGTGCGGCGCCCGGAATCACGATCTGGTCACCTGGGTAGATCACCGAGGACAGGGACAGCCCGTTGGCAGACAGGACGGCGTTCAGGGCAACGCCGTGCTGTGCAGAGATCGCGCCGAGGGTGTCGCCTGGCGCAACCGTGTGGGTGGCGCCGGATGCGGCAGGCGCAGCAGGTGCCGGAGCGTGAGCTGCGGTCTGGGCTTGGACGCTGGCGGTACCCGATGTCTCTGGAGCGTTGGCGCCGGCCATGGCGGGGGCTCCGACGCCGAAGACAAGGCCTGAAGCGGCGGCGACGGCGGCGGCCGGCCGGGCCATGGATGATGCGTTGGACTTCAGAGAATAGGACAGTCCCTGCAAAGCGATGGACTGAGTCGGGGTGGCGCGGTGGCGCGCGGACATGGTCTTACGTGACATGGATTTTGCCTCTCCCATGCCTGCGGGGTGAGCTGTCGGGTTCGGATGGGAGGTCACCCGGTCCTGCGTCCCTTGCGAAAGGGAGCGACAGGACTTAACCCCAAGTCCTTGGAAACCAAGGACGGTAAAGACGTGGTTCCCCCGTCCCTGCCAGTTGGATATTGCGAACGGATCCCGGTCAGCGGCAGGGCTCGGCATTCCTCCCGGGAGTGCCCCGACGGAAACCAAGGCACCGGAAGAGGCTATCCCACGAACCCGGTAAAAGTCACATTTGCGTAACGGCGCCGGTCGTTCCGGCGTGGCCTGGCAGCGAAATTCAGCCGGTTAAATTACGACGGCGGCTGGTGCGGTCCGCTTGGAACCGCACAGCCGCCGTCGTGCTGGGGAACGTTAGTGTGCTGCAGGCACGTAGCGCTTGATGGAGGCCTCGAGCTCTGCCTCTGCGGCGGCACGGTCGGCCCAGCCCTCGGCCTTGACCCACTTGCCGGGCTCCAGGTCCTTGTAGCGGGTGAAGAAGTGCTCGATTTCCTTGATCAGGAACTCGCTGACGTCGCTGACTTCCTGGATGTGGTCGAACCGGGGATCGGCCGGCACGCAGAGGACCTTGGCGTCACCGCCGCCGTCGTCGGTCATGTTGAAGACGCCGATGGGGCGGGCCTCAACGATGACGCCCGGGTGCAGATCGAAGTCCTGCAGCAGCACCAGTGCGTCCAGCGGGTCGCCGTCTTCGCCGAGGGTGTTCTCGAAGAAGCCGTAGTGGGTGGGGTACTGCATGGAAGTGAAGAGAACGCGGTCCAGGCGGACGCGGCCGGTCTCGTGGTCGACTTCGTACTTGACGCGCGATCCCTTGGGAATCTCGATGGTCACGTCATGCTTCATGGAATGCTCCTCGACGATTGCTTGGGTGTTTGCGGCACGCTGGCATCCATTTAGATTCAACGAAAAAGGGCTGTCGCTGCCGCCGACTACTATTGAGGATATAGCGAGAGGCCCAGGTTTCAGGAACTAATGGGGTAATTTCAGGACTTTGAGGACCAGCGGCATGAGGGGCACCACAGGCAAGGCAACCGGCCGCGCCAGGATCGGCAGAAGACGCAGCGGTCCGCGTAGTGCCGGCATCGGCGTGCTGCTCCGGGCCTGGCCCACCCTGCTCCTTACGGTCCTGCTCGCCGCCCTGGCCATTCCCGCCGGGATGCTGATTGCCCCCGCGCTGACGGGCCAGGCCCCGACGATGGCGGCTCCGGTGCAGACCCCTGCGTGGCAGCTCTTGCCGAAGGAGCTGTCTGTTCCCCAAGGGATTGATCCGCTCAGCACGTCAGCGCCCATTCCCTTGCCTGCGCAGGTCGCGGCCAAGCTGAACCCGGTTCTGAAGACCGACGGCGGCGGCACCTTTACGGGGGTAGTCCAGGACGCCGTCACGGGCAAAGTGCTGTTCGACCGGAACGGCGCCGCCAGCAGGATCCCGGCATCCAACATGAAGCTGCTCACCGCCGCGGCCGCACTGAAGGCCATCGGACCGGAGACGCGGTTCAGCACCAAAGCAGTGGCAGGCCCGGCACCCGGCGCAAAGTCGGGCGCGGCAAGTTCCAATTCGAGGACGGTGGTGCTGGTGGGCGGCGGAGACGTCCTCCTCACTGCAGGCGAGTCCGCCAAGGACAAGGTGCTGGGCCATGCCGGACTGGCCACTCTCGCCAAACTGACCGTGGAGTCCCTGCGCCAAGACGGGTTCCGCGGCAGGGTGGACGTCCTGGTGGACGACTCCCTCTTTACCGGCGCGCCCCTCAACACTGCCTGGAGCCCGGACGACGTCGCTGCCGGCGAGATGGCCCCGCTCTTTCCGCTCGCCCTGAATTCGGCGCGCTTCGATCCGGCCGTCACCGCTGGCCCCCGCCCGCAGGACTCAGCCCTGGCCGCGGGCGAGGCGTTCGCCGCCCAGCTCACGGCGGCCGGTGCCGCCGCGGGACTGCAGGTGGCGCCCGCCGTCGGACGTCTGGAGGGGAAAGCGGCGCCGGACGCCGCCGTTCTGGGTGAGGTGCAATCCGCGACTGTCAGCCGGCAGGTCGACCACATGCTCCAGACTTCCGACAACTACCTGGCCGAGGCCCTGGGCAGGATGGCTGCTGCCGCAACCGGGCAGCCGGCCAGCAACGAAGGCGCCGCAGCCGCCGTGCTGCAGCAGCTCGCAGGTCTCGGCGTGCCCACCGACGGCATGATTGTGGCCGATGTTTCCGGGCTGGCCCTTGCCAACCAGGTGTCGGCCCGCCAGTTCTCCGAGGTCGTGCGCGCCATCGCGGCCGGCCAGGATGCCCGGCTGCGTGCAGCGCTGGCGGGGTTCCCCGTCGCAGGCCTTACCGGAACGCTGGGGGACAGGTACGTTGACGCGTCCAGTGCGGAGGGCGCCGGACTGGTCCGCGCCAAAACCGGAACGCTGAACACTGTGATCGCGCTGAGCGGGTACGTCGTGGATGCCGACGGCCGGCTCCTGGTGTTCTCCTTCATCGGCAACGGCCTGACGCCGGGTGCCGCCGGCAACAAACTGGCGCTGGACGCGTCGGCGACGGTGCTGGCCGCCTGCGGCTGCCGTTAGACCGGGAGGGCATCCCGCGGTTGGGCCGGGGGATGTGCCCGCGGCAGGGCCGGCGGACTGCCTGACAGCTGGCTGCCCGATCCCAATTCCGGTTCCACGCGCCGGTTCGCCATGCCGGTTCGCCGGTGGGCGAACTTAAGGCGCAATTTCAGGGGCGTGTGATCTGATGGATCGTATGGAGTCAACAGCAGGCCAGACATCGGCCGCAGGCCAGACCTCTGCCCCAGCCCTGATCAATTGGGAACTTGCCGCGTCCGCTGCCGCCCGGCTGGCCCCGCCCGGACCTTCCTTGAGTCCGAGGGAGATCGGCGACGCCGTCGACCAGCTCCGTGCAGCAGCCGATGCGTCGGTTCCACACGTGCATCACATCACCGGGCTGGAAGCCGCCCGTGATCTGCGGGACTCCTCCGTCCTCGTGGTGGACCGCGCGTCCTGGTCAAGGGCGAACACCCAAAGCTTCGCCGTTATGCTCAAGCCGGCCATCGACCGGATGGTGGAGAACCGCAAGGGAACCATCAGCCCCGGCGCGGCGAGCGTCAGCGGCGCCATCACCGGCAGCCAGCTCGGCGCCGTGCTTGCGTTCCTTTCAAGCAAGGTGCTGGGGCAGTACGATCCCTTCGCAGCGCTCGCGGAAGGTTCCGGCGCCCCCTCCGGCGGCCGGCTGCTTCTCGTCGCCCCGAACATCATTGCCGTGGAGCGCGAGCTGAACGTGACGCCCGAGGACTTTCGGCTGTGGGTCTGCCTGCACGAACAGACCCACAGGGTGCAGTTCGCTGCTGCGCCCTGGCTCCGGCACCACATGCTGAATGAGATCGACAATCTCAGCAGCCATCTCCTCGGCAACGTCGACTCGCTGATGGAGCGGGCGTCAGCGGCAGCCCGGTCCCTGAAGGACAGGTCGATGACAGGCGACACCCCCGGCAGGGGAGCCATCCTGGACCTTCTGCAGAAGCCCGAGGAAAAAGAGGCACTGTCCCGTCTCACGGCCGTGATGAGCCTGCTCGAGGGGCACGCCAACGTGGTGATGGACGCTGTCGACGCAAGCATCGTGCCTTCCGTGAAGACCATCCGGCAGCGCTTCAACGAGCGCGGCAAGGACCGGGGCGTCATCGAGAAGTTCATCCGCAACCTGCTGGGCCTCGACGCGAAAATGCGCCAGTACAGCGACGGCGCCAAGTTCGTACGCGCCGTGGTGGATGTCGCCGGTATGGAGGGCTTCAATCGGGTCTGGGACTCCGCCGCGAATCTTCCCACCGAGCCGGAAATCCACGACGCCAGGATCTGGCTGGACAGGATGGGGTTCTAATTCCCGTGCAGGACACTACCGGCGGAGCCCTGGCGGGTCCCCTCCGAAGCGGACGACGGCGGCCGGGCCGCCTCGTGCCGGTCGTCGGCACCGCGCGGAAAATGCTGCAGGACGCCCTGGCCGAGGTGGGTTATCCGGACCGGATCCTCGTCGCGTGCAGCGGTGGACCTGATTCGTTGGCCCTAGCCGCGGTAGCTGCCTACTTTGCGCGCCGCGGACACGTGGACGGTCATCCCGTGGCCGTAGGCGCGGTGGTGGTGGATCACCAGCTGCAGGCGGGGTCTGCGGATGTGGCTGCCCGGACTGCCGAATCCCTCAAGGAGCTCGGCCTCAACCCGGTGCTGGTGCGTGCTGTCGATGTTGCCGCCGGCGGATTCGGGCCGGAGGCGGCGGCCCGGGACGCCCGCCATGCCGCGCTGGAAGCGGCCGCCGAGGAATGGAATGCTGGTGCGGTTCTGCTCGGCCACACGCTCGATGACCAGGCGGAACAGGTGCTGCTGGGGCTGGCCCGCGGTTCCGGCACCCGCTCCCTGGCCGGCATGCGGCCGGTGCGCGGCAAGCTGCTGCGGCCCTTCCTTGGGCTGCGCAGGGCGGAAACCCTGGAGATCTGCCGGGCCGAGGAACTCGATCCCTGGCATGACCCCAGCAACGCGGACCCCTCCTTCGCCCGGTCGCGGACCAGAGTGGAGGTCATGCCCCTGCTGGAGGAAAAACTCGGACCCGGCGTTGCCGAATCCCTGGCCCGGACAGCCGCCATCCTGCAACAGGACGCGGACTATCTGGACGAGGTGGCGGAGAGCACGTTCTCCGCACTCGCCGAGCGGTCCGGCCGGGACATCAGCCTGCCGGAAGAGGCCTTGACCGAACTCGCCCCGGCCATCCGGTTCCGGTTGATTGCCAAGGCCGCGGCCGACGTCGGAGGTCAACAGCCCAGCTACCAGCGGCTCCAGGCCGCAGAAGCGCTGCTGCGTCGGAAAGGATCCGCGGGTCCGGTCGAGCTGCCCGGGAGTGTGAGCGTCTACCGGCTTTCGCTGGCGCAGCTGGAGGCGGAAGCCCGGGAGGGCATGGAGGCCGGGGACGAGGCGGGCGCTCTAACGAAGGAGGCTTCCGCCGGAGCCGCAGGTCCCCGAGGAGGCGCACGCTGTGGGAAGCTAGTATTCCGGCTTTCCAAACCGACCCGTTTATAGTCGCACCAGCATCTAGACACCCGCATCTACACAGGAGCATTTGGTGGATTCATCCGACGTCCAGGCAGACCTCAAGCACGTTCTCTACTCCAAGGAACAGATCCAGCAGCGCATCACTGAGCTCGCGGCGCAGATTGACAAGGACTACGAGGGCCGCGACATCCTGATCGTCGGTGTGCTCAAGGGCGCCGTCATGGTCATGGCAGACCTGGCCCGGGCACTGCACTCGCACATCTCCATGGACTGGATGGCCGTATCCTCCTACGGCTCGGGCACGCAGTCCTCCGGCGTGGTGCGCATCCTCAAGGACCTCGACACCGACCTGATGGGCAAGGACGTGCTCATCGTCGAGGACATCATCGACTCCGGCCTCACCCTGTCCTGGCTCAAGACCAACCTCGAATCCCGCGGCACCGCATCCGTGGAAATCTGCACGGCCTTCCGCAAGCCGACGGCCGCCAAGGTGGAGATCGACGTCAAGTACGTAGGCTTCGACATTCCCAATGAGTTCGTGGTGGGCTACGGCCTCGACTACGCGGAGAAGTACCGCAACCTCGACTTCGTGGGTACCCTGGCGCCCCACGTTTACGAATAAGCCGTCCTGCAAGGACCTCTAGGCTTCCAACACTCCTCTTCAGGCCCTCCACTTCGCCGGGCTTCGCATTTTTGCACCTCTTTCTGTGACTCCGCCGCCGTCGAACCCGCTGAACACGGGCCCCGAGGGCGGCGGAGCTGCGACTATGCCAGGCAAAGTGGTGCAAAATTGCGGCTCGAGTGGGCTCCGCGGGTGAGAGTCGGGGCGCTGGGGCCGGTTCTGCTGAAGGTAGCGGGCCGTGCGCGGGGGAGTGGCGAGAGCCAGCCGGATCTGTTCCAGCATTTTCTCCGGGTGATGCACGCACCACGTCCTCGTATAGGTAGCGCAGCACCCGGTACCCGCCAGCCGCGCCTACGTTGTTCCGCCGGATGTCCTTCTTGAACTGGGGTTTGTTCAGGTGGAAGCCCACACCGTCGATTTCCACGATCAGGCAACCGTGGAGCACTCGACCATCACAAGGGCTTCCAGCTCGGGCAGGCACTGGAGTGCGTGGACCAGGACGTCTTTGAGCGGAAGCACCGGCGGGAGCAGCGTGGAGATATTTCCGTTGAACCTGTGGGCCGAGACACCTGCCGGCAGGCGGCGGTGGCTGGCCGCCAGGTGCGCCCGGGCCGGCTCCTTCAGCGCCCAAAGCCCATAGTGCGGCGCTGCGGATATGCAGGTGAGGGCCGCGTTGGCATCGTAGGCCTGGGCGAAGTCCGCGTCAGCCGAGGGCAGCCGGTAGACACCGTGCCGGAGTTTCGCCGGACCCCGTCATCCCGCGGCTGTAGGAGCGGGCTGGGGGCCAAAGTGGTGCAGAAATGCGAGCGGGCACGGGCCAACGCTGGCCCCGGACGCAGCCCGGGATCGCTGAAGTTATACCCCGGCACAGGCTGCCCATACCGGTGGGGACTACGCCCACAGGGAACTTTTGCTGTACCCGGTGCGTGAATTACTCCGGCGGTGTAATGCTAGAACTGACGCAGCACCACACGCGCGCGCAGACCAGGCGCCGTGCAGCACTACCAGGAGGGACGGGGCCTGCCCCCGAACAGATGAAAGCAAAGAGTTTCTTCAAGGGCCCGGGCATCTGGATCATCGTTGTGGTCGGCATGCTTCTGCTGGCCTTTGCCACGTTGGCTCCGGGCGGTGCGACGCGGATCGACACGCAGCCCGGCCTCGAGCTGCTTGCCGAGAGCGGCAAGGTTGAACAGGCAAAGATCTTCGACGGCGAGAACCGCGTGGACCTGGTCCTGAAGGACAACCTCGTCATCGACGGTCAGGACAAGGGCAAGAACGTCCAGTTCTTCTTCGTCAATGACCGCGGACCTGATGTGGTCAAGGCCGTCACGGACGCCAACCCCTCGAAGGGCTACACGGACCAGCCGGTAGAGAGCAACTGGCTGTCCGGGCTGTTCTCCCTGCTGATCCCGGTGCTGCTGCTCGGTCTCCTGTTCTGGTTCCTCCTCTCACGCATGCAGGGCGGCGGCTCCAAGGTCATGCAGTTCGGCAAGTCCAAGGCCAAGATGGTCAATAAGGACATGCCTCAGGTGACCTTCGCGGACGTCGCCGGTGCCGACGAGGCCGTTGAGGAGCTTCAGGAGATCAAGGAATTTCTGGCCGAGCCGGCCAAGTTCCAGGCCGTGGGCGCCAAGATCCCCAAGGGCGTGCTGCTGTACGGCCCTCCGGGCACCGGCAAGACACTCCTGGCCCGCGCCGTTGCAGGCGAGGCAGGCGTGCCGTTCTTCTCCATCTCGGGCTCGGACTTCGTTGAAATGTTCGTCGGTGTGGGCGCCTCCCGCGTCCGCGACCTCTTCGAACAGGCCAAGGCCAACTCGCCCGCCATCATCTTCGTCGACGAAATCGACGCCGTTGGCCGCCACCGCGGTGCCGGCATCGGCGGCGGCAACGACGAGCGCGAGCAGACCCTTAACCAGCTGCTCGTCGAAATGGACGGCTTCGACGTCAAGACCAACGTCATCCTGATCGCCGCCACCAACCGGCCCGACGTTCTGGACCCGGCGCTGCTGCGCCCCGGACGCTTCGACCGCCAGGTCTCCGTGGAAGCCCCGGACCTGATCGGCCGCGACCAGATCCTCCAGGTGCACGCCAAGGGCAAGCCGATCGCGCAGGGTGTGGACCTCAAAGCCGTCGCCAAGAAGACACCGGGCTACACCGGCGCCGACCTTGCCAACGTGCTTAACGAGGCCGCGCTGCTCACCGCCCGCTCCAACGCCAACCTGATCGATGACCGGGCGCTGGACGAGGCGATCGACCGCGTCATGGCCGGCCCGCAGAAGCGCAGCCGCGTCATGAAGGAACACGAGCGCAAGATCACCGCCTACCACGAAGGCGGCCACGCCCTCGTGGCGGCGGCGCTGCGCAACTCGGCGCCGGTCACCAAGATCACCATCCTGCCCCGCGGCCGTGCCCTGGGCTACACCATGGTGGTCCCGGAAAACGACAAGTACTCCGTCACCCGCAACGAGCTTCTCGACCAGATGGCGTACGCCATGGGCGGCCGCGTCGCCGAAGAGATCGTCTTCCACGACCCCTCCACCGGCGCCTCGAACGACATCGAGAAGGCCACGGCTACGGCCCGCCAGATGGTCACCCAGTACGGCATGAGCGAGCGAGTCGGTGCTGTGCGCCTCGGGCAGGGCGGCGGTGAGCCGTTCCTCGGCCGCGACGCCAGCCACGAGCGCAACTACTCGGACCAGATCGCCTACATCGTGGATGAGGAAGTCCGCCGCCTGATCGACCAGGCGCACGACGAGGCCTACGCCATCCTCACGGAGAACCGGGACGTCCTGGACCGGCTGGCACTGGAACTTCTGGAGCGCGAAACGCTGAACCAGTCGGAGATCGCCGACGTCTTCCGTGACATCCGCAAGCGCGACTTCCGCGAAGTATGGCTGTCCAAGGAGACGCGCCCGGTCCAGAAAACCGGTCCCGTGGAGTCCCGCCAGGAGCGCGCGGAACGCGAAGCCCAGGAGGAAGCGAAGGAGGCCCGGCTGGAGGAACCGCTGGACGCTTTGCCGCCGCATCCGCAGGGAGTTCCTGAGGACGCCACATTCCAAGGCGAAGTCACCGAAGCGGGCCCCGACGGCCACCACGGCTAAGCTCTTAGCTGTGACTCACTTCGACGACGACGACTTTTCCGCCTCCGCCGATCACTCGGCGTCGGGCGGACACGGCAAGCACAAGGTAGACAGGCCGCGCATTGAAGCGGCCGTGCGGGAGATCCTGCTGGCCATCGGAGAGGACCCGGACCGAGGGGGCCTGCAGGATACGCCCAAGCGCGTCGCCAAGGCCTACGCCGAGGTCTTTGCTGGCCTGCACCAGGATCCGGCCACCGTTCTTTCCACCACCTTCGACCTGGAGCACGAGGAACTGGTGCTGGTCAAGGACATCCCGTTCTACTCCACGTGCGAGCACCACCTGGTGCCATTCCACGGCATGGCCCATGTCGGGTACATCCCGTCGCACGACGGCAAGGTCACGGGGCTGAGCAAGCTGGCCCGGCTCGTGGACATTTTTGCCCGCCGTCCGCAGGTCCAGGAACGGCTCACCACGGAGATCGTCGAAGCTCTGGTCACATTCCTCAAGCCGCGCGGAGCCATCGTGGTGGTGGAATGCGAACACATGTGCATGTCCATGCGCGGCATCCGCAAGCCCGGGGCCAAAACCGTCACAAGCGCGGTCCGCGGGCAACTTCATGACCCGGCCACCCGTGCCGAAGCCATGAGCCTCATACTCGGAAGGTAAACAACAGACTATGGATTCCCTAGCTGCAGCACCTGGAACCGGACCCGCAACATCCCCGCTGCCCGTTCTGCGCAAACCGCGGCCGGCAGCGAAGTTTGAAGACCTGCCCACCGGCCGCACCCTGGTGATGGGCGTCCTGAACGTCACGCCGGACTCATTCAGCGACGGCGGCAAGCACCCGACCGCGGACAGTGCCATCGCCGCCGGCCTCCGGATGTTCTACGCCGGAGCCGACATCATTGACGTCGGAGGCGAATCGACGCGCCCGGGCGCAGAGGAAGTCAGCCCGGAGGAGGAGCAGCGGCGGGTCCTGCCCGTCATCGGGGCGCTGGTCAAAGCCGGCGCCCTGGTCAGCATCGACACCACCCACACCTCAACGGCGGAAGCCGCCCTCGAAGCCGGGGCGTCCATCATCAACGACGTCTCGGGCCTCAGCATCGAGCCCGGCATGGCCGAGCTGGTGGCCAGGAGCAAGGCACCCTACGTGCTGACCCACCGACGCGGCGACGCGAAGACCATGACATCCCTGACCGAATACCAGGACGTTGCCGATGACGTCGTGGCCGAACTCAGCGGCGTCCGGGACAAGCTGTACGCCGCCGGAGTCCTGCCCGAGCAGGTCATCATCGACCCGGGCATCGGCTTCTCCAAGACGGACGAGCAGAACTGGGAGCTCCTGCGGAACCTCGACCGGCTCGAGGCCATGGGCCACAAGGTGCTCGTAGGGGTGTCGCGCAAGCGCTTCCTGGGCACGCTTCTGACCGTCTCGGGCAAGGCTGCCCTCCCCGAGGAACGCGACGCCGCCACCGCAGCCGTCACGGCGATCACTGCAGCCCGGGGCGCCTGGGCCGTGCGGGTGCACGACGTCGGGTCCAGCCTTGACGCTGTGAAGGTCGCCGCACGCCTGGCGGCGCCGCAGCCCGGCAACTAATGCAGTCCGGCCAGTAAGCGGGAAGGTCTGAGCAGGAAGACGATGGACAGGATCTCACTGAGCGGTGTCACAGCCACCGGCTACCACGGGGTGTTCGATTTCGAGCGCCGCGAGGGCCAGCCGTTCGTGGTGGACGCCGTGCTGCACCTGGATTTCAGCCAGGCAGCAGCGTCCGACGATGTCAGGGACACCGCCCATTACGGTGAGGTGGCCGGCCGCATCAAGGACTGGATCACCGGTGAGCCTCTGAACCTCATCGAGGCCCTGGCCGTCAGAATGGCAGAGGGACTGCTCAAGGAATTCAGGATCAATGCCGTGGAGATCACCGTGCACAAGCCGAAGGCGCCCATCGAGGTGCCGTTCGGCGACGTCGCGGTGAGCGTCTTCCGGGAGCGCACATGAGCCCGGCGCAGCTGAAGTACACGCGGGCCGTCCTGGCCCTCGGCAGCAATCTGGGGGCGCGCAACGACACCCTGACGGAGGCCGTCGCTGACCTCGTGGACCGGCCGGAAGTCAGACTCCTCGCGGTCTCCCCGGTGGTGCAGACGAAAGCAGTCGGCGGGCCCGAAGGCCAGCCCGATTTCCTCAACATGGTGATCACCGTGGAGACATCCCTCGAGCCGCTTGAACTCCTGCGGTACTGCCAGTCCGTGGAGAACAAGCACCACCGCGTCCGGGAGGTCCACTGGGGGCCCCGGACCCTCGACGTGGACGTCATTGTTTATGGTGACGTCGAGAGCCAGGACCCGGAGCTCACCCTCCCGCACCCCCGGGCGGCCGGGCGGGCCTTCGTGCTCTACCCCTGGTCGCTGATCGAGCCGGCAGCAACCCTGAACGGCGAGCGGATCGGCGAACTGGCCGCCAAGGCAGCCGACTTCCCGGACCTCGCCCCGTTTGACGGCTTCGGCGACTTCAACGGAGTCCCCACAGCGGGAGCGGTGGAGTAGCGGTGAAGCCCCTGAACCCCCTGCTGCTCGCGGTGGTCGGACTGGCACTGGCCATCGCCGGCTGGTCCGCGGCCGTGCTGGGCAGCCGGTACGGAATGGCGACGCCGGTGCTGCCTCCCACCGGGCTCGTGACCATGGGCGTGATCGTTGTCCTGACACTCGTGATGGGCATCCGCGTCCTCCGATGGCGCAACGGCAAAAAGAAGAAAATGCTTAACCCGTTCCTGGCTGCCTGGACCCTGGTCCTCGCGCAGGCCTGCGCCTACACCGGGGCAATGCTGCTCGGCTGGCACGCGGGCATCTTCGTGCAGCTGCTGCAGATCTGGAGCCTGCGGAACAGCCAGGAGCTGACCTGGCTGGCCCTGGGCATGGCCGGCGGCGGGCTGGTCATGATCATTGTGGGGCTCGTCGTCGAACGCTTCTGCAGGATCCCGCCGGAAGACGGCGACGCAGACTCCGCCAAGGGGCTCCCGGGGCCGCGTCCCGGTAAAGCCAAAGGGGAAGGCGAATATGCCTACCGCGGCGATTGATCCGCCGGGCATTACCTGGCTCCGCGTTTCCCCCAAATATGTCACTGTCCGCCTGGTCGAGTGGGCAATTGGGAACCTGATCACCGTCGGGGTGCTCAGCCTGCCTTTGGTCTTTGTGCTGCTCGGCTGGTGGCGCTGGCCGCCGCTGTGGCTGGCCGTCGCCGTGCCGGCCTTCATGCTGGTCCTCGCCCTGTGGCGCCTGCTGCTGATTCCGCGCCAGGTCCGCGCCATCGGCTACGCCGAGCGCGACGACGACCTGCTGATCCGCGGCGGCATCTTCTTCCAGCGCGTCATGGTGGTGCCTTACGGCCGGATGCAGTACGTGGACATTAGTGTGGGGCCCGTTGAGCGCAGCCTCGGACTCTGCACGCTGAAGCTGCACACGGCCTCACCCGGAACGAACGCCTCCATACCCGGGCTGCCCACCGAGGAAGGGGCACGCCTGCGGGAGCAGCTATCGGCTCGCGGCGAAGCCAGGCTGGCCGGGCTGTGACCGCCGCCGGGCCCCCTCCCGTACAGCCTGAGAGGGCAGTGCCCGACGACGCGTGGCTCCGGGTACATCCGGCGTCACCCTTCGTGCGGGGCTGGGTGGCGCTGGCGGCCATTGCGTATTTTTTCGGACGTGATTCCTTCGAGCGGATGCTGCAGGGGCAGCCGCTCCTCGATGACCGGATAGCCGGCCGAGCCCCGTGGCTCCTGGCCGGCGGGGCGTTCTTGCTGCTGCTCGCGGTGTCCGGGTTCATCATGTCCTGGTACTTCACGCGCTACCAGGTGGCGGAGGGCTATGTCCGCGTCAACACCGGCTTCCTGTTCAGGCAGCAGCGCCAGGCGCGCCTCGACCGGGTCCAGGCGATCGACATCGTGCAGCCCCTGCTGGCGAGGATCTTCGGGCTGGCGGAGCTGAAGTTTGAAGTGGCCGACGCCGGGGAGTCCGCCGTCCGGCTCGCCTACCTCCGCGTCGACGACGCCCGGCAGTTGCGCGCCACCATCCTCGCCCGCGCGGCGGGGGTCCGGATGGAACCCGGGCAGGCCGAGGCACCCGTGCCGGAGGCACCGGAGCAGCAGGTGCTGCGCGTCCCGCCGTCGCGCCTTATCGGATCCCTGCTGCTCAGCGAGCAGAGCGTGTTCATCGCGCTGGGCGGGGTGGTGTCCGTGGCCCTGTCCGCGGTCACCGAAAACCGGGGCTTTTTCCTGTACCTGATTCCGGCGGTGCTGGGTCTGTTCGCCTCTTATTGGGGGTCATTCCACAAGGGTTACAACTTCACCGCTGCGATCTCGCCGGACGGCATCAGGCTCCGCTACGGCCTCCTCGACACCCAGGCGCAGACCCTGCCGCCTGGCCGGGTGCAGGCACTGCGGGTGATCCAGCCGCCGCTGTGGCGCTTGTTCGGCTGGTACCGGATCCAGGTCAACGTGGCAGGCTATGGAGTTGTGGGAAACAACGGCGAGGCGGGGTCCCGGACCACCCTCCTGCCGGTCGGCGGCATCGACGACGTCCTGAATGTGCTGGCTATGGTTCTTCCGGACCCGGGAACCCCTGACCCCGTGGGTGTTTTCCGCGCAGGTCTTGAGGGCCTGGGTTCCGACGGCGGTTTTGTCACCTCGCCGCGGCGGGCCCGCTTCCTCGCGCCGCTGGCATGGCGGCGGAACGGCTTCACCGCGACAGACACTGCCCTGCTCGTCCGCTCGGGGCGCTGGTGGCGGGAGCTTGTCGTGGTGCCGCACCAGCGCACGCAGTCAATGGCCCTCCACCAGGGGCCGCTGGCCCGCCGGTTCCAGGTGGCGGACCTGGTGCTGCACACCACGGCAGGCCCGGTTACGCCGAGGGTGGTCCAGGCCGGGGTGAACGAGGCACAGGCACTGTTCGACGGGCAGGCTGCCCGTGCCCGCGCTGCCCGCCGCAGGCAAACCAGTGAGCAGTGGCTGGCGCAGGTCGCACCGCAGCTGCTGGAGCAGAGAACACCCGATCAGCAGCCCACCTACCCCCAGCAGAGTTCCCTATCCCAGCAACAGGAAGGCCCGCAACGTGGCTAAGCCCGGACGCCTCGGCGTCGGAATCATCGGCGCCGGCAAGGTAGGCGCCGTGCTGGGTGCTGCTCTGCGCGCTGCCGAGCACGCCGTCGTCGGGGTTTCCGCGGTGTCCGACGCGAGCCGGGAACGGGCCGAAACGCTGCTGCCCGGTGTTCCCGTCCTTGAGGTGCAGGACATCGTTGAGCGTTCGGAGTTGGTCCTGCTGGCCGTTCCGGACGACGCGCTCGGCGGCCTGGTGGAGGGGCTGGCTAAGCTCGGGGCCTGGCAGCCGGGGCAGCTCGTCGCGCACACCTCCGGCCGTTTCGGTGCCGGCATTCTGCACCCCGTCCGTGCGGCCGGCGCCGTGCCCCTGGCCTTGCACCCGGCCATGACATTCACGGGCATGAGCCTGGACCTGACCCGGCTGCTGGACTGCACGTTCGGCGTCACTGCCGACGCCGCAATGCTGCCGATCGCGCAGGCACTGGTGGTCGAGATGGGGGCTGAGCCGGTGGTGATCGCCGAAGCCGACAGGGTCATCTATCACGCCGCCCTGGCACACGGCTCCAACCACATGGCCACCCTCGTGGCGCAGGCGGCGCAGTTGCTGGGCGAAGTGGGCGTCGAAGCCCCCGAGCGCATGCTTGGGCCGCTGCTGCGGGCTACCCTTGAGAATGCCCTCGCCTCCGGCGAATCAGCCCTGACGGGGCCGGTGGCGCGCGGCGACGCAGGGACAGTCGGCGCGCATGTGCGGGCGCTGCGGGAGCATGACGGCGGTGCCTCCGGCGACATCCTCGAGGCGTACCTGGCGATGGCCTGGGCGACGGCGCGCCGGGCCGAAGGCAGGGGGCTGCTGAAGGCGGACCAGGTTGCAGGCATCACCGAGGCCCTGGCGCTGACCGACGACGACCCAGACGGCACGAATGAAGGCGGCCCCGGGGCCAGGGGAGGACACTGAAATGGCAATCCGAATCGTCACCACCGCAGCCTCCCTCCGCGCCCAAAGCCGCCTGCTGCTGACCCAAAAGCAGGGCTCTTCCGTGGGGCTGGTACCAACCATGGGGGCGCTGCACGAGGGCCACGCGCGGCTGGCGCGCACCGCCGTCGAGCAGAACGACGTGGTTGCGGCCTCCATCTTCGTGAACCCGCTGCAGTTCGGCGAAGCGGCGGACCTCGACCGGTATCCGCGGACCCTTGAGGCCGACGCGGAACTGCTCGAGGCGCAGGGAGTGGACCTGGTATTCGCGCCCTCCGTTGAGGAGATGTACCCGGACGGGCAGCCGACGGTCCGGATCTCATCCGGCAGGCTCGGGGAAAAGTGGGAGGGCGCCTCACGTCCCGGCCACTTCGACGGCGCCCTCACGGTGGTGGCCAAACTGCTGCACCTCGGAATTCCGGCCACCGGGTTGCCCGGGGCTCAGGCCTTCGCCGCCGGCTCCGGAGGAGGGCTGCCTGCCTACCGCGCGTACTTCGGGCAGAAGGACGCCCAGCAGCTCGCGCTCGTTCGGCAGATGGTCGCCGACCTGAACTTCCCGGTGGAGATCGTCGCCGTCCCCACCGTCCGGGACGCGGACGGGCTTGCCCTGTCCAGCCGTAACCGCTTCCTGTCCCCGGAGCAGCGCGACGCCGCGCTGGTCCTGTCCCGGGCATTGCGGCTCCTCGAGGAGCGCGCCATCGCCCGCAAGCCGCTCGAGGTCGAGTCAGCCCAGGCGCTCATCGAGTCACAGCCCCTGGTGGAGCTGGACTACCTTGAGGTGGTGGATCCCCGGACGCTGGAACCGCTGGCCGAGAACTGCCGCGAGACACCGTTCCGCGGCGAGGCGCTCGCGATCGTGGCGGCCAAGGTGGGACCGGTCCGGCTGATCGACAACCTTCCGCTGTTCTCGTAGGCCCGCCGGGGAGTCTGGGGCTAGCCTGGCCGGTATCCCCGGTGGTTTTACGGCATGCGAGGCTTATCACCTCCAGTGACGGGAATGCCGGGGACCACTAGACTGTTGGAGTCTGCAGCGGCGCTGACCGCCAAACACAACTTCCAACTCCTGAGGGCCCCGCCATGTCTAGCAAAGTCACGTTAAATTCCCATGGCGAGCCGGGGCAGGAGCCTGGTTCGGTCCTTGATTCCGCGCAGCCCACTGCGGCGACCGCTCCGCCCTCCGGCGCAGCCCGTCAACCCTCCAACGACAAGATGTCCCGCGAATCGGTGACTGTCATCGTTACGCTGCTGGTGGCGACCTTCGTCGTGATCCTCAACGAAACCATCATGAACGTCGCCCTGCAGCGCCTCATGGTGGACCTTCAGGTGGATGCGCCCACAGTGCAGTGGCTGTCCACAGGATTCATGCTCACCATGGCGGTGGTGATTCCGACCACCGGCTTCATCCTGCAGCGCCTGTCCACCCGGGCCGTTTTCCTGCTGGCCATGGGCCTCTTCGCAGGCGGCACCGCGCTGGCGGCGGTGGCCCCCGGCTTCGAAATCCTCCTGCTGGCCCGCGTTATCCAGGCCGGAGGCACGGCAATCATGCTGCCCCTGCTGATGACCACCATCCTTACCCTTGTTCCCTTGGCCCGCCGGGGCGCCGTCATGGGCAACGTCAGCATCGCCATCTCCGTGGCCCCTGCCATGGGCCCGACTGTTTCCGGTCTGATCCTCGAGCACTTCTCGTGGCGCTTCATGTTCGTCTTCGTCCTGCCGATTGCGCTGGCGGCCCTGGCGATCGGTGCCCGCTACCTGACGAACGTCGGCGAGACCGAGAAGTCCAGGCTCGACTTCCTCTCCGTCGCCCTGACCGTTCCCGCGTTCGGCGGACTGGTGTACGGCCTCAGCCAGATCGGCGGAGGCCACGGCGCCGGCGGCGGCCCGGGCGCTGCAGCACTGACGGCGCTGGCGGTGGGGGTCGCCGGGCTCGTGGTGTTCGTGCTGCGCCAGCTCCGGCTGCAGAAATCGGAGGCGCCGCTGCTGGACCTGCGGGCGTTCAACTTCCGGATGTTCACCGTGTCTGTGCTGCTGCTCGTGGTGGCCATGATTGCCCTGTTCGGCGCCGTGATCCTGCTGCCCTTGTACCTGCAGGAAATCCGCGGCCTGAAGTCCCTCGAGACCGGCCTGGCGCTGCTGCCGGGCGGCCTGGCCATGGGACTGCTCGGCCCGTTCATCGGCCGGCTGTTCGACAAGCTGGGCCCCCTGCCGCTCACGGTGACCGGATCTTCCCTCCTGGTCCTGTCGCTGTGGCAGTTCTCAATGCTTGACGCCGGCACCCCAGTCTGGTGGATCGTCACCCTGCACGTGGTGCTGAGTTTGGGGCTCGCGCTGCTGTTCACCCCGGCGTTCACCACCGGGCTAAACCCGCTGCCTCCGCACCTGTACTCGCACGGCTCGGCCATCATGAGCACTCTGCAGCAGGTGGCTGGCGCGGCGGGCACCGCGCTGCTCGTGTCGATTTTCGCCGTGGTGTCGGCGGGCTCCGGCCTCGTCGCGGGGATGAGTGCCGCGTTCCTGACGGCGACAGCCATAGCCGTTGCCGCCGTCGTCCTCGCCGCGATGATGCGCAAAACGGCAGGCGCCGAAGCACCCCAGGGCGCCCCCACCCACTAAGCGCGAACGGACACTTAAGCCCCGCAGCCCAGCGCGAACGTACAGTTAAGGCCCCATTTTCCCGGCGGGAAGGGGCCTTAACTGTACGTTCGCGCTGTGGTTTGGGCGGGCTCAGCCGGCGAAGAACTCGGCGAGGTCCGTGATGAGCTTGTCCGGGGCGCGGATGACGCCGTCGTGCCCGGAGCCCGGCAGGATGGTGTAGCTGGAGCCGGAGAGGACGTCGTGGATCTGCCCGCAGGCCACCCCGAAGTAGGCCGGGCTCTTCTCGCCGACAATGATGAGGGTCTCCAGCGGCAGTTGGAGGAACGGCTCGGCGGGCATGTCGGCGGCAATGATGGCCTTGATCTCGCGGACGCCGGTGCGCATGATCTCGCGCTGCTGCTTGCCCATCGAGGTGCCTGCCGTGAGCTTGTTCGCCAGGGTCAGCATGGACAGCGGCATGCGCGACGAGAACGGGCCGGCGGCTTCGAGCCCGCGCTGCAGGACGGCGAGGGCACGGTCGTCGTCCCCGGCGGCCGTCGCCCGCTCGTACTCGAGGGTCCAGTCGGCCTTGACGCTGTGGTTCACGGACACCGCGGGATCGTAGACAGCAAGGCGTTCCACCGGCAGCGTTCGGGCGGCGTGAAGGGCCACGGCCCCGCCGAAGCTGTGCCCGAAGACGTCCGTGCTGGACGTGTGCTTCATGACGGTGTCGAGGTCGCGGATGTCGACGTCCAGGGTGTAGTCGCCCTGCTGCTCTGAGGAGGCCCCGCGGCCGCGGCGGTTGAACGTGTGGACCGGGCGGCCGAGTTCGGCACTGAGTTTCTGGGCGAACCGGGTGTAGTCGGAGGCCGTGACCATGGAGGAGATGACGACCACGACGCCGGAACCCGCCGAGGCGAGTTCCGCGCCCGTGCTGAACAGCTCGAGTTTGGCGCCGTCCGGTGTGCTGATGATCTCGCGCGTCATGCTCCGAGCCTATCTGAGGTGGAGCGCCGCTGACAGCCGGGGCAGGCCCGGAAGGGGAGTTAAAGACAAACTTGTCTACCGCCGTCGTCCGCGCCTGCTCAGCGACGGGAGGCTGCCGTCGGTGCCGTTGAGGAAGCGGGCCATCCGAACGGCGAGGCGCTTTCCCGGGCGGATGGGGCCTTCGTGCAGCTGGCCGGGCACCACGGCGAAATCGATGGCCGGCACAGCCGCTGCCAGCTGGCGGCCCGTCTCGGCGAAATACCCTGGGCTCCAGCCGCCGCTGAGCATGAGCGTGGGGGTGGACAGGTCCACGAAATCACTGATCTCCGCGTCGGCGTCCAGCACGGCCCGCATTTCCTTGACCGCTGTGGGCAACAGCTCCCGCATCTCCGCGCCGACGTTTGTCCTTGCGGACATGATGCTCAGCATCCGCAGCGCCCCCAGGGGCAGGTACGAGACGGGCCCCGCCGTTGCCAGGCCCTGCACCAGATGCGCCCAGGCATGGTTGAGCTGTCCGTCGCTGACCGCCTGCTCGAGCTCCGGGCGCCACCGGTGGTGGAGATTGCCCGAGAGGGACAGGGCCGCGTCGTAGGTCACGAGCCGCCGGATGGGCATGCTGCGGGCCGCCTGCAGGGCCACGAACCCGCCATAGCTGTGGGCCACCACATCTTCGGCGCCGGTTGCCCGCATCACGGCGGCAAGGTCGCCCACTTCGGTGGCGGCCGAATAGCCCTCCGGCTGGGCAGCGGACCCTGCCCGCCCCCGGCGGTTGTAGCAATGCACGGGACGGCTCAGCAGGATGCTGAGTTTGCGCGCGAACGGCCGGTACAGCGCGTCGGTCACCAGGGTGCCGTGGATAACGACGACGCCGGGAACCGCCGACGGGGGAGGCCCGCCTTGCGCCGTGCCTCCGTCTGCCGTGCCGCCGTCCGCGGTGGTGAGGGCAGGGGGCCGGAACGAATGCACCTCGAGCCGGCCGTCGTCGTCGTCCGTCTCAACAGTCCAAGTCTCCACATCCTGAGTCTATGCCCCACCCTCTTTAGAGTTTTTGTCCAGATAATGCCCCCAAATGGCCCCGGAGGTCCGAATATCTGGACAAAAACTCCAAGGGGGGAAGTCCCGGTAAACTTGATGCTTGTGACTTCCCAAAACACCCCCGCCCCCAAAAACGCCCCAGAGCCGCTCGACGCCAGCGAGCAGATGCGCATCCGCATGGAAAAGCGCGCCAAGCTGCTCGAACGCGGCACCGAGGCGTACCCGGTGGGCGTGGAGCGCACGCATTCCCTCAGCGAGATCCGCGAGAAGTACGCGCACCTGCAGGCAGACGACACCACGGGCGACGTCGTGGGCGTCACCGGACGCGTGGTGTTCGTCCGGAACACCGGAAAGCTCTGCTTTGCCACGCTGCAGGAAGGCGGCGTCGACGGCAAGGGCACCCGCCTGCAGGCCATGCTCAGCCTGGCCAACGTGGGCGAGGAAGCGCTCGCCGACTGGAAGGCCCTCGTGGACCTCGGCGACCACGTCTTCATCAAGGGCGAGGTTATCTCTTCCCGCCGCGGCGAGCTCTCGGTCATGGCGGAATCCTGGTCCATGGCGTCCAAGGCGCTGCGCCCGCTGCCCGTGCTGCACGCGGAACTCAATGAAGAAACCCGCGTCCGCCAGCGCTACGTCGACCTGATGGTGCGCGATGAGGCCCGCGAGATGGTTTACACACGCGCGGCCATCACCCGTTCCATCCGCGAGACCCTGTTCCGGCACAACTACGTCGAGGTGGAAACCCCCATCCTGCAACTGGTGCACGGTGGCGCCCTGGCCCGGCCGTTCGAGACGCACATGAATGCGTTCGACCAGAAAATGACCCTCCGCATCGCCACCGAGCTGTACCTCAAGCGTGCCGTGGTGGGCGGCATTGACCGTGTCTACGACATGGGGCGCGTGTTCCGCAACGAGGGCGTGGACTCCACCCACAGCCCGGAGTTCACCACCCTCGAGAGCTACGAAGCCTGGGCGGACCAGTTCGTCATGGCCGAGCGCATCAAGGAGATCATCCTCGACGCCGCCGACGCCGTGGGCGCCGGACGCATTCTGCAGACCGAAGCCGGCGAGATCAACCTCGACGGCGACTGGGCCTGGGTGTCCGTGTACCCCGGCCTTTCCGAGGCCATTGGCCAGGAGATCACCCCGGACACCCCGCTGGAGGAACTGCGGGCCGTGGCCGAGAAGCATGAGGTCAAGGTTGACCCCAAGTGGGACGCCGAGAAACTGGCCGTAGAGCTGTTTGGTGAAATCGTGGAGCCCACGCTGCTGAACCCCACGTTTGTCTACGACTACCCGCCCTCGGCCCAGCCTTTGGCCCGCCCGCACCGCGAGGACGGTCGGCTGATCGAGGCCTGGGACCTGATCATCGGCGGCATGGAGCGCGGCACCGCATTCTCCGAGCTCATCGACCCCGTCATCCAGCGCGAACGCCTCACGGAGCAGTCCAGGCACGCCGCCGCCGGCGACGTTGAAGCCATGCAGCTGGACGAGGACTTCCTCCGCGCCCTCGAATACGGTGCGCCTCCCATGGGCGGGATCGGCCTGGGCATTGACCGGTTGGTCATGCTGTTCACCGGCGCCGGCATCCGCGAAACCATCCTGTTCCCGCTCCTGAAGCCCGAGGGCCACTGACCATGGAATACGTCGCCGTCCTGCTGCCTTCCCTGGTGGTGGGCCTGCTCTTCTGGTTTGCCATGCGGGCAATCTTCAACGCTGACAAGTCCGAACGCCAGGCCGAGGCCAAAGCACAGGCCGAGGCAGATGCCAAGGCCGCGCGCGCCGCTGCCCAGGCTTCGCCTGCTGTGCCGCCTGCTGTGCCGCTGGGCGATAAGCAGCCCGGAAAGCCGGAGGATTCCGCACAGCGCGGCCCGGAGGCTATTCCGCCTGCCGGCCCATCAGGTTCTTCGAGCGAATCCGACAAATAACCGGAAGCCGTTTTTTCTCCGTTCTTCTCTCCTTCTTCGCAGTTCTTCCCTCAGGGGCGCCCCAAGGAACCGATGCGTGTTTTGACGCGTTGCCTTAATCGGGGAGATACTTTAGGTGGAAACATCCTGCTTATCTGATCACACGTCCCTTTCCAAAAGAGAGAATTTTGATGGCACAGAAAGTAAATATCGTCCTCGTTGACGATCTGGATGGGGGATCGGCGGACGAAACCGTCCGTTTTGGGCTCGATGGCGTCGGTTACGAAATTGACCTGTCATCTGCCAATGCTTCAGAACTAAGGTCTGCTTTGGAACGCTTTGTTTCAGCAGCCCGCAAGACGTCCGGCGGACGCCCTGCCCGTGGCAAGGCTGCAGGCGGACGTAACCAGGACTCTGCGCAGATACGCCAGTGGGCAAGGGAGCACGGTTACACGGTTAATGCCCGCGGCCGTATCCAGGCGGAAATCCAGGAAGCGTACCAAAAGGCCAATTCCTAGTTTGCTGTAGCTCTGAGCTATATAGGCGGCGCCCCCGGCATAGACCGGGGGCGCCGCCTTTTTAATCACCCAGCCGGCACGCAAAGGCTTTAACCCTGCTGCCTTCCTGAGGTTAAAAGATTCCCGACGCCGGAAACACCAAGAATCTCACGTATCCCTTTGCCACCATGATTCTCCTTACAATCAGGGATTCCAGCGGGTCGCGGGTTATTTTGGCGGCAACAGGAGGTATGGGCGCCGTTTCCCGGCGCTCAAACCGTCATTGGGCGATTGGCGGGGCCGGCAAATCCGTATTTGCAGGACCGGGCGAATGCGGCGCCGTCCCAGCGCCCATGTCCGCCGCTGCTGCTCCGCCCCGGAGCTGCCTCGGAGGCCGTGCGGGGGAGGGACTCACAGTGCTGCGGTTTCCCCTGTGGCGAACAAGCTCCCCAAGTCGCATCACGTCCACGTAGCATCAAAGTACGTCGTAGCTAGGAGTGTGGCGAAATGTTTGAGCGATTTACGGACCGTGCCCGTCGCGTAGTTGTGCTTGCCCAAGAAGAGGCACGCATGCTGAACCACAATTACATTGGTACCGAACACATCCTCTTGGGTCTGATCCACGAGGGTGAGGGCGTTGCCGCCAAAGCTCTTGAGTCCTTGAGCATTTCGCTCGACGGCGTCCGCGAGCAGGTGCAGGAGATCATCGGTCAGGGCCAGCAGGCCCCTTCCGGGCATATCCCCTTCACCCCCCGTGCCAAGAAGGTGCTGGAGCTCTCGCTGCGCGAGGCCCTGCAGCTCGGCCACAACTACATCGGCACGGAGCACATCCTGCTGGGACTCATCCGCGAGGGTGAGGGCGTTGCGGCCCAGGTGCTGGTGAAGCTCGGCGCTGACCTCAACCGCGTCCGCCAGCAGGTCATCCAGCTGCTGTCCGGCTATCAGGGCAAAGAGTCCACTGGTGCCGGCGTCGGCCAGAGCCAGGCGGAGGGCACTCCCGCAGGTTCAGTTGTCCTGGACCAGTTCGGGCGCAACCTGACGCAGGCTGCCCGCGAGAACAAGCTGGACCCTGTGATTGGCCGCGAGCAGGAAATGGAACGCGTCATGCAGGTCCTTTCCCGCCGCACCAAGAACAACCCTGTTCTTATCGGTGAGCCGGGCGTCGGCAAGACCGCCGTCGTCGAAGGCCTTGCCCAGGCGATTGTCCGCGGGGACGTCCCTGAGACCATCAAGGACAAGCAGCTGTACACGCTGGACCTCGGTTCCCTCGTGGCCGGCTCCCGCTACCGCGGTGACTTCGAAGAGCGGCTGAAGAAGGTCCTCAAGGAGATCCGTACCCGGGGCGACATCATTCTCTTCATTGACGAGATCCACACCCTGGTGGGTGCGGGTGCCGCTGAGGGTGCCATCGACGCGGCCTCGATCCTGAAGCCCATGCTGGCCCGCGGCGAGCTGCAGACCATCGGCGCCACCACGCTGGATGAGTACCGCAAGCACATTGAGAAGGACGCCGCGCTTGAGCGCCGCTTCCAGCCGATCCAGGTCAAGGAGCCGTCGGTCGCCCACGCGATCGAGATCCTGAAGGGCCTGCGTGACCGCTACGAGGCGCACCACCGCGTGACCATCACCGACGGCGCCCTCGCCTCGGCGGCGAACCTCTCCGAGCGCTACATCTCGGACCGCTTCCTGCCGGACAAGGCGATCGACCTCATCGATGAAGCCGGCGCCCGGCTGCGCATCCGCCGCATGACCGCTCCGCCGGAGCTGAAGGAAATGGACGAGCGCATTTCCCAGCTGAAGATGGAGAAGGAGTCCGCGATCGATGCACAGGACTTCGAAGGTGCCGCCGCGCTGCGCGACAAGGAGCAGAAGCTCATTACCGAGCGCTCTGAGAAGGAACGCCACTGGAAGACCGGCGGGATGGATGACATCTCCGAGGTCGACGAGGACCTGATCGCTGAGGTCCTGGCGAACTCCACGGGCATCCCGGTGTTCAAGCTGACGGAGGAAGAGTCCTCGCGCCTGCTGAAGATGGAAGACGAACTGCACAAGCGTGTCGTCGGCCAGGACGAGGCCATCAAGGCACTGTCCCAGGCCATCCGCCGCACCCGTGCAGGCCTGAAGGACCCGAAGCGTCCTGGCGGCTCGTTCATCTTCGCCGGGCCCACCGGCGTGGGCAAGACCGAGCTGGCCAAGGCCCTCGCCGAGTTCCTGTTCGGTGAAGAGGATGCCCTGATCACCCTGGACATGTCGGAATACTCCGAGAAGCACACGGTGTCGCGCCTCTTCGGTGCCCCTCCGGGCTACGTCGGCTACGAAGAGGGCGGGCAGCTGACCGAGAAGGTCCGCCGCCGTCCGTTCTCCGTGGTCCTGTTCGACGAAGTGGAGAAGGCCCACGCTGACCTCTTCAACTCGCTGCTGCAGATTTTGGAAGACGGCCGCCTGACCGACTCCCAGGGCCGCGTGGTGGACTTCAAGAACACCGTGATCATCATGACCACCAACCTCGGCACCAGGGACATCTCCAAGAGTGTCGCCACGGGCTTCCAGTCCGGCACCGACACCCAGACCGGCTACAACCGGATGCGTGCCCGGGTCACGGAGGAGCTCAAGCAGCACTTCCGCCCCGAGTTCCTGAACCGTGTTGACGACGTCGTGGTGTTCCCGCAGCTGACGCAGGACGAGATCATCGAGATCGTGGATATGTTCGTGATGCGCCTGGAGAAGCGCCTCAAGGACAAGGACATGGGCATCGAGCTGACCAAGGCGGCCAAGGTTCTCCTGGCCACCCGCGGTTACGATCCCGCCATGGGTGCCCGGCCGCTGCGCCGCACCATCCAGCGCGAGATCGAGGACCAGCTCTCCGAGAAGATCCTCTTCGGCGAGCTGCACCCCGGCGACATCGTGGTGGTGGACGTGGACGGCGAAGGCGACGACGCCAAGTTCACCTTCGCGGGCAACGCCAAGCCGCGCATCCCGGAGATCGCGCCGAGCGCCTAAATCCCGAACCCCTCTAAGCCCGAGCCCCCGGGCTCGGGCCCGGCAACACTCCCGAGAGACCCCGTCCGCACCCGCAAGGGTGCAGGCGGGGTCTCTTGTTGCGCCAGGCCTCCGTAAGATGGGGCCTGTGACTGACTCCTTCACCATCCGCCCCGCCCGCACCAGCGACGTCGCCTCCATCAAGAGACTCGTGGCGCCCCTTGCCGAGCAGCGGATCCTGATGGCCAAGGAGACAGTGGCGTACTACGAAAGCCTTCAGGAGTTCCGCATCGCCGAAGCGGCCGACGGCGAGGTCATCGGCTGCGGCGCACTGCACGTCATGTGGGAGGACCTGGCCGAAGTACGCACCCTGGCTGCTTCTGAGGCCTGGCGCGGCAAGGGCGTGGGCCACGTCCTGGTGGAAAGCCTCCTGAAGGAAGCAGCGGCTCTCGGCGTTTCCCGCGTGTTCTGCCTGACATTTGAGGTGGACTTCTTCAAACGCCACGGCTTCGAGGTGATGGCCGACCAGTCCGCCCTTGACCCGGAGGTCTACTCGGAACTGCTGCGCTCCCACGATGAAGGCGTGGCGGAGTTCCTGGACCTTGCCCGGGTGAAGCCAAACACGCTCGGCAACACGCGGATGATCAAGACGCTCTGATTGCCGACCCGGCGCTGACTGCAGCCCCGGCCTGATGGTGCCCGTCCGCTGCGGGAACTACCGCCGGGCCGGTGCCGGTAGTAGGGTCAAAGCACATCCAGACCGATGTCAATGAGAAGCACCGAGAGCCCAGGAGCCCGGCCGTGAAAAAGCTCATCAATGACCCGCGTGCGGTGGTGGACGAATCAGTGGAAGGATTTGGGCTTGCCCATGCCGACCTCGTCACCGTCAGCTCAGACCCTAAATATGTGACCCGCCGGGATGCGCCGGTGGCGGGCAAGGTAGGCCTGGTTTCGGGCGGTGGCAGCGGGCATGAACCGCTGCACGCCGGCTTTGTGGGCCGGGGAATGCTCGACGCCGCTGTGCCCGGCGCCGTCTTCACCTCACCGACGCCGGACCAGATCATTCCCGCCACACTCGCCGTGAACTCGGGGGCAGGCGTGCTTCACATCGTCAAGAACTACACCGGCGACGTCCTGAACTTTGAGACCGCAGCCGAGATGGCGCAGGCAGAAGGGGTCGAGGTCCGTACGGTGCTCGTCAATGATGACGTCGCCGTCGAGGACTCGCTGTACACCGCCGGAAGGCGGGGCGTGGGCGGCACCGTGCTGGTGGAAAAAATTGCCGGAGCCGCAGCGGAGCGCGGCGATGACCTTGACGCGGTGGCCGCCGTCGGTGACCGGGTCAACCAGAATGTCCGAACCATGGGTGTCGCCCTCACGGCGTGCACCGTTCCCCATGCCGGTTCGCCCAGCTTCGACCTTGACGACACGGAAATCGAGATCGGTATTGGCATCCATGGCGAGCCGGGCCGGCACCGGATTGCCATGGAACCGGCCGACGGCATCACCGACCGCCTGCTGGAACCGATACTGGAGGACCTTGGCCTCGCCTCCGGCGACAGGACCCTGCTGTTCGTCAATGGCATGGGCGGCACCCCGCTGAGCGAGCTCTACATCGTTTACCGGCGGGCTGCGCAGGTGCTGGCGGACCGGGGCGCGGTTGTGGAACGGTCACTGGTGGGCAACTACATCACGTCGCTCGAGATGCAGGGCTGCTCCATCTCGGTGCTTCGCCTCGATGACGAACTGACGGAGCTCTGGGACGCGCCCGTGCACACGCCTGCCCTGCGCTGGGGGGTGTGATGGCGGGGCTGGATGTCACGTGGGCGGTGAAGTGGCTGACGCTGTCCGCGCAGGCGATGGCTGAGCACCGCGTGGAGCTCATTGAACTGGACAGGGCCATCGGCGACTCCGATCACGGAGAGAACATGGACCGCGGCTTCCAGGCTGTCCTGGACAAACTCGCCGAGAACCCGCCGGAAACCCCGGGCGCGGCACTCAAGCTCACGGCCATGGCGCTCATGTCCAAGGTGGGCGGCGCTGCCGGTCCTCTGTACGGCACGGCGTTTCTTCGGGCCGCGACTGCACTCGGTGACACCGCATACATCGACGCACAGGCGCTGGCTGCGGCTCTTGCCGCAGCGCGGGACGGAATCGTCGCCCGGGGCAAAGCTGAACCCGGTGACAAGACGATGGTGGATGCGTGGACTCCGGCGGTTGAAGCGGCGACGGCGGCAGCATCAGCGGGCGACGCCCTTTCCGTGCTGATAGCGGCTGCTGAGGCGGCCGAGGCCGGTGCCGTGGCCACCGACCCGCTCGTGGCCCGGAAGGGCCGCGCAAGCTACCTGGGCGAGAGGAGCGCCGGGCACCGTGACCCCGGGGCGGCCTCGAGCGCACTGATTCTCCGGGCCGCGGCCGGAGCCGCTGCATGAGCGTTCGGATCGTCGTGGTGTCCCACAGCGAGAAAATTGCTGAGGGAGCAGTGGAACTCGCCGCCCAGATGGCCCCGGACGTGATGATGGTTCCGGCCGGCGGCACCTCGGACGGCAGGATCGGCACCAGCCTCGAGAAGGTGATGGCTGCCCTTGAGCAGGTCGACGGCGGCGACGGCGTCGTGGTGCTGACCGACCTGGGCTCTGCCGTCATGACCGCTGAATCCGCCCTGGAATTCGCCGGCAGCCCGTCCGGCGTCCTCCTGGCCGACGCGCCGCTCGTCGAGGGCCTCGTGGCTGCGGCCGTGGCAGCCCAAAGTGGTGCCGGCGTTCAGGATGTCCGGAGCGCGGCCGAGGCGATGGGCGCCGGCCGCAGCCAGGGGGCCGGCGCCGGTCCTGCCGCGGACGGAGGCATGCGGGCACCCGATGCGAGCGGTGACTTTGAGCTGGTCAACAAGGCTGGCATGCACGCCCGGCCTGCCGCCAAGATCGCCGGAGGAGTGGCAGGCATGGACGCGGAGGTGACGGTGAACGGCGTGGACGGCGCCTCGATGACCGGGCTCATGACCCTTGGAGCAGGAAAAGGCTCGGTCCTGCACGTCGAGGCATCGGGACCGGACGCGGAACGCGCCGTCGAGTATGTGGGAAGCCTCGTGCGGGCAGGGTTCGGGGAGCCCTGACGGCCAAGCCCCGAACCCTGCCCTGACGGCCAAGCCCTGAGGGGCGCTGTTCGGCAGATCCTGCGGCAGCTACTTGGCCGCGGCATCCTCCCGCAGGCCGCTCCCGTCCAGTACTACAGACGCGGTGATGAACCGGCCGCACTGCTCGCCGAACGGATAATTCCCGTCGGGCGTGAAGCGCAGAGTGCGGACAGGAAGCGGCCTGCCGTTGCTCAGGGTGCCGCTGACCGTGACGTTCATCGGCGATTCGCTCAGTGCCGGAAGATGCAGGATGCCTCTCTTGGTCCCGTCAGGCTTGGAGGTGGCGGAGCAGACGCTGTCCGGGCCGTAACCGTAGCCGCCCGGGGCTTCGACCGCCGGAGAGCAGCCCTGGTCCACGCTAATCGTGCCCGGCACCAACTCGAGCTTCTCGGCCTTGCAGGCGCCGTCCTGGCAGGCTTTCATGCTGAGTCCCTGCACTGCGCCGGCGTAGCCGGCTGCGACCGTCAGGGACACCCCTGGCGCCTGCGCGATCGAAGGACAGGCCACCTCAAATGTCGCGCAGCCGGACAGAAGGGCTGATGTGGAGAATGCGGCCAAGAGTACCCCTGCTTTGCGCATACTTCAGGGTAAATCCGCTGCCACCGGGCAGGACCTGGCTGCAGAAAAGTAGTGCAGACATCGTTATGCAGCTCTTCCCGGATCACGTTTGAGAACCACTTAGAGCTCCAAGGTCAGCTTCGCGTCGTATCCGGGTTCAGCCTCTCCACTTCCTGCCAGAACTCGTCCACCCGCGCATTCCAAACGTCCGGGATCTCCTGGAAGGGCTGGTGGGATTCCTCCGGCATCACCTCAAAATGTGCATCCGGTATGCGATGGGCAACGGCCTCACCCAGTTCCGGCCGGCTCATGGGATCCACTCCGCCGGCCAGGACAAGGGTGGGCGCTTTGATCTGCCCCAACCTGCTTGCCGTCTCGTGGACCACGAACGCGTCCAGGAACTTCAGGAAATCCCCGGTGGACTGCTGGTGTGGGAATGCGAGGACGTCGTCGATGATCTGGCTTACCATCCCGCTGTTGTGTGCCCTTGGCGTATAGACAAGCAGGAAGAAGAACTCCAGGAATGCGCGTTCGTCCGGTGCCGCCGTGGCCTGCCAGTGGATGGAGCGGGAGAGCGACTTCATGTACTCGTCCATTGCGGGCCAAGTGCTCTGCAGCACCAGGCTTCGCACCAGCTTTGGGTGCCGGAGAGTAAGCTCCTGGGCGATGATGCTGCCGCCGGAGAAGCCTGCGACATGCGCTGAGGAAATGCTGAGGCCCCGCAGCACTGCAGCCGCGTCGTCCGCCATCGCCTCGACGGTCGGTTGCCCCTCCGGCATGCCCGTGCGGCCCGCACCCCGGTTATCGAAGGCCGTCAACCGGTAGCGGTCCGCCAGCCCGTCCAGCTGGAATTGCCAGGACTCAACAGTGTCTCCCAGCCCGCCGATCAGCAGTACATCAGGCCCCTCGCCGATCTGCTCCGTCCAGATTTCCAGCTCCCCGGCTTGCACATACCGACCCATTCCGGCCCTCCTGTCTGGTTCGGCCGCCGGCTAAACGGTCCTGTCAGAGGCGGCACTCATTGTCCGTTGTCCGGGCACGCGGCCGAATCTATACTGTGGACACCGCGAGCTGTTCCAGTGCCTTGGCGGCTGGACCGTATCCACGGGCCGTGACACGCCAGGGAGGGGTGCGTACTGGGATGGCTATCGCCCTGCAGCGCCGACCCCGGCGAGATCAAATCCACTATTGGACCAGGGGTACCAACCCCATGGCACGGAAGCAGCAGACCGATGAGCACAATGCATCAGGGGGAGCAGGACGGCGAAGTGGACCGCGCCCTGCAGGAGTTGGGCAGGCACCTGGCGGGGTCGGTGATAGAACCTCAGGATCCGTTGTATGACGAGGCCAGGGCGGTGTGGAACGGCATGATCGACGTGCGTCCGCGGGCCGTCATCCGGGCGGGAGCCGTCGGAGACATCGATCCCGTCCTGCACATGGCCCGGCGCACCGGCCTGCCGCTTGCCGTACGCGGGGGCGGGCACAACATTGCCGGCCATGGCACTGTCGAAGGCGGTCTCGTGCTGGATTTGGGCCAGTTGCGCCGTGTGCAGATCGACGTGGAACACCGGCTCGTGACCGTCGAGCCCGGGGCGACCTTGGCGGACGTGGACCGGGCCACCGCCACGCACGGACTGGCCGTGCCGCTGGGGGTGATCAGCGCCACAGGGGTTGCCGGGCTGACCCTCGGCGGAGGGGTGGGCTGGCTGACCCGGTCCAACGGGCTGAGCCTGGACAATCTGGACTCCGCGGATGTCATCACCGCCACTGGGGAGCACCTGCAGGCCAGCGAACAGCAGAACCCCGAGCTGTTCTGGGGGTTGCGCGGCGGGGGCGGCAACTTCGGGGTGGTCTCGTCCTTCACCTTCCGCGCCCGGCCGCTGCCGGCTGCCGTACTGGGTGGAAATTTCTTCTACCGCCCGACCCGCTGGAAGAGCGCGCTGAGCGCCTTCGACCGGTGGACGCAGGATCTACCTGAGGAGATGAATCCGATCGTCTCCTTCCTGGTGTTCCCGCCCGACTTCGGGATGGGGGAGGAGCCGTGGATGATCATCGGATTCGCCTGGGCTTCGGAGAACCACCAGCCCGGGCTCCGGTTGATCGAGCAGCTGCGCGATGCCGCGCCCCCAGACGAGGAGGAAGTCGGACCGACCGCCTGGCTGGAGTGGCAGTCGGCCATGGACAGCGTTTTTCCTAAGGGCTCCCGGGGATACTGGAAAAACGTGTCGTTCTCCCGGATGGACGATGCGGCCCTCGACGTGCTGGTCGGTTTCGCCTCTGAGGTGACATGGTCCGGGACCGGGATCGATATCCACCACATGGAAGGGGCCTTCGGGCGCGTGCCGGAGGACGCCACAGCGTTTCCCAACCGCGCGGCCAAGTACTGGCTGAATATCTACGGTTTCTGGCACGACCCGGCGGAGGACGAGCGGCTGAGCGCATTCGCCCGGAAGGCCTACGCTCTCATGCAGCCGTTCGGCGAGCACGGCGAATATGTCAACTTCCTTGGAGCAGAAATCGGACAGGACGTCATCGAGGCCGCGCGTCAGGCCTACGGGCCGGACACCTACGACCGACTGGTGGCACTGAAGAACCGCTTCGACCCGCACAACCTCTTCCGCCTCAACCACAACATCGTGCCGACCTCCGCCTGAGAGAGCGCACACCGGGCAGCAAGCGGGGCGAAGGCCGCGGCACGCTGCCAGTCTTCGAGTTGCACAGCCATGCAGTGGTGGAGGCCCTATGCGGGCAGCCTGTATCCGCCCTGATGCAGCTCAGCGAGACCGTCCTCCAGGAGCCCGGCGAGTGCCCGTTCGAGCTGTTCGGGTGCAGAATTCAGCCGGTGCAGCGCCGCCAGCGGAACCGCGATCCCGGACGGTTCAAAGCCGAGGTCCGCGGCCGGCTGCTGGAACATTTCCGGGGGCACAGGCGCATCAGCCAACCTGAGCACGGCCACCACGGCTCCGCGCACCTGACGGTCGGTGCCGTGCCACGCCTGGCCTTTCGGCGTGTACGACGGCGGCGGCTCGCCCGCCGCCCGCCAGGCGCACCTGCCGCTCACCGGACACGCGGAACACTTCGGCGCGCGGGCCGTGCAGACCAAGGCTCCCAGCTCCATGACAGAAGCGTTCCATTGCACGGAAGCGCCGTCGTCGTCCGGCAGCAGCCCGGTGGCAAGCCGCATTTCCGCGGCTGTCAGGGCAGGAGCGGGGAGAGCCGTTCCTGAAAAGAGGCGGGCATGGACGCGCCGGATGTTGGTGTCCACCACGGTCTCGCGCCGGCCAAAGGCAAAGGAGGCGACGGCCGCGGCCGTGTAGCTGCCCACGCCGGGAAGTGCAAGGAGTTTGTCGTAGTCCGCCGGCACTTTTCCGCCGTGGTCGTGGCCGATAGTGACTGCCGCGGCATGGAGCCGGAGGGCGCGCCGGGGGTAGCCGAGGCGGCCCCAGGCGCGGACGGCTTCCCCCGCAGGCTCGCGTGCCAGGTCTGCGGGTTCCGGCCAGCGGCGGAGCCACTCTTCCCAGACGGGCAGGACGCGCACCACGGGGGTTTGCTGGAGCATGATCTCACTGACCAGAACGCCCCACGGCGAGCAGTCGGACGACCGCCAGGGCAGGTCGCGGGCTTCGGCAGCGAACCAGTCAGCCAGGGACTTGTGGAGTTCGGTCAGAACTTGGGTCTCAGCAGGCTCTTGGCTTTCGGGGAGCGCAGGGCTGGCGTACGGAGGCGCGACGGGACTATCGGTTGGTGTTTTGATGCCAACACTCTAGTTGAATCCCGCCACGGCATGCGGACTCGGCCCTTAACTGGCCTCCTGCCGGACGTCCACACCGGTCTCGACCCGCGGGCGAAGGCGTTTCACATGTCCGTGAAGGGTCTCGCCGCCCCGGCCGTTCGGAGCCGGCACGGCTAGGGCAACCACGAAGCTGGCGCCTTCCTGATCCACGGACCTTATGGTGAGGCTGCGTGTCCCTTCCGGAATGGAAGGGGCAAAGAACTGAAGTTGCCGGGAACCGACCGTGGCAACGTCGTCCAGCTTGTACTCCGTGCCGAAATGGTCATGGACGACGATGTCCGGTGTTTTCGGCTTGGTGCCTTTCTTTGATGCAAGATGCAGGTTTACCACGATGCCCGTGTTCCAGATTTCCACGGCCAGCACCGTGAATTCCGCTCCCTGGCTCTGATGCTTTCCAAAAGTCAGGGGCAGCAGGACTCGTTCAAGGTGACCGCCAGACAGATGATCGACCATCAGTGGTTCCTTTCCTACTCGACCCCGATAAGTGGTAACCGGGATTCAATTTTAGTAAGCCCACTGATGGTTGTCACGGGAAATCGTGCAACAAATTGAGCATCATTATCCGCCGCCCGGCGTGGTGGCAGGCGGTAATCCCCGGCTCTCCCTAGCCTTGAAACACAGCGAGGAAGGTCCCCGGCGCCCGCCGGGACCGGCCTCCAGCGCAACCAGGAACCGCGCAGCCAGTAACTGCGCAGGCAAGCCAACACGCAATGGGGACGACAAGCAGTGCAGACACCGCCAGGCAAGAAGCAGCCAAGCAAGAAGCAACCAGGCAAGCCGGCAGGCAGCGCGAAGCCTGGCGGCGCCAAGCCCGGCGCGCCCCGCAAGCCGAGCGCCGCCGTTTACCGCCGCCGTCGGCTGTTCGCCGGCGGTGCGCTGCTGCTCGTCCTGGGACTGACGGCAGGCGGTGTTGCCAGTGTCTCGGGAGCCTTGAACGCGAAGTCCGAGCAGGCTTCCTCGACCCAGACAGAAGGCCCCACCGAGAGCGGTGCCCAGGCCACGCCGTCGGCCACTCCCTCAGCAACACCGTCTGCCTCACCCGCGTGCGACCAGAAGCTGGTGACCGTCACCGCTGCCACCAACAAGGCTTCCTACGGCGCCGGTGAGAAGCCCCTGCTCACCCTGAAGGTCGCCAACGGCGGGAAGCTGCCGTGCAGGGTCAACCTGGGAACGTCGCAGATGGAGTTCCTCGTCACCAGCGGGTCCGATCGGGTCTTCTCGTCCAAGGACTGCCAGGCCGAGAGCGAGGACCTGATCAAAACCATCGCCCCGGGCAAGAGCGAGACGGCGAACTTCCCTTGGCCCCGCAACCGCTCCGTGCAGGGCTGCGAGGAGATCGCGGACGGTGTTGGCGCCGGCTATTACGTCTTCATCGCCAAGCTCGGACCCAAGGTGAGCCCGCCGTCGGTCTTCCAGCTCAGCTGACTCCCGTAATCCCACGGATTGCAACTGCCGTTTTGAGCCGCAAAAGCGGAGCAACGGATGGGGTTAGAGGAAGCGGTCCAGGAGGCTGGCCTCGGCCATCCTGCTGAGGCCTTCGCGGACGGTCCGGGCGCGCTGGTCGCCGATGCCGTCCACCGTCATGAGGTCGTCGATGGTTGCGGCCATCAGGTACTGCAGCCCGCCGAAGTGGTCCACGAGACGGTCGGCCACCGCCTTAGGAACAGCCTTGAGCCCGGACAGCAGGCGGTAGCCCCTCGGCTGCACCACGGCGTCGAGCGTTTCCACGCCGCCGGCGAAGCCAATGATGCCGGCAATCTTGCTCAGGTCGATAAGCTCTGTGGGCCCGAGGCTGAGGAGGGCGTTCACGGCACCCTCGATGTCCTCGGGCGAGGCGTTCGGCCCGGCGTAGTCGCGGATGATGATGTCGCTGCCCGGACCGCGGCCCACCGTGAGCTCGTCGAGCTGGAGGGACAGCAGCCGGCCGTCCTCGCCGAGCTCCAGCACATACTGGGAGATCTCCTCGGAAATCCGGCGCACCATCTCCTGGCGCTGCAGCGTCACCGCAACATCGCGGACCGTGACCATGGCCTCGATCTCCAGTGCGGACAGGGAGCTGGTCACCTGATCCAGGCGGGACCGGTAGCGTTCCAGCGTTGCGAGGGCCTGGTTGGCGCGGGCCAGGACCTTCTCGGAGCCCTCCAGCACGTGCCGCAGCCCGTTCACGTAGAGGGCGATGATCTGCATGGACTGGCTTACCGAGATGACGGGAACGCCGGTCTGGATGGCCACGCGTTCCGCGGTCCGGTGGCGGGTGCCGGATTCCTGGGTTTCGATGCTGGGGTCAGGGACCAGCTGCACGGCGGCGCGGAGGATGTTGCCGGCATCCTTGTCGCAGATGATGGCGCCGTCCATCTTGGCCAGTTCGCGTAGCCGCGTGGGGGAGAAATCAATGCCGATGTCGAAGCCGCCGGAGCAGATCGAGTCGATGGTCCGGTCCGAACCCAGGACGATCAGTGCGCCGGTGCGGCCACGGAGGATGCGTTCCAGTCCGTCGCGCAGCGGTGTTCCCGGGGCCACCCTCCCCAGAGTCGCCTTCAGCGATTCTTCCGGGCTCCGAGGCATAGACTTTCCCTTCAAAGGTGCAGGCGGCGCCCGCAGGTATGCCGGTTTCAGGAGTCCGCCGGCAGGATCAAAAGTGCAGGGTTTCCCGCACGCTTCATACTAGACGTAGATTACCCCAACAACCGCACGGGCAAGCCTCAAAGTGCCCCGTTGGAGCCCTCCGGGAAGGCCCTCAGGAGTGCGTCCGACGGCGGTGCGAAGGCTGGCGTTTTGGCCCGCTTTCGGCGGGGCTTCCGGCCCTGCGATAAACTTAAACCCTTGGCTTGCGCGCCCTGCAGCCTCCCGCATTCCCGATTCCAGAACCATTTCCAGGAATGCGGTTCACGAAGATTCCTTTTCCACCTTCAGGATCCTCCGCGGATCCGAGCGAAAGTAGCACCGTGTCCCAAGAAGTCCTCAGCCCCGCACGGGTCCACGAGATCCACAAGCAGGCGTCCCGGCGCCGGACCTTCGCTGTCATCTCGCACCCGGACGCCGGCAAATCCACGCTGACAGAGGCCCTGGCCCTGCACGCCAAGGTCATCGGCACTGCCGGCGCCTCCAGCGGCAAGTCCAACCGCAAGGAGACGGTGTCGGACTGGATGCAGATGGAAAAGGACCGCGGCATCTCCATCAGCTCCGCGGCGCTGCAGTTCTCCTACCGCGACACGGTCATCAACCTGCTGGACACCCCCGGCCACGCCGACTTCTCCGAGGACACCTACCGCGTGCTCGCCGCCGTCGACTGCGCCGTCATGCTTGTGGACGCCGCCAAGGGTCTTGAAACGCAGACCATGAAGCTGTTCGAGGTCTGCAAGCAGCGCAACCTGCCGATCATCACGGTCATCAACAAGTGGGACCGCCCCGGCCTCGACGCGCTGGCCCTCATGGATGAGATCACAGAGCGCACCGGCCTGCAGCCCATGCCGCTGACCTGGGCCGTGGGCATCTCCGGCGACTTCCGCGGTGTGTGGGACCTGCGCAACGACAGGTTCGCGCGGTTCCAGCGGAACAACGCCGGCGCCAGCATCGCCCTCACCGAATATTTCACCCCCGAAGAGGCTGCCGAAAGCCAGGGCGACAACTGGACGGACGCGGTCGACGAAGCCGGTCTGGTCATCGAATCCAACCTCGCCTTCGACGTCGAAAGCTTCCACGCCGGCAAGGCCACGCCCATTCTCTTCAGCTCAGCCGCGCTGAACTTCGGCGTGAAGGAACTCCTTGATGCCCTGGTGGACTTCGCTCCGCCGGCCGCGCCCCGGCCCGATATCGAGGGCAGTCTGCGCCCCGTCGAGTCCCCGTTTTCCGGCTTCGTCTTCAAGGTCCAGGCGGGCATGAACAAGGCCCACCGGGACCATGTTGCCTTCATCCGGGTCTGCTCCGGCGTGTTTGAGCGCGGCATGGTGGTCACCCAGACGCGTACCGGCAAGTCCTTCGCCACGAAGTACGCCCAGCAGGTGTTCGGCCGCGAACGCGAGGTCATCGACGAGGCCTATCCCGGCGACGTGGTGGGCCTGGTCAACGCCTCCTCACTGCGCGTTGGTGACAGCCTCTTCCTCGAAGCCCCGGTTGAATACCCGGCCATCCCGCTGTTCGCCCCGGAGCACTTCCAGGTAGCGCGCTCCAAGGACCCCAGCAAGTTCAAGCAGTTCCGCCGCGGCATCGAACAGCTCGAACACGAGGGCGTCATCCAGGTGCTGCGCTCCGACCTGCGCGGGGACCAGGCGCCGGTGCTTGCCGCCGTCGGGCCCATGCAGTTCGAGGTGGTGGAGGACCGCATGGCGCACGACTTCAGCGCACCGATGCGGCTGGAACGCCTGCCGTACTCCATGGCACGGATTACGACGGCGGATGCCATGCCGGCGCTGGCGAATGTGGTTGGCGCCGAGGTGCTGCTGCGGTCCGACGGCGAGTACCTCGCCCTGTTCAACGACGTGTGGGCCCTGCGCCGCATCGAGAAGAACCACCCCGATCTCACCCTGGTGCCGATCGGAACGCACAACCCCGCCAAATAGCGGAGGAATCCCAGCGCTGATCTAATCCGAATACCCCCTGATCCGAATTCCAGGAAGCAAGGTGTGCCATGTCTGCTGTACCCCGCCGCACGGTCGTTACCGGAGCGGGCACACTGAACCCGCTCGGTTCCACCGTTGCCGAGACCTGGGCGGCGATGCTCTCCGGCACATCCGGCATCGCCGCGCTTGACGAGGACTGGGCGCAGCCGCTCCCGGTACGGATTGCGGGCCGGGTCAAGGCCGACTTGTCGGCACTGCTCACCACCCGTGAGCTCAAGCGGATGGACCGCTGCGGGCAGCTGGCGCTCGTCGCCGCAAGGGAAGCCTGGAGCCAAGCAGGAACTCCCGACGTCGACCCCGAACGGCTCGCCGTTGTCATCGGCTCGGGCTACGGCGGCGTGGATACCATGCTCGCCCAGACCCGGGAGCTGGACAACGGCGGACCCCGGAAGGTCTCGCCGCACACACTCACCCGGCTCATGGTCAACGGCCCATCCGCCTGGGTCTCGATCGACCTTGGCGCCCGGGGCGGGGCGCGCACCCCGGTCAGCGCCTGCGCGTCAGGCGCAGAAGCGATTGCCCAGGGCGCCGAGATGATCCGTTCCGGTGCGGCCGACGTTGTGATTGCCGGAGGCGTTGACGCCTGCGTCAACGACCTGTTCATCAGCGGCTTCGCCCAGATCCGTGCCCTTTCCACACGCAATGACGATCCGCAGGGCGCGTCCCGTCCCTTCGACCGGGAGCGCGACGGGTTCGTCCTCGCCGAAGGCGCCGCCATTGTGGTGCTGGAGAGCGAGGAGCATGCACGCTCCCGCGGCGCGGAAATCCTCGGCGCCGTGGCGGGCGCGGCCGTGACGTCGGACGCGAACGATATCGTGGCCGCGGACCCTGACATGCAGCGCCGGGTCATGGAAAAAGCCCTTGCCTCGGCCGGCCTCACCGGTGCCGACATCGGATACGTGCATGCCCACGCTACCTCCACGCCCGTGGGGGACCGGCTCGAGGCGCAGGCCATCAAGGCTGTTGCCGGGAACGCCGTCCCGGTAACCTCCACCAAATCCCTTACCGGACACCTGCTCGGCGGCGCCGGCGCGCTCGGCGCCATCGCCACGCTGCAGGCCCTGCGGACCGGCGACCTGCCCGGCACCTACAACATCGGCGCCGTCGACCCCGAAGTGGATCTGAACATCCTCACCGGGACGCAGCACGGCGGCACCGCGACGGCGGGACTCGTCAATGCGTTCGGCTTCGGCGGCCACAGCGCCGCACTGGTGGTCACCCGCTCCTGAGCCGCCCGGGCTGGTTCGGAGCTCCCCTAGGACCGGCCAGGAGCTCGGAGCGGGGCTTCACCGCAGAGACTTCCGGGCCGGCTAGCTGATCAACAGGCTGAGCGCCTCGGCCAGGTGGCCGACCTCCCGCACCGAGAACCCCGACGGAACCGGGCCCGGGCCAGTGTGGCTTGCCGGCACCACCGCGTGGGTGAAGCCCAGGCGGTGGGCCTCCTGGATGCGCTGGTTGATGCCCGGAACGGGCCGCACCTCGCCGGCCAGCCCCACCTCGCCGAACGCAATGAGCCGCTGCGGCAGGGGTTTCTTGGCCTTCGCCGAGGCAACGGCCAGCGCAACCGCGAGGTCCGTGGCGGGCTCGCTGAGCTTGACCCCGCCCACCGTCGCCACATACGAATCGTCCTTGTGCAGCAGGCAGCCTGCCCGCTGCTGCAGAACGGCCAGCAGCATGGAAACCCGGGAGCTGTCCAGGCCGCTGGTGGCCCGCCGGGGCTGCGAGTTGGGGCTTTCCGCCAGCAGCGACTGCACCTCGGCCAGCAGCGGGCGGCGTCCCTCCATAGTCACCGTGATGCAAGTCCCTGAGACAGGATCCTTCGTCCGGGTGACGAACAGCCCGCTCGGATCGGCCAGGCCGACGATGCCGTCCTCGTTCAGGTCGAAGCAGCCGACGTCATCGGTGGGCCCGTAGCGGTTCTTCACCGCCCGCAACAGCCGGAGCCGGGAGTGGCGTTCGCCCTCAAACTGGCACACGACGTCGACGAGGTGCTCGAGCAGCCGGGGCCCGGCGATGGAGCCGTCCTTGGTCACGTGCCCCACCAGCAGGGTTGTCATGTTGCGGCGCTTGGCGGCGGCGATGATCGAGGCTGCCACTTCCCGCACCTGGGAGACGCCGCCGGAGCTGCCTTCGACGTCCGCGCTGCTCAGGGTCTGGACTGAGTCAACGACGAGGAGCTTCGGTTCCACCTTCTCCACCTGGCCCAGGGCCTGGCCAAGGTCGGTCTCGGCTGAAAGGTAGAGGGTGTCAGCGATCGCGTCGATGCGCTCCGCCCGCAGCTTCACCTGGGCGGCGGATTCCTCGCCCGTGACGTACAGGACGCTCTGGCCGGTGCGGGCGAACTTGGCGGCAACGTCCAGCAGCAGGGTCGACTTGCCCACGCCCGGCTCCCCGGCCAGCAGGATCACGGCGCCGGGCACCACCCCGCCGCCGAGGACGCGGTCCAGTTCGGCCACCCCGGTGGGGAGGAAGGCGGCCGTGGTGGCGTCCACCTCGGCGATGGGCCGGGCGGCCTCCAAAACTGTAGTTGCCGCCGTCGTGCGCGCCACTGCTGCGCCCGTTTCCTCAACGGTGCCCCACGCCTGGCACTCGCCGCAGCGGCCTACCCATTTGACAGTGGTCCAGCCGCATTCCGCGCACTTATAACCCGGCGCCTTGGCTGCCCGGGAAGTCTTTGTAGCCATTGCTCCACACTATCCGGCGGGTACGACATTCTTGCCCGGGGGTTCTAGGCACCCGGGTTTCGGCAGGCCTACCGCGGCTATCGGTGCGGCCGGCTAGAGCGGAGGCAGGATGTCGCGGGCCTCGCGGGAATCGACGCCGGTGGCCTCGAGCAGGTCAACCATGAGGGGCCGGAACAGCATGACCACTGTCTCGCCCTCCAGCCGCTCCACTTTCAGCAGCCGCGGATGCAGCCGGCCGGCGATGGCGCTGAGCTCGGCCCTTGCAGTGCGCAGATGGGTGCGCCGGACGCCGTCGTGCACTTCCGCCAGCCCGAGGGAGAGCTCGTCGATGGCGGCGGCGGTCTCCTGCAGTACCTCGGCGATGTTCTCCACTGCCTCGTCCGAGAGCGCGGCGTGGTTGATGGCACTGGTCAGCCGGCGCGCGAAGACCCGGCTGTTCCTTAGTGCAAGGTCGATGAAGTCCAGCGACTGCTCCAGCCGGTCCAGCTCATCGCGGTGCCTGCGGTAGGCCGGCGCCAGGGTGGCCACTTCCCCGGAGGCCCGCAGCGACTGCCGCATCCGGTCCACCAGGGGCTGGCAGTTCCGGCCGCGGACCAGGGCATGCCAGGCCTCGGTGGAATCGCTGTTCGTCAGGGCGGAGGCACATTCGCGCAGCACTTCCGCCAGTTCGTGGAGGAGCTTCCTGACGTCCTTGCGCGGTTCCTGCCGTGGATCCTTGGGCATCAGGATGGTCACGAGCAGGGCGAACACGCCGCCCACCACCGCGTCGATGCTTCGGGTGAACGGCCCGCCCGGCGGGGCCGGCAGCAGCACCACGAGCAGGGACTGCAGGCCCAGCTGCGTGGTGAAAATGGTGCCGCTGTCCAGGAACCGGGCCAGCAGGATGGAAAAGAAAAGGACGACGGCGGCCTGCCAGATCCCGGCGCCCAGCCAGTGCAGCAGGAGGTCGCCAACGGCGATGCCGATGGTGCAGCCCAGCCCCACCTCCATCACCCTGCGTAGCCGCGGGTCGCGGGAAAAACCCAGGGCGATCAGCGATGACGTGGCCGCGAACAAGGGGCCTGAATGCCCCAGGACGTACTCGGCAAACGCATAGGCCCCCACGGCGCAGACCGTCATCTGAATGGCGGGCACCAGTGAGTTGCGGCTGCGGACTATTCCCGAACGGATCCGTCCGCGCAGGAACCGTCTGCTTGCGGAAAGTCCAGTCTGGGCCATGGCTTCAGTCTATTGCGGGCGGCGCGGCCGGTTTTTCACCGGCCCCATACCGCCAGCAAAAGCGGCGCCGGCTCAGCGCGAACGGACACTTGGGGCCCCTTCCTAAAGCGCGAACGGACACTTGGGGCCCTTCCTAAAGCGCGAACGGACACTTGGGGCCCCTTCCTAAAGCGCGAACGGACACTTGGGGCCCTCGTCCGAGGGCCCCAAGTGTCCGTTCGCGCAGTGGTGCAGTGGCGCAGTGGTGCAGTGGTGCGGTGTTGCTGTGGTGCGGTGGTGCTGTGATGGTGCCGGGGCGCTGCCTACTTGTAGACGCGCACCCAGTCGACGTCCATCTGGGAGGGTGTTGTGGCGCCGCCGTTGGGGAACCAGTCCAGCTGGATCGTCTGGTGCATGGAGACGTTGGCGATGTTCGCCGGGGTGGTGTCCTCGTACCACTTCACGCCGTCGATATAGCCGGTGATCTTCGTCGGGGACCACTCCACGGCGTAGTTGTGCCACTGCCGGGTGTCGATCGCCTTCTTGGCGTAGGTGTGGACCTTGCCGTTGCCAGGGCAGGCGATGTGGTTGAAGAAACTCATCCGGCCCGGGCCGTTGTTGCCCTCGGCGTAGTCAATTTCCCAGCATTTGCCGTTGTAGGCGTCAGCGGAGTTGTCCGGCCAGAGGATCAGCACCGGGTGGTACTGCGGGTCGTTGTGGGCGACCCTCATGCGGGTCTCCCACTTGCCGTACTTCTGCCGCGCGAACTTGGCTGACATGCCGCCGGTCTTGCCCGCCGCGTCGCCCTTGATGCTCAGCGCCCCGCCGCCGACCGTGACGGCATCGCGGGAACGCAGGCCCTTGCCGGCATGGCCTTTGCCGTTGTAGACACTCCATTTGGCGCGGTCTGGCACACCCGTGTTGGAGAACTCGTCACCTGCAATGACGGGACCCCATCCCAGCGTGGTCGCGGCCTGGTTCCCGCTTCCGGTGGCGGCCGCCGGGGCGACACTGGCTGCAGGAACGGCCTTGGCCTGCTGCGCGACCGGGGCCTTGACAGGGGCAGGCGTGGGCGCTGAGGCCGCAGGCTTGGCCGCTGTTGCCGCCGGCAGAACGGACGCGGCAGGTGCCGCGGTGGCAGCCTGCGCGGCGGCAGGCTTCGGCGCAGGTGCGGAGCCGGGCTTGTCAGCGGCCTTAGCCGCAGACTTGGTTCCGGTTGCCGTCGGTACCGGCGCGGCAGGCGTCGATGCTGCCGCTTTGGTGGCTGCAGGTGTTGTAGACGCCGGGGCGGTCTCGGCCGAGAGTCCCGCAGCTGCAGCGTCAGGGCCGGATGTGCCGCCCGTGGGAGCCAGGCTGCATCCGGTCAGGGAGAGCGCGCCGACGGCCAGTACTGTGGCAAGTTTCTTGTTGAGCAAAAGACCCCTCCGGGCATCGCAGGCGCGCGGCAGCCACATCGCAGTGGTGACGCATGCCTGAAGCTTCTGTAGTCCCTTCGAAAGGACCCGAGCAGCCTTGTGCCGCTCGTTGCATCCGGGCCCGGTCATGGGCATCCGGGGCCCGCTTTCGGGCCTGACCCTCAAGGCCAGTCAGCAACGTTACTAATTCGTAATATGGGCCGCAAGCCGGGACAGACCAGTGCGGTGCAGCCCCAAAAGGGCGGGTGCACCTGCTTTTTCGACCTCCGACCTGCGTAAACATTCCTGCCGGTAGGGGGAAAGAAAGCCGCGCGGATGTGATTAACGTCGCACTGGCGGTCGGGAAGGCTGCCCAAGAAGAGGCCGCATGGGCGCGGAAACTTGTCCTGCGGACAGCAAAGTGCCGCCGTCGCAACCAGCGACGGCGGCACCTGTGTTCGGCCGGGAGGCTTAGCCGTTGATCACTTGGGGCACGCCGAGTGCCTTGAGGCCTTCGACGCCGAATTCCAGGCCGTAGCCGGACTGCTTGGCGCCGCCGAAGGGGATGCGGGGGTCCACGGCGCCGTGCCTGTTGATCCATACGGTGCCGGCTTCAATCCGTGCGGCGACTTCGCGGGCGGCGGCCAGATTCGGGGACCAGACGGAGGCGCCGAGGCCGACGTCGAGGGCGTTGGCCTTCTCGACGGCTTCATCGATGGTGCTGTAGCGGATGATCGGCAGGGCCGGCCCGAACTGCTCTTCCGCCACGAGCGGGTTGCCGTTGTCGATGTCCGCGACGAGGGTGGTGGGGTAAAAGAAGCCGGGCTGCTCGGGGTCCGGGTTTCCGCCGAGCAGGATCCGTGCCCCGCCGGCACGGGCGGCCTCCACAAGGTTGGCCACGACGTCGTACTGGGCCTTGTTCTGCAGCGGGCCGAGGACGTTGTTCTCATCCAGACCGTTGCCCATCGGCATCGTCGCCGCAACGGCTGTGAGTTCTTCGCAGACGGCGTCGTAGATGTCGTCGTGGACGTAGAGGCGCTTCAGGGCCGCGCAGGTCTGGCCGGTGTTGAGGAAGGCGCCCCAGAACAGGCCTTCGGCGATGGCCTTGGGGTCGGCGTCGGGCAGCACGATGCCGGCGTCGTTCCCGCCGAGCTCCAGGGTGAGCCGCTTGACCGTGTCCGCGGAGGACTTGATAATCGCCCGGCCGGCGGCGGTGGAGCCGGTGAACATCACCTTGCCGACGGCGGGGTGTTCGGCCAGGCGGGCGCCCACTTCGCGGTCCCCGGAAATGACGTTGAGGACCCCCTCGGGGAGTTCCTCGTTAAGGACCTTGACCAGGGCCAGGACGGAGAGGGGGGTCATCTTTGAAGGCTTGACCACGACGCTGTTGCCCATGCGCAGGGCGGGGGCGATTTGCCAGATCGTGATCATCATCGGCCAGTTCCAAGGACCGATCGCGCCAACCACGCCGATGGGCTTGTAGTGCAGCTCGGCGTACGTCTCGCCGTCGTCCACGACGACTTCCGGCTTAAGTTCGGTCGTGGCAGTGGCGCGCAGCCAGGCGGCGCAGGCGCCGACCTCGAAACGGGCGTTCGGGCCGTTCAGCGGCTTGCCCTGCTCGCGGGAGAGCAGCCGGGCGAGTTCCTCGGCGGAGCGTTCGACGGCGTCGGCGGCCGTGAGGAGCGCGGCAGACCGGGCGTCGTGGCCCAGTGCCGCCCAGGCCGGCTGCGCGGTGGCCGCGGCGCCGACGGCCTCCTCGAGGTATTCGAGGGTGTGAACGGGGGCTTCGCCTACCGTTTCCCCCGTTGCCGGATCGAGAATGGTCCGCGTCGGGCCGGACGAGGGGGTAATGGACGCAAGCAGCGCATCGTAGGTTTCCAAGATTTACTCCACTTCGAGTAGGCAAGGGCGCCAGCCGGATGGCTGAGCGGGGTTGATTCCCAGTCTGATTTACTTCCGGCTGGCTATCTTGTCTTTCTGCGCAGGACCCTTGTCGTGGGGCGAACGGCGCGGGGGAAGAACGGTCGGCGGGGGAACGGCCACGGCTTAAAGACAAAGCGTCTGGGGCCTTCCCGAAGAAGGCCCCAGACGCTGTAGACAGTGACGCGGCGTTAGCTCGCGTAGGGGTCTGCGATGCCGATGTATTGGGTGGTGGTGTATTCGGCGATGCCTTCGGAGCCGCCTTCGCGTCCCAGGCCGGATTGCTTGACGCCGCCGAAGGGGGCTGCGGCGTTGGAGATGACGCCGGCGTTGAAGCCGACCATGCCGAATTCGATCTGTTCGGCCACGCGCAGGAGCCGGTTGAAGTCGCGGCTGTAGAGGTAGGAGGCCAGGCCGTACTCGGATGCGTTTGCCAGCCGGATCGCGTCATCCTCGGTGGTGAAGGTGGTGACTGGGGCGACGGGGCCGAAGATTTCCTGGCGGAGGATCTCGGCGTTGTTCGGAACGTCGGCGAGGACGGTGGGCTGGTAGAAGTAGCCGGGCCCGTCCACGGGGGCTCCGCCGGTGACGGCAACAGCTCCGGCGTCGACGGCGGCGGCCACCAGGGCGTGGACGTCGTCGCGGGCGCCGGCGTCGATCAGGGGGCCGACCTGGGTGGAGGGTTCGGTGCCGCGGCCGGTGGCCAGGACGCCCATGGCTGCGGCGAACTTGGCAATGAACTCGGCCGCGACGGATTCGTGGACCAGAAACCGGTTCGCGGCGGTGCAGGCTTCGCCCATGTTCCGCATTTTGGCGGCCATGGCCCCTTCAACGGCGGCATCCAGGTCGGCGTCCTCGAACACGATGAACGGGGCGTTCCCGCCCAGCTCCATCGAGGTGCGCAGCACGTTCTCCGCGGCGTCGGCCATCAGGCGCTTGCCGACGGGGGTGGAGCCGGTGAAGGAGACCTTCCGCAGCCGGGAATCCTTCAGCAGCGGCCCGGAGATCCCGGAGGCGGATGAGGAGGCGACGACGTTCAGCACGCCGGCGGGCAGGCCGGCGTCGAGCATCGTCTGGGCGAAGTACTGGGCGGTGAGGGGTGTGAGTTTGGCGGGTTTGAGGACCATCGTGCAGCCGGCGGCCACGGCCGGGGCGACCTTGCGGGTGGCCATCGCCAGGGGGAAGTTCCAGGGGGTGATGAGCAGGCAGGGGCCGACGGGTTTGTGCTGGACCAGGATCTTGTTCTTGCCCTCGGGGGTGGTGAGGTAGCGGCCGTAGTCGCGGACGGATTCTTCGGAGAACCAGCGCAGGAACTCGGCGCCGTAGGTGACTTCGCCGCGGGCTTCGGCCAAAGGTTTGCCCATTTCCAAGGTCATCAGCAGCGCGAAGTCCTCGGCGCGTGCGGTGACCAGGTCGAAAGCGCGGCGCAGGATCTCCGCCCGCACGCGGGGCGCGGTCCTCGCCCAGGACGCCTGGGCTTTGTCTGCGGCGTCGAGCGCGGCGAGGGCGTCTTCGCTCGTGGCCGAGGCGAGGGTGGCAAGTACCTCCCCGGTGGCTGGATCGTGCACATCGAACGTGCCGCCGTCGGACGCGTCCCGCCACTCACCATTGATGAGCAGGCCGGTCGGCACGGACGCGAGCAGGGACGCCTCGCGCTCCTGAGTGAGGGCAGGGGAGGTTGTGGGCGAAGTGGTCATGCGGGTGTCTCCTGAGAAAGTGTGTGGGGTCCGGTGGTTGGGTCTGCCGTGGAAGAGGTTCGGCGGGCCCAACCACCGGGGTCAGTAGCTGGCGCGGGTGTCGCCGTCGGCCGGCTGGACGTACTGTGCGGCGAGTGCCTCGGAGCCGCGCGCCAGGAGGGCGACGTCGGCGCCTACCAGGATGAAGGCGGCGCCCGCGTCGAGGTAGGCGCGGGCGGTGCCGGGGGCAAAGGCGTTGACGCCCGCCGGCTTGCCGGCCGCTTGGGCGGCGGCGAGGCAGTGCTCGACGGTGGCCCGCACCTCGGGGTGTTCCTGCTGTCCCAGCAGCCCCATGGAGGCGGCGAGGTCGGAGGGCCCCACGAAGATGGCGTCCACGCCGTCGACCTTCAGGATGTCCTCCACCGCCTCAACCGCGGCCGTCGATTCGATCTGGGCGGTGACGCTGACGGTCTCCGCTGCCCGTGCGAGGTAGTCCGGGACGCGGTTCCAGCGGGCGGCACGGGCCAGCGCGGAGCCGACGCCGCGCACGCCCTGGGGCGGGTATCGGGTGGCGGCCACGGCAGCTTCGGCCTCGGCCACGGAGTTGACCATGGGGATGAGCAGGTTCTGGACACCGAGGTCCAGGTATTGCTTGATCAGCACGGTGTCGTTCACCGGCGGCCGGACCAGGGTGTGGACCGGGTAGCCGTGGATGGCCTGGAGCTGGGCCAGGATGGACTCGAGCCCGTTGGGGCTGTGCTCGGCGTCCACCAGGAGCCAATCCAGGCCGGACCCGGCGCAGAGTTCGGCGACCAGCGGGCTGCCGGAGCAGACCCACATGCCCGCCAACGGACGGCCTGCGGCGGCCAGCGCGGACCGGAAGGTGTCCTCTACTCGAAGCGGCATGTCACAGCCCCTAAAGATCCGTAGTCTGCGTGGACGGTGTCGCCCTTGTAGACCCAGAGGGGGCGGGTGAAGGAGCCGGCGAGGATGATGTCGCCGGCCTTCATGCTGTCCCCGTGCGCGGCGATCTTGTTCGCCAGCCAGTGCACGCCGTTGGCGGGGTGGTCCAGGACGCCGGCGGCCACGCCGGTTTCTTCCACAGTCTGGTTCTTGTAGAGGATGGCGGATACCCAGCGGAGGTCGACGGCGTCCGGCTTCACCGGGCGGCCGCCCACCACCATGGCGCCCATGGCCGCGTTGTCGGAGATGGTGTCCACGATGGTCCGGCCCTCCATCTCGATCCTCGAATCGAGGATTTCCAGGGCCGGAACCACGTAGTCGGTGGCGTTCAGGACATCGAAAATGGTGCAGCCGGGGCCCTTGAGCCCGTCCTTCAGGACGAACGCCAGTTCCACCTCCACCCGGGGATGGGTGTACTTGTCCCATTCCACCGAGCAGCCGGTTTCCAGCACCATGTCATCGAAGATGGCACCGTAGTCCGGTTCGGTGATGCCGGTGGCGGCCTGCATGGCCTTGGACGTGAGGCCGATCTTGCGCCCCACCAGGGTCCGGCCGGCGTCCTCGTTGCGGCGCCGCCACAGCTGCTGCACCGCGTAGGAGTCTTCCACCGTCATGTCCGGGTAGCGGGCAGTCAGGCGGGGCACAGGGGTGCGGGTCCGGCCGGCTTCGACCAGTTCGTCCGCAATGGCCTCGATCGTCTTCGCGTCCAGCATCGTTTAGACCTGGGCTCCCAGCTTGAAGCCCTCCACCGCTGAGTCTTCCTTGCGGGTGTAGGAGAAGCCGTCCGCCCCGACAGTGACTGCCATTTCGGAGGCGTCGGTGCGTTCGATGACCGGCTGCGGGTTGCCGTCGAGGTCCAGGACCAGGGATGCTTCGGTGTACCAGGACGGAACCACGGGGTTGCCCCACCAGTCGCGGCGCTGGTTGTCGTGGACGTCCCAGGTGATGGTGGGGTTGTCCGGGTCGCCGGTGTAGTAGTCCTGGGTGTAGATCTCGATGCGGTGGCCGTCCGGGTCCAGGATGTAGAGGTAGAAGGCGTTGGACACGCCGTGCCGGCCGGGGCCGCGTTCGATCCGGTCGCTGATGCGCAGGGCGCCCATCTTGTCGCAGATCTGGATGATGTTGTGCTTCTCGTGCGTGGCGAAGGCGACGTGGTGCATGCGCGGGCCGTTGCCGCCGGTCAGGGCGGTGTCGTGCACGGTCTGCTTGCGGTGCATCCAGGCGGCGTAAGTGACGCCGTCGGAATCTTTGATGTCTTCGGAGACGCGGAAGCCGAGGTCCTCGAGGTACTTGCGGCCGCGGGGGACGTCCGGGGTGACCTGGTTGAAGTGGTCCAGGCGGACCAGCTCGCCGGCGGAGTAGAGGTCGTAGCGCTGGGTGAGGCGCTCCACGTGCTCGGTCTCGTAGAAGAACTCGTACGGGAAGCCCAGCGGGTCCTCGACGCGGACGGAGTCGCCGATGCCCTTGGTGAAGCCTTCCTTGCGGCGCTCCACCCGGCAGCCGAGTTCGCGGTAGTAGGCCTCGGCGGCGTCCACCTCGGCGGGGGACTTTACCCGGTAGGCGAAGGCGGCGACGGCGGCGATGGGTCCCTGGCGCAGGACCAGGTTGTGGTGGATGAACTCCTCCAGGGAGCGTAGGTAGATGGTGTTCTCATCTTCCTCGGTGACGTGCAGTCCCAGGACGTCGACGTAGAATTCGCGCGACTTGGCGAGGTCCGTGACCACGATTTCCATGTAGGCGCAGCGGACGATGTCCGGTGCCGGGACGGTGGGGGTGGGAACGAAGTTGGTCATGATGTTCTCTCTTCTTTGAGCAGGTATAGGGGGAGTAGTTGCTAGCCCTCGTTGGCAGCGGAGGCTTCGATGCTGCCGAACTTGGGCGTATGGACGGAGCCGAGCGTGATGTGCACGGCCTGCTGGTCCGTGTAGAAGTCGATGGAGCGGTAGCCGCCCTCGTGGCCCAGGCCGGAGGCCTTGACGCCGCCGAACGGGGTGCGCAGGTCGCGGACGTTGTGGCTGTTCAGCCAGACCATGCCGGCCTCGACGTTCTGGGAGAAGTTGTGCGCCCGGGTCAGGTTCTGGGTCCAGATGTAGGCCGCCAGGCCGTACCGGGTGTTGTTCGCCAGGGCGAGGGCCTCGTCGTCGTTCTCGAACGGCGTGATGGCGACGACGGGACCGAAGATCTCCTCCTGGAAGATCCGGGCGTCGGGGGAGACATCGGCGAAGACGGTGGGGGCGATGTAGTTGCCTTCCGGGAGGCCTTCCGGCCGTCCCCCGCCGGCGAGCAGCCGGCCTTCGGACTTGCCGATCTCCACGTAGGAGGCCACCTTCTCGTAGTGCTCCGGGTGGACCAGGGCGCCCACCTGCGTCTTGGGGTCGTGGGGGTCGCCGACCACGATGTTCTTGGCGCGGGCGGCGTACTTCTCGCAGAACTCGTCGTAGATGGCGCGTTCCACCAGGATGCGCGAGCCGGCGGTGCAGCGCTCGCCGTTGAGCGAGAAGACACCGAACAGGGCGGAGTCGATGGCGGCATCGAGGTCCGCATCAGCAAAGACGACACAGGGGGACTTGCCGCCGAGCTCCATGGACAGGCCCTTGAGGTTGGCTGCTGCGTTGCGGAAGATGGTCTGGCCAGTGGTGGTCTCGCCGGTGAAGGAGATCAGCGGGACGTCCGGGTGCTTGACCAGGGCGTCGCCGGCTTCCTCGCCCAGGCCGTTGACCAGGTTGAAGACGCCGTCCGGCAGGCCTGCCTCCTTGAAGATGGTGGCCCAGAGGGAGGCGGACAGCGGAGTGAACTCGGCGGGCTTGAGGACCACGGTGTTGCCGGTGGCCAGCGCCGGGGCCAGCTTCCAGGACTCGAGCATGAACGGGGTGTTCCACGGCGTGATCAGCCCGGCGACGCCGATCGGCTTGCGGTTCACGTAGTTGATCTGCGAGCCGGGGACCTTCATGGCGTCATCGAACTGGGCCACGATCAGGTCCGCGAAGAAGCGGAAGTTCTCCGCCGCGCGCAGCGCCTGGCCCTTGGCCTGGGTGATGGGCAGGCCGGTATCGAAGGTTTCCAGTTCTGCGAGCCGGGCTTCCTGGGCCTCGACGGCGTCGGCGATCCTGTTCAGGACGCGGGCGCGCTCGCGGGGCTTCATCTTCGGCCACGGGCCGTTGACGAATGCTTCGCGGGCGGCGGCGACGGCCAGGTCGATATCTTCCTTCTGGCCGGCCGCGGCAGTGGCGTAGTTCCGGTTGGACACCGGATCCAGGACGTCGAAGGTCTTGCCGCCCACCGAGTCAACGAACTTGCCGTTGATGTAGTGCTGGATATGGGTGGGCAGGTTCTCGGGAACATAGTGCTTGGCTGCTGTTTCTACAGGGGTCGTCATCGTTGAGGTCCTAACTGCGGTCTTTGGGGCTGGTTTGGGAGAGGTAAGCGTCCAGGGTGGCGGAGCGGTGGAGTCGTGCTGCTTTTTCGATGGTGTCGGCGTCAGCGCCGGTCTCGATGAGCCGGAGCAGCGCCTCGTGTTCGTCGACGGAGCGGTGGGCCCGGCCGGGGACAAAGCGGAACGTCGAGGACCGCAATGACGCCAGCCGGTTCCAGCCCCGGTGGACGAGGTCCAGGATGTGCGGGTTCGGGCAGTGCTCAAAGAGGACACTGTGGAAGTCCTGGTTGAGCTGGGTAAACCGGACGGGATCGAAGTGCTCCAGGCATTCCCGCATTTCCGCGTTCACGGCACGTGCCCGGGCAATGTCCGCTTCGCCGATCAGGGGTGCGGACAGCGCCGTGGCCGCGCCTTCCACGATGCTCAGCGTCTGCATGGTGTAGAGGTACTCGGTCGGATCGATCCCCGCAACCGTGGCTCCAACATTGCGCTCGAACTTCACCAGGCCTTCGGCTTCGAGACGGCGGATCGCTTCGCGGACCGGGACCACGCTGAAGCCGAGGTCCTTGGCGATGGCGGCCAGGACCAGGCGGTAGCCGGGGGTATAGGTGCCTTCCACGATCCGCGCCTTGACGGCCCGGTAGGCCTGCTCGGCCTTGCTGCCCGCGGCGCTGCCAGGAGTGCTGCCGGCGGCGCTGGCGGGTGCAGTGGCTGTTTCAGTCATCTTTGCCGGCCTCCCATTCCTTGTACTTGGCGCGCCATTCGCTGTTGAGCGGATAGAGCCCGTCCACGCTGTGGCCCTGCGCCACCATCTCGGCGATGAAGACCTCTTCGCGCTCCTGGACGACGGAGTCGTGGGCGACTTCCTCGGCCAGGGCCGGCGGGATCACGAGGATGCCGTCGGAGTCGGCCACGATGATGTCGCCGGGCTGCACGGTGGTGCCGCCGCAGGCGATGGTGATGTCGGTGTCCCACGGGATGTGGCGGCGGCCCAGCACGGCGGGGTGGGGATTGGAGTAGTACGTGGGCAGTTCCATGGCGGCCACGGCGGCGAAGTCGCGGACCCCGCCGTCGGTTATGATGGCGGCGGCGCCGCGGACCTCTGCGCGCAGGGCCAGGATGTCACCGATGGTGCCGGTGCCCTTTTCCCCGCGGGCTTCCATGACCAGGATCTCGCCCTCGTTGACGGAGTCGATGGCGCGCTTCTGCGCATTGAACCCGCCGCCGTGGGTTTTGAAGAGGTCCTCGCGGTTGGGCACGTAGCGCAGGGTGCGGGCCAGGCCGACCACCCGCTTTTCCGGGCGGGTGGAGGTGAGGCCGTCGATGCTGACGTTGTTCAGCCCGCGCTTGCGCAACTGGGAGGACAGCGTGGCGGTGCAGACGCTCTCGAGCTTGGCCTTCAGCTCCGGCGTGAGGACGGAGGCCCCTGCCTCGGAGGACACAGCAGGAAGCCCCGCGGCCTCCCGGGAACCGTACGCCTCTTCCCGCTGCAGGTCATCAACTTTGGGGCCGGCACCAAAGTCCGCGAACGCCGTCGTGCCTTCCTCCACCGTGGTGGTGAGGCGGCCGGTGCTCAGCCCGCCGTCCGCAGTGCTGACTTCCACCTCCAGCACGTCGCCTGGTTTGGCGACGGACGCGCCGGCGGGGGTGCCGGTCAGGATGATGTCCCCCTCTTCGAGGGTGAGCAGCTGGGACAGGTCGGCCACGAGCCGGGCAAACGGGAAGAGCAGGTCTTCGGTGGTGTCGTCCTGGACGAGTTCGCCATTGTGCCAGGTGCGGATGCGCAGGTTGGCGGGGTCGGCGGCGTCTGCCGGAATAAGTGCCGGCCCAACCGGGGTGAAGCCGTCGCCGCCCTTGGAGCGGAGGTTCGAGCCCTTGTCCGCGTAGCGGAGGTCGTAAACGCCGAGGTCGTTGCTCGCCGTGACGGCGGCGACGTGGCTCCAGGCGTCGTCGATCTCGACCCGCCGGGCGGCCTTGCCGATGACCAGCGCGATCTCGCCTTCGTAGCCGAGGAGTTCACAGCCGGCCGGTCGCTCGACGGCGCTGCCGGTCAGGGACAGGGATGACGACGGCTTGAGGAAGTAGGAGGGCTGGGCCGGAGTCCGGCCGCGCTGTGCTGCCCGGCTGGGGTAGTTGATGTGCACCGCGATCACCTTGCGCGCTGCTGCCAGGGTGTCGTCGTTGACCTGCTCCAAAGCGTTCTCCTCATCAGGTACGAAATCGTATACGAAACATCTTGGACTGCTTTTGGATGGGCGTCAACCCCTTGCAGCGGAACTTTCCGCCAGGCCTGCATGGCTGGGCGCATGAGGCCCGCGGCGAGAAAAAACCTACTTGTAGCGCAGGTCTTATGTGACGTACAGTACTAACCCATAGCCCGTATTTCTATAATCGAACCTTGTGTTCTGATATAGAACACACCACCTGGCAGCAGAGAGCCACACAGTGAAGTGAGGAAAGCCCGTGCAGTTCCACCATCACGGTTACGTATCCGGTGACCCGCGAGTCCAGCCGGCCGCCGGCGTCGGCATAGATCGGCCCGCCGAGCTCCCGGATGAGGTTGACGTACTCATCGTCGGTTCCGGACCCGCCGGCATGCTCGCCGCCGCGCAACTGTCCCAGTTCCCCGGCGTCAACACGCGCATCATCGAGCGCCGCCCCGGCAGGCTTGCCATTGGCCAGGCCGATGGCATCCAGGCCCGCAGCGTCGAGACTTTCCAGGCCTTCGGATTTGCCGAGCGGATCATCGCCGAGGCATACCGGATCACCGAAATGGCGTTCTGGAAGCCCAGTCCCGAGGACCCCTCGCGGATCTACCGCGCTGCCCGCGCCCTCGACGACGCCACGGGCATCAGCGAGTTCCCCCACCTCATCGTTAACCAGGCCCGCGTGCTGGACTACTTCGCCGAAGTGGCGGCTACGTCCCCCACCCGCCTGAAGCCGGACTATGGCTACGAGTTCCGCAGCCTCGAGGTCGCCGAGGAAGGCCAGTACCCCGTCACCGTCACCCTCGTCCACACCGCCGGGCCCAACGAGGGCCAGGAGCGCATTGTTAGAGCCAAGTACGTGGTCGGGTCCGACGGCGCCCGGAGCAAGGTGCGTGAGTCAATCGGCTGCACGCTGGCCGGCGACCAGGCCAACCATGCGTGGGGCGTCATGGACGTCCTGGCCGAGACGGACTTCCCCGACATTCGCACCAAGTGCGCCATCCAGTCGCACGACGGCGGGTCTATCCTGCTGATCCCCCGCGAGGGCGGCTACCTCTTCCGCATGTACGTGGACCTCGGCGTCGTCCCTGAGAATGACAAAGGTGCGGTCCGCAAGACCACCATCGAGCAGATCATTGCCAAGGCCAACGATATTCTCCACCCCTACACCCTCGACGTGCGCAACGTCGCCTGGCACAGCGTGTACGAGGTCGGCCACCGCCTCACGGACCGGTTCGACGACGTCCTGCCGCAGGACCGCGGCACACGCAGCCCGCGCGTGTTCATCACCGGCGACGCCTGCCACACGCACAGCGCCAAGGCCGGCCAGGGCATGAACGTTTCGATGCAGGACGGCTTCAACATCGCGTGGAAGCTCGGGCACGTGCTCGAGGGCCGGAGCCCGGAGTCCCTGCTGGACACCTACTCGGCGGAGCGCCAGGTCGTCGCGAAGAACCTCATCGACTTTGACAAGGAGTGGTCCACGCTCATGGCCAAGAAGCCCGAGGAGTTCGAGGACCCCACGGAGCTGGAGAACTTCTACGTGTCCACCGCCGAGTTCCCGGCCGGGTTCATGACGCAGTACACGCCCTCGATGCTCGTTGCTGAGCCCGCCCACCAGGACCTGGCCGCGGGCTTCCCCATCGGCAAGCGCTTCAAGTCCGCGCCCGTCCTGCGCGTTTCCGACACCAACCCGCTGCACCTCGGCCATCAGACCAAGGCGGACGGCCGCTGGCGCCTTTACGTCTTCGCCGATCCGGCGCAGGCAGGGGCGCCGTCGCCCACCACCGACCTGGCCGAATGGCTCGCGAACTCCCCGGATTCGCCGCTGGCGGCCACACCGGAAGGCGCCGACCGCAATGCCTGGTTCGATGTGAAGGTCATTTACCAGCAGGACCACACGGGCATCGACGTGGGCGCGGTCCCGGCCGCTTTCAAGCCTCAGGTTGGTCCGTTCCGGCTCACTGACTACGAGAACGTCTTCGGCACGGACCCGCAGGCGGACATCTTCGAACAGCGCGGCCTCGACCGCGGCGGCGTCGTTGTGGTGGTGCGCCCCGACCAGTACGTGGCGAATGTCCTGCCGCTGACCGCGACGGAGGAACTCGCCGCATTCTTTGCCCAGCTCCAGCCGGGCCGGCAGCCGGAAGTGGCCCGTACCCAGGCGGACCGTCCCGTGGCCAAGCACTCCGCTACGGCTGCTGGCGCGCAGACCGTCGCCCCCACCCTCGTCGGCAACGGAGCGTAAGTATATGGCATCGCCCAGAACTGCAGGCGCGCCAGTGGCCCGCCAGCGCATGAGCCAGGCCGACCGCCGTGTGGTCGCCGGAACCATGATCGGCACCACCATCGAGTGGTACGACTTCTTCATCTTCGCCCAGGCCGCCGGCGTCGTCTTTGCCAGCCTCTACTTCAAACCCCTGGACACCGACAGCCCCGGACTCGCGCAGCTGGTTTCGTGGGCAACCATCGGTGTGAGCTTCTTCTTCCGGCCCCTGGGCGCTGTGATCGCAGGACGCCTCGGTGACCGGGTGGGGCGGAAGGCCATGCTCGTCTTCACCCTGGTAATGATGGGGGCATCCACCGCCCTGATCGGGCTCCTCCCGACATACGCCCAGATCGGCGTCTGGGCTCCCATCCTGCTGATGGTCCTGCGCATTCTGCAGGGTTTCTCGGCGGGCGGGGAGTGGGGCGGCGCAGCGCTGATGGCAGTGGAGCACGCTCCACGCGACAAGCGGGGATTCTGGGGAGCCTACCCGCAGATCGGCGTGCCCGTCGGCATGATCATCGCCACCCTGGTGCTGTTCCTGCTCCGGCTCTCGATGTCCGAGGAGCAGTTCCTTGAATGGGGCTGGCGCGTTCCCTTCCTGCTGTCGGTCGTCCTGATTGTGGTGGGTTACTTCATCCGCGCCGCCGTGTCCGAGAGCCCCGTGTTCAAGGAGATGGTGGAGCGCAAGCGCGAATCGGCCACACCGCTGAAGCAGCTGCTCCGCACGAACAAGAAGCAGGTCCTGCTGGCAGCCGTGATCTTCATCGGCAACAACGCCGCCGGTTATCTCGTGATCGCGTTCCTGTCGTCCTACGCCCAAAAGACACTGAAGATGGACGCGTCCCCGGTGCTGCTGGCCACCCTCCTGGCCTCATTCGGCTGGCTCATCTTCACTCTCTTCGGGGGAGCCCTTTCGGACAGGATCGGCCGGGTGCGCACCTTCCAGCTTGGCTACGTCCTCATCTTCGCGTGGGTGATTCCCATGTTCCTGCTGGTCGACACCCGCAACATCTGGGCCTACGGCGTGGGCATTTTCGTCCTGACGGTCGGACTGGGGCTCTCCTACGGTCCCATGTCCGCCATGTACGCGGAGATGTTCCCGGCGAGCGTCCGCTACTCGGGGATCGGCATCGGATACGCCCTGGGTTCCATCCTCGGCGGGGCCTTCGCGCCGCTCATCGCTGAAGCGCTGCTGAAGGACACCGGCTGGTCGGTCTCCATCGGGATCTACATCATGGCCCTGTGCGTCATCTCCTTCATTGGCGTCAGCCTGGTGAAGGAAACGAAGGGGGTTCCGCTGGGCGCTGAGGATTCCGACGCCGTCGAGGCGGAGCGGGTTCCCTCCTCCTAAGCAGAAAGCTCAGCCGATGGCCTGGCCGGACCTGTACTCTGCGGCGGCGTACACGCCAAGGATCCGCACCTCGGTGGTGAAGAAGTCCAGCTCCTCGAGGGCGAGCTTCAGGGACAGGTCCTCGGGGTGGCCCTCGACGTCGGCCATGAACATGGTGGCGGCAAACTCGTTGCCCACCATGTAGCTTTCCAGCCGTGTCATGTTCACGCCGTTCGTCGCAAAGCCGCCCAGCGCCTTGTACAGGGCGGACGGGACGTTGCGGACACGGAACACAAAGCTGGTGACTGCCGGTCCGGGAAGTTCGTCCCGGGCCGGCAGTTCCTTTTCCCGGGCGAGGACCACGAACCGGGTGGTGTTGGACGGGTCGTCCTCAACGCGCGAGGCCAGCACCTCCAGGCCGTAGATCTGGGCGGCCAGCGGGGGAGCGAGGGAAAGCTTGCGGGGATCGTTCCACTCGCTTACCTCCCGGGCTGATCCGGCCGTATCGCCGGCGATGACGGGCCGCAGGCCTGCCTCGCGGATCAGGCGGCGGCACTGGCCCAGGGCGTGGATATGGCTGTGGACCTCGGTTGCGGCCTCGAGCGTGCTGCCCGGGATGCCCAGCAGGTCAAAGTGGATGGGCAGGAAGAACTCGCCCACGATCTGGAGCTTGGACTGGGGCAGCAGGACGTGGATGTCCGCTACCCGCCCGGCAATGGAGTTTTCGATGGGGATCATGGCCAGGTCGGCCTCACCGCTCGACACCAGTTCGAAGGCGTCCTCGAAGCTGGCGCACGGCACGCTTTCCAGCTCGGGGAACATTTGCTTACACGCGATATTGGAGTTGGCGCCCGGCTCACCCTGGTACGCAATCTTCTGGGCCATGATCCGTATGCTTTCACGCCGAGCCCCCGCCCGCCCAAGTAAGTAGCAGCAGATGTCGTTTTCAGGGCTGGGAGCGGCCTGTGCTGCTACTTAGTTGGGTGAGGGGTGCGGGTCAGCCGAGGGCCAGCCGCATCGAGACCTGGTACCGGTCGGAGCGGTACGTCGAGATGGAGTACTCGATGGGCGTGCCGGGGTCCTCCGGGCCGGTGAAGGAGCGGCGCCTGAAGAGGAGCACCGGCGTGCCGGGTTCGATTGCCAGCAGGGCGGCGGTTTCCTCCGAGGCGGCAGCGGCCTCGACGGTCTGTTCCGCATGCTCCACCGGGTGCCCTGAAGCGGAGAGGATCTTGTAAAGCGACCCGGTCAGATCCTCCGAGAGCAGGTCCGGAAGCGGCCCGGGCGGCAGCCAGGATTCGTCAACGCTGACAGGTGTCCCGTTTGCCAGCCGCAGCCGCCGCACCTGGTATGCCTCCTGTCCCGGAAGCAGCCCCAGGTGCTCGGCGGCCGGCGCGGGCGGCTCCGCCCGGGCTGCATTGATAACCCGGGTGCTGGGTTCGAAGCCCGCCGCCCGCATGTCCTCATTGAACGAGGCCAGGTGCAGGGTCGAACGCACCAGCCCGTGCGAGACAAAGGTCCCCTTGCCCTTGATCCGCACCAGCGCGCCATCCTGCACCAGGTCTGAAATCGCCCGGCGCACGGTAATCCGGGAAACCCCGAACTGCTCCTCCAGTTGGCGTTCCCCCAGCAGGGCGTCCCCGGGGCGCAGGGTGGTGGCCACCAGGTCCTGGAGCTGCTTGCGCACCCAGACGTGTTTCAGTTCCCCTGCTTTGTCCATGGGTCTATTGTCCGGGCAGATTAAACAGGTGCCCGCCGGCTTCCACGCGCGCTCCGCTTTCCGGCGTATCGACGGCGTCCGCTGCGGTGTCGAGGATCACCACCGGACTGCACATGCTGAGGTTTTTCGACCGGACCAGCGCGACGTCGACGCTGATCATGGGGTCTCCCGCGCGGACCTGGTCACCTTTCTGCGCCAGCACGCTGAAGCCTTCGCCCTTCAGGTTGACCGTGTCAATGCCGACGTGGACCAGCACAGCCGGACCGGAGGCATGCTGGACGATGTACGCGTGGGGCATCACCTTGATGACGCGTCCGTCCAGAGGAGCGACGGCGGTCAGCACGCCGGCGTCGTCATCCGGAACGACGGCGGCGCCTCCGCCCACCAGCCCCTTGGCGAACACGGGGTCCGGCACCTCGGCCAGCGGGATGAGGCGGCCGGGCAGGGGAGAAGCCACGCTGATGGGCGTGGCGGGGGCTGCTGCACTTAGATCAGGCGTGCTCACGTCGGCCCTGCTCACAGCAGGCCTGTTCACATCAGGTCCTGGATGTCTTCTGCCAGGCTCTCGGCTTCGGGTCCCACAACCACCTGGACCACCGTACCGGCCACCATGACGCCGTGGGCTCCTGCCGCCTTCAGTGCGGCCTCGTCCACGCGGCCGGCGTCCACCACTTCGGTGCGGAGCCGGGTGATGCAGCCTTCGATCTCTTCGACGTTATCGGCGCCGCCCAGGGCGGCGAGGATGATTTCTGCTTTGGACATGTCCACTCCTATTGCTCGTTATTGCTTGTTGGCCGATCGTTCCCGGTGAAGGATGGCGCTGCAGGTTTTTCCTGTCTGAGGTTGACAACTGAGCCCAATGCGCTCCACAGTGATGACTGTCACTGGTTATAACCAGTAAGCAAGACTCTACTGAATCCCTTATCCCTGCACAAGATCTCCGCACAAGCACCCCTTTCGAAACGAGGAACACATGTCCACGGAAAATCCCTCCGCCTCCACCGGGGGTGCATCGCCGTCGCCGGCCCCAGGCAATTCCACAGGCGATTCCACGGGTAGGGCAGCAGGCACTCCCGCAGGCAAGGCCACAGGCACGGCTGAAAAAGCGCCCCAAGCTTCCGGCAAGGACAAGGGCAGCGGCAAAGCCCTGCAGAACCTGCAGCGGTTCGGCCGCAGCCTCATGCTTCCCATCGCCGCCCTTCCCGCCGCGGCGCTGCTTCTGCGCCTGGGCCAGGACGACCTGCTGGGCCGGTTCGAATCCCTGACCACCGTCGCCCAGGTGATCGGAGCCGCAGGCGGTGCCCTGTTTGAGAACCTGCCGCTGCTGTTCGCCGTCGGCATTTCCTTTGGCTTCGCCAAGAAGGGCGACGGATCAACGGCGCTGGCCGCCGTCGTCGGTTTCCTTGTCCTGACCAACGTTTTCAAGGTCATGGCCCCGCTGGTCCTGGGTCCCGCGCCTGAAGGCGGCGAGGACCCGGTCATCAACTACGGCGTGCTGGCCGGCATCGTGATGGGCCTGACCACGGCCTGGCTGTGGCAAAAGTTCCACCGCACCACCCTTCCGGACTGGCTCGGGTTCTTCGCCGGCCGCCGGTTGGTGCCCATCCTGACATCGTTCGCGGCAATCGTGATCGGCGTGGTCATGGCCCTCATTTACCCGTTCTTCAACACCGGCCTGACGGCGGTGGGCAACACCGTTGCGGACAACACCGTGGTGGGCAGCGGCATCTACGGCACCCTTAACCGTCTGCTCATCCCGCTGGGGCTGCACCACATCCTGAACTCCATCGTCTGGTTCATCATCGGGGACTACAACGGCGCCCACGGCGACCTGAACCGGTTCTTCGCCGGCGACCCCTCAGCAGGCGTCTTCATGACCGGCTTCTTCCCGATCATGATGTTCGCCCTGCCCGCGGCCGCGCTCGCCATCTGGCACGAGGCCAAACCGTCACAGAAGAAGATCGTCGGCGGCGTTATGCTGTCCACCGGCCTCACCGCCTTCCTCACGGGCATCACCGAACCGCTTGAATTCTCCTTCATGTTCGTTGCCTGGCCGCTCTACCTCGTCCACGCCTTCCTGACCGGAACCTCCATGATGCTGGTCAACTTCCTGGGCATCCACCACGGGTTCGGCTTCTCCGCCGGAGCCATCGACTACCTGCTCAACTTCGGCATCGCCCAGAATCCGCTCCTGCTGGTACCGATCGGCCTGGGCTACGCCGCGGTGTACTACGTGCTGTTCCGCTTCGTAATCCGGCGCTGGAACCTGCGCACCATGGGCCGTGAAGATGAAACAGACGAGAACGGTTCGATGGCCAAGGCCGATGCGAGCTGACCTGGCCCCGCCGGACTCTGGCGACGCCGCGCGGGGGCTGCGCGGGCGCCTCGTCACGGGCCGGCCCGGCCAAAAGGTAATCGACGACGGCACCGTGGTGATCGCCGGCAAGCGCATCCTCTGGTGCGGCCCGACGGCGGAGCTGCCCGCCGACGTCGGCGTCGAGACGGAACAGGTGCCGGTCATCCTGCCCGGCCTTGTGGACGTGCACTGCCACGGCGGTGTGGGACACACCTTCGGGGCGGATGCGGACCCCGCACGCCGCGCCGCCGCTTTTCACGCCGCCCAGGGAACGACGTCGGTGCTCGCCTCGCTCGTCTCCGCGCCTTCCAGCGTGCTGCTGGAGCAGATTGCGGTGCTGCGGGAGCTGGTGCAGGACGGCTCGCTGGCCGGGCTGCACCTGGAAGGGCCGTTCATCACCAAGAGCATGTGCGGGGCGCAGGACCCCCGCGCCATCATCGACGGCGATCCGGTGCTCCTGCAGCAGTGGCTCGATGCAGGGCAGGGCACGGTGCGTTCCGTCACGCTTGCCCCGGAAACGGCCCACTTCGCGGAGCTCGTTGACCTGTGCCGGAGCTACAGCGTGGTTCCGTCGCTCGGGCACACCGACGCAACGGCGTCGCTGACCCGGAGGGCGCTGGCAGGCGCCCTTGCCAGCATGCCCGCTGGGGGCCAGGGCGGCGGTGACGCGGATGGCGGCTTTGGCGGCACCCGCGGTCGGTGGTCGGCAACCCACCTCTTCAACCGCATGCCTCCGCTGGGTCACCGTACGCCAGGACCCATTCCGGTCCTGCTCCAGGCCGCGCAGCAGTCACCCGAACAGATGGTCCTGGAACTCGTGGCCGACGGCGTGCACCTGGACCCCGAGATCGTCCGCATGGTCTTCGGCATGGTGGGCCCCGGCGCCGTTGCCCTGGTCACCGATGCCATGGCCGCGGCCGGGATGTCCGACGGCCACTACACCCTCGGCCGGCTCGACGTGCTCGTGCAGGACGGGGTGGCCCGCCTGGTTCCGGCGGGGGACCAGGGGCACCATGGAGCGATCGCCGGCGCCACGAGCCTGCTGCTGGAAAATCTGCGCCGCTGCGTGCAGTGGGGCGTGCCGCTGGCCGATGCAGTCACGGCCGCCTCGGCAACCCCGGCGCGGCTCATGGGACTGGACCAGCCCGGCCCCGCACAGGTCGGTGCCAAAACCGGTGCCAATCAAATCGGTGCACCTCCGGTCGGTTCCATAACGGTGGGCTACCGCGCGGACGTGCTGGTCGCCACCGAAGACCTTGACCTGGTCCAGGCTTACAAGGCCGGCAGGCCACTGACTCATGAAAGGAATGCGCGTGCAGATTATTCTGTGTGAGTCCGCAGACCATGTAGGGCACCGGGCCGCCGACATCATCGAGGCCCGGGTCCGGCAAGGTCCGGCCGTGCTGGGATTGGCCACGGGAGGGTCGCCGAAGTCAACGTACCGGGAGCTCATCAGGCGGCATCGGGAAGAGCAGCTCAGCTTCAGCCAGGTCAGCGCCTTCACCCTGGACGAGTACGCCGGGCTGCCGCCGGAGCACGAACAGAGCTATTACTCCACCATCCGGCGGGAATTCACAGATCATGTGGACCTCCCGCTGGAGCAGCTCATCACCCCGCAGGGGGACGCTCCGGACCTGGTTGTCGAGGCTGACCGGTACGACGCCGCCATCGCTGCGGCCGGCGGCGTGGACGTCCAGATCCTAGGCATCGGCGCGAACGGCCACATCGGGTTCAACGAGCCGACGTCATCGCTCGTATCCCGCACCAGGGTGAAGACCCTGGCCGGAGCAACCCGGGCGGATAACGCACGGTTCTTTCCGGGAGGCGAGGTTCCGCGGCTGTGCCTGACGCAGGGGCTGGGGACCATCCGTGAAGCCAGGCTGGCTGTGCTCGTGGCCATGGGAAAGAACAAGGCCGGCGCCGTCCAGGCCATGGTGGAAGGGCCGGTCAGCGCCCACTGCCCCGCCTCGGTGCTGCAGTTGCACCGCCGGGCCGTAGTCATTCTGGACCCTGCGGCCGCGTCCCGCCTGAGCTTGCTGGACTACTACCGGGAAGCCCAGGAATTCAACGACCAGCTTGGCCAAACACCAACACGGCCCTGGCTGCAGCAGGCGCAGTTGCGCAGCTGAAAACGCGTCCGCGGCGGCTTGCCCGCCGGTGCGCTCTTGGCAGTGCGGTGCAGCGGGCAAGCCCGGTACCGCTTAGGCCTGCCCGCCCGCACCGGCCCGGAGGAGCAGCACGTCGTGGACTTCCTCCAGTGACGCCGCGATGAGATCGCGCTCCACTCCGGCGAGGTACTGGAGTACCAGACCGTCCAGGGAAGCGAACAGCGTCCTGGCCACCACCTGAACGTTACGGGTCAACCCGGACGCCATCAGGCCGTCGGCCAGGGCGCTGACGTAATTCTCGTAAAGGGCGGAGACCGCATCCGCGAGCTCTGGCCGCCGGCGCGCCTCCAGGATCATCTCGTATTGGAAGACCTGCAGTTCGGGTTCAGCCAGCAGTAACTCCAGCAGGGACTCGGTGAAGGAATGGCCGAGGGCTGCCGCTTCGCGGAGCCTGGAGGCGCTGATGGATTGCTCAGTGGCCCAGTCCAGGGCCGCCGCGATCAGGGCGTCGCGTGAGCCAAAATGATGGGCCACCAGAGAGTTGTTCACGCCCGCGGCTTCCGCAACCGAGCGGTACGTGAGGCCGCGCAGGCCTTTTGCCGCCACCACGCCCACGGCAGCGCGGAGCAGGGCGTCCTTGCCCGTCCCGTATTTCGAAAGCGTGGTGCGGGCCGGGGATGACTTCATAAGCCGAGTCTAGCCAGTGAAACAGAGGCCGGCAGCAGCCGTTGACTTAAACTAAGCATTTGCTTAGATTTGTTGCGGAGGGTGATGCAGCCCACTGATCGCTTCCCGCCCTTCCACCCCACCCGGTACCCGAACCTGTCCGGCACTGCCGCCGGCACATCACACCTGGAGCCAACGTGTCAGAACCCATTGCCTTCACCACTTCGTCTGCCCTCGATCCGAACAAAAATGAACCCTTCGAACTTGGCAAGGTCCAGTGGGTCCGCCGGCTGGGGGAGGGCGACCGCCCCGCACTCGCCTGTGGATACTGGCACATAGCGCCCGCGGAGGCGCCCGAGCCATTTGACCTGGTGATCCACGCTGACGAGACGATTTCCATCGTCGAAGGGCACCTGCGTATCGAAGTGGAGGGCGGGGAAACGTATGATCTCACTGCAGGCGGCGCCGCTTCCTTCAACAAGGGCGCGCGCACCAGATGGGCCGTCCTTGCACCCACGGTCGAATTCTTCGTGTACTCCTAGGAGCGTCCAATGGATCTCAAGACGGAACACGACCTGTACGACGTCGTCGTCGTGGGCGCCGGCTTCGCCGGGCTCACTGCGGCCCGCGAACTCAGCAGACAGGGCCTGACGGTTCATATCCTGGAAGCCCGCGACCGGATCGGCGGGCGGACATGGCTCGATCACCGACTCGGACGGGATCTGGAAATCGGCGGTACGTGGGTGCACTGGACCCAGCCGTATGTCTGGGCTGAGCTGAAACGCTACGGACTGGAAACCACGCCCAGCCCCGAGCCGGAGCGCGCCTTCTGGTGGGCGGAGGGACGTCGCCACGAGGGAGGGCCGGACCAACTGCTCAGGCTCATCGGCGAATTTAACGAGGAGTTCGTCGAGGACTCCCGCAAGTACTTTCCCGAGCCCTTCAGCCCCCTTGCCCGCGAGGATTTCAAAACGATCGATAACGTTTCCGTCTTGGAGCGGATCCGTTCACAATTCCCCGCAGGTGCGCAAAGGGACATCCTCGAGTCCTTCTGGGCGCTGAACTTTAACGGTCCGCTGGAGAATGCGGCCCTGACACAGGCCCTTCGCTGGGTTGCCCTCACCAACGGCGACTGGGCCGTGAACTTTGAAGCCTGCGCCACCTACAAAATCGCCGGCGGGACTGCCGCTCTGGCTGCAGCGATCCTTACGGACTCGAAGGCGAGCATCGAGCACGGCTTCACCGTGGAAGCCATCTCGGACGACCTGCCATTCGTTAACATCCGCAGCACGGACGGCCGGACCGTCCGCGCCCGGACTGCGATTGTCACGGTTCCGCTCCATGCCATGAAAAATGTCGCTTTCGAGCCGCCGCTGCCGACGGCGAAGGTCGAAGGCTGCATCCTGGGCCAGGTCGCCAGGGGTGCCAAGGTCTGGTTCAGGCTGCGGGGTGAACACCCGCCCTTCGTGGCGCTGGGAGCTTCCGGCTGGCCCCTGAATTTCTTCCAGGTGGAATGCACGCTCGACGGCGACACGATCGCCGTCGGATTTGGTCCCGATGCGTCAAGAATCGACATGGAGGATCCGGCCGCCGTCCAGGCCCAGCTCGAACGCCTGGTGCCCGGAGCCGAGGTGGTTGCAGTGGCCAGCCATGACTGGGTGGGCGACCCGCTGTCCGGGGAAACCTGGCCCATGCACCGCACCGGCTTTCTTTCAACCTACCTGCCCGCGATGCAGGCCCCCCATGGCCGGATCCTGTTCGCGGGCTCGGACATCGCCAACGGCTGGGGCGGATTCATCGACGGGGCAATTGAAAGCGGCATGGACGCCGCCTGCACAGCCGCCTCGCTGCTGGGAAACCGGCAGTCCCGGATGTGACTGCGCTCAGGAACAACAACTGATCGCTGCACGACAAGGCCCGGCGGGACGCCGATGTCATTCTGGAATTCATGGCGCACATCACAAGTGCCCTACCCCTCAGACCGCAAAGCCCGGGCCAAGAGCCGACAGATCAGCAGGCACCTTGCCCTCCTTATAACCCCCAGCGCTCATGACCGTTAAGAAGGATCCAATGAGTATTTCGAATTCAGAGTCCCGCACCACTGATGCGGCCCCGGCGAAGGAGCACTCCACTGCCCTCCGTGCCGGGAGCATCGGCGTGTTGGGCATTCTCTTCTTTGTCCTGTCAGCCCAGGCGCCCCTGACAGGCATCGTAGGTGCTTCACCCCTCGCAGCAGCGCTCGGCAATGGTGCCGGCGCTCCTGGCGCGTACCTCATCGTGGGCCTCGTCATCGTCATCTTCGCGGTGGGATTTGTGGCGATGAGCCGGAAGGTACAGGGCAACGGCGCCTTCTATGCCTACGTCACAGCAGCATTCGGCAGGAAGACCGGCGCGGGTGCCGCGTGGCTGGCGCTGCTGGCCTACAACACTGTCCAGGCCGCAATGTACGGGCTGTACGGCGCCGTGTTCTCGGGCCTGCTGGCCTCCGTTGGCCTGGACGTGCCCTGGTGGCTGCTGGCTCTGGTCACCATGGCCGGAGTGCAGGTGCTCGGCTCGATGAACATCGAACTCGGGGCCAAGGTGCTGGCCTTCCTGGTGGGGCTGGAAGTCGCGGTCCTGCTGTTGTTCGGTTTCACGGTGCTGTTCCGCGGCGGCGGGCCGGAAGGCCTGAGCCTCGCGGCGTCCTTCTCGCCGGAAGCCATTGCCACCGGCGCACCAGGCGTGGCCATCATGTTCGCTGTTGCCTCGATGTTCGGCTTCGAATCCACGGCCATCTATTCGGCGGAAGCCAAGGACGCGCACCGTACCGTGGCTCGGGCCACCTATCTGTCTGTGGGCGTTATTGCCATCTTCTTCTCCTTCATCTCGTGGATGCTGGTCAGCTACTACGGCCCGGCCCAGGTCGTGGATGCCGCCGGCGCTGCCCTCGAATCGGGGGACGCCACCACGTTTGTCCTGGGCCCCATGGTGGAGCTCTTCGGGCCCTGGGCGGGCACCGTCACCGGCGTCCTGCTGGTCACTTCACTGCTGGCCGGCATCATCGCCTTCCACAACGGGATCAACCGCTACCTCCACTCGCTGGCATTGCGCGGTTCCATGCCCGCCGTGGTGGCCCGGACAAACCGGCACCGCGCGCCAGCAGTAGCGGCCTGGATCCAGACAGCCACCGCCGTCGTGCTGGTTGCCCCGTTCGCCGTTCTGGGCGCGGATCCCGTTCTGAGCCTCTTCTCCTGGTTCAGCGGACTGGCTGTGGCGGCACTGCTGGTGCTGTACATCCTCTGCTCGATCGCCGTCGTCGGCTTCTTCCGCCGTGAGCGCGCGGATGGCCAGCCCTGGCAGACGCTGATTGCGCCGGCGCTCGCGGCCCTGCTGCTGGCGTGGATCCTGTTCCTCGTGGTCAGCAACTTCACCTCACTGATTGGCGGCAGCGCCGAGACGGCGACTGCCCTGCTGGTGGCCGTCCCCGCAGTCTTCATCGTCGGTGTGGTCGTTGAAGTGCTGATCGCCCGAAGGGCCGCCGGCCTGGTGCGCATCATCGGCTAACGTGCAGTCTCCCCGGACAGAGGGAGAGTGACATCGTTGGCCCGGCGCGGTTCGGAGGATCGGCGCCGGGCCAACATGCCTGCCAGCACGAAAAGGACGGCCAGCCCGGCTGCTGCCAGCGCCGCAGCATCCGTGCGGTAGGGCCAGAGCCCGGTCATCCCGAGGAACGCCGGAACGGTTGCCGACACCTGGCTCGTGAGCACAAGCGCCCAGCCGGTGAACGGCTTGATGCTGTCCAGCCCCAGTGCCAGGGACGCGAAGAAAAGGCCCCATAGCACTGACCAGCACAGCCAAAGGACCGCCAGCAGCGGATTGTCGCGAAGCCAGGCCGCGGCCAGCAGCAGTCCGAAGGCCGCCACCATCCCGCAGAACCAGCCGAGACCCCTGGAGCCCAGTCCCAGCAGGAAATCCAGTCCCACATACACGTAGGTCAGCCCGAAGAGGAACATCCCGGACGCGCTGAGCAGCACCTGTGGTCCGGCACCAGCGGCGCCGGCTGTGACGGCAGTGCCAGCCAAGTAGGTAACGCCAAGGACCAACTGCGCGCTGCCGATGACCAGGCTGAACACGGCTGCGTCCCGGGCGGGGACCACATTCAGGGCCGCGAGGCCGTTGATCAGGAGTGCTGCTCCGGAGAGGAGCAGGCAGACGTCCGTCACGGGAGAGCCTCCTCACACAACGCCGGCGCAGCCCCTGATTCCATTTTTCGAGATGTTAGTATCACATTACGGAATACTAGTGTTTTGCCCCGCCTGCTTCTGCGGCTGCGTCAGTCACAATCCGCGGGACACGCCAGCGCAGCCGGCCCGACATCCCGCCGGCGGACGGCGGCCGCTGCGGACGGGCCCCGTCCCGGACGGGCCGGCTTCCCTTGGCGGGGCTACGCCCCGGCCAGCCGGCCGTCGCCACACCGCCGGCGTAGAAACGCGGGGCAAAGAAAGAGGAGACGTTCATGGATGCACGGCTTGAGGCCATCAGGGACACTGTCCTGGCACGGAACCCCGGCGAGGCGGAGTTCCATCAGGCGGTGGTCGAGGTGTTCGAAAGCCTCGGCCCGGTTCATGACCGGCACCCCGAGCTCCTTGAAGCCGCAATCCTCGAGCGCCTCTGCGAACCGGAACGCCAGATCATCTTCCGCGTGCCGTGGACCGATGATTCCGGCCGCGTCCAGATAAACCGCGGCTTCCGCGTCGAGTTCAGCTCGGCACTCGGCCCCTACAAGGGCGGCCTGCGCTTCCATCCGTCCGTGTACCTGGGCATCGTGAAGTTCCTTGGCTTCGAGCAGATCTTCAAGAACGCCCTGACGGGCATGCCTATCGGCGGCGGCAAGGGCGGCTCCGACTTCGACCCCCGTGGACGCAGCGATGCCGAGGTCATGCGGTTCTGCCAGTCCTTCATGACAGAGCTGTACCGGCACATCGGCGAGTACACGGACGTGCCGGCCGGTGACATCGGCGTCGGCGGGCGTGAAATCGGCTACCTGTTCGGCCAGTACAAACGCATCACCAACCGCTACGAATCTGGAGTCCTGACGGGCAAGGGCATCTCCTGGGGCGGCTCGCTGGTCCGGCCCGAGGCCACCGGTTTCGGAACAGTGATCTTCACGCAAGAGATGCTGAAAACCCGTGGAATGTCCTTCGACGGCCAGCGCGTGGTGGTTTCAGGCTCGGGCAATGTCGCCATCAACGCCATCGCCAAAGCCCAGGCACTCGGCGCCGCCGTGGTGGCGTGCTCCGACTCTTCCGGCTACATCGTGGACGAGACGGGGATCGACGTCGGGCTGCTGCGCCAGATTAAGGAAACGGAACGTGGCCGCCTCAAGGACTACGCCCTGCGACGTTCCGGCGTTGCCTATGTGGAGGCCGGTTCCGTGTGGGACGTCGACGCAACGGTGGCCTTGCCGTGTGCCACCCAGAACGAGCTCGACGGCGATGCTGCCGCCCGCCTGGTGCGGAACGGCCTGCTTGCTGTCGGTGAAGGCGCCAACATGCCTTCCACGCGTGAAGCCGTGTCCGTTTTCCAGGAGTCCGGGGTGCTGTTCGGCCCGGGCAAGGCCGCCAACGCCGGCGGAGTTGCGACGTCGGCGCTTGAAATGCAGCAGAACGCGAGCCGGGACTCCTGGTCCTTCGAGCACACCGAACAGCGGCTCACGGACATCATGGTGGGGATCCATGACCGCTGCGCGTCGACCGCTGATGAGTACGGGGAGCCCGGCAACTACGTCTTGGGCGCCAATATCGGCGGTTTCGTAAAGGTGGCTGACGCCATGCTCGCGCAGGGGCTTATTTAGCCGTCCTGCATCGCTTTCGGCCGTCCGGGTACATGCCGCCGGACTCCGTGGGTGGTCCAGGGCAGAAGCCGACAGTCAGGCCCCGCGGCGCCAGTCGCTGGGTGAAACGCCGAAGGCGTCGCGGAAGATGCGGCTGAAGTGTGCGGCGTCGAGGAAACCCCAGCGCGCGGCTACGGCGCTCACCGATTTGCCCGCATGCAGCGGATCCCGCAGTTCGCGCCTGGCACCCTCAAGGCGTTGGGTCCTGATCCAGCTGGCGACAGTTGCGCCGGACTCGTGGAAGACATTGTGCAGGTGGCGGGTGGAAATGAAGTGGGCGGCGGCAACGCTGGCCGGCGACAGCAGGGGATCAGACAGGTTGGCCTCGATATATTCCCGCACGGAAGCAGCCAGGAGGGCCTGCGGCTTCATCCGATCCGGCGAGATGTCCATTTCCGCGTGCAGCATGGTGGACACCAGGTCCAGGGCGTTGGTGGCCAGCCGTGACCCGCTGGGGCCGCCCAGGACCTCCAGGTTTTCGGAGAGCTGCCGGATGAACTGCCCCACCATCCCGCTAAGCCCGGCGCTTCCCGTCATTCGCACAGCCGCGAGCTGGCCCACGTAGTCGGCGGGCAGCGACAGGGCATCGCGCGGGAACATCATCACCATCATCCGCGCCTCTTCCTCGAAGGTCAGGGTGTAGGGGCGGTTGGTGTCGTAAATCGCCAGGTCGCCCGGCCGGAGCAGGGCCTCGCGGTTGTCCTGGATCAGGAGGCCTGTCCCCTCCAGCTGGAGGTTGAGCTTGAAGTAGCGCTCGCCGGCCTGGGCAATCAGCGCCGGTGTCCGGTGAACCTCGTGGGAGGTGGCGGTGACCTCAATAATGGACAGGCGGTCCACCACCCGCGACCGCATCTGCCCGCGGAAACCGTCCACGTCCGCTGTCCTCGCCGCGAGCGGCACGAAGGACTCCGCGACCAGGTGCTTCCAGTGGTCGAACGAAGCGGCGACGCTGGACGTGAGTTCCTGGCGGGCGGGCTGGGCTGTGGCTGTTGGCATGGATGTTCCTGACGACGGCGGCCATCTGATGTTGGTTCCACGATGACTGTGTCCTGAAGCACAGTCGTTTCAGGTTAGCGTCCGATGAAGACTTTTTTCAACAGTTGGCGAAAAAAGAATTGCAGCCGAGGCTACTTGGCCAGCAGGTCCAGAAAGGACTGGAGTTGATCGGTGAGCCTGAGGTCGGGCTGGCCCTCCGCGGCGAGTGCCGCCGCGATCTGGGCACCCAGCAGCATGTTCAGCAGGTGGCCGGCGATGACGCGGTCGTCGGCCGAGGCACTCACGTCGCCGTTCTTCCTTGCCTCCGCGAGGTGCCGGACGATGGCCGCCTGCCACTGCTCCATGGATTCCTGGTGGATGGCGGCCTTTTCGGGATCGTTGATGGCCTTTTGCCAGAACGGAATGACAATGCGCGCTTCGCTGACCCGCTCCTCATCCAGCGGCAGAACCTCCAGGCAAAACGCCCTTAGGGCGGCGATTCCCGACTTGCCGGCGGTGACCTCCGCGATGCGGTCGTTGGTTCTGTTGAAGACATGGCTGAAGGCGAAGGTCAGCAGCGTGTCCTTGGTGGGGAAGTAGGGCTTGAGGGCCCCGTTGGCGAAGCCGGCTTCCGTGGCGATCTCACGCATGGTGGCACTCTCGATGCCGAGCCGCGCAATGATCCGCCAGGTCGCTCCGACCAGTTCCAGCCGGCGCTCATCGTGGTCAACAATCTTTGGCACCCGGCTGCTCCCCGTAAATCTTTTTGGCGTAAGACTCTTGTGACTTATCTTACGGACGCTTATTCTCTACAACTATAGAAAATAAAAATCCGATCCGCCAGGGTCCCGGACCGAAGGACGCCATGACGCCCTCACTCACAGATGTAGCCAGCCCTTTCCGACTGGCCACGGCCGCAGAAATTACACAAGTGCAGGACATTCTCCGCGCGGAAGGGCTCCTAGGCGCGGAGAAGCGCATCGCCTATCTCGGACTGCTGGACCCTGCCCGCGTTAGCCCCGTCCGCGGCACGGGCGCCGACGGGGCAGCCACCGGCGGTGCCACAACTACCCGCGCCGTGGACCGCCGCTTCCGGGTCTTCATCCACGACATTTCCGGCGCCCGTCCCCACGACGTCACCGTGTCCGTCACCAGCGGCACTGTTGTTTCCGCCGTCGAGCTCGACACCGCAGCCACGGGCGAACTGCCGGTCCTCGAAGAGGAGTTCGAAGTGGTGGAGGCGCTGCTGGTAGGGGACGAGCGGTGGCTGAAGGCCCTGGCCGCCCGTGACCTGGATGTCAGCAAGGTGCGTGTGGCCCCGCTGTCCGCCGGCGTGTTCGAGTACCCGGAGGAGAGGGGGCGCCGGATTCTCCGCGGGCTCGCGTTCGTGCAGAACTTCCCTGAGGACAGCGCCTGGGCCCACCCGGTGGACGGGCTGGTGGCCTACGTGGATGTGGTCAACAAGGAAGTCACCCAGGTCATCGACACCGGAATCTTCCCGGTTCCGGCTGAACACGGAAACTACACCGACCCCGAACTCACCGGCCCACTGCGCACCACCCAGAAGCCAATTTCGATCACCCAGCCGGAGGGTCCCAGCTTCACCATCACCGGCGGCAACCACATCGAATGGGAGAAGTGGAGCCTGGACGTTGGCTTTGACGTCCGCGAAGGCGTGGTGCTGCACAACATCGCCTTCCGGGACGGGGACCGGCTCCGTCCCATCATCAACCGGGCCTCCATCGCCGAGATGGTGGTTCCGTACGGCGATCCTTCACCCATCCGGTCATGGCAGAACTACTTCGACACCGGCGAATACCTCGTGGGCCAGTACGCCAACTCCCTCGAACTGGGCTGTGACTGCCTCGGGGACATCACCTACCTGAGCCCCGTCATCAGCGACGCCTTCGGCAACCCCCGCGAGATCCGCAACGGCATCTGCATGCATGAGGAGGACTGGGGCATCCTGGCCAAGCACAGCGACCTCTGGTCCGGCATCAACTACACTCGCCGGAACCGCCGCATGGTGATCTCCTTCTTCACCACCATCGGCAACTACGACTACGGCTTCTACTGGTACCTCTACCTCGACGGCACTATCGAGTTCGAGGCCAAGGCCACCGGCGTCGTCTTCACCTCGGCGTTCCCGGAGGGCGGCTCAGACAACATTTCCCAGCTCGCACCCGGGCTCGGCGCGCCGTTCCACCAGCACATCTTCAGTGCACGCCTCGACATGGCGGTTGACGGGTTCACCAACAGGGTGGAGGAGGAGGACGTGGTCCGCCAGCCCATGGGCGAAGGCAACCCGCGCGGAAACGCGTTCTCCCGCAAGCGCACCGTGCTGGCACGCGAGTCCGAGGCGGCCCGCGAAGGCGATCCCCGCAGCGGCCGGACCTGGATCATTTCCAACCCCGAATCCCGCAACCGCCTTGGAGAACCGGTGGGCTACAAGCTCCACTCCGAAGGACAGCCAACGCTGATGGCCGACCCGGAATCCTCCATCGCGCGCCGGGCCGCGTTCGCCACGAAGGACCTGTGGGTCACCCGGTACGCCGACGACGAGCGCTACCCCACCGGCGATTTCGTCAACCAGCACTCCGGCGGTGCCGGCCTGCCGTCCTACATCGCGCAGGACCGGGACATCGACGGACAGGACATCGTGGTGTGGCACACCTTCGGGCTCACCCACTTCCCCCGCGTCGAGGACTGGCCGATCATGCCCGTGGACACAGTGGGCTTCAAGCTGCGCCCCGAAGGCTTCTTCGACCGCAGCCCGGTACTGGATGTTCCCGCGTCCGCCCAGGGGGCCAGCCACTGCCAGCCGTCAGGTGACCACTGCCATGGCTGAGCGGTTTCCGCTGCGGGGGTTCCAGGCATGACTTCGGCAGCACTCCCGGCACTAGTTGCCTCCGGAAGCGTTGCCGAGGGACGCGTCCGGGGAGCGGGGGGCCGGGCGGCCGGCACTCTGCTCCACTCCCGGGTTTGCGCCGTGGTGACCGCCGCGTCCTGCCTAGCCCACGTGTGGCTCGCTGCCGGCAACCACCATGGCCTGAGGCTCAACGCGCTGATGCTCGTGATGGTGGCGGTCTGCGTGCCGTGCGCCGTCCACGTGTGGCGCCAGAGCAGTGTCTCCGCCCTGCGCCGGATAATGGCCTCGGGGGTCGCGATGGCGGCAGTCCATGCCTTCCTGCTGCTTGCCCCGGGCGGTTCGGTCCACAGCCACGCCGCGGCAGCGCCGGTGGTGTCGGCGGCGGCGGCAGGATCGGAGGGACACGCTGCCGCCGGGTTGCTTGCGGTCATCGCCCTGGAAATGACGACGGCGTTCCTCGCCGCGACGCTCGTGGCCCGCCTCCGCCCCCGCAGCTAGCGCGAACGTACACTTATGGCCCCACGGCCCGGCGCGAACGTACAGATACGGCCCCGCCAGCCGGCGCGAACGTACGGATACGGCCCCTACCAGCTTCGAAGCCTTGGGGGAAACAGGGCCTTAAGTGTCCGTTCGCGCTTCGAAGCGTGGGGAGACAGGGGCCTTAAGTGTCCGTTCGCGCTTGGAAGCGTTGGGAGACGGGGGCCTTAAGTGTCCGTTCGCGCTTAGATGCCGAAGAGTCCGATGATCAGCCCCATCACCAGGTAGGTCACGAGCTCATGGGCGCAGTTCAGTGCGGTGAGGCCAGCGGGGCGGCCCTCGAAGGCGTCGTGTGTGATGAAGCGGGCCGCCGTGAAGCCTGCCCACAGTATGACGGCAGTGATGAGGGAATTGCCCAGGAAGCTGCCGCCGTAAAATTCCTGCGCGATGGCAACGGATCCCGCCAGGACAAGGGCGCTGACAAAACTCACTGCGAGGGTGATCAGGATGGGCTTGACGGCATCCTTCGCTTCGCCGCTCGGCGAGACCTTGGCCACGCGCATCCAGTAGTTGCCGAAGACCTTGGGCGTGTACCAAAGCGACCCCACGACCATCGTGGACAGCGTCGCAACCAGGACCGCCCAGATGTTGATTTCAGGAACCATGTTCCACTCCTCACTTCGTTCGTTTATCGGCGGTGATGCCGCCTGTCCTGATACTCAGTCTTCTCCCTCCGCCGTCTACGGCGCCAGACGCCGGTAGCTCGAGCCGAAGTGGATTAGCGGATCGGGCGCCTCAGCCGGTGCAGCATCGGTGCCCATGGAAAGGACTTCGCCGACGATGATCAGGTGTGTGGCGGCCTGGTGCACGGACACAGTGCGCAGCTCGAAGTAGGCAAGCGCACCGTCGAGAATCGCCGAGCCGGTGGCGGGGCCGCGCCGGAACGGGACCTGTGCCAGCAGTCCCTGCAGCGGAGTCCCTGGGCTCGCGAGCCAGTTGGCCGCACCCTGATGCTTGCCTGAGAGCAGGCTCAGCGCCCATACACCTGCTTCCTCCACGGCCTCGCCGATGCGAGATTCGGCGTAGAGACTGACCAGCATCGTGGGCGGGTCATAGGAAACGGACAGGAATCCGGTGACGGTCGCAGCATAATCGCGGTTGCGCAACGTAGAGGACACCACTCCTACCCCTGCCGCGATGTCGGCGCTCAGCCTGCGGTACAAGTCGACGGCGGCATCGGAAGGCCGGCTGCCATCCACGCGGTGGGCTTCCAGGTTCCCGGGGGTCTCCATACGGCACATCGTGCCACATGGGCGCTGCACTACGACTGCGGCGCGTCCAGCGCAATGGGAACCGGGCATCTGTAAGCAAACATCCCGCCGTCGTTAATCCTCCGTTCACCTTGGACCCCAATACTCGTTACCTGGGGCCCATACCTTCGATGAAGGCAAACGCATCAGCGTGTCAGGTCGTCTCCGGGCCGGACCGCACAGAAACCCTGGAAGGGGCACACCCAGTGAAGTCATTCCGCTTCAGCCGCCACACGGCCATTGCTGTCATCGCAGCCGGCGCACTCGCGCTTACCGCCTGCGGCTCGGACAATCCCACCGCGGCCACAGGGGGCCAGGCCGGCTCCAAGGTCACCGGTACCCTGACTGGCATCGGCTCCTCTGCACAGGGCGCGGCAATGGATGTCTGGAAAACCAACTTCGCCACCGCAAACCAGGGGGTCACCGTCCAGTACTCGCCGGACGGCTCCGGCGCCGGCCGCAAGGCCATCCTCGACGGCTCGGCGCAGTTCGCCGGATCCGACGCCTATCTGAAGGACGAGGAACTGGCCCAGTCCAAGGAACAGTGTGGTCCGGGCGGGGCCATCGACATCCCCGTCTACATTTCGCCGATAGCCATTGCCTTCAACATCCCGGACGTCATGGAGCTGAACCTCGATGCCCCGACGGCTGCCAAGATCTTCCGCGGCGAGATCAAGAAGTGGAATGACCCCGCCATCGTTGCCCTGAACCCGGATGCCAGTCTTCCGGACCTGCAGGTCACGCCCGTCAGCCGCTCCGATGACTCCGGCACCACCACGAACTTCACGGAGTACCTCGAAGCAGCCGCTCCCGAGGTCTGGAAGGACGAAGCGGACGGCGTGTGGCCCGCTGCCCTCGAAGGCGAGAACGCCAAGGGCACCTCAGGCGTGGTCAAGACCGTCACCGACACCCCCGGGGCCGTCACGTACGCGGACGACTCCGCCGTCGGCGGCAAGCTTGGCACCGCCAAGATCAAGGTCGGCTCCGAGTTCGTTGAAATCTCGCCGGAAGCTGCCGCCGCGGCCGTTGACGCCGGCAAGCCGGTTGCAGGCCGCGCCGAAAACGACACCGCCATTGACCTGGACCGCACCACCACTGAGTCCGGCGCTTACCCGATCGTCCTGGTGTCTTACCACGTCGTCTGCTCGACGTACGACACGCAGGAGACCGTTGACCTGGTCAAGGCTTTCGAGAAGTACGTCGTCTCCGAAGAGGGCCAGCAGGCCGCCGCTGAGTCAGCCAAGTCTGCTCCGCTGTCCGCCGCACTCAGCACCAAGGCCACCAAGGCCATCGAATCCATCAAGGTCAAGTCGTAAGGTTTGAACTGAACGCTGCGGTTCCCCGTCCAGCCGCTTGGCTGGGCGGGGAATTAGCCGTGTAAAGAGCACTGCTGCCTTCATGATCCGCAGTTCCACACCACCAACACCCGAAGGGCCAGGTATGACCGTCACCTCCCTGACCAAACCCCAAGGCGCAGGACGCGTCGGGGATAAAGTCTTTTCCGGAGCCGCTTTGGCAGCAGGATGCCTCATCCTTGCCGTGCTGTTTGGCGTTGCGCTCTTCCTCGTCATCCAGGCCATTCCGGCGTTTACCGCTCCGGCCGAGGACATCCAGGGCGGAGAAGGATTCTTCGCCTACATCTGGCCGATCGTGATCGGCACCCTGATTGCCGCCATCATCGCGCTTGTCATAGCCACCCCCGTGGCCATCGGTGTGGCACTGTTCATCTCGCACTATGCCCCGCGCAGCCTGGCCTCGGGGCTGGGCTATGTGGTCGACCTGCTGGCGGCCATCCCGTCGGTCATCTACGGCGCCTGGGGTGCAGCGTTCCTGGCGAAGGAAATAGCACCGGCCTACGACTGGCTGGCGGCCAACATGGGTTGGCTCCCCATCTTCCAGGGACCCGCCTCCGCTACCGGCAAGACCATCCTGACTGCCGGAATCGTGCTCTCCGTCATGGTGCTCCCGATCATCACCTCCCTGTCGCGCGAGATCTTCCTGCAGACCCCCAAACTGCACGAGGAAGCCGCTCTGGCCCTGGGCGCGACGCGCTGGGAAATGATCAAGATGTCGGTCTTGCCCTTCGCCCGCCCCGGCATCATCAGCGCCGTCATGCTCGGCCTCGGCCGCGCCCTCGGCGAAACAATGGCTGTGGCGCTCGTGCTTTCCTCCGGCGCCCTGACCGCAAGCCTGATCCAGTCGGGCAACCAGACCATCGCCGCCGAAATCGCCCTGAACTTCCCCGAAGCAAGCGGCCTGAAGGTGAGCACGCTCATCGCCGCCGGTCTGGTCCTGTTCGTGATCACGCTTGCCGTCAACATGATTGCCCGGTGGATCATCAACCGGCACAAAGAATTCTCGGGAGCCAACTAAATGACCTCCACCCTCACCCCGGTCCGCAAGCGGTCCGCACTGACTAAAGGGCAGCTGCCCAAGTACGCCCCCTACGTCGTGCTGGGCGTTGCACTCGTCGTCGCTGCCGCGCTGCTGGCCCTGATCGGCTTTAACGCCTTCGGCTGGGGAATCGTCTCGGCGATCCTCTTCGCCGCCGGCCTCGTCGGCTGGAGCGCCGCTGTCGAGGGCGCCCGCAAAGCCAAGGACAAACTGGCCACCTGCCTTGTGGTGGGATCCTTCCTGGTCGCTCTGCTTCCGCTCATCTCCGTCATCTGGACGGTCATGGCCAACGGCATCCCGGGCCTCATGGCCCCCGGTTTCCTGCACTATTCGATGAATGGCGTCACCGGTGTCTACGACAACAGGGCCGCCGAGGACGGTGCACCCGTCATCGGAGGCATCTACCATGCGCTGCTCGGCACGGTGGAAATCACCCTGCTGGCCACTCTGATCTCCGTCCCGGTGGGCCTGCTGACCGCCATCTACCTGGTGGAGTACGGAAACGACCGCCCGGTGGCCCGCGCCATCACCTTCTTTGTGGACGTCATGACCGGCATCCCGTCCATCGTGGCCGGCCTCTTCGCCGCCGCCTTCTTTTTCGCCGTCGTGGGGCCCGGCACCAAAACCGGTGCCGTCGCCGCCGTCGCGCTTTCCGTGCTGATGATCCCGGTGGTGGTCCGCTCCAGCGAGGAAATGCTGAAGATCGTGCCCAACGAGCTGCGCGAGGCGTCCTACGCCTTGGGCGTCCGCAAGTGGCGGACCATTCTCAAGGTGGTTATTCCGACGGCGATCTCCGGCATCGCGTCGGGCGTCACCCTCGCAATCGCCCGGGTCATCGGCGAGACGGCTCCCATCCTGGTCACCGCGGGCTTCGCCACGAGCATCAACACCAACGTGTTCAGCGGCTGGATGGCCTCCCTGCCCACGTTCATCTACACCCAGATCCTGAACCCCACCTCGCCGTCCAACCCGGATCCTTCCTCGCAGCGGGCCTGGGGCGCCGCCCTGGTGCTCATCATCCTCGTGATGCTGCTCAACCTCGGCGCCCGCCTGATCGCCAGGATCTTTGCCCCGAAGGCCGGCCGCTAACCGGCGTTTTCCAAGGGCAGCACAGGGCCCGCCACTAATTCCCGCCGTTCCGCATCGAACCCCCGGGATCTAGACTTCAATTCATACGAGCAAGTTAAGGAACATCATGTCCAAGCGCATCGACGTCAAAGACCTGAACGTGTACTACGGCAATTTCCTGGCCGTCGAGGACGTCAGCATCAACATCGAGGCCAAGTCCGTCACCGCGTTCATTGGCCCATCCGGCTGCGGCAAGTCCACCTTCCTCCGCACCCTGAACCGCATGCACGAGGTGCTGCCGGGTGCCCGCGTCGAGGGGGAAGTACTGCTCGACGGCGACAACCTTTACGGCCCCGGCGTGGACCCCGTGACCGTGCGCACGCAGATCGGCATGGTGTTCCAGCGGCCCAACCCGTTTCCCACCATGTCCATCCGCGACAACGTGCTGGCCGGCGTGAAGCTGAACAACCAGAAGATCTCCAAGGGCGAAGCCGATGCCCTCGTGGAGCGGTCCCTGCAGGGCGCCAACCTGTGGAACGAGGTTAAGGACCGGCTGGAAAAGCCCGGCTCCGGCCTGTCCGGCGGCCAGCAGCAGCGCCTGTGCATCGCCCGCGCGATTGCCGTGGAACCCCAGGTCATCCTCATGGATGAGCCGTGCTCAGCCCTGGACCCGATCTCCACCCTGGCTGTCGAGGACCTCATCAACGAGCTCAAGGACCAGTACACCGTGGTCATCGTGACCCACAACATGCAGCAGGCGGCCCGCGTTTCGGACAAGACGGCGTTCTTCAACATCGCCGGCACCGGCAAGCCGGGCAAGCTCATCGAATACGCCGAGACCAGCACCATCTTCAACAACCCGGGCCAGAAGGCTACGGAAGACTACGTCTCCGGCCGCTTCGGATAGTCCCCACCGGCTCCCAACCTTCGCAAGCTCAGGCCGGGGCCCTCGCCGGCGTGGCCCCAACCAACTCACCGCACACCGTCGGTTGCCCCCAACTGCCCTCTTGAACGCTGAAACGGGCAGAAGCGGAGCAGCCGATGCGTGTCTAAGCGGGGGTCAGGTCCCGGCCAGGGGGGAGAGGGCCAGTGCGAGCACGAATGCGCCCGCGGCGGTAACCACGGGCGTCAGGAGCCACAGGGACAGGATCCGCGCCACGATCTTGCGGTGCGTCCCGGGCACCGGCTGGTTTTCGCCGGCACCGAGCACGCCGGACGTGACGGTGTGGGTGGTGGAGATGGGCAAGTGCAGGCCGATGGCCCCGATGAAGAGCAGGAACGCGCTGAAGGACTGGGCTACCACACCGCGCAGCGGATCAATCCTGATGAGCCGGTGCCCCAACGTGTGGGAGATGCGCCAGCCGCCGAAGAGCGTTCCTACCGTGATCATGATGGCGGAGAGCATCGCGATCCATAAGGGAATGGAACCGCCGTCGCTGTATCCGGCCGCCAGGACCGCCAAAAGGAGAACTGCCCCAACGCGCTGGCCGTCCTGCAGCCCGTGTCCGAAGGCAACGGCTCCTGCCGTGATGGACTGAGCGGCCCGGAACCGCCGGTTGATCACATTCGGCTGCGCGTAGCGGGCTGCCCAGGTCACGGGATACACGAGCAGGTAGGCCCCGACGAAGGCTATGACGGGGGACAGGGCCAGTGGCAGCACCACCTGGAACAGGAGAGACTGGTCCACGCCGGCCACCGCATTGCCGCCTACCAGGACGCTGGCCGTTCCAGCGCCGGCAAGGCCGCCCACCAGGGCGTGCGTCGACGAGGACGGAACGCCGCGCCACCAAAGGTGCAGCCCCCAGATGCACGCGCTGGCCAGGCCGGCCACGAGGATGCTGAGGCCGCTGTCGCCCTGCGGGAGGGTGACCCAGTTCTCGCTGACTGCAACAGCGAAGCCGGAGCTAAGGAGCGCCCCGATGAAGTTGAAGACCGCCGCGAGCAGCACTGCCACGGTTGGAGTCAGTGCGCGGGTCCGGACGGCCAGGGCCACGGAGTTGGAGACGTCCCGGAAGCCGTTGATGAAGGCAAACGAGGCGGCGAGTGCCACCACCAGCGCGAAGATGAACGGCGTCACCTCATGATTCCTTGACGATGATGCTGCCCACCTGGGTGGCAACGCGCCGCATGTCCTTCGTGACATCCACCAGCTGGTTGGCAATGTCCCTGTTCCGGGCGTATTGCGTGGCCTTCATGTCCTTGAGCATGTCCGCGACCCAGACCCGGTGCGTACGTTCAGCACGTTTCGCCAAACGGAGGATCTCGATCCAGTAGTCCTCCAGGTCGTCGAGGTTGTTCAGCCGGCGCATCGCATCCGCCGTGAGTTCGGCCTGGCGGGTGATGATCTCCAGCTGGTCGGCTGCCCGCTTCGGCAGCCGGTCCAGCTTGTACAGCGCCACGAGCTCGGCCGCGGCATCGAGCTTCTCCATGGCAGCGTTGAGGCAGAGGGACATCCCGTACATGTCCTCGCGGGGAAGTGGGTTCACGAAGCTGGTCCGCATGTGCGTCAGCAGGGCGAACTGCAGTTCGGCGGTTTTGGCCTCATGGTTGTGCATGTCCTCCACGAGCCGGTCATGTTCGGAGGCCGGGGCGCCCAGGATTTCCGCCAGGGTGCCGCTCGCCAGGACAATCTGATGGGCCTGCTGCGACAGGAGGTTCAGCCCGGCGGGCTCCTGGGGAAAAAGGCGCAGCTTCATGAGTACCGGTCTCCGGAGGATCGTCAGGACGGGGAACAACGGGCTGTATGACTTGACGCCCCGCCCGCGGCTAGTCAGTACTTTACCGGGAGCTGTATCCGGGGCATGAAAATGGTGCCGAACCGGATACGCCTCTCGGCGGTAGGCCGCTCTAGGCGGCTAAATGTTGAAGCCCGGGGGTTTCGCGGCTCGGCACCAGTTTTAGTGTTCTACGTCGGCCCGACCAAGTCAACATTGACAGATCCGGCCCGATGGGTCAGTCGAGTTCGCCCAGCCGCCATGCGTTGGCGGCGTGCTCGAGGTCCTCGGCGGTTTTCACCAGCAGGTGGGAATTCCGCGTCAGCTTGCGCGCGTGGCCCTCGTTGCTGTGGTCGGCGCCGTCGGCGATGGTCGCCTGCCCGAGCGCAACCACGCGGCAGAAGGCTGCGGAACGTTCCAGCGCGACGTCGAAATCGCCGTCGAACGCGCCGGACAGGATGGCGTCCGCCATCGTCTTCATTTCATCCGCCCCCGGCGGTTCGGCCGCTCCGGCGACGACGTTGGAAACCTGCGCGGTGTCCTTGCCCGCTTTGAAGTAGACCGAGATGCGCTCAGGGTCCTGGACTGTCGCCGCGCGCAGGGCGTACAGCCGCCACAGGGCGCCAGGCAGGGAACGCGCCGGACTCTCGGCCCACATTTCGGCGATGGCTTCGAGCCCCTGTTCGTCGGCGAGTTTGACCAGGCGCCTGGTGACCACGGGATCGTCACTGTCGCGGCCGTGGCGGACCAAGGCCTGGGCGGCCAGATGGGCTGCTTCGGAAACCCGCGCCGGGTCCGCGCCGCCGGCGAAAGGCTCGAAATCAATGGGCGCAAAAGGTTTGGGTTTGTGGTGCCGTTCCGCCCCGCCCGGCCCGCTGGTTCCTGCTTTGTCGCTCATGGTCCCCACGCTACTCCTGTGACGTACGGTAATCGAGCATGAGGTTCGGGGCTCCCCGGCTCCGCCTTTTGGTGAAGAACAAATCGGACGACGGCGGCAGCCGCTTCCGTAAGTGGCGCGCCCCGGACTGGGGTACAGTATTAACGTCCAGAAATGGACTGGAACTGACACGCGTCGTGGATGGTGACATTGCATGTCGCCTATGCTCGATGCACGGTTAGTTTGGGCCTTTAGCTCAGTTGGTAGAGCATCGGACTTTTAATCCGTGGGTCGTGGGTTCGAGCCCCACAGGGCCCACTCTTTTAGCGAAGAGTGGACAGTCCCCGGCTTCCTGGTCAACAGGGATCCGGGGACTTTTTGCTGGGCGGGCAGGCGCCGCATCCGCGGGTCATTCGTGCTCGCGCACCGGGTAAAGCAGAATAAGCCCATGACAAAGAGCAATGCGCGGATGCCGCGGCTTGAGGATGTTGCCGGCCGCGCCGGGGTCTCGCACCAGACTGTGTCCCGCGTGATCAACAACCATCCAAACGTCAGCAAGTCCACCCGGGAGAGGGTGGAGGCTGCCATTGCCGAGCTGGGGTACCGGCGCAATCCTGCCGCCCGCAGCCTTGTCACCCGGAAGTCCCAGACGATCGGTGTCCTCGGCAGTGAGCTTTCCCAGTACGGCCCCGCAAACACCCTGCTCGGCGTGGAGCAGGCCGCCAGGGATGCCGGCTATTTCGTCAGCATTGCGGCATTGAGGACAGTGAGCCGCGAGGCCATATCCGACGCTGTCCGGCATTTCATGGACCAGTCCGTCGACGGCATCGTGGTGATCGTGCCGCACTCTGAAACCCTCCTTGCACTGGCTGAACTGAAGCCCGGCGTTCCCGTGGTGGCCGTGGGCTCCCTGGGCAGCGAGGCCGTCAGCGGCGCGATGGTGGACCAGAAGCGCGGCGCCGAGCTCGCCGTCGGACATCTGATTGAACAGGGCCACCGGCTGATTGGCCACATCGCCGGCCCCCAGGACTGGATTGACGCGGTGGCGCGCGCCGAGGGCTGGAGCGAGGCGCTGCGCTCGGCCGGCCTGGACGACAGCCTCGTACTCGAGGGGGACTGGAGTGCCGGCAGCGGCTACGAGATTGGCCGCAGGCTCGCCAGGGACAGGAACGCTACTGCGCTGTTTGTCGGCAACGACCAGATGTCCCTGGGCCTGCTCCGGGCCTTCAGCGAGGCCGGCGTCCGCGTGCCAGAGGATGTGTCCGTGGTCGGCTTTGACGACCAGCCCGAGTCGGGCTACTTCACGCCGCCGCTCACCACAGTGCGCCAGGACTTCGAAGAGTTGGGGCGGCGCTGCATGGACCTGATGCTCAGTGCCATCGAGAACGGTGAGAGCGTAAGCACCACCGTCGTGGAGCCTGAACTCGTGGTCCGGCGGAGCACAGCAGCGCCCGCCTGATCGCGCAGATGATACCAATGCCGAAGCAGCTCTTCCGGCTGCTCGCCCATGGCACTTGACGGCCTGTGTTGTTAGCGCTCACAATAGTTCCAGCCCGCAAAGTGGACGGGCGGCTACTTGGAGGATTCATGGACGTCACAGACGGCAGCGAAAACTATGTCATCGGGGTGGACTACGGCACCCTGTCCGGCCGGGCCGTGGTGGTGCGGGTCCGCGACGGCAAGGAACTCGGCAGTGGTGTCTTCAACTACCCGCACGCCGTGGTTACCGAAGCGCTCCCGGCGGATGTGGCAGGGGTGGCACATGGAACGGCCGCCCGTCTCCCCGGGGAATGGGCGCTGCAGGTGCCCGACGACTACCGGGAGGTGCTCCGGCATGCCGTTCCCGCCGCGATCGCAGACGCCGGGATCGACCCGGCCGCCGTCGTCGGAATAGCTACAGACTTCACCGCCTGCACCATGGTGCCGGTCAAGGCAGACGGCAGGCCGCTGAATGAGGTGCCGGGCTTCGCCAACCGGCCGCACGCGTACGTCAAGCTGTGGCGCCACCATGCGGCGCAGGGCCAGGCTGACCGCATCAACGCGCTGGCCGCCGAGCTCGGCGAATCCTGGCTGCCGCGGTACGGCGGGCTGATCTCGTCGGAGTGGGAGTTCGCCAAGGGGCTGCAGCTGCTGGAGGAGGATCCTGAGGCCTACGCCGAGATGGACCACTGGGTGGAGGCTGCCGACTGGATCGTCTGGCAGCTTTGCGGCAACTACGTCCGCAACGCCTGCACCGCCGGGTACAAGGGCATCTACCAGGACGGCCGCTATCCGTCCGATGCCTTCCTCGCTGCCCTCAATCCGCAGTTCAAGGACTTTGTTAGCGCTAAACTGGCGCACAGCATCGGCCGCCTGGGTGATGCCGCCGGCTATTTGACGGCCGAGGCGGCAGCCTGGACGGGGTTGCCGGAGGGAATCGCGGTGGCCGTGGGCAACGTGGACGCACACGTCACTGCGCCGGCTGCCAAAGCCGTGGAGCCGGGCCAGCTGGTGGCCATCATGGGCACCTCCACGTGCCACGTCATGAACGGCGACGAACTGCACGAAGTACCCGGCATGTGCGGCGTCGTGGACGGCGGCATCGTCGACGGGCTCTGGGGCTACGAGGCCGGCCAGTCAGGGGTGGGCGACATCTTCGGCTGGTTCACCCAGTACGGGGTGCCGCCGGAATACCACCAGGCGGCCGCCGCTGCCGGGCAGGGCATCCATGAATACCTGACTGACCTGGCCTCGGGGCAGGCGATCGGCCAGCACGGCCTGGTCGCCCTGGACTGGCACTCGGGCAACCGCTCGGTCCTCGTGGACCACGAGCTCTCAGGTGTGCTTGTCGGCCAGACCCTGGCGACCCGCCCCGAGGACATCTACCGGGCGCTGCTCGAAGCAACGGCCTTCGGCACCCGCACCATCGTCGATGCCTTCCGGAATTCCGGTGTCCCGGTGAAGGAGTTCATCGTGGCTGGCGGCCTGCTCAAGAACCGGCTCCTCATGCAGATCTACGCCGACGTGACCGGCCTCCAGCTCTCTACCATCGGCTCCGCCCAGGGCCCGGCCCTGGGCTCTGCCATCCACGCGGCCGTTGCCGCCGGGAAGTACGCCGATGTGCGGGCCGCATCCGCGGCCATGGGCGCTGCCCCCGGTGCCGTCTACACACCCATCCCGGACAACGTTGCCGCGTACGAGGAGCTGTTCCGCGAGTACCGCACCCTGCACGACTACTTCGGCCGGGGAACCAACAACGTTATGCACCGGCTGAAGGCCATCCAGCGCAACGCCGCCGCGGAATCCCAGTCTGCCCTTGCCCAGTCGCTGGACAGCGAGGCGGTGTCAGCATGAGCGCGCTGCTGGAAACCATCGCCCGCATCCGCCAGGAGGTCTGCGGGCTGCACGCGGAGCTGACCCGGTATGGTCTGGTGGTGTGGACGGCCGGGAACGTGTCCGGCCGGATTCCCGGTTATGACCTCATGGTTATCAAGCCTTCCGGCGTCTCCTACGATGACCTGAAGCCCGGGCTCATGGTGGTCACTGACCTCTACGGCACCCCGGTCAGCAGCCTGAGCGCCGACACCGACGGCGTCCCGGCAGTCTGGGAAAATCCGGACCTTTCGCCGTCGTCGGACACTGCTGCGCACGCCTATGTTTACCGCAACATGCCCGACGTCGGCGGCGTAGTCCATACCCACTCCACCTATGCCACGGCCTGGGCCGCGCGCGGCGAAGAAATCCCCTGCGTGCTGACCATGATGGGCGACGAGTTCGGCGGACCCATCCCGGTCGGGCCGTTCGCACTGATCGGGGACGACTCGATCGGGCGCGGCATCGTGGAGACGCTGCGGGGATCGAACTCGCCGGCCGTGCTGATGCAGAACCACGGGCCGTTCACCATCGGCAAGGATGCCCGCTCCGCCGTGAAGGCGGCCGTGATGTGCGAGGAAGTTGCCCGTACGGTCCATGTGTCCCGGCAGCTCGGCGAACCGCTGCCCATCGACCCCGGCCAGATCGAATCGCTCTACGACCGCTACCAGAACGTCTACGGCCGCTAGTTCCGGCCCTGCACACCAAAGACTTTTCAAAGGAGACCCAATGTCCAGCGCCAACAACACCTCCCTCGAGCACTACGAGGTCTGGTTCCTCACCGGCAGCCAGCACCTCTACGGCGAGGACGTCCTGAAGCAGGTCGCCGCCCAGTCCCAGGAGATCGCCGCGGCCCTGAATGAGTCCTCGGACGTCCCGGTCAGGCTCGTCTGGAAGCCCGTGCTCACCGACTCGGACGCGATCCGCCGCACAGCGCTGGAGGCCAACTCGGACGACTCCGTGATCGGCGTGACGGCCTGGATGCACACGTTCTCCCCGGCCAAGATGTGGATCCAGGGCCTGGACCTGCTCCGCAAGCCCCTCCTGCACCTGCACACCCAGGCCAACGTGGAGCTGCCGTGGGCGGACATCGACTTCGACTTCATGAACCTGAACCAGGCAGCGCACGGCGACCGCGAGTTCGGCTACATCCAGTCCCGGCTCGGGGTGCCGCGCAAGACCGTCGTTGGGCACGTGTCCAACCCGGAGGTGGCCCGCCAGGTCGGTGTCTGGCAGCGCGCCTCCGCCGGCTGGGCCGCCGTCCGGACACTGAAGCTGACCCGCTTCGGGGACAACATGCGCAATGTCGCCGTCACCGAAGGTGACAAGACCGAGGCGGAGCTCCGCTTCGGTGTCTCGGTCAACACCTGGTCCGTGAACGAACTCGCCGACGCCGTGCACGGCGCTGCGGAGTCCGACGTCGACACCTTGGTCGCAGAGTACGAGCGGCTTTACGACGTGGCACGTGAGCTGCGCTCCGGCGGAGCCCGCCACGAATCCCTCCGCTACAGCGCCCGCATCGAGCTCGGACTGCGCAGCTTCCTCGAAGCCAACGGCTCCGCCGCTTTCACCACCTCGTTCGAGGACCTCGGCGAACTGCGGCAGCTGCCGGGCATGGCCGTCCAGCGGCTTATGGCCGACGGCTACGGCTTCGGCGCCGAGGGCGACTGGAAAACCGCCATCCTGGTCCGCGCGGCCAAGGTCATGGGCGCCGGACTGCCCGGCGGCGCCTCCCTGATGGAGGACTACACCTACCACCTGGCGCCTGGCCAGGAGAAGATCCTTGGCGCACACATGCTCGAGGTCTGCCCCTCCCTGACGGCAGCCAAACCGCGCGTCGAAATCCACCCGCTGGGCATCGGCGGAAAGGAAGACCCGGTACGCATGGTCTTCGACACCGACGCCGGACAGGGCGTCGTCGTGGCCCTGTCCGACATGCGCGACCGGTTCCGCCTCGTCGCGAACGCCGTCGACGTCGTCGATCTTGACGAGCCGCTGCCCAACCTCCCGGTGGCCCGCGCGCTGTGGTCTCCGAAGCCCGACTTCGCCACCTCCGCTGCGGCCTGGCTGACGGCAGGCGCCGCGCACCACACCGTCCTCTCCACCCAGGTGGGCATGGACGTGTTCGAAGACTTCGCCGAGATCGCGCAGACCGAGCTCCTCACCATCGACGAAGGCACCACTATCAGGCAGTTCAAGAAGGAACTCGCCTGGAACGCCGCCTACTACAAGCTGGCCGGCGGGCTGTGACCGGGTCACTGGCTGCGACCGAACACACGATCCGGGCCGGGGAGTACACCGCCGCCGTCACGGCGCACGCCGGCGCCCTGCGGATGCTGCGCCACCGGGAACGGGACCTGATCGTTCCGTTCCCGGAAGGCGGGCCCATCCCTGATTTCAGGGGCATCATCGCCGCGCCCTGGCCTAACCGCATCGCAGACGGGCGGTACGCGTTCGACGGGACCGAGTACGAGGTTCCCGTCAATGAGCCCGAACGCGGCTGCGCCCTCCATGGACTCGTGTTCCCGCTGGACTGGACTTTGGAGTCGCACGACGATTCCTCGGTGACCCTCTCCTGCACCCCGGAGCCGACGGCGGGATACCCGCACGCACTGCGCATCGCCGTCGAGTACCGGCTGTCCGAAGACGGCCTGAACAGCCGTGTCACCACGGCAAATATCGGCGGTACCGCGGCGCCATACGGAGTCTGCCCGCACCCGTATCTGGTGGCGGGGCCGGCGCCCCTCGAGGAGTGGACCCTGGAAGTCCCCGCCGGAAAGTTCCTCGAGGTCACGCCCGACAGGCTTCTCCCGAAGGAAACCCGGCCAGTGGCGGGCCACGAGTTTGATTTCCGCATACCGCGCACCGTCGGCGCCACGGAGATCGACCATGCGTTCACCGGCATAACGTTCGACGGCGGCGGGCAGGCCCGCGTGCTGGTGCGGGACCCCGGCGGAACCGGCGTCGGAATATCCTGGGACCGGAAGTGCCAATGGCTCCAGATCCACACGGCGGACAAGCTGCCCCCGGCCCTCAACAGGCTGGGCCTCGCCGTGGAACCCATGACCTGCCCGCCCGATGCCTTCAACAGCGGCGTGGATATGATCCGGCTGGAGCCCGGTGCGGTCCACCAGGCCGCTTGGAGCATTTTCGCCCTGTGACAACCACTCCCACGCCGCGTCCTCCTGTGATGGAGGACGTGGCGAGCCTCGCCGGCGTATCCCACCAGACGGTATCCCGGGTGCTGAACGCTCATCCGAACGTCACAGCGCGGACCCGTGCGCGTGTGGAACACGCCATCGCCGAGCTCGGATACCGCCCTAACACCGCAGCCCGCAGCCTTGTCACCCGGCAGTCCCAAGCCATCGGAGTCCTGGCTGCCGGCACCGCCCAGTATGGTCCTGCAAACACATTGCTGGGCGTCCAGCAGGCGGCCCGGAATGAGGGCTACGCCGTCAGCATGGCCAGCCTCAGCGCAGTGACGCCGGCGGGCATCAACGATGCCCTGGAGCACTTCCTGCTGCAGTCCGTGGACGGGATCGTCGTGATCGTTCCGCACGAGGCCATGCTGAAATCACTGCGTGCAGTCCGAATGGGCGTCCCGCTCGTTGCCGTGGGCTTCGGCGCCGGTGAAGGCCTGACGGTCGTGGCCGTGAACCAGCGCGCGGGCGCCGCGCTCGCCGTCGAGCACCTGGTGAACCTGGGTCACTCCGCCATCGCCCATATCTCAGGCCCGCAGGACTGGATCGACGCCGCCGCACGCGCGGACGGCTGGCGGCGCACCCTGCACCAGGCGGGACTGCCGGCGGCCGTGCTGATCCAGGGGGACTGGAGCGCCGAAAGCGGCTACCGGGCCGGACAGGAGCTGGCAGCCGCGGGAAACGCCACGGCCGTCTTTGCGGCGAACGACCAAATGGCCCTGGGAGCCCTGCGGGCCTTCGGCGAGGCGGGCCTGCGCGTTCCCGAGGACGTCAGCGTTGTGGGCTTCGACGACCAACCCGAGGCCGCGTACTTCGTTCCGCCCCTGACCTCGGTCAACCAGGGCTTCAAGGAACTCGGAGCGCGCTGCATCCGGATGCTCCTGTCCGACATGGCTCAAGGCCGTTCGGAAGCCGCGTCGGTCCTTACTCCAAAGCTGGTTGTCCGGGCCTCGACGGCCGCGCCAGGGCGGTGACTGCAATCCATGCCCTGCCAGGAAGCGGAGATATGTCACCAATTTGTGTCTTGCTTCACAGCTTTCGCGCAGATAGTATTGCTCCTAATTGTTAGCGCTAACAGAAGTGTTGGGGCAACCGGGATCTCTGATTCCGGTACAACAGCTCCGGTGCCGTTCCTTGCGGAACGGCCTCGGTACGCCGGACACAAGTGGCCGGCTCCGGCGGAAAGCACATACGCTTTCCGCTCAAGCACCGATTCGTGGCCCAGCCAGGCCACGGAAGGAGAAAAACGTGAGAATCAAGAAACTCCTGGGCGCCGTCGCCGTCGTCCTGGCTGTTACGGTGGGCGCCACCGGCTGCGGCAGCCGGCCCGGCACCGCCGCTTCAACCGGCAGCGCCGACGCTGCCGGTGCACTGGTGGGGATCTCCATGCCGACGCAGACGTCGGAGCGGTGGATCGCCGACGGCAAGAACGTCTCGGAATCCCTGACCAAGCTCGGCTACAAGACGGACCTCCAGTACGCCAACGACGACATTCCCACCCAGGTCTCACAGATTGAGAACATGCTTACCAAGGGTGCCAAATCCCTGATCATCGCCGCGATCGACGGCACCACGCTGACGGATGTCCTGGCCAAGGCCAAGGAGCAGAACGTCAAGGTCATCGCCTACGACCGGCTGATCAACGGCACGCCGAACGTGGATTACTACACGACCTTCGACAACTATGAGGTGGGCGTCCAGCAGGCAACGTCCCTGTTGACGGGCCTGGGTCTGATCGACGCTTCGGGCAAGAAGGTGGAGGGCAAGGGTCCGTTCAATGTGGAGCTGTTCGCCGGCAGCCCGGATGACAACAACGCGAACTTCTTCTGGACCGGGGCCATGGACACCCTGAAGCCGTACATGGAGGCCGGCACCATCAAGGTCCCCAGTGGCCAGACCAAGTTCGAGCAGGCCGCGATCCTGCGCTGGCAAGCGGCAACCGCCCAGAAGAGGATGGAAGACATCCTCACCGCCGCGTATGGTTCCGGCAAGAAGCTCGACGGCGTGCTGTCGCCGTACGACGGCCTGTCCATCGGCATCATATCCGCGCTCACCAGCACCGGCGGCTACTCCAAGGGCGCACTTCCGGTCGTGACCGGCCAGGACGCAGAAAAGGGCTCCGTGAAGTCCATCGTTGCCGGGGAGCAGTACTCCACCATCTTCAAGGACACCCGCAAGCTCGGCGAGCAGGCCGTGAAGATGGTGGATGCCGTCCTGAAGAGCGAGGAGCCGGAGACCAACGACACCGAGACCTACAACAACAAGGTCAAGGTGGTTCCGGCCTACCTGCTGAAGTCCGTCATCGTCACCAAGGACAACTACAAGCAGGAACTCATCGACTCCGGTTACTACACCGACGCCGACATCAAGTAGCAGCGCCTTATCCAACAGATAAGCCGGGGGCCCTGCAGCCGCAGGGTCCCCGGGCTTATTCAGCAGATGAGCTCCCCTGACAGGTCAGTTCATCGAAAAGAGCAGCGGGAATTCATCATGAACGTACCCATTCTTCAGATGCGAGGGATCACCAAGACCTTCCCCGGCGTCAAAGCGCTCCAGGACGTCACCCTGACCGTGAACCGCGGCGAGGTCCACGCGATCTGCGGCGAAAACGGGGCAGGCAAATCCACGCTGATGAAAGTGCTTTCAGGCGTGTACGCACACAACACCTTCGAGGGGGAGATCCTCTTCGAGAATGAAGCGTGCGACTTCACGTCCATCAGCGACAGCGAAAAGCGGGGGATCGTGATCATCCACCAGGAACTGGCCCTGAGCCCGTACCTGTCCATCGCGGAGAACATTTTCCTGGGAAACGAACTGGCCTCCCGGGGCTGGGTGGACTGGCGCAAAACCAACCTGGAAGCGGCCAAGCTGCTCGCCCGCGTCGGCTTGGACGAAAACCCGGTTACCCCGATCCAGCACATCAGCGTAGGCAAGCAGCAGCTCGTTGAAATCGCCAAGGCGCTGTCCAAGGAAGTGAAGCTGCTGATCCTGGACGAGCCCACAGCCGCCCTGAACGACGAGGACTCGGACCACCTGCTGGACCTCATCCTGCACCTGAAGGGCCAGGGTGTCACCAGCATCATCATCAGTCACAAACTGAACGAAATCCGCAAGGTCGCGGACGCCGTCACCATCATCCGGGACGGCAAGTCAATCGAGACGCTGCGCCTGGACCAGGGCCAGATCACCCAGGAACGCATCATCCGCGGAATGGTGGGCCGGGACCTGGACAGCCTGTACCCCGAGCGGGAACCACAAATCGGCGAGGAAGTTCTGCGCATCGAGGACTGGACAGTCCAGCACCCGCAGGACCACACACGCACTGTGGTGCACAACGCCAGCCTGAACGTCCGCAAAGGCGAAGTCGTCGGGCTCGCCGGCCTGATGGGAGCCGGCCGCACGGAATTGGCCATGAGCGTCTTCGGGCGCACCTACGGCCGGGCCGTCTCCGGAAAGGTGTTCAAGTACGGCAAGGAGATCAGCACCTCCACCGTCCCCGAGGCCATTCGCCACGGCATCGCTTACGCCACCGAGGACCGCAAGCACTACGGCCTGAACCTGATCGAGGACATCAAGCGCAATATCTCAATGGCTGCCCTGCCCAAGCTCGCCAAGCGCGGCTGGGTGGATAAGAACCAGGAAACCACGGTGGCCAACAGCTACCGGAAGAGCATGAACATCAAGGCGCCCTCCGTTGCCGCCATCACCGGCAAGCTCTCCGGCGGTAACCAGCAAAAAGTGGTCCTGAGCAAATGGATGTTCTCCGATCCCGACGTGCTGATCCTGGACGAACCCACCCGAGGCATCGATGTCGGGGCCAAGTACGAGATCTACACGATCATCGCCGAGCTCGCCGCGCAGGGTAAAGCCGTCATTGTGATCTCCTCCGAACTCCCCGAACTCCTGGGCATCTGCGACAGGATCTACACGCTGTCAGCAGGCCACGTCACGGGTGAAGTCCCCATCGCCGAGGCCTCCCAGGAAACCCTTATGCACTACATGACCCAAGAGAAGGAATAACGAGCCATGTCCGCCCTACGAGAATCCCTCGGCTTCCTGGCAAGCCGCCTCCGCCAGGTCGGCATCTTCGTCGCCCTGATCCTGATTGTCCTGCTGTTCCAGGTCCTCACCGACGGCATCCTGCTGCAGCCGCAGAACGTCACCAACCTCGTCGTCCAGAACAGTTATATCCTCATCCTCGCCATCGGCATGGTCATGGTGATCATCGCCGGGCACATCGACCTCTCAGTCGGCTCCATCGCCGGCTTCATCGGCGCCGTCGCCGGCGTCATGATTGTCCACTGGGGCTGGGCCTGGTGGGCCGCGATCCCCGCGTGCCTTCTCGTCGGCGCCCTCGTGGGCGCGTGGCAGGGATACTGGATCGCCTACGTCGGAATCCCCGCGTTCATCGTCACCCTCGCCGGCATGCTCATCTTCCGCGGGCTGACCCTGATCACCCTCAAGAACCAGCAGATCACCCCCTTCCCGGACGAACTCCGGGCCCTGGGCGGCGGCTTCCTCCCGGACATCTCCGGCGGCACCTCCGTGCTCGAATGGCTCACCGTGATCCTTGGCGTTGGCGGCACCGCGGCCCTGCTCTTCCAGGCCATCAAGGAACGCCGGATCCGCCGCAGGTTCAACCTGGAAAACGAACCCATGGCCTGGTTCGCCACCAAGACCGCGTTCATCGCCCTGCTGATGCTCGCCATCACCTTCCTCCTCGCCAGCTACCGCGGCACCCCGATCGTGCTGATCGTCCTGGCCGGGCTGGTGATCGCCTACTCCGCGCTGATGAACAACAGCATCTTCGGCCGGCACACCTACGCCATCGGCGGGAACCTGCACGCCGCGGAACTCTCCGGCATTAAGACCAAGGCCGTCACGTTCCGGCTCTTCGTGAACATGGGCGTCCTGGCCGCGCTCGCCGGCCTGATCTTTACCGCCCGCCTCAACTCGGCCCAGCCCGCCGGCGGCACCGGCTTTGAACTGGACTCGATCGCCGCCGCCTTCATCGGTGGAGCAGCGGTCCAGGGCGGTATCGGCACCGTCGCCGGGGCCATGATCGGCGGCCTCATCATGGGCGTCCTGAACAACGGCATGTCCATCCTCGGCCTTGGAACTGACTACCAGCAGCTGATCAAGGGCCTGGTGCTCCTGCTCGCCGTCGGTTTCGACATCTTCAACAAGAACCGCGCCGGCGGCGGATCCTCCGTCGCCAAGCGGTTCAGGCTCAAGACCACCCCGCCCGCCACTGAGCAAACCACATCCGAGGCGCCGCCCAAACCAGCCGAGCGCGCTCAAACACCCGCCGAACCGGCTCCTCCCGTGGCAGCAGGCAGCCGCCCGTAAGGCGATGCCTAACCGGCCTCATCCCGACCCGCATCAGCCACCAGCGCCCCTCCCGGTTACAACCGCGGGAGGGGCGCTTGTGTTTGGTTGATCCATACGGGAGATTGTGGAGATCTACATCGTCTCCGGCGATCAGGATGTCCTCATCCGGATCGTGGCCGCGTCCCACGACGACCTGCAACACGACCTGGATTCGATCTCCCGGACCGGACCGGCGCGGGGGCGAGGACACGCAGCGCCATTGTGCTGCAGACCCACTTCCAGAACCGGATGCTGCCCCTCGTCGGCCAAGCCGGCCGCGCAGCGGGATGAACCGCAGGCGGGTGCACGCCAGTGGACCGCAGGCGGACGCACATACTCAGCGGATTAGCTCTGAGCGGTTCTTAAACAAGCGTGCAGGGCCGGCGGAAGACCGCCGACCCTGCACTTTGCACGCTGCATTCTTGTACCCGCCACATCACCGGCGGTTCGCACTAACCGCGCGCCCCGCGTGAGGGAGGACTAGGAGCGGAGGAAGAACGTGGCCGCCGGCCGCTCGTTCTTGCCCACCTTGGCCAGCGCCAGGATGCCGTCCCTGAGCGTGAGGTAGGAGCCGGGGAAGTCGACCGACTCAAAAGACATGCCTGCCCGGTTGGAGAGCCCGGCCCGTTCGAGGAAGCCTGAGGACGATCCCTCGGTGGCAGCGATGGTGACGGCTGAACCCTGCACCCGGAGATAGCGTCCCTTGGTCAGGACCGGCTCGATGACCACCGAGTTCTTCTTGGCGTAGCCCGGGGCAATCCGGAACTGGGATGCCCCCAGAGCGGGCGCGGCGGCAGCCGCAACATTGACGCCGTCGCGCGCCAGGAAAGTACCTAAAGCGCCGGCAGGTTCCAGGCGCACCGGAAGTTCGCCGTCGCCAACCGGTACACCGAAGTTGGGTGTGCCGTCGGCATTCCAGTGCAGCCGCTGGACACGCGCGTGCCGGTTGGGGTCGTAGAGGGGGTCGCCGACGATGGCGCGGTAGGACCGTGCGTGGTAGACGAGCACGTCGTTGCCCGCCTCGTCGACCGTGAAGGAGTTGTGGCCCGGGCCGTACTGCTTCGACCCCTCGTTGGTGGTGAAAACTGGGGTGGGCGTCTTCGCCCAGGAAGCGGCGTCCAGCAGGTCGGCATTTTCGTCCGCTGTCAGGAGTCCCATGCAGTAGTTGGCATCAGTGGCGCTGGCGGAGAAGGTGACGAAGATGCGGCCGTTCCGCTTGATCACCGCAGCCCCTTCGTTGACTTTGAAACCGCGCGTCTCCCAGTCCATCGTCGGGACGGCGATGCGGACTGGTGCGCTGGAAAGAGCGGTTGGCGACGACATCGAGGCGATGTACAGGCTGGAATTCACGCCTGTGTCGCTCTGCGCCCAGAGGAGGTAGCGCGTGCCGGCGTGTTCGAAGGTGGTGGCATCCAACGAGAACGTGTCTGCATGGGTAAACACGCGGACTGGCGGTTCCCACTCCGCGGTGGTGGGGTCAGCTGCCGCCGTCGAAATGACATAGATGCGCACCCGGAAGACATCATTGCTGTCGCCGGCAGCGAAGTAGATGTGCCACTTCCCGTCGAAATGGTGCAGCTCGGGCGCCCAGATGTGGCCGCCCATGGTGCCGGACGCGGGACGCGTCCACACCACCGCTTCCCCGGCGCTGCCGAGTCCGGCGATGGTGGGGGAGGAGCGCACGATGATCCGGTCGTACTCCGGGACCGAGCCAGTGAAGTAGTACTTCCCGTCCGTGTGCTTCATGAGCCACGGGTCGGCACGCTGCGGAACTACCGGGTTGATCACGGGAACTGGGCCGGCGGGCGCGGCAGCGGCGGCGGGCGCCCCCACCAGGGCTCCGCCTCCGGCTCCGGCGACAGCAAAGGCGGCGGCCGCGGCTGTTCCGGAGCCGAGGAACACACGGCGGGAGAAGTGGCGGTTAACGGAATCATTCATGCTGAAAAACGACCTTTCGACGTGCGGGAGGGAACGAGGTAGGTGAGGCAGGGCAGTCAGGCAGCTTTCCTGGCGAAGAGCCGCTGCAGCAGGATGAAGACGAGGAGCAGTCCGCCGATGACGATCTTCGTCCACCAGGAACTGAGGGTTCCGTCGTAGGCGATGAAGGTCTGGACAATCCCGAGCACGAGCACCCCGACGACCGATCCCAGGACATAGCCGGTGCCGCCGGTCAGCAGCGTGCCGCCGATGACCACGGCCGCGATGGCGTCGAGTTCCATGCCCTGGGCGGCGAGGCTGTAGCCGGAGAGGCTGTAGAAGGAGAACAGGATGCCGGCGATCGCGGAGCAGAGGCCGCTCAGCGCGTAGACCAGGATCTTGGTGGCCTTCACCGGCAGGCCCATCAGCATCGCGGAGTGCTCGTTGCCGCCGATCGCATAGACGGTCCGGCCGAAACGCGTGTGGTGCAGGATGAAGAAGGCCACGGCCACGATCCCGAGGGCCAGCAGGACGCCCGGCGAGACGAAGAGGTCCCCGGGAAGGGGAATCTGCGCTTGGGCCATGCCCGTGAAGAACGGCTCGTTAACCGGGATGGAGTCGAGGCTGATGACGTAGCAGAGGCCGCGGGCCAGAAACATGCCGGCCAGGGTGACGATGAAGGGCTGGATGTCGAAGTACTGGATGATCAGCCCCATCAGGAGCCCGAGTCCGCCGCCGATGAGCAGCACCAGGACGATGACGGCCCCGGGATTCCAGCCCTGCTGGAGGAGCGTGGCGCTCACCATCATGGACAGTGCCACGACGGCCCCCACCGAAAGGTCGATGCCGCCGGTGAGAATCACAAAGGTCATGCCGACGGCGAGCACAATGAGGAAGGTGTTGTCGATGAACAGGTTCAGGAACACCTGCCCCGAGAGGAAGCTCGGGTACATGCCGGCTCCCACGGCAAACATGGCGATGAACAGGCCCACGGTCGCAAGGGTTGGGGCGTAGCGGGCGCCTCCGCGCAGGCGGGTGCGCGCCGGTGACGGCTTCTTGACGGTCAGGGGCGTAAGCGTGGAGAGGAGGGACATTAGATTGCGACCTTTTCCTTTGCGGCTTCCTTGGCGGCGGGCTTGGGCGCCGCCCTAAGGCGGCTGAGCAGGTTCCGCGCCTTCGGCGCCTGCAGGAGGCAAACGGTGATGACGACGAGGGCCTTGAACACCAGGGTCACCTCCGGCGGGATGCCCAGGGTGTAGACAGTGGTGGTCAGCGTCTGGATGATGAAGGCCCCGACGACGGTCCCCACCAGGGTGTACCGCCCGCCTGCCAGCGAGGTGCCACCGATGACCACCGCCAGGATGGCGTCCATCTCGATATACAGGCCGGCATTGTTCGCGTCGGCCGCCGTGACGTTGGAGCTGATCATCAGGCCGGCGATCGCGGCGCAGACGGCACTGAAGATATAGACGATCCAGATGATGTTCCGGGAGCGGAGCCCGGCCAGGCGGCTGGCGACGGGGTTGATGCCGACGGCTTCAATCAGGGTTCCCAGCGCAGTGCGCCGGGTGAGGACGGCCGCCGAAGCGAACACTGCCGCCGTTATGAGGATGGAGATCGGCAGGGTGAACAGGTACCCGGCGCCGATCGACTTGTAATGGTCGTTCGACACGGAGACGATCTGGCCGCCGGTGATGAGCTGGGCCACGCCGCGGCCCGCCGTCATGAGTACCAGGGTGGCGATGATCGGCTGCACTCCGATGGTGGACACCAGGAATCCGTTCCACACGCCGAGGACCAGGCCGGCGATCACGGCGATGAGAACGGCTACGGCGGCCGTCACCGGCGAACCGGGATCAGGAGCGGCTGCGATGTACGCGCACGAAGCCGCGCCGGCGATCGCCACCACTGCGCCTACCGACAGGTCGATGCCCCTGGTGGCGATGACGAGGGTCATTCCCAATGCAATAAGGATGGTCGGAGCGCCGTTGCGCATGATGTCGATGAGGCTGCCGTAGAGGTGCCCGTCCTGCATCCTGAGGCTCAGGAAGTCTGGCCGGAACACCTGGTTCAGCAGCAGCAACGCGGCGAGGGCGATCACCGGCCACGCAAGGCGGTGTTTGAGAAGGGACTTCACTGGGCACCTCCGGCGATGACCGTCATGACGTCTTCCACGGAGACGTCGTCGTTACGAATTTCGGCAACCATGGTCCTGTCCTTGATCACGGCGATGCGGTCGCTCACGCGCAGGACTTCCTCGAGCTCCGACGAGATGAAGAGGATGGACATCCCGTCCGCCGCGAGCTGGTTGACGAGCTTCTGGATCTGGGTTTTCGCCCCGATGTCGATGCCGCGCGTCGGCTCGTCGAGGATCAGGAGTTCGGGATGGGTGACCAGCCAGCGTGCGAGGAGCACTTTCTGCTGGTTCCCGCCGCTGAGGTTGCGGATAAGTGCGTCGGGGTTGGCCGGCCGGATGTCGAGGGCTTCGATGTATTCGGCCACCAGTTCGTCCTGGACGCGGCGCGGGATGCGGCGCGCCCAGCCCTTGCTGGCCTGCATCGCCAGAACGAGGTTGTCGCGCACGGGCAGGTCTCCGATGAGCCCTTCCTCTTTGCGGTCCTCCGAGCAGAAGGCAATGCGCTTGTCGATCGCCGCGCGCGGGGAACGGATCTTCTGGCTGGTGCCCTTGACCTTGATGGAGCCTTGGTCGGCCTTGTCGGCACCGAAAATGAGCCGGGCAATCTCAGTCCGGCCGGCACCGAGCAGACCGGCCAGGCCCACAACCTCACCCGGATGGATGGACAGGTCGACGCCGGATACCGACCCTTTCCTGCCGAGCCCCCGGGCCTCGATGAAGGGTGTTCCGCCCACGCCGTTGCTGGCGCGCGTCCGGGCAGGAGCCTGGTCCAGTTCGGCGAGAACCTCCATGTCCTTGCCGATCATCTTCGAGATAAGGCTCATGCGGGAGAGGTCTCGGGTCATGTATTCGCCCACGAGTTTGCCGTTCCGGAGGACGGTCATGCGGTCCGAGATCTCGTAGACCTGTTCCAGGAAATGGGAGACGAACAGAATGGCGACGCCGCGGTCGCGGAGGTCCCTGATGACGCGGAACAGCTGGCTGACCTCGTCGGCGTCTAGGCTCGACGTCGGTTCATCCAGAATGAGGACCTTGGCGTTGATCTCCACCGAGCGGGCGATGGCGATCAGCTGCTGGACGGCGATGGAATGGGTGGACAGCAGCGATCCGGGATCGATGTGGTCCAGCTGCAGCTCGGCCAGGACCTCCCGAGTCCGGGACCGCACGCCTTTCCAGTCGATGGAACCGCGGCGGCGCGGCTCGCGGCCCAGCAGCACGTTTTCTTCAACAGTGAGGTTGGGGCAGAGGTTGACTTCCTGGTAGACGGTGCTGATGCCGGCCGCCTGCGATTCTCCGGGCGTTGAGAACCGCTTCTGTTCGCCCAGCACCGTGATGGTGCCGGAATCAATGGTGTACACGCCGGTGAGGGCCTTGATCAGTGTGGACTTGCCGGCGCCGTTCTCTCCCATCAGGGCGTGGACTTCACCTTGAAAGAGGCGGAAGTCAACGCCGTCGAGCGCCTTAACTCCTGGGAATCCAATAGCTATGTCGGCCATCTCGACGACCGGAACGATTTCGTTCATCCTCATGTCTTTTCTGTGCTGGGCCTGCCGTGCGGCGGGCTGCCGTGCCGCGCTGTGTCTTGCCATGCGGCGGTCCGCACGGACGTTCAGGGACGCTGCGGCTTAATAGGGGCGGCTGGCCAGAACCTGCTTGGCCTGCTCCTGCGTGAAGGTGGTCTCCTCGGTGACGACGCGCTCCGGCACGCTTTCGCCTGCCACTACCTTCTTGGCCAGATCCATGAGCTGGTCGCCGAGCATCGGGCTGCACTCGACGATGTAGTTGATCTTGCCGTTGCTCAGGGCGGTCATGCCGTCCTTCACGGCGTCGATCGTGATGATCTTGATGTCCTTGCCGGGAACCTTGCCGGCCGCTTCGATCGCCTCGATGGCACCCAGGCCCTCGTCGTCGTTGTGGGCGAACACGACGTCGATGTCCGCGTTGTTCTTGAGGAAGGCCTCCATGACCTGCTTGCCCCCGCTGCGGGTGAAATCACCGCTCTGGGAGGCGATGATCTTCAGCTTCGGGTCTGCCTTGATGGCCTCCTCGAACCCTTCCTTGCGGTCATTCGCCGGTGCGGATCCCGTGGTGCCCTGGATTTCCACGATGTTCACGGTGTCGGTTGCGGACTTGGACTCCTCGACCAGCCAGGTTCCTGCCTTCTTGCCTTCCTCCACGAAGTCAGAGCCAAGGAAGGTCTTGTACAGCGTCTTGTCCGAGGAGTCCACGGCCCGGTCCGTCAGGATGACCGGAATCTTGGCGTTCTTGGCTTCCTTCAGGACCGTGTCCCAGCCCGACTCCACCACGGGTGAGAAGGCGATGACGTCCACCTTCTGCTGGATATAGGAGCGGATAGCCTTGATCTGGTTCTCCTGCTTCTGCTGGGCATCGGAGAATTTCAGGTCCACTCCGGCTTTCTTCGCCGAATCCTGGACCGACTTGGTGTTGGCGGTCCGCCAGCCGCTTTCGGCGCCCACCTGGGCGAAGCCCATGGTGATCTTGTCGTCACCGGAGTTGCCGGCAGCGCTGCCAGCGCCAGCGGTTCCGCCGCAGGCAGTGAGGGTAAGCATTGATGCGGCGGCCACCGCAAGCAGGGATTTCTTAAACACAACATCCTCCCGGAAGCGTAGTTACATGCAGGCGGGAGACTTCTAACACCGCCGTTGCTGCAAGTGAGCTGATGCGCTCTGCGACTCATTGTGAACGCTAACAATTAGGCGCGTCAAGTAGCTCCAGTCACATTTTCCAAGCGTTCGTAGTGGGCCCGCCAATTTTCCAGACCCTCCTTTACAACGGCGGGGAGATGCCGAATACTCATGTCCGGCAGCGGTTGTTAGCGTTCACACTTCCGGAACGGCACTGCAGCCAGACCGACGTCGTCCGTCCTGACGCGGGCAATGCTCTGACGCCGCCGTGCAGCTGCAGCAGGGAATGCTGCCGTGCCGCTGGTTCAAAGCGCCGGCGAACCGTTCAAAGGAGAAAGGCCATCCCTTCCATGCCATCCAAACCATCAATACCCGCACGACGGGCATGCACCATGGTGCTTGCGGGCTCACTGGCGGCAGCGCTGCTGTCGTTGGCGCCAGCCTTGGGCGCGAACGCCGAGTCCAGTGAGAACCGGACCATCAGCATCAACGCCGCCGGAACCGGGCCGTCGATTGATTCGACCATGTACGGAGCCTTTTACGAGGACATCAACCAGGGCGCCGACGGCGGCATCTACGCGGAACTCGTCCAAAACAGATCCTTTGAATTCAACTCAGCCGATAACCGCACCTACACGCCAATGACAGCGTGGGAAACCCTGCGGCGGGGCAGTGACGGAACAGTCGCCGTCGTCAATGACGCTAATCGGCTGAACGAAAAGAACCGGAACTACCTGCAGATTGACGCCAGTGCTGCCGGCGCGGGAAGCGGCGCCGGAGTGGGTGTGCGCAACAGCGGCTGGAACGCAGGGCAGAAGCTCGAGGCACACAGGAAGTACAACTATTCGGTGTGGGCCCGTACCTCCAACGCTGCCGGATCCACTCTTGCCGTCACCCTGGAGACCCCGGAAGGCGCCCGTCTGGACATCGCCACCATCAAGGTCAAGGGTGACCGCTGGGCCAAATACGAGGTGAGCCTCTCGCCCAAGTCCTCCACGGGCGCCGGGCGGCTCGCCACACTTGTCCAGGGCACCGGCACCGTGCGGCTCGACATGATCTCCCTCTTCCCCAAGGACACCTGGAACGGCAGGGAAAACGGCCTCCGCAAGGACCTTGCCGAGAAGATTGCTGACCTGAACCCCGGATTCCTGCGCTTCCCCGGCGGCTGCATCGTCAACACCGGAAGCTACGACACGTACTCCGCCCCCAACTACACCCGGGCCCGCACCTACCAGTGGAAAGACACCGTCGGTCCGGTGGAGCAGCGCCCGGCAAACCGTAACTTCTGGGGTTATAACCAGACCTACGGACTGGGCTACATGGAGTACTTCCAGTGGGCAGAGGACCTGGGGGCCGTCCCCGTGCCTGTGGTGCCGGTAGGCGTAACCGGCTGCGGCGACACCAAGCAGGCGCCGGACCAGGCAACCCTGGACCGCTATATCCAGGACACGCTTGACTTGATCGAGTTCGCCAATGGCGACGCCAGCACGGAATGGGGTGCCAAGCGCATCGCCTACGGCCATCCTGAGCCGTACAACCTGGACCGCATCGGGCTGGGAAACGAGGAGTACAAGCCGGAGTTCAAGGAATACTTCACCCAGTTCTACAACGCCGTCCGGAAGGCGCACCCCGAGATCAGAATCATCGGAAACACCGGGCCGTTCAGCCAGGGCCCTGAATTCGACGACCTCTCCAAATTCAACGCAGAGACGGGTGTCGACTTCGTCGACGAGCACTACTACAACGAACCGTCCTGGTTCCTGAACAACAACGACCGCTACGACTCCTACGACCGCAACAGCTACAAAGTATTCCTCGGTGAGTACGCATCGCGCGGGAACAAGCCGGACAACGCCCTCGCCGAAGCCTCCTACATGACCGGCCTCGAACGGAACGCGGACGTGGTCAAGATGGCCTCCTACGCACCGCTGATTGCGAACGAGGCCAACATCCAGTGGAGCCCGGACCTGATGTTCTTCAACGGCACGTCCGTCCGGACCACTCCCAACTACGAGGTCCAAAAGCTGTTCATGAACAACGTCGGCACGCAGGTTGTGCCGAGCACGCAGGACAACCCGGCCTCCACCGTGGTGCCGATTTCCGGCAAGATCGGCCTGTCCACCTGGGCCACCTCCGCACGGTATGACGACGTCAAGGTCACCGGCCAGGACGGCACCACTCTGTTCAGTGACGACTTCTCGGGCACGGCGGCGGGGTGGACCGGCAACGGCACCGGATCCTGGTCCATCCAGGACGGCGCCTACGTCCAGTCAAGCACCACCGCCCAGAACACCATGATGACGGCCGGAAGCGCGGACTGGAGCAACTACACGCTCAACACCAAGGCTACAAAACTGGCTGGCTCGGAAGGCTTCCTCGTATCCTTCGGCGTCAAGGACACCGGAAACTACTTCTGGTGGAACCTGGGCGGCTGGAACAACTCGAAGTCCGTCGTCGAGAAGGCCGTCAACGGCGGCAAGACCAACGTCATCGAAAAGAACACCGTGATCGAAACGGGACGCGAATACGACATCAGGATCGAGGTCACCGGCCGTATCGCCAAGCTGTACCTCGACAACGTTCTGTGGGGCACGGTGGACGATACGCAGGCCGACCCCGTCTATTCCGTTGTCACGAAGGACGCTGAGTCGGGCGACACGATCGTGAAGGTGGTCAACACCTCAACCGCACCGACCCCTGTTGACATCAAGGTCACGGGCGCGGCCAACATCAGCACCACGGCCGCGGTCACCACCCTCACGCAGACCGCGGACGGGCAAAACCTCGCCCCGGCCGCCAGCACCTTCAGCGGAGCCGGCACGCAGTTCACCTACGAGTTCGAGCCAAAGTCCGTCACCTTCATCCGGCTCGCAGAAGCCCGGAAGTAGGCGGCACACCAAAGCCGCGGCTTTGACCGGGAGGCCCGGCTGGACTGAACAGCCGGGCCTTCCCCTTTCCAACCGGCGCGTTCCAACCACTGCGGCTCCTGCCGCCCGAACGAAAGTGTCTCAATGCTCCCTACCCACTCACGGGCCCGCACGGGTCCGGCACTGATTACCGCCGCAGCGCTGGCGCTCGGCGGTCTGGCCGCTGCAGCGCCAGCCTCCGCCGCCGTCGACGACGGGCTGGTCCTGAAATACAACCTGACGGAAGCTGCGGGGACCGTCGCGGAAGACAGTTCCGGGAACGGCCGCGACGGCACGATCAGCGGTGACGCCACGCGGCTGGGCAGCGAAGGCCTCCAGCTCGGCGGAACAAACGGACATGTCCGCCTGCCTGGCGACGTCATGCGCGGACTGAACTCGATCACGGTCTCCACAGAAGTCAAAATCGCACCCGATCAGGGCACCCCTTACTTCATCTGGGGGATGGGCAACACCACCAACGGCACCGGCAACGGCTACCTCTTCACCACCGGCAATTCCTACCGGACCTCCATCGCCAGCGGCAACTGGGCAACCGAGCAGACCACCAGCGCCAACCGGGACCTGGCACGTGGCGCCTGGAAGACCATCACCTACACCCTGGGCTGGGGAACCGCCGTCCTCTACGAGGACGGCACCGAGGTCGCCCGGAGGACCGGCGTCACCATCACGCCCGGGAGCATCGGGGGCGGAACGACGACGGCCAACTACCTCGGGCGGTCTGTCTACAGCGGTGACAAGTACCTCAAGGGCCAGGTCCGCGACTTCCGTATCTACAACCGCGCCCTGTCAGCCGGCGAAGTCCGCGAGCTCGGGTACGTTTCCCCGGAGCAGCGCGTTGCCCTCGACCTGCAGGAGCTCTCGCTTGGGGACACCTCCGCCGTGACGGCCAACCTGAAGCTGCCCCTCGCCGGGCCCAACGGTTCGGCCTACACCTGGTCGTCCTCGGACCCCGCCGTCGTCTCCCCGCAGGGAGCCGTAACCCGGCCTGCCCACGGAACAGGAAACGTCGCTGTGACGCTGACAGCAACGGCGGCCTCAGGGGAAGCCGCGGCCACCAAGACGTTCTCAATCACGGTGCTGGAGGACATCAGCGACGTGCAGAAGGTCAGTGAGGCCTCCACCGCCCTGAATGTGTGGGACGCCAATGCCATCCGTGGAAACGTCACGCTTCCCACGGCCGGGCTGCACGGCACCAAGGTGGCATGGGAGTCGAGCGACGAGCCGGTGATCACGGCCACCGGCGAGGTCACCCGCCCCGCGTACGGCAGCGAACCGGCGAAACTCAACCTGCACGCGACCGTCAGCATCGGCAAGACGAAGGTCAGGAAGAAGTTCCGCGTAACTGTGCTGCCGCTGCCGAACGCGGAGGCCAAGGAGGGCTATGCCTTCGCATACTTCACCGGCAATGATCTTGCCGGGGAGAACATCTTCATGGCCGCCAGCCGCGGCAACGACGCGCTGAAGTGGGACGAACTGAACGGCGGAAAGCCGGTCCTCAAGTCGGGCCTCGGCACGAAGGGCCTGCGCGATCCGTTCATCATCCGCTCCCCGGAGGGCGACAAGTTCTACATGATCGCCACGGACCTCTCCATCGGCAGCGGCACCAGCTGGGATTCCTCGCAGCGCCAGGGCAGCCAGTACATCGAGGTGTGGGAGTCGACGGACCTGGTGAACTGGTCCGAACAGCGGCACGTGAAGGTCTCGCCGGACGCCGCGGGTAACACCTGGGCGCCGGAAGCGCACTACGACGAGAAGATTGGCGCCTACGTCGTGTACTGGGCCTCCAAGATCTACGCCGGGAGCGACCCCAACCACACCGGCGGCACGCACAACAAGATGATGTACTCCACCACGCGTGACTTCCGCACGTTCACCGAGGCCAAGGTGTGGAACGACCCCGGCAACTCGGTGATCGACTCCACAGTCATCAAGGAGGGTGACACCTTCTACCGGTTCACCAAGGATGAGGGCCGTGTCTCCGGTTGCCTAGACGTCATGCAGGAAAAGTCGGACGACCTGCTGGCCGTTGACCTGCCCGCCACGAACCCGCGCAACTGGACGCTGATGGGCAACTGCATCGGCAAGAATGCCGGAACGGGTGGCGTGGAAGGGCCCACCGTCTTTAAGTCCAACACCGAGGAGAAGTACTACCTGTTCGTCGACGAATTCGGCGGCCGTGGCTACATTCCCCTCGAAAGCACGAGCCTCGAAAACCCGGACTGGAAGCTGTCAACCAACTATGAGCTGCCCCGCGCTCCCCGCCATGGCACGGTCCTGCCCGTGACCAAGACCGAGCTGGAACGCCTGCGCGGCCAGCTCGGCTGACGCTGAATGACGTACTTCTGAACCAGCCAAGGGGCTCCGCCGGCAACGGCGGGGCCCCTTGCTTTATGCCTGCTCAGGACGCCCGCTAGGAAGCCGGGCGGGCAACCAGCTGGACCTTGACCTCCTGTGTTTCCGTTCCCCGCCGAAATTCAACCGTCACGGCCTGGCCTGGGCTCTTGCTCCGCAGTGCTGCCAGCAGGTCCTCCGGAGACGCGACCTCATCGCCGTCGAGCCTTATGATCACGTCGCCGGCACGCATGCCGGCTTTCGCCGCCGGACCGCCCTCCTGGACGGAAAGCGCCAGCGCCCCTCGGGTGTCGGGCAGGCCGAGTTCGTTGGCGATCGGCTCGGTAATCTCCGCCAGCCCCAGGCCGATGAATGCGTGGTCGGCGGTGCCGTCCTCGCGGAGCTGGTCCGCGACCTTAACAGCGGTGGCGGCCGGAATCGCAAAACCAAGGGCAACCGCACCGGTCGACGGCGGGATGTAGGCCTCGCTGATTCCGATCACCTCGCCCCGGCCGTTTACCACCGCGCCGCCGGAGTTGCCGGGGCTGATTGCGGCGTCGGTCTGGATCAGGTCCACGAGGGACTGGCTGCTCGACGCCGAGCCCGGGATCTCGCGGTGCAGTCCGGAGATGATGCCGGACGTCACGGTGTTCTCGAATCCCAGTGGCGACCCGATGACGATGGCCAGTTCGCCTATCCGGGGCAGGTCGGTCTGGAACTTGGCGGCCGGGAGGCCTGTACGCTCGGCCTCCACGAGTGCAAGGTCCGAGATCTCGTCGGTGGCCCGCACCTTGCCGGCCACCCTCCGGCCATCCGCGAAGCCCACCTCGACGTTCTGGCTTCCGCGCACCACATGCTCGTTGGTGAGGATCAGTCCGTCCTCGGAGTAGACCACACCGCTTCCCAGGCCGCCGCGGCCAGTAAACACAGTCACCACCGACGGCTGGACATTGGTGACGATCGTGGGGATGTCGGCCGGGCCCTGCGGAGCAGCGGGGGCGGAACCTGCCTGTCCTGGCGACTGCCTCTGAGTTCCCCCAGATGCGGTACCGCCGGGAGACTGAGCGGCGGGAGACCCGGGAGATTGCGTGGTGCCGGGCTCCGGGCCCTGCGTGACGCCCGTGCATCCGGAGGTTGCCGCGAGCACCGCTGCTGCTGCGATCACCCCGAGGAGGCGGAACGGACGGGTGGATTGTGCGTGCCTGGAGTCCATGGAAGTTCCTCCTGCCGGGCTTGTGGAAGCTGCTTAAACGCTAAACCCGGCGCGCAGCGCGGGCCAGAGCGGATCCCTGGCTTTCCGAGCGCAACCCTTATGGCATTCAGCCCGCCCGCGCCGTGAGACTTTCCTTCCCCGCTTCCAGCCCGGATTCCGGCCGCGTTTCCTGCCCGCACACGTCCTGCTCCGCCGGTCCGATGGCGTCCGCCGGTTCGACGGTCAGGCCATAGAGGGCTTCAAGCGCTGCAGTATAGTCACCGTGACGGCCGGAGGCCGCGAGTTCCCGGGCGCGTGCGGTGGGTATGTGCATGAGCTGGCGAACCACCCGGCGCACCGCGAATTCCACGGCTTCGGCAGTGGCGGGGCAGGCATGCTGGTTCCGGATCCGCTCCAGCTCACCCGCGAGCACCTGCTGCATGTGGCTGCGCAAGGCCACAATCGCGGAATCCATCTGGCGCGCCTGCCGCTCCTCCTCGAACCGAAGAGAGGCCCGCCGGACCAGCACGGTGGCCTCCTGAACCGCGGCGGAGTGCTCACGCGGTGATGCGAGCCGCACGTCCTCAAGCGTGATCAGGTCAATCCCGGGAATGTTCCCGGTTTCCGGTTCAAAGTCCCGGCTTAAGGCCAGATCGACGACGACGAGACGCCCCTGGGTGCCCTGCCGCCAGCGCCTGAACTCGTCTGTTCCCAGACGGGATCCGCGGCCGCTGCAGCCGATCACCACGTCCGCATTTCGGATCGCGGCCGGCAGCTCCGCCTGCGACAGGGCAGCAGCGCCGCGGTTCTCAGCGAAGCCCCCGGCCCGGCCGGACCAGGAAAACACGGAGACGTTGGAGCAGTGCCCGGCGGCCAGCAGCGCCAGGGTCGACCCGGCGTAGGCGCCCGTGCCGATCACCACCACTGACAGCCCGGCCGTGCCGACGCGGCCCTGCTTGGCTGCCGCCAGGTCGAGGGCCACTGAAACCATTGAACGGCCGGCGTCACCCAGTTTCGTCATGGAGCCGACGTCCCGTGACGCGCGGGATGCCGCCTGGAACAGCCGGATCAGTCCGCCCCCTGCGGTACCTGTCTCCTGCGCCGCCACCAGCGCCCGCCTGAGCTGGCCCGCGATTTCCCGCTCGCCGACCACCGCCGAATCCAGGCCGGCACCCACCGAAAAGAGGTGCTCGGTCATCTCGTGGCCGGACAGGAAATCCAAGGATCCGCCCAGTTCGCCTTCGGGAACTCCGGAGCAGCTGCTGATGATTGATACGACGCCGTCCCGTGCAGCAGCCGCGTCAGATCCAGCCGCAAGCTCAAAGTAGACCTCGAACCGGTTGCAGGTCGAGAGCACCACGGCCCCCGACACATCCGGTGAGCCGGTCACGGCCCCGGACGTGACCCGCCGGGGGCCCGAGCCCAACCGGGCAAGGAAGTCCAGTCCGGCCGCGCGGTGTGACGCTACCAGCGCAAACAATTGGCCGCCCGGGGAATCCTGCCCCGGGGCATGCCCTTCCGATGGCGCGCCTTTAAGACCTTTTGACACAACAGCCCCCTGTTTCCCCAGTTTTCCGCGACGAGGAGTCCCGGCCCTGTGGCCAGGCGCCGTTGCCCGGCCACAGAGCTTGCCTTGGAGTCAGGGTGGGCCCCCCACCTTGGAAAATTCTTGCGCGTGGGGCGGTGCATGCGGCTTCTGCGAGATGCACTTGGGGCGTCGCCACCCCCTGAGGAAATTCCATGAGCGATTCAGCTGGGCGTCCGGGTCTTTGGTCCCGCACGTTTTTCAGGCGGATTTCATGGGTATCTGAGATATAAGACCCGCAGCCGGAAGAACGGAAAGGACCGCAATGATTGCACTCCTGATCATCGACATGCAGAACGCCTATTTCGAGGATCCCGGACTGGCTCCTCGTCGGGAGGAACTGGTCCGTGCCTGCAACCGACTCATCAGCGACTTTACCGGGAAGGGGGCTAAGGTCCTGCTGGTAGGCACCGAACACGAGCGGGACAAGTCCACCTGGTCGCTGAACATGCTGGAGGACGACCAGGGGTTCATTTTCCGCGGATCGGACCAGGCGGATTTTGTCCCCGGCCTCGAGGTGGACGGGCTGCCCCGCCTGGTCAAAACACGCGACAGCGCCTTCACCGGGACCGACCTCATCGCGAGGCTGCGGAACTGGGGCGCAGAGGAACTGGTGCTCGCGGGTGTCGCCACGCATAACTGCATCGCCCAGACCGCGGCCGATGCCTTCGCACACAACTTCCGCGTCATCTATGCCGAGGAGGCCATGGCATCAGGCAACGAGCGTGCCGCGGCTGACATGCTGCGCATTCTGACGGACGAATACCGCCAGCCGGTGCTGCCGACGGACGACATCGCGAAACGCCTCGACGCCATTTGACCATCGAGGGCCGGATCTATCTTCGCCCGGATTCATCCTTGAAATCTGGCGGAAACTTCCGCGGATTACCCTGATCACACACTACCGCCGGTGCTGTGCAGCACAGCCGTGGACGCTGCCACGACATGCGGAGGTGCCCGCTGAGGAAGGGAATCCGGAATGCATCTGCTGCCCCGCGAGCAGGAAAAGCTCATGATCGTGGTCGCCGCCGACCTCGCCCGCCGCCGCCAGTCCCGGGGGCTCCAGCTGAACTATCCGGAGGCCGTGGCAATCATCAGCTACGAGTTGCTCGAAGGTGCCCGGGACGGGCGGACGGTGGCTGAGCTGATGAGCTACGGAACCACCCTCCTGAGCCGCGACGACGTCATGGAAGGTGTCCCCGAGATGATCCATGACGTCCAGATCGAAGCGACCTTCCCTGACGGCACCAAGCTCGTCACCGTCCACGATCCCATCCGATAGGGGCAGCATGATTCCGGGAGAGTATGTCCTGCGGAGCGAACCCTTGACCGTCAATGCGGGACGCGAGGCGATCGCCGTCGTTGTTGTCAACACCGGCGACCGCCCCGTCCAGGTGGGCTCGCACTACCACTTCGCCGAGGCGAACCGTGCTCTGGAGTTTGACCGGATGGTGGCTCACGGCCGCCGGCTCGACATTCCCGCAGGCACGGCTGCCCGGTTCGAGCCCGGCGATAGCCGGACCGTAAGGCTGATCGCGCTCGGGGGCAGCCGCGAGGTTTTCGGGCTGAGCAACGCGGTCAACGGAAGCCTGGACCCGGCACAGCCAGCGGCAGGGGGAGCGCAATGAGTTTCGAACTTCCCCGCAAGCAGTATGCCGACCTTTACGGCCCGACGACGGGCGACGCCATCCGTCTGGCGGACACCGAACTGTTCCTCGAGATCGAAAAGGACCTCACCATCTACGGCGAGGAAGCGGTGTTCGGCGGCGGGAAGGTAATCCGCGACGGCATGGGCCAGAACGGCCAGGCAGTCCGGGATGAGGACATACCCGACACAGTAATCACCAACGCCGTCATCCTGGACTACACCGGCATCTACAAGGCGGACGTCGCGCTCAAGGACGGCCACATCTTCAAGATCGGCAAGGCCGGCAACCCGCAGATCACCGACGGCGTGGACATCGTGATCGGGGCCAGCACAGAGATCATCGCGGGGGAGCGCAAGATCCTCACCGCCGGCGGCGTAGACACCCACATCCACTTCATCTCCCCGGGCCAGGTACCGACTGCCCTCGCGAGCGGCGTGACCACCATGGTGGGCGGCGGCACGGGTCCGGCCGAAGGCACCAAGGCCACCACCGTCACCCCGGGCAAGTGGCACATCCAGCGGATGCTGCAGGCCGCCGAAGGGATGCCCATCAACATCGGACTGTTCGGCAAGGGGCACGCGTCCGCCGTCGAACCGCTGGCGGAGCAGATCCTGGCCGGCGCCATCGGGCTGAAAGTCCACGAGGACTGGGGTTCCACCACCTCCTGCATCGACAACTCGCTGAAGGTGGCCGACGAATACGACGTCCAGGTGGCCATCCACACCGACACGCTGAACGAGTGCGGCTTCGTGGAGGACACTATCAGAGCCATCGGCGGCCGCGTCATCCACACGTTCCACACAGAGGGAGCGGGAGGCGGGCACGCGCCGGACATCATCAAAATCGCCGGACTGCCGAACGTCCTGCCCGCCTCTACAAACCCGACGCTGCCGTACACGCGCAACACCATCGAAGAGCACCTGGACATGCTCATGGTGTGCCACCACCTCAACCCGGGCATTCCGGAGGACGTGGCGTTCGCGGACTCCCGCATCCGCGCAGAGACTATTGCCGCCGAGGACGTCCTGCAGGACCTCGGGGTCTTCGCTATCACCTCCTCCGATTCCCAAGCCATGGGCCGCGTGGGCGAGGTGATCACCCGCACCTGGCAGGTGGCGGACAAGATGAAGAAGCAGCGCGGTGTTTTGAAGGATCCTTCCGATGGAACGCACGGCGCTCTAAACGGCAACGGCGCGGAGAGCGACAACTTCCGGCTCAAGCGCTACGTGGCGAAGTACACCATCAACGCCGCCATCGCCCAGGGCATGGCCGGCTCCATCGGATCTGTGGAGGAGGGCAAGTTCGCAGACCTGGTGCTCTGGGATCCGGCCTTCTTCGGCGTGAAACCCGAGCTCGTGCTCAAGGGAGGCCAGATCGCCTACGCCCTGATGGGCGACGCGAACGCCTCCATTCCCACGCCGCAGCCGCGGACGATGCGCCCGATGTTCGCTGCCTACGGGAAAGCGGTGCAGCAGTCCTCCATCACGTTCCTGTCCCAGGCCGCCATCGACGCCGGGGTGCCGGAGGAGCTGGGCCTGCAGAAGGTAATCCGGCCCGTCTCCGGCATCCGGTCGCTGTCCAAGGCCGACCTCAAGTACAACGACGCCACCCCGGACATCCAGGTGGATCCGGAAACGTACGAGGTGATTGTGGACGGCGAGGACGTCACCTGCGAACCCTCGGACGTGCTGCCCATGGCCCAGCGCTACTTCCTCTTTTAGGAGCCCCGCGTGATCATCGAGAAAGTCCTCGGTAACCTGCACGACCAGCCTGCGGGGACGGCCCCGTACGCCGGGCTGCATAAGGAAAAAGTGGTCCTGCCCAGCGCCCAGCTGGTCAAGCGCATCCAGCGCGTCACCACAGACCACGGCAAGGACATCGGCATCCGGCTTTCAGCCGGCTCGGCGGACCTGCGCGATGGGGACATCCTGCACGTGGCCGAAGCCAGCATGATCGTAGTGTCCGTGCTGCCCAGCGACGTCCTCGTCATCGCGCCGCAGACCATCCACGAGATGGGTGTAGTGGCGCACTCCCTTGGCAACCGCCACCTGCAGGCGCAGTTCTTCGGCGGCTCGTCCGAATACGGTGCCGAGGTCATGGTGTGCCAGTACGATCACACGGTGGAGGACTATCTCAAACACGTCGGGGTGCCCTACGACCGCCAGGAACGTGTCATGCGCGTCCCGTTCCGCCATGCCGAACACAGCCACTGAATCCGGGGCACCCGCCGGTCGGGCAGGCGCCGCGGTTCCGACAGGGTCAACCAGCGGCAGTTATCAGCTCGCCCTGCAGCAGTTGACCGATTCTGCCCTTCCTACTGGGGCGTTCGCGCATTCGCTGGGGTTTGAGACCTACATCGAGCGCGGACTCATCCACGATGAGGAGTCCTTTCGGGTCTGGCTCAGCGCGTTTATCTCACAGCAGCTGACCTACTCCGATGGGTTGGCCATGCGGTTCCTCTACGAAGGAGTCCCCGTGGCCGAACTGGATGAGCTATTGAATGCCCAGCTCCTGCCGCGGCAGCTCCGCGAGGCCAGTGTCAAGATGGGCGGCCGGCTGCTGGAGATCGGCTCCGAGGTCTTTCCTTCTGCCGAGCTGGAGGAGTACCGGAGCCTGGTGACCGAGGGCCGTGCTGCCGGCCACCAGCCGCTGGCGTTCGCCGTCGTCGCGCGTTCACTGGGAGTGCCTCTGCCGGAAGCGCTCGCCGCGTACCTTTTCGCGACGGTCACCTCGCTGGCCCAGAACGCTGTCCGCGCCATTCCGCTGGGACAGAACGCCGGCCAGCGATTGCTGCGTAAAGCAGCCGACGACGTCGCTGCCGCCGTCGGGGAGATCAGTCACCTCACGCTGGACGACTTCGGGGCCGTCAGCCCCGGACTTGAAATTTCGCAGATGCGCCACGAGCGCCAACGAGCCCGCATGTTCATGAGCTAGTAGGAGAAGAGAATGTCTGAACCCATCAAGATCGGCATCGGCGGCCCTGTCGGTGCCGGCAAGACCCAGCTCGTTGAGCGGCTCACCCGGCATATGAGTGGTGACATCTCCATGGCCGCCATCACCAATGACATCTACACCATCGAGGACGCCAAGATCCTCGCAGCCAACGGCATTCTCCCCGAGGACAGGATCATCGGCGTTGAGACCGGCGGCTGCCCCCACACGGCCATCCGCGAAGACACCTCCATGAACACCGCAGCCATCGAAGAGCTGAAGAAGCGGCACCCGGACCTGCAGGTGATCTTCGTGGAGTCCGGCGGCGACAACCTTTCCGCCACCTTTAGCCCCGAACTCGTTGATTTCTCGATCTACATCATCGATGTTGCCCAGGGCGAGAAGATCCCGCGCAAGGCCGGACAGGGCATGATCAAGTCCGACCTCTTCATCATCAACAAGACCGACCTCGCACCCCACGTGGGTGCCGACCTCGCCGTAATGGAGCGCGACTCCCGCGAGTTCCGCGGGAGCAAGCCTTTCTGCTTCACCAACCTCAAGACCGACGAGGGCCTCGACGCGGTCATCGAATGGATCCGCCGCGACGTCCTGATGCTCGATCTGGCGCAATGAGCACGGCGTCAGCCCCATCACCGGCGCCGATGGGGGAACTCGGCCTGCGCATCGAAACCCGTGCGGGCAGGTCCTTTGCCACGCAACAGTTTCACCAGGGCGCGCTGCGGGTCCTTCGGCCGAATTACCTGGACGACTCGGGGCAGGTTTGCTATGTCATGGTCAACCCGGGCGGGGCGTATCTCGGGGCTGACCTGTACGTCATCGACGTGGACGTGCAGGACGGGGCTCAGCTTCTCCTGACAACACAGTCGGCCACCAAGATTTACCGGACTCCGGGATCGTTCGCGCAGCAGCGGATGACGCTGCGGCTGGGGGAGGGCGCGCAGCTGGAGCTGGCTCCGGACCAACTCATCGCCTACCGGGAGGCCAGCTACCGGCAGAACACGCACGTCACGGTGCACCCGTCGTCGAGCCTCATCATGGCCGAGGTGGTCACGCCGGGATGGTCACCGGACGGCGCGTCGTTCCGGTACGAGGAGCTCCGGCTCCGCAACGAGATTCGGGTGGAAGCGGATGCTGGGGAAGAACGCCACGGCAATACTGAGTTGCTGGCCCTCGACAACGTGCTGCTCCGCCCACCCCTCAACGACGTCACCGGACTGGGCTTCATGGAGGGCTTCAGCCACCTGGGATCGCTCATCGTGGTTGACCAGCGAGCAGACCAGACGCTCGCTGACGAACTCCACCAGGTCACGGCTGGATACGACGCCTACACAGGAGTCTCCCTGACCGCGGCCAAGGCAGGAACAAGGGCGCTGGTGCTCCGCGCCCTGTCCAACAGCACCGAAGAGCTGAACCGTCTGTTGCGTGCAGGCACGACATTGCTGAGGCATTGTTGGTACGGTCAGGAACCGCTGAACCTGAGGAAGTACTGATGACAGCCCTGAACCAGATGGCTGCGATTTCGGCACTCTACCGCCGGCGTGGGCAGTTGCCGCTGCGGACGCGCCTACTGGTCACCTTGGGTGCGGTGGCAGCGTTGCATGCGGCCGCCGTCGTGCTCCTGTTCTCAGGTCCCGCAGGAGGTGGCCAGCCGCTGGTCCTCGGCCTTGTCCTGACTGCCTATCTGGCAGGCGTGAAGCACAGCTACGACTGGGACCACATTGCCGCGATTGACAACTCCACCCGAAAGTTCGTGGCCGAGCACAAGGACCCGGTAAGCGTGGGGTTCGCTTTCAGCCTTGGCCACAGCTCGGTGGTGGTGCTGGCCGGTGTCCTGCTCGTTGCGGGAGCTTCCCTGGTGGGCAGCCTCATGACCGAGGGCACGGCCGGAAATACGGCGCTGGGCCTGATCGGCAGCGGCGTCTCGGGGCTCTTTCTGCTGGCGATGGGTGTCTTCAACGGTTCGGCCTTCCTCCAGGCGGCCAAGGCCTACCGGAGCGCCGGTGCCGATCAGGGCGTGAGTGCCGTGGACCTGGGGACGAAGGGCTTCGTGGCACGGCTCCTGGCCCGGCCGCTGTCGCGCGTGCAGCGGCCGGGGCACATCTATGTCATCGGATTCCTGTTCGGCCTCGGTTTTGACACCGCCACCACCATCGGGCTGCTGGTCATGACGACGGCGGCATCGCTCGCCGGGGTTTCCCCGCTCGCCCTGCTGGCGCTTCCGCTGTCCTTCGCATCGGCGATGACACTGTGCGACACAGTCAACGGGATGGCCATGATGCACATGTACCGATCGGCGCTACGTCATCCCCTCCGGAAGCTGGGTTTCAACGCAGTCATCACCGGACTTTCTGCGGTGTCAGCGCTGTTCATTTCCGTCATCACCCTGGGCGGCTTCTGCGCCGCCGCCTTTGGGCTGCGGGATCCGCTGACCAGCTGGCTCGGTGCCATTGACCTGGGCGACGGTGGACTGGTGCTGGTAGGAGTGCTGCTGGCCGTTTGGGCGCTGAATGCCGTGCGCAGGCGGTTATCGGCCTAAGCCGGCTCCTCAACGCGAGCAGGCTGGCCGCTCAAACCGGTCACCGGCCTGCGCAGGGACCCGGCCACACCCGTCAGGCGACGACGGCGGCAGGCGCCGGTACATCCTCCGTCAGATCCGCGAGCAGTTCGTCGGCCGTTGGTGGGTTGGCTCCGGGCCGGCGGACCGTTATGGCCGCGGCCTTTGAGGCAGTCCGGCCGAGGGATTCCAGTACCGCGGGCGCGAGGCCATCTGCTCCGCGGGCGAGCAGCCCGTAGATCAGGGCGGCCATGTAGGAGTCGCCGGCTCCGATGGTGTCGGCCACCACGGAGGTAATGGAAGGAATGTGCAGCCTGGTGGCGGGTGTTGCCAGCAGGGAGCCTTCGGATCCGCGGGTGACGACGGCGAGTCCTGCGCCGAGTTCGAGAACCCGCGCCGCGGCGTCCTCCAGGGCCAGCCCGGGGTAGAGCCAGCGGGCATCTTCGTCGCTGAGCTTGACCACGTCGGTCAGCGGGACCAGGTCCTCGAAAATCGAGCGCGCTTCGACGTGGCTGCCAAGGAGCGCGGGCCGGATGTTGGGGTCGTAGGTGATCATGCATTCGCGGTGTGACTGCTCCAGGAGCGCCTTGACCGCGGCAGCGCCGGGCGCCAGGAAGGTGGCGATGGATCCGGTGTGGAGCACCTTGGGAAGGAATGCGGGAGCGACCGGCTGGAGCTCCCAGCTGATGTCGAAGTCGTAGCGTGCGGACCCGTCGGCGGCGAGGGTGGCAGTGGCGGAGGCCGTGCGGCCCTGTGACTTGGAACCGGGAAGAAGTTCGACGCCGGCGCCCGCCAGGTGCGCGGAAATCGCTGCCCCGCGGTCGTCGTCGCCGATTGACGTGAGGAGTGCTGTGCGGACGCCGAGGCGGCCCAGTCCGTAGGCGACGTTTGCGGGAGAGCCGCCCGGGTGCTCGGCGGTGCCGGCGGGGGAGGTCACGACGTCGACAAGTGCTTCGCCGATCACGATGACGTCCGGGCTTGCCGCGGGAGTGCTGGGGTGTGTCCTGAGCATGGGGGGCCTTTCATGGAGCCGTCCGCGGGCCTGATGGAGGCCCGCGGACGGTGTGTTGGAAAACCGGTGTGTTGGAAAACCGGTGTGTGGAAAACCGGGAGTGCTGGAGAACCCGGCGTTATCGGCGGCCTGGGGTCAGGCCGTAGCGGCACCGGTCATAATCGCGACGGCGTCCGTCATGGTGTGGGATTGCGGGGTGATGGTGGCGGCGCATTTGCCGAGCCGCTGGATGTGGATCCGGTCGGCGACGTCGAACACGTGGGGCATGTTGTGGCTGATAAGGATCACCGGCAGGCCCCTGTCCCGCAGGTCCCGGACGAGCTGGAGGACCTGGTTCGATTCCCTGACGCCGAGGGCGGCCGTGGGTTCGTCGAGGACCACCACCTTGGAGCCGAACGCTGCGGCGCGGGCCACAGCTACGGCCTGGCGCTGGCCGCCGGACAGGTTCTCCACCGGCACCGTGACGTCCTGCAGCGTGGAAATCCCGAGCCGCGTCAGCTCCTCCTTGGCCTTGCGCCGCATGCCCTTGGTGTCGAGGACGCGGAAGATCTTTCCCAGCGGGCCGGGCACGCGCTCTTCCCGGCCCAGGAAGAGGTTGGAGGCGACGTCGAGGGCAGGGGAGACCGCCAGGTTCTGGTAGACGGTTTCGATGCCGTGGGCGCGGGCGTCCTGGGGGCGCTTGAAGTGGACCGTCCGGCCGGAGACCTTCAGCTCCCCGGAGTCGGGGATTTCGGCTCCGGTGAGGCACTTGATGAGCGTGGATTTGCCTGCGCCGTTGTCGCCGATGACCGCCAGGACTTCGCCGGGGTAGAGGTCGAGGCTGACACCGTCCAGACCCACGACGCGGCCGAAGGTCTTCACGAGGTTCCGGGCCTGCAGGATCGGCTGGCGGACCTCGGTGCCGGCCGGCTGGAGTTCGGTGGCGGTCATGACTTCACCTTTCGGATCCACTGGTCGATGGACACAGCGAGGATGATGAGGACGCCCACGGCCAGGGTCTGGTAGAGCACGTCCAGGCCGGCCAGGGACAGGCCGTTGCGGAACACGCCGACGATCAGCGCGCCCAGGAGGGACCCCCAGACGGAGCCGCGGCCGCCGAAGAGGCTGGTTCCGCCGATCACGACGGCGGTGATGGAGTCCAGGTTCAGGTCCACGCCGGCGTTGGGGCTGGCTGCGTTCGTGCGGCCGATCTGGATCCACGCGCCGATGGCGAGTACGGCCCCGGCGGCGAGGTAGACGCTCATCAGGACCCGGTTCACCGGGATGCCGGCCAGGCGTGCGGCTTCCTTGTCATCGCCGACCGCGTAGACGTGCCGGCCCCAGGCGGTTTTGCCCAGGATGAAGGCGACCGCCACGTAGAGCAGGAGCATCATGACCACGCCGGTGGAGATGCGGACGGGGCCCACCGGGAAGGTGCTGCCGGTCCAGGTGAGCAGGTCCGGCATGCTGGAGCCGCGGACTGTGGAGCCGCCCGAGTAGAGCAGGGTCAGGGCGATGAAGATGTTCAGCGTTCCGAGCGTGACGATGAACGGGGGGAGCCGGAACCTGGTGACCAGGAAGCCGTTGACTGCCCCGGCTGCGAGCCCGACGGCGAGGCCGAGGAGGAGCGCCAGAGGTGCGGGTGCCCCGCTGCCGGTGGCCAGCTGCGCGACCACCATGGAGGCCAGGATCATTACGGCGCCCACCGAGAGGTCGATGCCGGCGGTCAGGATGATGAGGGTCTGGGCGATGGCGAGCGTTCCCACCACCGAGACCTGCTGGGTGATCAGGGACAGGTTCTCCACCCGGAGGAACCGGTCATTGAGGAGCCCGAAGACCACCACTGCGACGAGCAGGACGATGGCGGGGCTGAGGGCAGGGTAACGGTGGAGGACGTTGCGGATACGGCTGAGCGGGGTCTGGCGGTCGAGGAACTCCTCGGCCAGGTCGGCCTGCCCTGTGGGCGGGCCTGCGGTTTGTTGCTGGGTCACGGTGGCTCCTGTCATGGTCCGGTTACTTGCCCCAGCAGATCTTGGAGGCTTCTGAGGTGGTGATGCTCTTGACGCCGTCGGCAGGGGTGTCCGTGACCAGCTCGACCCCGGTGTTGAAGAAGTCCAGGCCCTCGGAGTTGGCCGGCTTCTCGCCGGTCTTGGCGAGGTCCACGATCGCCTTCACTCCCAGCTCTGCCATCTTGACCGGGTACTGCTGGGCTGTGGCGCCGATGACACCGGACTTCACGTTGTCCACGCCGGTGCAGCCGCCGTCGACGGAGACGACGAGCACGTCCTTTTCCTTCCCGGCCGACTTCAGTGCTTCAAACGCGCCGGCAGCGGCGGGCTCGTTGATGGTGTAGACCACGTTGACGTTCGGGTTCTTGGCGAGCAGGGTCTCCATCGCCGTGCGGCCGCCGTCTTCGGCGCCCTGCGTTGCCTGGCTGCCGACGATCTCGTACTCGCCGCCCTTGCCTCCGGTGTACTTGCCCGTCTTGGCCTCGTCACCGTTCTTCTTCGCATCGGCGGTGTCGATGCCGAGGCCGGTGAGGAAGCCCTGGTCGCGGTTGTAGTCGACCGAGACCACCTTGTCATCGAACAGGTCCAGCAGCGCGATGGTGGCCTTCTTGCCGTTCAGCTGCGCTGCCGTCCACTTGCCGATCAGCTCGCCGGCCGCGAAGTTGTCCGTGGCGAAGGTGATGTCTGCGGCCTCTGCCGGGTCCGGCGGGGTGTCCAGGGCGATGACGAACAGCCCGGCGTCCTTGGCCTTCTTGAGGGCGTCCACGACGGAGGGCCCGTTGGGCGTAATCAGGATGCCCTTGTCTCCCTTGGAGATGGCGTTTTCGATTGCCTGGATCTGGGTCTCCTCATCGCCGTCGGCCTTTCCGGCTGCGAGCTTGAGGTCCACGCCGCCGGTTTCGGCGGCCTTCTTCGCGCCGTCCTGCATGGACACGAAGAACGGGTTCGAGGTGGTCTTCACGATCAGGGAGACGCCGACCTTCTCGGAAGAGGATGCATCGCCGGTGGAGGATGTGGCCGTGGAACTTCCCCCGCAGGCAGTGAGGCTCAGCGTGCCGAGGGTCAGGACAGCACCGATGGTGAGCAGTCGGTTGGTGACCGTGCGCGGGGCTTTGGAACTCAACATTGAATCTCCTGGTTTCGTGGCACTTCCTGTGCCTGACAACGATGTCAGGCATCATGTAATCAGCGTCACAGGATAGAGTCAAGATAAATTCGATGATGAAGGATCAAGCAATGACAACGATGTCTAATCGTTATCCGGCCGAGGGTGCCAAGAACCGGCCCACCATGCGCCATGTGGCGGCACTCGCCGGCGTGGGCATCAAGACAGTTTCCCGGGTGATGAACGATGAGCCGGGCGTCTCCGAAGCTACCCGGAAGCGGGTTCTCGGCGCGTCCCAGCAGCTCAACTACCAGCTGGACATGGCCGCGGGCAGCCTCCGCCGCGCCGGCCGGCAGACGCTCTCCATCGGGCTCTTACTGCCGAGCGTGGCGAACCCCTTCAGCTCGGAAATCCACCGGGCCCTCGAAGACACACTGACGGCCCGCGGCATGGCCGTTTTCGCCGCCAGCCTCGACGACGACCCCGAACGCGAGAAGGCCCTGGTTGCAGCATTCCTGGGAAGGCGCGTTGACGGCCTCGTCCTGACGCCCATCGCCAAGAGCCAGTCCTACGTCATCCCCGAGCATTCCCGCGACCTCCCCATGGTTTTTATCGACCGCGAACCGGTGGGAATCGAGGCGGACGCCGTGGTGACGGACAACGCCGTCGGGGCAGCCAAGGCCGCCGCGCATCTGATCGCGCACGGCCACAGAAAGCTTGCCTATTTGGGTGACCGGAGGGACATCCAGACCGCCCGCGAACGGAAGCGCGGCTTTGTGGAGGAGCTCGGGCGCGCCGGCATCCCAACCTCGGCGGTCCCTGTCCTTGAGGGCCTCCACGATGAAGAATCTGCGCGGCAGGCAGCCCTGGAACTGCTCCGGTCCGAGGACCCGCCCTCGGCCATCTTCTCAAGCCAGAACCTTGTCACCTTCGGTGTTATGCGTGCCCTGAAGGAGTTGGGTGCCAGCAGGGACGTGGCACTCGTGGGATTCGACGACTTCACCCTCGCCGACATGATGGACCCCGGCATCACCGTCATCGCCCAGCATCCCGAACGGATCGGCAAGCTCGCCGCCGAGCGGCTCCTGGCCAGGATCGATGGCGACACCCAGGCCCCTCAGACTTACGTTGTTCCGTCGGAGCTCATAGAACGCGGATCAGGAGAACTTGAACCACGCTGATCCTGGAATCTCCAGGCGCATTGCAAACCTCAGGAAGGGAAAACCATGACCAAAACGTTGTATGCAGAATTCACCGTGAAGCCCGGCAGCGAGGACCGGGTGGCGGCCATGATGCGCGAACTGACGGAGCACGTGCGGCGTGAGCCGGGAAACCAGCTGTTCCTGCCCTATACGCGGGAGCACAACCCGCGCGAGTACTTTGTCTTCGAGGTGTACGAGGACGATGCCGCCTTCCAGGAGCACATCAGCGCGGACTACGGCGCCCGTTTCAACGGCGAGCTGGCGGAGCATATCGAGGAGGACGGCTCGGTGCTGACCTGGCTGCAGCCGGTCAGCTGAGACTTCCCCGGATAGAGATAAGGGCTGGTGCCCGCACATTGGTGCGGGCACCAGCCCTTTTTTCGGGAAGGAGCTCTGGCCTTAGCGGCGGCCCCTCTTGGTTGTCGTTGTTTCCGCGCCGAACATCGACTCGGCCATGGGCTTGATGGTTACGGATTTCAGCTGCGCCGTGCCGCCTTCGGCGAAGAGGGCAACCTGGTTGGCTCCCTGTTCGGGAAAGACCTGGTCCGTGATGGTGCGCAGGCCGTTCTGGGCAAAGACCTCCACGGAGGACCGATCGACGTAGATTCGCAGGGTCACGTTGCCGGAGGCGTCGGGGGTCACCGGAGCCGAGTCCACCGAGGCGAACAGCGGGTGGAAGGAGGTGTTTCCGGAATTCCTCCGGTCCACGTACACCTTCCCTGCTGCTTTGTCGTAGCCGATGACGGTCGAGGAGTTGCCGTTTCCGAGGACCGTAATGCCGCTCTTCGCCGCGGTGCCCGGAGCGAGAGTCACGTCTATTCTCTGGACATCGCCCCAGGCGGCAGACGGCAGCACGTGCGTGCCCGGCGTAATGCTCCGCGCACGCTTCTCCGCGTAGCTGATCCTCGTGGCAAGCTTGTCCGCCTGCGGCACGGCCTTCTGGACCAGGCGCGGGCCGGCCGCCGTCTGGGTCAGGCCCACCTGGCGGGGCAGGGACATGGCGCTGCGCCACGGCGAGGTGGGGATGGCGTTGGCGTAATCCCAGTTGTTCATCCAGCCCAGCATGACGCGCTGATCCTGAGGCATGTTGCCGAAGGAGACGGACGCGTAGTAATCCCTGCCGTAATCCAGCCAGTCGTACGTCTCGAGCCGCGGCGTTGCGGGGTGTGAGGATGCAATGAATTCGTCGGCAAGAATATGGCCCCAGCCGAACCGGTTGTTGTCCACCACGCGGATGCTGGCCTGCCGGCCCTTGAACTCAGAGACGTTCCAAGACGCCCAGTCCAGGACCTCGCTGTTGGCGCCCGTGGCGGTGCGCACCACCTTCCCGTCGACCACGAGGTTGACCGTCGTCTCGTCCGACCGCGGCACGGCGGCCTGGTCGGTCAGCATGACATGGTCAAGGGTCAGGTGTCCCCATCCTCCGGTGGCCTGGTCCACGATCCGCAGCCGGGCCTGTTGCCCGGCGAACTCGGATACATCCCAGCCCTTCCAGTTGAGGGCACCTGCGTCGTCGCCGGCAGCGGTTCTGACGACGGTGCCGTTCACGAGCAACTGGACCTCCAGCAGCTGGCCCGAGGCCGCATCCCGGTGCCCGCCGCCCACAAGCATGCTCATGAAGTTCCGGGACAGGGTGAACGACGGCGAGGTCATGGTTCCCTGCCTGTCGTCACCGGGAGCCGCACCGGTGTCGAACGTGTTGATGCGCTTGGTGCCGATGTAGAAGTCACCTCCTGACGTGGCCGGCTGGTAATTCGGTGCCAGGTCGCCGGTTCCGGTCCAGCCGGCCTCGGCCATGGTGCTGCCGTCCGGAACTTCGAAACCGCTGAACAGCAGGTCGCCGGGAGGGGGCGTGTTGTCCAGCTTGTCCGAGACCCGCGGGTGCTGTCCGCCGCCGACGAGGAAGTTCAGGTAGTCATTCGTCACCGTGAACGCGGGCGAATCCATGGATCCCAGCGGCCAGTCGCCGTCGTTGAAGGAATTGATCAGGCCCGCGCTCGCAAACCCGGCAACCGCGTTCTGCCCCGGCAGGGTTCCTGCGGCCGGAGCGTCTCCGAACGGGCCGTTCACGCGGTTGCCGGGCTCATTGCTGACGGTCCAGCCACCGTACGTGCCGTCGTTGAACCCGGCGAGCGGGGTCCCGGCGGGCAGCCCGTCGCTTGCCTTGGTGGTTTCGGACGTGAACGTGGTGCCGTCGAAGTCGCCCACGAAGTACTGGCCGGCCGATCCTCCGGCCACGCCGCCGGGGTTGATGTTGACCACCATGACCCATTTGACGTTGCCCGGGTCGCCGTCGACGGCCAGGGGGAAGAGGTCCGGGCACTCCCACAGCCCGCCGGTAGCGTTCGCCGGGCCGAATTCGCTGAGCAGTGACCAGTCCTTGAGGTTGGCGGACTTGTAGAGCAGCACCTTGTGTTCGGTTGCCTCGACGGCAGCCATCACCCAGTACCCTCCTCCGTTCGGGGAGTCGTACCAGAAAACCTTGGGGTCGCGGAAGTTCGCCGAATTGCGGTTCAGGACGGGATTGGCGCTGTATTTGGTCCACGTTTGGCCCTCGTCCAGGGAGTAGGCCAGTGACTGCGCCTGAAGCCCTTTGTAGGGGGAGGCGTCCTTGTACGCGCTGGTAAAGATGGCAATCATCGGCGGGTTTTCCGCGGTGCCGAAGCCGGACGTGTTCTCCTTGTCCACCACAACGCTGCCCGAGAAGATGTCCTGCTGGTCGTCGGTGGGAATCGCGAGCGGCTGCTCCTTCCAGTGCATCAGGTCAGTGGAGGTGGCATGGCCCCACGACATGTTGCCCCACGTGTTGCCCGATGGATTGTGCTGGTAGTACAAGTGGTAAACGCCGTTGTAATAGACCATCCCGTTGGGATCGTTCATCCAGTTTTGCTTCGGCGTGAAGTGGACTGCCGGCCGGTATTGCTCGTCCCCGAGACCGGGTGCTGTCACGGCGGGCATTAAGGCCGACGCCGGACCACCTCCTGCCAGGGCCGGGCCCGCACCTGCCAGTGCGGCCGTGAGGCTGAGACCCGCCAGGGTCAGCGCGGAACATGCCTGTATTTTCCGTACGTTATTGCTGTGCATTTCGCAGAGGTCGCCCTTCATTGCGCGTGCCTTGAGGCCAAGACAACGTTGTCAGTGCAACGAACGCTAAGTTAAGTCCACGGGACAAGTCAACGGATTTTCTGGATCATTCAAATCCTGCGAAATCAAGCATTTTTATGGGCGTCGCATAGCTCCAAGTGCCACTGTGCACCAACGAGGAGGGCGGATCGCCGGGGGTCAGAAAATGGTGACACCGATGTCGGAACCGGGACTGCAGAAGCAGCGCGGCCATTCGCTGTGTGCCCGGGCTCCAAGGCTCCGTTGGTAGTGTAGGACGTATGAAATCTCGTCGTGCTGCCTTGGTCCTGGTTCCCGCGCTGCTTTTGGTGGCTGGCTGCAGCCAGGCCGAGGAAGCGGTGCAGAACGCTGCGAGTTCCGCCGCTTCGGGTGTAGCCAATGCGGCGGCGGAGCAGGTGAAGGGCCAAATCTGCGCGTTGCTGGAGGACGGCTTCGTCAGCGCTTCGGACAAGGCCGTGCTCACCGGGCTTGTGGCCGGCGCGGAAACCGCAGGTGTTCCCACCGAGATCACAATCCCGTTGAAGGAGATCGCCGAAGCCGGCGACGCTGTGCCCACCGAATCCGTGAAGCAGCTGCAGGAGGCATGCACGCAGGCCTGATGTCCGGCTGGCGTCCACGGGGCACTGCCCTGCAATAATCGGAACCAACAGTTGCCCGGGAGCTGGAAAGCGGCCGGAGCGCTGAATGTATTGGCCGATTACAGCAGATGAGGGCGGACATCCATGAAGGCTTCCAGCCAGCAGTATGAGCCAGCTTCCGGAGCGGCGGCACCGCTTTCCGAAGCTCCAGTAACTTCCGGCGCTCCCGTGAACCGCGAGCTGCTGCATTGGCTCGCAGACGCACACGGCGTGGGAACCACCTACCAGGGCTGGGACGGGCTGCCGCATGAGGTTGCCCCCGGCACCCTGATCCGGGTCCTGGCGGCGCTGGGGGTGCAGGCGGACACCAACGATCTGATTGAGAAAGCCCTCGCTGACGCGGAACTGGCGCCCTGGCGGCGGGTGCTGCCTCCCGCCGTCGTGATGCAGGAAGGGGAACCGGCGGAGGTGCCGGTTCACGTCCGGGCCGGTTCCGCCGTTCGCGTGACCGTCGTGACGGAGGACGGGCGGAAGCTTGACGCCGTGCAGCAGGAGCACCTGACGGAGCCTCGTGACGTGGATGGCATCACTGTGGCCCGCTCCACGTTCCAGCTTCCGGGGAGCACCGGGCTGGGGTGGCACACCCTGCGGGCGGAATCGGAGGGCCAGGTTTCCGAGGCCACACTCGTGGTGGTGCCCTCCCGGCTCACCACAGCGGCACAGCTCGAAGAGCGCCGGGGATGGGGTCTGGCCACCCAGCTGTATTCCGTCCGGTCCGAGCGCTCCTGGGGCGTCGGCGACTTTGCAGACTTGGCCGACCTCACGGCTCTTGCAGGTTCCCGCGGTGCCGACTACGTGCTCGTGAACCCCCTGCACGCCGCCGACCCAGTGCCGCCCGTGGAGCCTTCGCCGTATTCACCCTCCACCCGGCGTTTCTTCAACCCCTTGTATCTGCGGATCGAGGCGGTCCCCGAGCTGGCGTACCTGAAGCCGAAGAAACAGATCGCCATTCATGACCTCATGAAACAGGCGCGGAAGCTGAACGAGGACGGCTCTCGGATCGACCGGGACTCCTCCTACGCCGCGAAACTAGCGGCGCTGGAGCTGCTGTACGGGGTACAGCGCTCGCCGTCCCGGCAGCGCGCCTATGAGGACTTTTGCCGGACCGCTGGCCGGGGACTGGATGACTTCGCTCTGTGGTGCGCTATCCGTGAGGATATCGACGCCGATGATCCCTTCTGGACGGACCCTGCCGCCGCGCCGGGATCCCCGCTGGTGGAGAAGCTGCGCGTGGAGCTTGAACACCGGATCAGCTTCCACCGCTGGCTGCAGTGGCTGTGCGACGAACAGTTGGAATCCGCGCAGGCTGCTGCCACGCGCGCCGGGATGCGCCTTGGAGTGGTGCACGACCTTGCCGTCGGCGTGGATCTGCAAAGCTCCGATGCGTGGACACTGCAGGGTGTTCTCGCGCCGGGTGTCAGCGTCGGCGCGCCGCCGGACATGTACAACCAGTTGGGACAGGACTGGCACCAGCCGCCGTGGCACCCGACCCGTCTGGCGGAGGCCGGGTACCGTCCTTTCAGGGAAATGCTGGCTACGATCCTGCGGCATTCGGGCGGGATCCGGGTGGACCACATACTGGGCTTTTTCCGGCTCTGGTGGATACCGGCCGGCAATACGCCCGGGAACGGGGCATATGTCCGTTTCGACCATGACGCCATGATCGGGATCCTGGCGCTGGAGGCCCAGCGCGCCGGTGCCGTGGTGATCGGCGAGGATCTGGGCACTTTCGAACCGTGGGTGCGTGATTACCTAGCCGCCCGCGGCGTCCTCGGCACCTCCATCCTGTGGTTTGAGAACGACGGCGACGTCCCCCTGCCGCCTGAAAAGTACCGTGTGCAGGCGCTCTCGAGCGTGAACACCCACGACCTTCCTCCGACGGCGGGCTATCTGGCGGGCGACCACGTGACGCTGCGCAGCGGGCTGGGCCTGCTGCAGCGGCCGGCCGAGGAAGAGCGCCTCGAACACAACGCCAAGCTCGACAAGATGATGCATCTGCTGCAGCAGCGGGGACTGCTTCCGGCCGGCGATACCGGCAGCGAAGAGGAACGGATCGAGGCGCTGCACCGCTTGCTGGCGCAGTCACCGTCCGTCCTGCTGGGCGTGGCCCTGGTTGACGCCATAGGGGAGCGCAGGGTGCAGAACCAGCCGGGAACAACCTCCGCGCAGTACCCCAACTGGCAGGTGCCCCTGGCGGATTCGGACGGCGACCCGGTGCTGCTCGACAGCCTCGGCAGCAACGAGAGGTTCAACTCACTCCTTGCTGCAGTGGAGGAGTCGATCCGGGGCCAATAGAAGCCGGAGACAATAGGCCCGGCTGGATTGTCAGGCCGGTTAACGCAGTGCGCACCCGGGGTAACCCCGGGTGCGCACTGTGCTTTTCCTTACCCTCTGGCGTCAGTCAGCCGTCAGGATTCGGTCTTAGCCTGCTGTTATCAGGTGCGTGCCGTGGTCGTAGCGGAAAGTGACCGGACCAATGCCGTCGTGGTCCAGGACGATGTTCGCGCCACCAGGGGCTCCGCCCTGGCCGTAGTTCTCATCCCAAGACCCGTTGATGGCGGCCTTGAACTCGTACTTGCCTGCGGGCAGCTCGGCTGTCAGCTTCCAGATGTTGTCCGCAGGATCCAGCGCCATGAACGCGGACTCACAGGCCGGCTGCCAGTCCCCAGGGCATCCCATCTCACTGTTCAGGTCACCTGCGACGGCTACAGACTTCGGCTGCTGCACGGCCGCGGTTCCCACGGTCACGGTCCGCACGCCGCTGGTCGCGGTGTACCCGGGACCTCGCAGCGTCGCCCGGTAGCTGACCGTGGTTCCTTCGGGAGTCCCTGTGAGGTCGTCCGCCAGCGTGTAGTCGGGGGACGATGCATCGGGCGCACCGATGGCTGTCCATTTCCCCTCTGCGATCCGCCGCTCGAAGCTCACAACGTGGCTGGCCTTTTCCGGATCCGCGGTGGCCACCACCTTCACCTTGCCGTTGACGGTGGCGCCTTCCTTCGGCTCCTGGATAGCCAGCACCGGTGCCGGGACGGTGGCGCTGCGGACACTGCTGGTAGCGGTGTGGCCTCCGTTATCGAGCACGACTGCGCGGTACTTGAGGGCGGCTCCCGGCCGCAGCGAGGCAACATCGTGAAAGACCCGGTACGGAGCGGAGTCGTCCGTGCCGATCGACTCCCATTGTCCGCCCGCTGCTTTCACCTGGAAGGTGACCTGGTAGAAGGAGGTACCGTCGACGTCGGCCGTCACCTGCATGCGGCCATTGTCGCCGGGGGAGGTGGCCGTGGCGGCCGCCGTCGCGGGCGCCTGGAGGGACACCGCGGGGACTGACTTGGAGTGCGGGATCCTGACCGAGGACTTGTAGACGATGGCGGACAGCGGCGGAACCGTCACCGTCAGCTTGCCGTCTGCGGACGTCTTGGCCTCAGCGGCAGCGTCACCGTAAACAAGGCTGTAGTTGCGCTTGGTGATGAAGGTGGGAATGGCCGCAGTCTGAGGCTGCTCGCTGTTGTTCAGCGCCACCACGTATTCGCGCTGGTCCTTGGCATCGGTCCGCGAGAAAGCGTAGATGCCCGGGCCATCGGAGGCGTAGCGGTGCTGGTGCGCGCCGGTTCGCAGCGCCGGGTGCTCCCTGGTCAGCTTGGCCAGCTCACTGATCTTGCCGTAGAGCGGGTGCCCGGTGTTGAAGTTGTCGGTGGCGTGTGTGGCGTCGGTCCCCAGCAGATCGTCGTCGAGGTACTCAGGCACCTGGCTGGCGAACAGCGTCTGGCGTGCGTCCTGGTCACCGCCCGGGCCGGTAAAGCCCTGCTCGTCGCCGTAGTAAATCACGGGATTTCCACGCGAGAAGTACATGAGTTCGTGGGCCAGCTCATCGCGGGTGACGCGTTCGGCGTCGCTGGCGCCCGGGTTGTCTGTGGTGATGAAGCTGCCGATGCGGCCCATGTCGTGGTTACCGAGGAAGGTGGGCAGCTGGTAGACGTTGGAGTCTGCGTCGGTGTACCAGTCGTCCCCGGCGAAGAAGGTCTCCAGCTGGCGGGCATCCTGGCTGCGGGACGCGAAGTTGCGGGCCGCATCCTGGAAGGGGAAGTCCAGCACCGCCTGCATCTTGTTCCGGGTGGTGAACTGGGACGTGAAGCTCTTCGTCGTGTCGAAGACCTCGCCGAACATGAAGAACTCATCTTTGCTCTGCTCCTTGGCGTAGCCGAGGACCTCGGGGCCGAACTTCTGCCAGAACTCGTTATTGACGTGCTTCATGGTGTCGATCCGGAAGCCGTCGATGCTGAAGTCCTTGATCCAGGCCTTGTAGACGTCGGTCATGCCCTTTACGACGGCGGGATGTTCCGTGAAGAGGTCATCGAGGCCGAAAAAGTCGCCGTAGAGCGAGTTCTCGCCGGCGAAGGTGGTGTCACCGCGGTTGTGATAGAGGGTGGAATCGTTGAGCCAAGAGGGCACCTTCAGGTATTTTTCCTCGGGTTCCAGTACCGGCTTGTAAGGGAATGAGGTCTGTGGGTCCAGCTTCGGGAAGTTTGCCGCGCCCGCGAAGTCCCGGTCATCGAAGGCCTTTCCGGAAGCCGTGCGGTAGGGGACCTGGTCCTTGGACACGTAGCCGGCCCGTGCACCCTCCTCGTACCCGATCACGTCCGCCGTGTGGTTGGTGATGATGTCGAAGTACACCTTCATACCGCGCGAATGGGCTTCGTCAATGAGGTTCTTCAGCTCGGCGTTGGTGCCCAGGTGCGGGTCGATCTGTGTGAAGTCGGTGACCCAGTAGCCGTGATAGCCCGCGGATTTGTCCTCCGGCTGCACGGCCTTGTTCTTGAAGCTGGGCGTCAGCCAGATGGAGGTGGTGCCCAGGCCCTGGATGTAGTCGATTTTGTTCAGCAGCCCGTTCAGGTCGCCGCCGTTGAAGTATCCCTTGCGTGTGGGGTCGAAGCCGGACTCGTTGGGATCGGCTCCCAGGCCGCCGTCGTCATTCGCGGTGCTTCCGTTGCTGAACCTGTCGGCCATAACGAAGTAGAAGTTCTCGTCGCTCACCGGCGCTCGCAGGGACTGCAGTCGCGACGGCGTCTTGGCTGCCGGCCCGGCGTTCTTTGCCTCGGTTGCGGCCCGCACATCCTGCGCCGGCTGCGTCCTTGGCGCCCACTGAGTGTGTGGGGTCGCCTGGGTATCCGGGGCCGCCTGGGCCGGGAGGCCGGACCCCGCCAGCAGCACGACGGCGGAGGCGGCCGCCGCGAGCGTTCGGGCGAGCACGCTGGTGGCCGGATCAGGATTCTTCGCCCGTGGGCGGAAGTATCTGTGGACAGGGTTGGAAAACATGGATGAGACCTTCCGCGAAGCGACGCTGCTGCTTTATATGGAATCTAAATTTAGTTCCTCGAGTATTTTGTGGCGAAGAGCACGGGAAGGTCAACACCCCCGCCCGGAATGGTGGCCTCAAAGTCCCGCCTGCTGGCGGTGGGCGGAGCGGGGAAGATGCTTGGGCGCGCGGCATCGGCCATTACAACTGCCCGCCCCCTGCTGTAATGGTGTTTACAAATTTTGTGTTGCTTCTCGATCTGGCTTAGCTTGCCACAACCAGCGCTGTAGGGGAACCCGTAACTAGCCGGCTTTGAACTTCTCCCGGCATGCCGGAAACGGGGTCGAGCCGGAAGGTGGTCACGTCATGGGAACGCTCGTGGGCGACGTGCAGCCATCCATTGCGGACCAGGTGATGGCGGGGCCAGTCGCCGCCGCTGGAATAATCCACGAGGGGGCGTATCACTCCGGGCGAACCGTCCACATCCAGCACGCAGATGCGGTTGGAACCGCGGACTCCCACGTAGGCGTGTTTGCCGTCCGACGACAGGGCAATCTCCGCGGCTGAGTCGCCGTCCTTCGCCCCGCCCGCCGTCGCCGGCGCCTGGCCGACGAGTTCGAAGGAGCTGGATCCGTCAGCAACCCGCGCCGCGAACACCTCGATCGAATATTCCGTAACCACAAGCACGGCTCCGTCCGCGCGCTGCACCAAATGCCGGGGACCACTGTCCTTGGGAAGCACCACTTCGTGATCCAGCGTGAGGCCGGCTCCGGCTCCATAAGTCCAGACGCGCAGCAGGTCGTGACCCAGGTCCGTGGTCATCAGCCGGCCGTCTGCGAGCATTAGGCTGGCGTGGGCACGGCTTGGCCGTCCATCGTCATAGGGATCCGTCGAAGGCGCCGCTGAAAAGCGCGAGGTGATGCCGCCGTCGTCGTCCAGTTCGAAAAGCAGCACCTGACCGTCGCCCCAGCAGGCGACGACGAGGAACCTCCCCTCGTGGCCGACGGCAACGTGACAGGCGGCTTCCCCCGCGGGCCATGGCTCGCCGACGGCCTCCAGCCCGAACTCGCCCCGCCGGCGGTAAGCCTGTACCGAGGCAGTGCTCTCACCCACGGCGTAAACGAGCGGCAGGGACGGATGGACGGCAACGAACGACGGCGAATCGGCCTTCACAGCGGTGCCGCGCCAGGTGAGGGTTCCGTCGGAAGCAGCGGAGATGGCTCCTATGCCGGCACCGTGTCCGCCGCTGTCGGATGTGTACGAGCCAGTCCAAATGAGCGGGTGGTTTTCGCTTGGCGTCATGGCTCTATCTTGCCAAGCTCTTCTGCTTTTCGGGTCGGATACGATGAAGATTCACGCGCACTGATGCGCACTTTTCAGAGTCGGGGAGGTGGGAACCGTTATCGCAATGCCAGCCGGGGTTTTCCCTGCCCGCCGCCCGGGCCGCCGGGGCTAGTGGTGCACGGGATGCCCATCGTTCAGTCGAGGGATGTTCCCATGTCACCTGATTTTCCACCCTTTTCTGCCATCATTGCCCGGCTTCGTACCGCAGGTTGTGTGTATGCGGAAGAGGAAGCGGCGCTCCTGCTCGCCGCCGGGTTCACCGCCGGGCAACTGGCTGTTGCCGTTGAGCGGCGCAGTGCAGGTTTTCCCTTGGAGCACATTTTGGGCTGGGCCGAGTTCTGCGGCCTGCGGGTTGCTGTGGAGCCCGGGGTCTTCGTTCCCAGGCGCCGCACGGAGTTGCTGGTCCGTGAGGCCGCTCGGATCCTGGGGGCGCCGTTGGCGGCAGCGGAGGCTTCCGTATCTACTGCATCCGGTGCACCTGCTGCCGCTCCGGTCGTCGTGGACCTGTGCTGCGGATCAGGTGCGGTGGGGCTTGCGCTGGCACAGCTTGTGCCCGGCATGGAGCTGCATGCCTCCGATATAGACCCTGCTGCTGTGCGGTGTGCCCGCCGCAATGTTCTTCCCGTCGGCGGCAACGTTCATGAAGGGGATCTTTACTCGGCCCTGCCTGCCCAGCTCAGGGGACGCATGGACATCCTGGCTGTCAACGCGCCCTACGTTCCCACCCAGTCCATCGGCTGCATGCCCTCCGAAGCCCGAGTCCACGAACCCCGGGTTTCCCTGGACGGCGGACCCGACGGGCTCCACATCCAGCGAAGAGTAGCCGGGCAGGCCCGCTCATGGCTTCGCCGGGGCGGACATTTGCTCATCGAGACGAGCCGGCGTCAGGCCCGGGGGACCGCAGCGGCCATGGTCAGAGGGGGGCTGGCACCCCGCATCGTGCAGTCCGAGGAGCTCGACGCCACGGTGGTGGTGGGCCTTCGGCCGTAGGCAGTCCTGCCGGATGCAACGCCGCAGATCAACGCAAGCACCGCCGTCGGACGAAGCAGTGTCCTCAACGGCGGTGCTGGAGTATTGGCCAGGAGCAGAAACTCCTGAATCAGGGTCCCTTTGCAGTGAAGGTGAGCGGGGCGGGCGTTGCGCCCTGCCCCGCTCACCTGTACCGCGTCCCCCATTGGCTTCCATGGGAAAACCCTGTCACATGGGACTGACAATTAAGCGGGTGCCAAAAACGGGCACCGGAGTTCCCGACCGGGACGGGGCCCGGGAATGGACAGGACTGTTAAAGCTTCTTGTCTCCGACATGTGCTTCGGGGCCAGCATTAGCGGTTCCGGCATCGTCGGAGGGAACATCCGAAGTCCCAAGATTCACCGTCTCGGGGTGCGTGCTGTGTGCGGGGATATGCTCGCTCTCGGCAGCATCGCCGTCGGGCAATCTACTGCCGGAGGTGCTTCCCGGGGTGCCTGACTTGGACGAGTCGCGGTGCATCGCCGAACCCAGGACGGTTCCTGCGCGGCGGGCCGCTTCGGAAAGCTGGTCGCCCACCTCCGGTGCCTTTTCCTTGACGACTTCAGTGGCCGCCGTGACTTTGTCCTGGACGGGCTTGCTGTCCCAGATGCTCGTGGCACGGGCTTTGAGCTTGTCGTACGCTGCCCGGCCGGACCTCGATCCGAGGACGTAGCCTGCGGCAATTCCGGCGCCGAAGAGAAGTTTGGATTTCATGATGAACTCCTGCTCTTTAGAGGGATATGTACGATGTGGAAGCTGAGCCGGCAGGGGCGTCAGCTATGAAAACAGCCCCGGGAAATGTCCCGGGGCCGCTTTCGGGCCGCGCTCCGACTAGCGGACGCTGCGACGGGTGACCATGCCGTAGATCAGCAGGACGATGATCGCCCCGCCGATGGCCAGCAGCCAAGTGGACAGTGAGAAGAATTCGTTGATTCCCACTCCGAAGAGTGCGCTGCCGATCCACCCGCCAAGGAGAGCTCCAACGACGCCAAGCACCAGCGTCATCAAAAGACCGCCGCCCTGCCGGCCGGGGAGGATCGCTTTAGCGATGGCTCCGGCAATTAGGCCCAGAATCAGAAATGCGAGAAAACCCATTTTTATCGTCCTCTTCCTTATAAAGGAGGCACCCGGTGTGCCGGGTACGCTTCGCCCTTCTCCCTAATACTAAACATGCTTACTATTTTTCTGCCAGTCGGTATCCGAAGAAAACTGACTTTCAGAGCGCTTTTGGAGGGAGCATCAGTGGCCTTGAACATCTGAGTTAACTCCGGCCTCAGGCCCTTCATCCAGCGTCTCTAGCGCGATTAGGTCCTCCGCGTCCAAGGCGAACCCAAAGACGTCGATATTTTCCTTAAGTCTTTGAGGATCGGCGGACTTGGGGATGGTTACCAGACTTTGTTGAACGTGCCAGCGCAGCACCACCTGACCTTCCGTTTTCCCGTGTTTCTTCGCGATCCGGCCCACCACTGGCGCGGAGAGCAGGCCCGAGCCTGCCCCCAGGGGGCTGTACGATTCCGTGACGATGCCGTGGTGCTCGTTGTAGGCGCAGTCAGCCGTGCGGGTGATCGAGGGGTTGAGCTGGATCTGGTTGACGGCGGGAGTCACGTCCGTTGCCCGCATGAGCTGCTCAAGGTGTGAGGGTTTAAAGTTCGAAACGCCGATCGAGCGGGCCTTGCCGTCAGCCTGCAACCGCTCAAACGTCTCCCAAGTGGAGATGAATTCGCCTCTGCGGGGCAGCGGCCAATGGATCAGCAGCAGGTCCACGTACTCCAGCTGCAGTCTTCTCAGCGAACCTTCGAGGCCGGCGGCGGCCCTGTCCCCGCCCTGGAATTCGCCGTCCAGCTTGGTGGTGACGAAAAACTCTTCACGGTCGATTCCGCTCCTGCGGAACCCTTCGCCAACTCCCGCCTCGTTTCCGTATTTCACCGCGGTATCGATGTGCCGATAGCCGGCTTCTACTGCATGGACGACGGCGTCTGCCACCTGGCGGTCGTCCAGCGGCCAAGTGCCAAGACCGATCTGTGGAATCCGGTTACCATCATTCAGCTCGATCAGCGGTGAGAGTACCATTCCAAAAGTCTTTCCCATCAACTTCTATTTGCACAGAGCCGACGGGTCAATTATGCCTGTTTGTGCCTTGGGGGAGCCTGAGGGCGGGGGCGTTCTGTGGATCCTCTTGTGGTTCTGGCACCGGAGGTCTCTGCAAGAGCGCTTGCCTGGCGACTGCCGTTGGCCGGCAAAAACGAGTTGAGGAAAACGGCCTGCAGGTCAGTTGTGGTGCGCAGGGGCCTTGGTAAGCAACTCTTACATGGACCGTAAACTCCCTCCTTTTAGACGCACGTGTGCCGCGGCAGTATGGACTAAGCGCCAGAGCGCTGGTATCCCTTGGGTGTGGCCAGCCAGCGGCGGCGCCGGAACGACGCCATCCCGCAGGCAGGCATTCCCAGACGCAAAGGATCCTCACCATGAGCCAAGCTTCCGACGATTCCAGGCAGGATTCCCCCGGGGATCCTCAGGAAAACACGCCGCAGGGGTTCCCCTTTGACCCGGAACAGGATCCGCCGTCGGAGGAGCCGCCGATTCCACCGCAGGGCTCACCGGGGCCGCCCACCCTGCCAAACGGAGAACCCGATGAGCCTGCCCTGGAGGATCCGCAGCGCCCGCCGGAACGCTAGAGCTGGCTGTGTGCCGCGGTGGCGGGGTCGCCTCCCACGCGGGAACCGTCTTCCAATGCGTTGATCGACGCGACCGCGGCCTCATCAAGAGTGATGGACGCGGCCGCGAGGTTCTCCTGCATCCGTTCCGGTGTGGATGACTTGGGAATGGCGATGGTACCTGTGGCAAGGTGCCACGCCAGGATGATCTGGGCAGGAGTGGCGTTCCGCTCCTCAGCCAGGGCAGTAACCGTGCTGGCCTGGAGGTCCGCTCCCTGCCCGAGCGGGCTGTAGGCCTCGACGGCGATGCCGAGTGAGCGGCTCTTTTCAGCCAGTGCGGTCTGCTGGAAGGTCGGGTGGACCTCGATCTGGTTCACGGCGGGCACAACGTCGCCAGCCGCGAGCACGCTGTCCAGGTGGCCTTCCAGGAAGTTGGATACGCCGATGGCCCGTGCTTCCTTGTTGCCATAGATCTTCTCCAAGACCTGCCACGCCTCGGTGTACAGGCCCTGTGCAGGCACCGGCCAGTGGATGAGGTAGAGGTCAACGTAGTCGAGACCCAGTGCCTTCAGGCTGTTCTGGAAAGCCTCGTGAGCGCTCCCTTGCTCGCCGTTCCGGAGCTTCGTGGTGACGAACAGTTCTTCGCGCGGGATTCCGGAGGCGGCAATAGCGGCACCGACACCGGCCTCATTGCGGTAGGCCGCGGCGGTGTCGATGTGCCGGTAGCCGGCCTCGAGTGCGTCCTCGACGATCCTCTGGGTTTCCTCCGGCGGCACCTGGAAGACGCCGAAACCCAGCTGCGGGATGCTGACGCCGTTATTCAGCGTGAGGTGTGGAATCTGGGACATGTCGGTACTCCTTGGGGTTCTGGATACTGAAGGCTGTGGCTAGAGCCTATGCATTCTGCGGCCCGTCGTGCTGCTTTTCGCCCCTGGTTCACTTTCGAGTGAGGCGCGGCGCCACTGTGCTGCTGCCCATGCCGCGGGCGCGATTCTGGCCATACGCCCATTGGGCTTGCGCGTCGGCCTTCCTAGCCTTGGAGGAGAACACCAAGCACAATCACCAAGGATGGCATTCAACGATGAAACGCATCGCACTGCTCAAGGCGCGCCAGGCAGCGCTGGCTTCAACCGGAACGCATTGCCCGGCCTCCGGTTTGTGGATTCCGGAGGGGGCGCCGCAGGAAGCCCACACATTCTTCGAGGGCCAAGTCCTGCCCTCCTACCAAGGCGAACCCACCATGTGGCGGCGGTTGTCCGCGGCCAAGGATTCATGAGCCGGCAGGCGGAGCTGCAGGTCCGGCAGCCGGGGCTGCAGCTCCAGCAGCCCGAGCTGCAACAGCGGAAGGCCCGGGCAGTACCGCGTCCCGCCTCGGCTGTCACCCGCCTGGCCCCGGACCAATGGGCGGAGCTGGCTCCGGGCGAAGCGGTATGGGTGGAGAGTGCGGGTTACGGCTTCGAGGCCGGGCACGTGGACGATGTCTCCCAGCACCAGAAGATTATCTGGGTTGACTTCGCAGGCCGGGGCCGCCGTCTGCTCTGCAGCGGCGACCCGATTCACGTGTGGACCAGCGACCTGACCGAGGAAACAAAGGCTGCTCCGGCAGGCTTATGCGGATAAGAGCAGGCGCATTAAAAACAGAGGCTGGAGCGCCGTCAGCGCTCCAGCCGGAAGCCGAGCTTGATGGTGACCTGCCAGTCAGCGATCTGGCCGTCCTCGAGGTGGCCGCGGATTTCCTTGACCTCGAACCAGTCCAGGTTCCGGAGCGTTTTGGCCGCCTCAGCTACGCCGTTGCGGACAGCAGCGTCCACGCCTTCGGTTGAGGTGCCGACAATTTCGGAAATGCTGTACGTGTGGTTAGGCAACTTCGCTCCTCGTGATCGTCGTCGATACCCGGCTGCGGGCCGTTCCTGCAGAGTATCGGAAGGAGCGGGCTGGGACTAGGTGTTCGCCGACCCGGCTTCCAGTACGTAGCTTCTGAGGTCATCAAGGGTCTGCTGCATGTGGGAGTCCATGGCATTCCGTGCGCGCTGGGGATCCCGGGCCGCCAAGGCATCGGCAATGTTCTGGTGGTGGCCGATCGCGTGTTCCTGGATCTGGGGTACCTGGGACGTTTCCGTCCGGCGCTTCTCAAGCACCCGGTGGAGGGGCTCGAACAGGACTGCGACAAACACATTCTCCGAGGCCTGCAGGATGAGATCGTGGAAGGCAAGGTCGGCCGCCACGAAACCGGCCAGGTCGTTCGCCTCATGGGCTTCCCGCATGTCCTGCACGCGGGCATGCACTTCCTTGAGCTCGGCATCCGTGATGCGCTGCGCCGCAAGTTCACAGGCGCCGGTTTCCAGCATCCTGCGCAGCTCGATCAGCTGGACGGCCGCCGCCGGACCATTCTGCCCCTCGGACGCTGCCCGGAGCACAGCCTCCAACGACGACCAGCGGTTCAGCGGGTTCACGAACGTGCCCCGGCCCCGCTCCACGCTGAGGATCCGCTGTGCCTCGAGTGTCTTCATGGCCTCGCGGACGGTCATCCGGCTTACCTCGTGCCGGGCGCTGAGCTCCAGCTCGCCGGGTACGCTGGCGCCTGGCGGGAATTCGCCGGCAATGATGCGGTCCAGGAGTTCGTCCGCGACGACGCCGACCAGTGATTTCCGTGCCATCTTCTCCGCCCAGCGTTCTTTCTGATATGTCTGACAAGTCTACTTGCGTAGGGCTGTGCCTTATGCCACACTAGCATCAAACGACAGATGTCTGACATCTGATCTAGAAATATCCGAATATCGTTTCGACACAACGGAGTGCACAGTGCCCCTTGAAGCAGACATCCTGGCCGCCTTCCCCGCGGAGCTCGAGATCCCGGCGCAGCAGGTGGCCGACGCGGTCGCCGCTTCAGCCGCTACTTCCCCGCGCGTCCTGGTGGTCCTCGACGACGACCCCACCGGGACGCAGTCAGTTTCTGATCTGCCCGTGCTCACCCGGTGGGAAGTCGAGGACTTCACGTGGGCTCTGCATCAGGGCAAGCCTGCGGTGTACGTCCTCACCAACACCCGCAGCCTGGACCCCGAAGAAGCGGCAGCCCGGAACGAGGAAATCGTGCGGAACGCGCTGGCCGCTGCCCAGAAGGGCGAGGAGACTCTCCGCCTGGGCTTCGTCAGCCGCAGTGACTCGACGCTGAGGGGCCATTTCCCGCTCGAACCGGACGTCATTGCCGCCAGCGTCGCCGCCGGGAGCGGCGAGGCGACCGACGGCGTGGTCATGGTTCCAGCCTTCCCGGACGCCGGGCGGGTCACCATCGGCGGTGTCCACTACATGCGCGGCACCGGCGACGACGCGGACCAGCTCATTCCTGTTGCCGAGACCGAATTCGCCAAGGACGCAACGTTCGGGTTCACCAACTCCGAGATGGCCAGGTACGTCGAGGAGAAATCGCAGGGCCGGTACGCCGCAGACTCGGTGATTGTGCTGGACCTCAACATCATCCGTGCCGGCGCCGCAACCGGTGACGCGCAGGTTTCCGCGAAGGCCATCGCCGATGCGATCGACTCCGCCACAGCGTCCACCCCGATCGTGGTGGACATCGTGACAGAGAACGACATGCGGGCCCTGGCCCTTGGGCTCGAGGAAGCGGAACGCCGCGGCAAGAAGCTCCTCTACCGCGTTGGCCCGCCCTTCATGCGAGCCCGCATCGGCCAGGACATCCGCCGCGAGCTCAGCGGCGAGGAAGCGTATGCCGGCAATACTCCGTCGGAGGCCGGCGGCTTGATCGTGGTCGGCTCGCACGTCGGCGTCACCACACGGCAGCTGAAAGTGCTGACGGATCAGCACAGCTCTGCCAGCATTGTGGAGATCGACGTCGAAAAACTGCTTGGGGACGACGCGGACAACCATCTTGACCAGACGGTGGACGCCGTGGTCGAAGCACTTCGCAGCGGTGACGTCATCGTGCACACGAGCCGACTGCTTATCAAGACGGATGACCCCGCCGAAAGCCTCCGGATCGCCCGCACCGTGTCCGCCGCCGTCGTGGCCGTGGTGAATCGCACGCTGAAGACCTTCCCGCCCCGGTTCGTCATTGCCAAGGGCGGAATCACGTCCTCGGACGTAGCCGCCCACGGCCTTGAAATCCGGCACGCGATCGTCCGTGGGCCCATGCTTCCGGGCATTGTCAGCCTTTGGGAACCGGTGGACGGGCCAGCCAAGGGCATCCCGTACATCGTTTTCGCCGGCAACGTTGGCGACGACCAGTCCCTGGCCCAGGTCACGCGCAAGCTCAGCAACACCTTCTAATTCCCCGGAAACGCTGGTTTGAACCGTGCCTTCGACTGGCCCAATCAGCGGAACACGCACAACGCCAAATTCAATGGAGAACATCATGCCTTCGAACTACACCGTCACCGTCCTTGGCCTCGGCGCCATGGGCCTGCCGATGGCCACGCGCCTGGCCACCCAGCTCACCGTCCACGGCTTCGACATTGCCGAACCCCGCCTGCGCCTGGCTGAAGACGCCGGGATCCGCACCTTTGCTTCGGCGCGGGAGGCCACCGAAGGCGCGGACGCCCTGCTGCTGGCGGTCCGGAACACCGAACAGCTCAACGACGTCCTCTTTGGCGAAAACGGTGTGGCGGCCGTCCTCAAGCAGGGCGCCGTGGTCATCCTCACGAGTACCGTGGGCACGGAAGCGATCCCGGCCACCGTCGCGCGGTTGGCGGAGTCGGGGGTTTCCCTTATTGACGCGCCGCTCTCCGGCGGCCCGAAGCGCGCCGGCGACGGCGACCTGCTGATCGTGGTCGGTGCCGAGCCGGCCGCCCTTGAAACCGCCCGCCCTGTCCTCGAGCTGCTCGCTTCCACCCTGACCGTCGTGGGGGACAAGCCGGGGGATGGTCAGGCGCTGAAGACCGTGAACCAGCTGCTGTGCGGCATCCACATCGCTGCCGCTGCCGAGGCCATGGCGCTCGCCGATGCCCTGGGCCTGGACCAGGCGAAGACCCTCGCCGCACTTGAGGCCGGCGCCGCCGGGTCCTTCATGTTGTCCAACCGCGGCCCGCGCATCCTGGAGGCCTACTCCGAGGAGGGGGCCGAGGTACTCAGCCGCCTGGACATCTTCGTCAAGGACATGGGCATCGTGGGCAAGGCCACCCGCTCCGCCGGCCTGGCAACCCCTGTTGCCGCCGCGGCCGAGCAGCTTTACCTGCTCGGCCAGGCCCACGGCCTCGCCGCCGCCGACGATTCCGCCGTCATCAAGGTCGTGGCGCCGACGAAGCGGACGGCGCTCTGATGCGCGCACGGCTCGATGAAATCGTCGCTTCTGCCCTCCAGCAGGGTTCGGCCGTACCGGCCTTCACCTGCTACGACTTCACCACGGCCATGGCAGTGGTCAGCGCGGCAGAGGAGTCAGGCCGCGGCGTCATCCTGCTCGTGGCCCCAAAGACCGCAGCGACACCCAACGGATTGAGGCTGATCACCGCACTGAGGGGCCTGGCCGATGCAGCCGCCGTACCAGTGTCCGTGCAGCTGGACCATGCCTCGGACCTTGACGTCATCCTGGCTGCCGTCGCGGCCGGCGCCGACTCAGTCCTGGCAGACGGATCCTCGTTGCCCTACGAAGACAACATCGCGCTGGTCCGCCAGGTGCGCGCAGAGCTGACCGCCCGGGGGAGGGCCGACGTCGTCCTTGAAGCGGAGCTCGGCGGGCTCGCCGGTGACGAGGACCGCGCCTTCGGCGAAGGCGCAGAAGGGGACGCCGCCGGAAACGACTCCATCGGCCTCACCGATTCCGCACAGGTGGAAGACTTCGTGGCGCAGACCGGGGCGCAGCTGTTGGCGGTCGCGGTGGGCAACGTCCACGGCAAGTACAAGGGCAAGCCCGAACTGCGGTGGGAAGTGCTGCAGGATATCGCCGTGCGCACCCACATTCCGCTGGTGCTCCACGGGGCGTCCGGCATCCCGGGGGAGGAACTGGTCAAGGCCCCGGCCATGAACGTGGGCAAGGTCAACTTCAACACCGAGCTGCGCACTGGAGTCCTGTCCACGCTGGAGACGGAGACTGCCGCGCACCGCGCGGACGGCGAGAACCTCCAGGGCCTGCTGGCCCGCTGGAACGATTCCGCCAAGGATTTCGCTGCTTCGGCGCTGGCGATGCTGACGCGCTAACGCTTACCGCTGGAGCTGGTCCACTTGCGAGCCTTCATGGCGCAAAATGGACGTAGCAGCGACTTTAGTGTTGGTAAGGGGCGCCATGGAGGGTTCACCGCAGCGGCCAGGGCCGGGGGACGGCCCGCCAGGACCGGAACGTGACCTGACCATAGACCTGGCACGTTTCATCTGTCTTGCACTGGTGGTGGTCGGGCACTCGATGATGGCGAGTCCTGTGCTCCACCCCGACGGCACGGTGACCACGGAAAACACCCTGGCGGAGCAGGACTGGTTCGAACCGGTCATCTGGATTTTCATGGTGATGCCGCTGTTCTTCGTTGTGGGCGGGGTCACCGGGCTGCAGGCATGGCGCCGCATGCAGGCCCGGGGAGGCACCGGATACCAATTCGCCCAGGCGCGGCTCCTTCGACTCATCCGGCCCGCTTCGGCGCTGCTCGCGGTGATGTTCGTCGGGCTGTCGGGTGCCTTGCTCCTTGGAGTCGACCCGCAGGTGGTGGGGCTGATGGCCAGCGGCGCCGGCATGCCGCTCTGGTTCCTGGCAGCCTACCTTGCCGCGCAGCTGAACATCCCGCTGCTGGCCCGGCTCCACCGGCGCGCGCCGTGGATCACGCTCGGCGCGCTTGCAGCGCTGGTGGTGGCCGTCGACTGTCTGCGCGGTGCGATGCCGCTGCTGGCCTACGTCAACATGCTCTTCCTGTGGTGCGCGGTGCAGCAGCTCGGATTCTTCGTGGCCGACGGTTTTTTCGCCCGGCGGAGCATCTCGTGGCTGGTGGGGCTGATCGCGGCCAGTAATCTTTTGCTGCTCATCGTCACCGGCCTGCGCCTTTACCGGGACAACATGCTGGTCAACCTCAATCCGCCCAACTTCTGCCTGTTGCTGCTGGGCGTTTCGCAGGCCGCAGCGCTTCAGCTGTTCCGCCCATCGCTCGACCGGGTCGCCTCAGTCGCCTGGGTCCAGTCGACAGTGGCGCTTGTGGGACGCCGGGCCATGACGATTTACCTCTGGCACTTGCCCCTGCTTGCCGCCATGACCGGCCTGCTGCTGCTCACGGACTTTCCCAAGCCCGCCTCAGCCACCGCCGCCTGGTGGTGGTCCCGGCCGCTGGTGATCCTCGCCGTCATAGCCCTCCTCCTGCCCGTCATCGCCCTGCTCGGGCGGCTGGAGGAACGGCCGACGGCGGCAGTCCACTCCCGCGGCCGGCCACCCGCCGCAGTGGTGACGGCCGCCGTCGTCGTCTTCATCCCCGTGGTGGACGCTGCGGTCAACGGCCTCACGCTGCCCCTGCTGGGCGGCGGTGCCGCCTGCTTCGCACTGGCGGTCCTGCTGCTGGGCCGCGTCCCCGCCCGGACAAAGGAAGCATTGCCAGCAAAGTCTTTAAGTGCCAATGTCGAACCATGACGGAGAACACGGTATCCACCGAGGACCACTTCACCCCGGATGTCACCACCTTCCGGAACGATAAACTCCACCGCTACGAGCTGCACGTTGGGGGAAAGCTTGCGGTGCATATCCGGTTCATTGACAAGCCTGGTCATGTTGACTTCATTCACACCGAGACGGCGGAAGGGTTCCAGGGCCAGGGCCTCGCCAACGTGCTGGTGCATTTCGCGCTGGATGATGTTGTCGCCGCGGGCAAGCGGATCATTCCGCACTGCCCGTTCACGGCGCGGTACCTCCGAAAACACGATGTGTACAACCAGTGCATCGACTGGCCCGAGGAGGCAGCACCGACGCTCCTGGGAACCTGAACGCGGACTTGTGAGCCCTCCGACATTTCCGTACGATCGGACTCGGGCTATGCAGTTGGCTCGCGGACTTTCTTCTGGAGAATGCTGTGAATCACAAACTGCGTGTCCGCGTGCGGGTTGATCTGGATCCGGACGCGTCACCCTTGAAGCCGGTAGCTGCCTCACCCAGGCGAATTTCCCCGTACTGTTCAACCTGCTGCCCTGCGCCCCTGCGGGATGAAAACTTGCCGGACTCGTCGAAGCGGGGAGCGCCACATGAATGAAGCAGATCTCGCCCGGTACCTGGATGAAACCGTCGACCCGGCCGCGGCAGTCACTGCCCTGCCCGATTCATCCCTGGCCGAACTGGCTGACGCTCTTTACCGCCACCTGGACACACCCAACCCCGCTTTCGGCGCTCACTCCTGGTACACGCAGGTGGCAGAGGAGCTGCAGCTGCGGCGGCTAACGGGGGAGGGCCTGCTGGGCGGGGAGTCGGCTGCCCAGCCCGACGACCTTGGGCCGGCTGGGCCAGCCGGCCAGGAAGTGCCGGCCGGCTAACTGCGCTCCACGGGCAGCCCCCTGTGACTGCCCGCCACTACTGCCGCCCCGGGCGGGCGAGGCGACATCACCGTACCGGAGGAAATTACGACGGCGCGGACTGCCTTTCGCGGCTGCGGCGCCACTGGCCCGCATGCCAGAAGAGCAGTCCCATGATGCCGAGCAGCCCTGCGAACAGCAGGAAAGGCGCGAACGTCATCCACATGTAGCCGGTGGGTGTTGAGTCAGCTGACCCCGGCGTGTTGAGCACCTCCTGGGCAATGGTGAACGCCCCGAAGGCGGCCAGGATCAGGCCGGCCGCGACTGCCCAGAGCGCCACTATGAACGGGTTGATGGACAGGCGCGTAGCTTGGCCGGAGCCCTCCATGCCCGCCTGGGCCAAATTCCCCGCCGCGCCCCCGGCCGCGCTCCCCGGGCCATAGGCTCCGGAGCCCGAACCGCCGTCGGCCCGGCCGTATCGGGTCGGATTACCCAGCGCATCCATCTCACGGAAGTTCAGCGGGTCAGAGCCTGCCTCGGACATATCCCCTGCTTTCTGCCGTGGCCGCGGCTTGCTTCCGGCGCACAGACTTGGTGGAACCGCTGCATGAAAACGACTGGTTGAAACCCTGGTCGAACTCTACTCCCGCATGCCCCAGCCCGGCCATGGGCTGGTGGCGGCCTGCTCCCAGGACTGGGTGGGGGTGCGGGCGGGAGGGCATTATGTTCCTTCGGTGGCGGTGCCCAAAGTCAATGACTCCCGCAGGCAATACAAAAACCGTGGAAACTCGCGCTTTTCTGGGAATACATCATAAAAGTTTGACTAAAAGGACTACCTAAGTAAGGCTGTCCTTGCTCTAAGAGTTTCCAAAGCCCGAGAAGAGGATGACCACTGTGACGCTGCAGCCCCCTGTCCGTGAGAGACCCGCGCAGGAGATACCCGTTGAAGGAGATGCCGCCGATTTAACCGGCGGGAACGCGGGCCATCAGGAGCAGGAGTATCCCGACTTTGGATCCCGTGTAGAGCTCGCTTTGTCTGCCAGCAACCACCTCTTCAATTCCCGCAACGCTCCCCGCTACGTGGCACAGGTGCTGCAGGGGGTCACCGCCGTGGCCACCAAACTCGAGCGGACCACCCAGCCGTTCACCGGCGTCGGGCCTGCGGAAATGAAGCGCCGCATCGGCGAGGTCGATCTCGAGAAGCCGCTGCCGGATACGGCGGCCGCGCTGGAAGAGCTCGAAGACGTTTACCTGCGTGACGCCGTCTACTTCCACGATCCCAAGTACGCCGCCCACCTGAACTGCCCAGTGGTGATTCCGGCGCTCGTGGGGGAGACCATCCTCTCCGCAGTCAACTCGTCCATGGACACGTGGGACCAGAGCGCCGGCGGCACCATGATCGAACGGCGCCTCATCGAATGGACAGCGCAACGACTGGAACTCGGCACCGCCGCGGACGGCGTCTTCACCTCCGGCGGAAGCCAGTCCAACTTCCAGGCCCTCCTGATAGCCCGCAACCATGCCGTAGCGGCCTTGCGGCAGAACCCCGCGGCGGCAGGGCTCAGGCTCCCGGCGCTGCTGGAAAAGCTGCGCATCTTCACCTCCGAGGACAGCCACTTCAGCATCAGGAAGTCCGCCTCCATGCTGGGGCTGGGCTACGACGCTGTGGTCCCCGTCCGCTGCGGCAGCGACCACAGGATGGACCCCGCCTCCCTGGCAGAGGCGTTGGCCGATGCAAACGGGAACGGTCTGGTGCCCATGGCGGTGGTGGCCACCGCCGGCACCACGGATTTCGGCGCGGTGGATCCGCTCGCCGAGGCGTCCGCCCTGGCCCGCGCCTACGGCTCCTGGTTCCATGTGGACGCCGCGTACGGCGGCGGCCTGGTGGTGTCGGGACGCTACGGGCATCTTCTGAAGGGCATCGGCCTGGCGGATTCCGTCACCGTGGACTTCCACAAGACGTTCTTCCAGCCCGTCAGCTCCAGTGCCTTGCTGGTCCGGGACGGTGGCATGCTCCGCCACGTGACCTACTACGCGGACTACCTGAACCCGGAAGCCGCGGCGCGTGCCGACATCCCCAACCAAGTGGACAAGAGCATCCAGACCACGCGCCGCTTCGATGCGCTCAAGCTGTGGCTGACGCTGCGGATCATGGGGGCCGACGCTATCGGTGCCCTGTTCGACGAAGCGATTGATCTCGCCGCAAGGGTAGGCGCCCTGCTGGCGGCGGACCCGGACTTCGAACTGGCCGCAAAGCCCCAGCTCAGCACGCTCGTATTCCGCTACCGCCCGCTGCTCGACGACGGAACGCGGCTTTCCGATGATGCCGCCGACAGCGTGAACCCCGCCATCCGGGCACACGTCTTTGCTTCCGGCAAGGCCGTGGTCGCCGGTACCAAGGTGGACGGACGCCACTTCCTCAAGTTCACCCTCCTCAACGCCGAGGCCACACTGGAGGACATCAGCGAAATTATCGAGCTGCTCCGCGGGACGGGTGGAGGACTGCTGAAGCGTCAGGAGGTGGCGGCGTGAGCACCGCTCCCTCCACTTCCTCCGGCAGCACCCACATTTACGACTTCGCCGGAATCGGCGTCGGCCCCTTCAACCTGGGGCTCGCTGCCCTGACTGAGCCCGTCAAGGGAGTGGACGGGGTATTCCTAGAGCGCCGGCCGTCCTTCGACTGGCATCCGGGCATGATGCTGGAACCCGCGCACCTGCAGGTACCCTTCATGGCCGACCTCGTGACGCTCGCCGATCCGACGTCGCCCTATTCATTCCTGAACTTCCTCAAGCAGACCGGGCGCCTTTACCGCTTTTACATCCGGGAGAATTTTTATCCGCTGCGCGCGGAGTACAACCAGTACTGCCAGTGGGTGGCGGGACAGCTGGACTCCGTGCGCTTCGGTACGGACGTCAGGGAGATAACGTACGACGACGGCGTGTACCGGCTCGCGGTGGACGGACCTGGCGGTCCCGACGTCGTGCTTGCCCGGCGGCTGGTTCTTGGCACCGGGACGTCGCCGTACGTTCCGGATGCCTGTGCCGGAGTGGTGGATGCCGGCGGGCCTGTCCTGCACAACGCCGAGTACCTGCTCCGGAAAGCCGAACTCCAGCAGCAGCGGAGCATCACGATCGTCGGCAGCGGCCAAAGCGCAGCTGAGATCTACTACGAGCTGCTGCAGGAAGTCGACGTCCACGGGTATCAGCTGAACTGGGTCACGCGATCCGGCCGGTTCTTCCCGCTGGAGTACACCAAGCTCACGCTGGAGATGACGTCCCCGGACTACGTGGACTATTTCCACAGTCTCCCGCAGGAGCGGCGGGACGGTCTGATCAGGAGCCAAAAGAACCTGTACAAGGGCATCAACTCCGAACTCATCGACGCTATCTACGACCTGCTGTACACCAAGAGCCTTACTGGCCTTACCGACACCAGGCTGCTGACCCATTCGGCCCTGACCGGGGCGGCCTGGGATCCGGCAGCCGGAACGCACACGCTTGAGCTGCGGCACGAGGAACAGGATGCCAGCTACAGCATCGAGAGCGATGCCGTGGTACTGGCCACCGGCTACTCCTACCGCGAGCCCGCCTTCCTCGCCGGGATCACCGACCGCATCTCCCGCGACAACAGCGGCAGGTTCGCGGTGGACCGCAACTATTCCATCGGCGTCGTACCCGGAGAGATTTTTGTCCAGAACGCGGAGCTGCACACCCACGGCTTCGTCGCGCCGGACCTCGGCATGGCCGCCTACCGGAATTCGTGCATCCTGCGCGAAATCACCGGTAGCGAGGTTTACCCCGTGGAGCGCAGCATCGCGTTCCAGGAGTTCGGGGCGCCGGCCGCCGTTCACCAGCCAGACATCCAACACCTACCCGAGCAGATGGAGTTTTCCATGTCCCAGCCCCACTTCCAGTCGGCCAGCCAGGCGGCCGCCCAGATCGGAGAAACCGCATGAGCACGTCAGCAGCCATCGACCTGCAGGTCCTGTCGGACGCGGCCCACGTGGACGCGGTGCTGCGCTGCTGGGTCCGCGAGCGCAATGTGACGGTGACTGAGGACGGCATCTTCACGGCTGTCCCCGGCACGGCGCTGAACGTGAGCGCCCGCTGCACCCACGTCTCCCGGACAGGCCTGCACAGCTTCACCGACGTCGCCGTGGTGAAGCCGGACGGCAGCCGTCAGGCAGTGGGCGCCGAGGAGCTGCTCGCGCTCCTGACCACCGGGGCGGAACCCCAGGAGCGTTCGCTGCTGCTGCAGCGGACCCGGGAATCGATCGGCAACATCAGCCTCTTTGCCGGACGGGACAGGGGCGCGGTGCCGGTTTTGGACGGACCTTTGTTTCTCACCGGGGAGCGGTCCCTGCTCCTCGGCCACCTGCAGCACCCCGCTCCGAAAAGCAGGGACAACCTCAGCGCGGCTGAACTGGAAGCGTACTCACCTGAGCTCGGGGGCCAGTTCCAGATGCACTGGTTTGAGGCGCACCGTTCCGTCGTCACCCAGGACCAGGCGGCAGGCGCCCCCTCGCTGGGCGGGAAGGATGTGCACAAGCTGCTGGCAGACATCGCCGGACACCGCCCCGCGCCCGACCACGTGCTGATCCCGGCACACCCGTGGCAGGCGCAGGCCGTGCAGCAGCGCCCGGCGGTCCGGGAACTCATGGCTGCTGGACTGCTGCGGCCGCTGGGCCCACTGGGTGATGAATGGTGGGCCACCTCAAGCCTGCGCACCCTTTTCCACCCGGATCATTCCGTCATGCTGAAGCTGTCCCTGGGCCTCAAGATCACCAACTCCGTCCGGGAAGCCACGGCAACGGAACTCAAACGCGGCGTCGAAGTGAACCGCCTGATCGATGCCGGCTACATCACCCACAGCGACCCTGGCTTCACCATCGTCCGGGATCCTGCGTCGGCCGCCGTTATCGACCCTTCCGACCCCAGCGGCGGAACGCTGACCGGGCTCGACGTCTCCCTCCGCGAGGTACCGGACGGTGTGGACCGCTTTGTGTGCCTGGCCGGACTGATCGCACCCTCGGCGCCCGCCGGCCCGGACACCTGGGGACCCAGTCTCCTGGCCCGCTGGTGCGGCGACCCGCTCGGGTGGCTTGGCAGTTATGTTGACCGCGTCCTCGTGCCGATGCTCAGACTTTACACCGGCACCGGCATCGGACTTGAAGGACACCAGCAGAACACTCTGGTCCGGCTGGACGCCGAAGGCTGCATCACCGGCGGCGCATACCGGGACAACCAGGGCTACTATCTGGCCGCCTCCCGGCTGGGTGACGTCCTCGCCAGCACTGGCGGGGAAAGCAGCACCCTTGCCGTTGTTGACGACGCCATTGTGGATGACCGGCTGACTTACTACCTCCTGCACAACCAGACACTCTCCCTGGTTGGGGCGATGGCGGCGGAAGGGATGGCAGACGAGGAACTGCTGCTGGCGGTGGTGCGGGAAAGGCTGCAGGCGGCGCTCCCCTCCCTGGCCGAGGCGGGTCCGGCCGGACCCCGGCTGGTGAACCGCTGGCTGACAGCCCCGTCCCTCCCCTGCAAGGCACATCTTGCCACGCGTCTCGCCGGAATTGATGAGGTGGTGGCGCCGCTGGATGCCCAGTCCGTGTACCTTGAGGTTCCCAACCCTCTGGTGGTGGGCGCATGACGGCTTTGAGGTGGACCCGGGACGTGCCGGTGGACGGCCTGGTCTTGCGGCAGGCCACACCTGCTGACGCCGAGGACCTCGCCGCCCTGATGGCCGAGCCGGACGTCGAGCAGTGGTGGCACCAGGCCTGGGAGAAGGACCGGTGGGCGGAGTACATCGCCGGTCTGGTACGCGACCCCAACAGCCTGCCGCTTACGCTTGCTGATGACGGCCGCGCAGTGGGATACGTCGAGGTCTACAGGGTGGCAACCGACATCCTTGGCCAACACGTGGCACACCGCCCGGCGGACCTTGGAATGCACCTCGCCCTCGGAGAGCTTGCGCGCGGACGGGGACTGGGAGCACGCCTGATCCACAGCGTCCTGGACGCCGCCACCGGGATCCTGGACGGCTGCGGCCGCCTGGTGGCCGAGCCGGACGCCCGGAATACCCGGTCGCACCGGGCGTTCGTGGCTGCCGGCTTCACCGCGGCCGGTACCGTGCAGCTGCCGGACAAGACCGCGTTGCTCGTGGCAGCGGAACCGGGTCTGGCCGGGCGCGCCGGTCAGGAAGCCGTCTCCGCTCACGATGCGAACGAAGGAGCCCTGCTGTGACCCCGCCATCCGCGAAACTGCTGGCCAAGCTGATCGGAGCACTGCTCTCCGAGGAACTGCTGCGTGCCGGGCCCCTGAAGCCCGCCGGGTCTGCAGACTCGGCAGAGGAGGCAACCGCCGAGCTGCTCCGGCTCGACCTCGAGACGGCCTCCTACCTGTTCACTGCCGGCCGCACGGGATTCGGCTCCTACACCGTTGACCCTGGGACCGTCCGCCGGGTCAGCCGCGGGGTGCTGGGCGAGGACGAGAGCGAACCGGCGGATGACCCGGGCCGGTTCGTGATGGATGCGGCCGGCTCGCTGGGACTGACCGGAACCACCGTCGCCAATTACCTCGCCGAGCTCTCTGCGACGCTCGCTGCCGATGCCCGGCTGGCTGCGACAGGAGTTTCTGCGAAGGAACTGGTCCGCCTGCCGCACGCCCGTATGGAAGGGCACCTGACCGGTCACCCCTTGCTGGTGGCCAACAAGGGGCGGCTGGGGTTCTCGGCCTCCGACTGCGAACACTATGCCCCGGAGGCACGCAAGCCGCTGCGCCCCGTGTGGCTGGCCGTTTCCCGGCGGCTGGCAGAGTTCCGCGCCGTGCCATCAATGTCAGAGCAGGACCTGCTGGACCGGGAACTCGGGCCGGGGGAGCAGGAACGCTTCAGGACGGTGCTGCGCGACAGCGGGGCCGACCCCTCCGGATACGTGCTGGTCCCGGCGCATCCCTGGCAGGTGGATCACGTGGTGCAGCAGCTGTGGTCCGGCAGCGTGCTGTCCGGGCAGATCATCGTCCTCGGGGAGTCGGAGGACGAGTATCTGCCGACACAGTCGATCCGCACGCTGGTAAACATCGACGAGCCGGGCCGGCTCCAGATCAAGCTGCCCTTGAAGATCCTCAACACCTCCGTATACCGGGGCATCCCGCGGCACTGCACGCTGGCGGCGCCGGTGACCACGCACTGGATGCGTTCCCTCTGGGACGCGGACCCGTTCCTTGGCCGGCACACGGTGCTGCTTGGCGAGGTGGCCTCGGTCACTGTCAGGCACCCCCACCTGGCGGACTTTCCGGGCATCCCGTATCAGTGGGACGAGACCCTGGGCTGCATCTGGCGGGAGCCTGTGGACCCTGCGCTGGGTGAAGGCGAGACGGTGTGGCCCCTGGCGATGGTGCTGCATGAAAATCCCGCGGGTGACACCGCAGTTGCTGCCCTGGCGGAGCTCTCCGGGCGGGAACTTCGGGAGTGGCTGGAGGCACTGGTGTCCGTAACGGTGCGGCCGCTGCTGCACCTCCTGCACACCTATGGGGTGAGCGTAAACCCCCACGGTGAAAACCTGATGATCATCTGCGACGCCGAGGGAATGCCGAGCCGGCTGGTGATCAAGGACCTCGTCGACGACGTCTGCGTCAGCACGGATCCTGTGCCGGAGCGTTCCTGGGAGCCGGACGGGCATGTGCGCGTCCTGCCGCGCAAGCCCTGGCACGTGCTGCGCCAGTACATTGTGGACGCGCTGTTCCTTGGTGTCTGGGGTCCGCTCGGCGAACTGCTGGATTCCTGCGGACTGGCGGTGACGTCGGCGGACCTGTGGAACCTGACCCGGGACGTCATCACCGAGTATGCGGACACGAACCCCGGACAGGCTGCCCGCCTCGCAGCCACCGGATTCCTGGGGAAGGAGTTCGGACGCTACCCGCTCAACGGGTACCGTCTGCGCCTGGGCTACACCGACCTCGACACACGGCCGCCGGTGCCGAAGGCCGGCACAATGCCGAACCCGATGTACAGGCCAAATCCGATGACTAGGGAGTAGGGGAGGTACCGGGCAGCCCTTCGAGGTAGTTCTTCCCGGGGCCGGGCGCTCCGGGAAGGACTACCGCTTTCCTGCACTGTCATTTACGGGAGACTGCCGCTTACCCGGTGTGTCGTCCAGTGAGTTTGTCCCGGAGCCGATCGACCATACCGATGCCTGCTCCGACCGTCTTATGGAACAGTTCGGAGTGCGGCGCACTGGGGTGCGGCCGCGTCGGTGCGAGCTTCTTGGCGCTCTGCACTTTTTCGCCGAGATCGACCAGCTTCTCTTTTGGGATGTGGGAGCGCAGCTTCGGGAACTGTTCTAATTCCTCGTCGCCAGCATGGTGGGTCAGCTGGGACTCCAGTTCCCGAACCAGTTCCATGAAAGTCTGATCCGAAGGATCGGCGCCTTCTATCCGCTTCATCAGCTTGACGATATCGTCGTGCTCCTTCTTGTCGTGCTCGACTTCCCCGGAACCGTTTGGCACGTGCTCTTCCATGGCGGGGTAGACGAACATTTCCTCGGCGACGGCGTGACGCATCACTTCCGCGATCAAAGTGTCGGCCAGGTTCCTGCGCTCATTGGCATCGGATGTCAGTCCGATCTGGCCTATGAGCGCAATCATCTCGCGGTGGTCGGCAGTGAGGATGTCAACGACATCCGGCTTTGTCGCGTCCGTATTGGTTTCGGCCATGACAGGTCCTCCCGTTGATTGTTGCGTGTTCAGGGGCGCTACGAGGGCCAACGTATCACCGGGCAACCACCAGATCCATGGCCCGATCAACCTCACCTCCCAAGGCCGGGCTACCGGGCGGATTGCCTGGACCATAGGATGCCCTTGTCGCTCCCGCTGCTCGCAGCAACGGACGGCGGGAGCGGTACGGCGCAGGAAGGCGGAGCACCGAATGGCACGAATGCCACACGCAACAGTGGACGTGACCGCCGCCGTCGTCCGCCGACTCATCCGGCAGCAACGGCCCGACCTCGCCGGCCGCTCCGTGGTCCGGATAGCCAATGGCTGGGACAACGCGACCTTCCGGCTCGGCGGTGAACTGGCAGTCCGGCTGCCCCGCCGGCCCGAGGCCGTGCCCCTGATCCTGCACGAGCAGCAGTACCTGCCCGGAATCGCCAGCCGCTCGCCGGCGGCGGTTCCCGTTCCCGTTCATGCCGGCCGGCCGACGCCGTACTTTCCTTTGCCTTGGAGCATCCTGCGGTGGGTTCACGGTACCCCTGCGGTTGGTGTCGGACCGGGGAATCGGGGGCCGGCCGTTGACGGTCTTGCAGCCTTTCTCATGGCCCTCCATGTGCCCGCCGCAGCAGGAGTCCCGGTCAATCCTTTCCGAGGTGTCCCGCTGAGAGACCGTGGGGCGGTTGTGTTGGAACGGCTCGAGGACAGGGAACGGTACCCGCAGGCAGCAGAACTGAGGGCGCTGTGGGCGGAGGCCTGCGCAGCCAAAGCGTGGGACGGTCCGGCCATGATGCTCCATGGGGACCTTCATCCCGCCAACATTCTGCTGGAGGCCGACGGTTCACTGGCAGGCGTAATCGATTTCGGCGATGTCGGTGCCGGGGACCCGGCTGTCGATCTTGCCGTGGGATGGTTGACGTTCGACGCCGGCGCCCGCAAGCGGTTCATCGGCGCCTTTGGCCCCTCAACAGACAGGGATACCTGGGTGAGGGCACGCGGCTGGGCTCTGGTCCTGTCCACCGCCATGGTGAGCAACTCCGATGACAATCCGCGGATGCTAGCCGTGGGAGAGTTCGGGCTGAGACAGGTGCTGGAAGGGCAAGGCTTCCTGCTGTGAAGGCAGTCCCCGGCATGAAGGGCGGCGCTAAGCTAGCGTCATGACCACAGCCCTCATCACCGGTGCCACCGCTGGTCTCGGTGCGGAATTCGCCCGCCAGCTCGCAGAACAGGGCCATGACCTGGTGCTCGTCGCCCGCGACGAGTCCCGCCTGCAGTCCACGGCCGCGGAACTTGGACGCCGGTACGGGACCGCAGCGGAGGTGCTGTCTGCGGACCTGACCGACGACGCAGGCGTGGCCGCCGTCGTCGAACGTCTTTCCGATGCGTCCCGACCGGTGGAAGTGCTGGTGAACAATGCCGGGATCGGGCTCCTGGAGGACTTTGACCGGAACAGCATCGAGGACGAGAAGAAGCACCTGAAACTGCACGTCCAAACCGCGATGGAACTCAGCCACGCCGCCCTGCAGGGGATGCTGGCGCGCGGTTCCGGGCGCATCATCAACGTGGCGAGCGTCGCTGCGTTCCTGCCGCGGGGATCGTACTCGGCTGCGAAGGCGTGGCTGGTGAGCTTCAGCCGTTGGGCCAACCTCGCCTACGGGCCGCGGGGAGTGAAGGTCACGGCGCTGTGCCCGGGGTTCGTCCACACCGAATTCCACGACAGGATGGGGATGGACAAATCCGTGGCCCCCGGCTGGACCTGGCTGCGGCCGGCCAGGGTGGTCCGCGAAGGTTTGGCGGACAATGCGAAGGGCAAGGCGGTTTCGGTTCCGACCAAGCGCTACAAGGTCCTCGCCGCCGTGGCGCGGGTCCTTCCGGACCGTGTCACTGCCGGGCCGCCGAGGAAGCCGAAGGAACCGCGGGAGGATTCCGGCGCGACCGGATAAGCACCACAACGAGGATGCCGGTCCCAGCGCCCACGAGCGTTTCCACGCCGCGCTCCGCGATGAGCACAGTGGGGTCTGAGGGCGCGGCCAGATGGGTCATGAGGAGAATGACGGGCGTGAAGGAAACCATCGCCAGTCCGTAGTGCCTCGTCATGAACAGCTCCGTGGTGAACTGGAAAACGATCACCAGCACCGCGAGGACAGCCGCCTCGGCGCCGGGGAAGAGGGGCAGCAGGGCCACCGGCCCCGGCAAAAGAACGACGGCGACAATCACCAGCCCGAGCAGGGTTCCGATGATGCGGTGGATACCGCGGTGGACGCTGCTGGGCAGGTCCGCGCCTGCGAGCGGAACAGCGGCAGCCGCCATCGCCCAGTGCGGGTGGCCGCTGCCGGAGAGCACGCCAATTGCGCCGGCCGCGCCGACTGCAACGATGTAGCGCGCCGCGTGGACGGCGGCCTTGCGCCGGAGCTGCCCCTGCAGCCGGCTGGTGGTCCTCCGTGCACCCGGGTTCCAGGTACGGCCCCGGATCCAGCCGCCGAAACCGATGAAGAGCGAGAACGCCGCGGACGCGGCTGCGATCAGCAGCGCAACATACCAGGGGACAGCGGTGGGAACCGAGGCGCAGGCGCCGAGGGCGAGGATGCCGAAAAAGGGTCCGTTAGGTTTGAGCCGGACCCTGTCGGAGTAGACGGATCCCGCGCCGGCAAAGGCGGCCTCCACCAAAACCAGCCACCAGCCGTGCAGGTGGTTGATGGAGAGCACCACTCCGATAGTTACCCCGGACAGCAGCACGAGCGCTGCCTGTAACTGGTGCCTGAGCCGGAGCTGGTGCCGCTCGTTCCGCCCGTACATGCCGGTCAGTGCCCCGCAGACGGCGTAGATGGTCAGGTCCGGCCGGCCGATGACCAAGAGGAGGAGCGAGGGGACGGCTACGCTGACGGCCACCCTCAGCGCGGAGAGGTGGTCGTTGTTGGCAGGGCCAAAGCTGTGGAGTTCCCGGACGTGGCGGAGTACCGTCCGCACCGCAACTCCTTCCACACCGGTAGCTTTTCCCGGCCGTCGGCTGAATCTTCCTTTGAGAACGTAGCACCCGGCAGATGAGGGGGCTGCATGTTCATTAAGGGGACGCAACAAAGGCCTGTCCCGCATGCTTCCCCCAAGGACAGCACGCCGGACAGGCCTTCATCACGGACGCCGGGCTACGGCAGCATCAGGCGTTGGCAGGAACCTTCGCCTCGTCAGGGTCGGCGCTCTCGTCCTCGCCCCTTTCAGGGTCGGCCTTCTCGGCGTCCACTGTCTCGAACGGCAGTTCGTCGAGGTCAATCAGCGGGTTCTCGTCCTGGCCCGCAACGAGCTCGCGGGCCTCGGCGGCGGTGTCCACGCTGGGCATGGAGCCAGGCAGCGGGCGCTGCGCCGACTCCTTCAGGAAGTAGATGGCTACCGCACCGATGGCCGAAGTGGCCATCAGGTAGTAGGCCGGCATCATGTCGTTGTCTGTCGCCGAGATCAGGGCGGCAACGATGAACGGGGTGGTGCCGCCGAAGATGGCTACGGAGAAGTTGTAGGCGATGCCCATGGCGCCGTACCGGCTGGACGTGGGGAACTGGGCAGGCAAAGCCGACGCGAGGTTGGCAACGTAGAACGTCACCGGGAAGGCCACGAGGGAGAGACCCGCCAGCGTGGACCAGACACTGCCGATGCCGATCAGCATGAACGCCGGGGCGGCCAGCACGATGGTGCTCAGAGCTCCGATCCACAGCACGGGGCGGCGGCCGATGCGGTCGGACAGCTTGCCTGTCAGCGGAATGCACAGGCTCATGATCACCAGGACCGGAATGGTCAGCAGGGTGCCGTGAACAGGGTCGTAGCCCTTGGACTCCGTGAGGTACGTCGGCATGTAGGAGGTCAGCGCATAACCGGCGGTGTTTGCTGCGGCCACGAGGATCATGGCCACGATGATTGAACGCCAGTATGCCTTCACAATGCCAACCGGGCCCTTGGCAGCGGCCACGTCTCCTGCAGCAGCGTCCTTGGCCAGCTCTTCCTGGGCATCCAGGGTTGCCTGGAACTGAGGGGATTCCTCGATCTTGCTCCGGAAGTACACGGCGATCAGGCCGAGCGGACCGGCAAGCAGGAACGGCAGGCGCCAACCCCACTCTTCCATCGCGGTCTGGCCAAGCGTCAGCTGCAGCCCGGAAACCAGCGCGGCACCGAGGGCAAAGCCGAGGTAGCTGCCAAGATCCAGGAAGCTGGCGAAGAAGCCGCGGCGCTTGTCCGGGGCGTATTCACTGACGAACGTGGTTGCGCCGGCGTATTCACCGCCGGTGGAGAAGCCCTGGACGATCTTCAGCAGCACCAGCAGCCCGGCCGCCCATATGCCGATCTGGGCGTACCCGGGGAGCAAACCGATGGCGAACGTGCTCGCGGCCATCAGCATCAGGGTTGCAGCGAGGACCTTCTGGCGGCCGATCTTGTCACCAAGCCAGCCGAAGATCACTCCGCCGAGCGGGCGGGCGATGAAGGTCGCGGCGAAGGTGCCCAGCAGGAACAGCGTCTGGACTTTGGTATCGGCCTCGGGCAGGAACACAGGGCCCATGGTGGTAATCAGGTAGCCGAACACGCCGACGTCGTACCACTCCATGGTGTTGCCCACGATGGTGCCGCCGAGCGCCTTCTTCAGCATGGGCTGGTTTACAACATTGACGTCGGACTCCTTGAGCCTGCGACGTGCGAGTAGCTTCGGTTTTTTCACACCCTGGGGTGCCGCTTGGTTGGTTCCGCCGGCATTAACAACGCCTGCTGAAGAGTCGGTCGTGCTTCGGTCTGTGGGCATTTGGGCCGCTCCTGTGGAGGTCATTTGCTTGCGACTTTTGGCTGCCCCGCTCCGGGCAGGCCTTCAATTTTACGCGATTTCCATAGCAATTGAGAGCCTGGTGCCGTATGATCCGGGGTTTTGGCCCCGATTGCGTACCGGATCCGACCCTGTTTTTCCCGCGTTTGGCCCCGTCATTCCGCGGATCCCGCCGTCTTGCAGACTTCGTTACCAAAAATTTTTGTTGACAGGCCCGTTTTGGGCCCATTTTCCGGGGTAGAGGCCGCATGCGGTGCCGGGATTCTGCTCCGGCTCGCGCCTCAGAGTGCCTCGGATTCTGCGGGCATAGTGCTCCCAGTGGGGCGCCTCCAGCGGGCGGAGTTGAACCATTTTGTGCAGGTGCTCGTCTGTTCGGATAAGCGGATCCGGCAGCGTGGACTGTGGACCGTCAACTGGAATCGAAACGGGTCGGGGGTGTTCGGCGTGGACTACGTGGTCAGCGGTCTGCCACTGCACGTCTTGGTGGTGCATGGCACGGTGGTCCTCGTGCCGCTTGCTGCTGTGTGCACGCTGCTGAGCACCGTGTGGCCGGAGGCCCGGAGGCGGCTGGGCATCGTGACCCCGCTCCTTGCACTGGTGGCCCTCATCCTGGTCCCCGTCACCCAGCAGTCCGGCGAGTGGCTCATGCAGCGGGTGGATACAACCCCCGCCATCACCACCCATTCGAATCTCGGCGGCACGCTGCTTCCGTGGGTCATCGGTGTGTTCATTGTGGCGGTGGTGCAGTGGCTGTGGTTCCGGTACGGAACGGCCCAGGCTGAAGGGCTTGGGAGGAAGCTTGGAACCGCGGGTTCCCGCGCTGCGGGAGTGGTCGCCGTCGTGCTTGTCCTTGTCCTCTGCGGCGGAACTGTCTACAGGGTGGTGGAGATCGGCGAAGCCGGATCGCGCGCGGTCTGGGAGGGTTCCTTCACGAACGGGCAGGACTAACGGCTTCGCAGGGGTTCCCGCCCCGCCGGTTTCTGCCTATGGTTGAGCCATGGGAACACTGATCTTTGAGTAGCGGCACGGCTGAATAGCCGGCACGGCGGCTGTCCTTGCTTGTCATTGCTGGGCGCCGTGGCCTCGCCGCCCCGCCTCCACATCACAAAATCCACGCCTGTTGAGGCTCAGCCTCCGGGTGTTCCGGTCTCGCCGAGATTAACTGCGGCCACTGGGCTACCCCGAAGGCAGCCAGGCAACGGCTTCATTTCATCGCGGAAAGGAAGAACAAATGGCTGATAAGAGCAAAGGGCATTCCATCAAACCGGAGGTGGCTGCACACCTGGTCGAGTCCATGGACCGGCCGCCGCTGCCGACTCCCGAAAGCATCGCCGTCACCGCGGCCATGGCCGGCGGGCACCAGTGGCCCGACGGCAACGGCAAGCACCGCCACCCCAAGGACCGCGGGTCGAGCCGCGGCCGCGTGGGTCAGGGAGCGGCAGTGACTGCAATCCACCGGACGAGCAGGCCCCAGATGCCGCACTCGTCCTAGTTCTGGACGGTTCCACCACCCCGGGACCCTGGTCCGAGGGATTCTCCCGACGACTCGCAAAGGGTCTGGGGACACTCAAACGGTCTGGGGACATCGAAGTTTCGGTGTCCCCAGACCACTTCCGCGTCCTGGGTCCATTTCCGCGTCGGGAAGCTGACGGGCCACCGCGCCGATCAGTGCACGATGCGGTTCCGTGCACGACGCCGATCGGTGCGGGATGCTGTGCAAGGCGGGATGCTGTCAGGGCCGGGCGGTCTCAGTGACGACGTCCTCGGGCTTCTTGTCCAGCCGCCAGCCGCGCCATACCGGATGCCGCAGCTTTCCAGAGCTGGTCCACTCGCCGAAGGTCACCTCGCCTACGAGGTCGGGCTCCACCCAGTGGGCACCTGCAGCGTCGAGGGCAGGCACTTGGTCGAAGGGCGATGTTTCCCGGCTCAGCCCGCTCATGGTCTGGCGCAGTTCCTTCAGTTCCCGGGTGCTGAAACCAGTGCCAACGCGGCCCACGTAGCGCAGCTTCCCGCCGTCGGGCACGCCCAGCAGCAAAGCGCCCACGGTGTCCGACCGCTCACCCTTGCCAGGCCGCCAGCCGCCCACCACAACCTCCTGGGTCTGTTCGATCTTGAGCTTGATCCACAGCCGGCTCCGCTGCCCGCTGACGTAGCGGCTGTCTGTGCGTTTGGCCATGACGCCTTCCAGACCGAGCTCGCGGGCGCTCTCCAGTATGAGCTCCAGCCGCTCGTCCAGCGTTTCCGACAGCAGCACGGGGCAATCCGCGGGGCGGTAAAAGTCCTGCAGCCTCGCCCTTCGTTCCTCGAGAGTGCGCCGGCGCAGGTCTTCGCCGTCCTCGGACAGCAGATCGAAGAGCATGAGCTGCACGGGAATGTTCGCGCGGGCCTTCTTCACGTCGCCGGGTTTGGTCAGTTTCATCCGGCCCTGCAGGAGGCCGAAGTCTGGCCTTCCGCGGGGCCCGAGGGCGACGATCTCACCGTCGGCAATGAAATCCTGCGGGGGCCAGCAGTTTCGGTCGGTCAGTTCAGGGTAGCTGGCGGACATGTCGTTGCCGTTGCGGCTGAGGAGCCGGACCTTCTCGCTGTCCGCCACCACGAGGGCCCTGATGCCATCCCACTTCAGTTCGAAGGACCAGTCGCTGCCGTGGAGGTCGGCCGGCGTCCCTGCAGTTGCCAGCATCGGTGTCGGGTCCTCAACGATGATGCTGCTTTTGCTGGCGGCGGTGCTGCGTACGGCTCCGGTTTTCTGGGCAGCCGAAGTGCGCGCGGCTTCAGCCTTGCCCGATTTAGCCTTGCCCGCTTCGGCCTTGGCCGGTTCAGACTCGTCGGTGTCAGGTTTCGTTGTTCCGGACGTGTCCTTTCCCGCCTCACCGGTCCCTGACACTCTCCCGATCCTGGCCGCGGAGGACAGGGTTCCGCGCTTGCCGCGCACCCCATGCGGCTTGTCCATCAGGTGGATGAGCCACTGCCCCTGCTCACCCTGGCCCTCCCCGGTGTGGATCAGGGCAAACTTCCTGGTGCCCCCGAGGCCGCCGCCTTCCCGGCCGGTCAGCGTGACGATCACTTCCTTGCCGTTGACCCACTTTTCCAGCTCGTAAACACCTTTGTCCCAGATGGTCATGTTTCCGGCGCCGTACTGGCCCTTGGGGATCGTGCCCTCGAAATCGGCGTAGTCCATCGGGTGGTCTTCGGTCTGGACGGCCAGGTGGTTCTTCGAGCCGGTCTCGGGCACGCCTTTGGGCAGCGCCCACGACACCAGCACGCCCTCGTGCTCCAGGCGGAGATCGTAATGGAGCCTGCTCGCATGGTGCTCCTGGATCACGAAGACTTCCTTGCCGTCCCTGCCGGTCTTGCCCTGATGTTGCCCCTTGCCCTTCGCGGACCGGGAGCTGTGGTGCTTTTCGGCAGTAAACGGTTCGGGAGTTTCGTTTTGGGACCGCAGGGACCGGTATTTGTTCAGCCTCGGATCGTCGTGGCCCCCGCTGCGGCGCGCACCGCCGTCGGACTTTCCGCCGGAACCGTGCCCTCCAGCCCCGTGCCCGCCTGCCCCGCCGCCCCCGGCGGTGCTTCGGGCGGCATGGCTGCTGGCCTCATCGACGGCGGCGAACGGGTCCTTGCCGCTGCCGACCCGGCGCATGACCTCCTCATAGTCAAGGTGCCTGAGGGAGGGGGATGACAGCTCGCGCCAAGTACGGGGGGAGGCCACGGTGGGGGTGGGCCGGCCCCGCAGTGAGTACGGAACGATCGTGGTCTTGGAGGCGTTGTTCTGGCTCCAGTCCACGAGAACCTTGCCGGTCCTCAGCGACTTCTTCATGTCACTCACGGCCAGGTCGGGGTGGTCGGCCTCCAGAGCCCGGGCGAGTTCGTGCGCAAAATCGGAAATCTGATCGGACGTTTGGGTGCCGTCCAGTGCCGCATACAGGTGGATGCCCTTGCTCCCGCTGGTCACGGGCATCGGATCCAGCCCCACGTCCTGCAGGATGGCCCGGGCCAGCCTCGCCACTTCGGCGCATTCCTGCAGTCCTGCGCCCTCGCCGGGGTCCAGGTCAAGCACGATCCGGTCGGGGTTGAGGACGTTGCCGTGCGAGTCCACCCGCCACTGCGGGACATGGATTTCCAGCGAGGCGATCTGCGCCAGCCACGCCAGGGTGGCGGGGTCGTTGACCAGGGGGTAGTAGTTGGTGCTGGTCTTGTGGGTGATGGCTGCCCTGGGCACCCAGCCGGGGGTGGAATGGTCCAGGTTCTTCTGGAAGAACATCTGCCCCGGCTCTTCCGCCGTTCCCACGCCGTGGACCCACCGCTTGCGCGTCGCAGGCCGGTCCGCCGCGGCAGGGATGAGCACAGGCGCCACCGCCGCGTAATAGGCCAGGACATCGGCCTTGGTTGTGCCCGTTGCCGGGTAGAGCACTTTGTCCAGGTTTGTCAGGGTCAGTTCTCGCCCGGCGACGCGGACACGTTCCTTACCGCCGGCCACGGGGCTTCACCTCTGGGGCAGGGTGATGTTGACTGTTCTCATGAGAGCGATCTGGAAAGGCGCCATTGCGTTCGGGCTGGTCAACGTCCCGGTCAAGGTGTACAGCGCCACCGAGGACCACGACATCAGCCTCCATCAGGTGCACAACGCCGACGGCGGCAGGATACGGTACCAGCGCCGCTGCGAGGTCTGCAGCAAGGTGGTGGACTACGCGGACATCGAGAAGGCCTACGAGGACGACGGCCGCACGGTGATCCTGACCCGTGACGAGCTCAAAGCCATTCCGGCGGAAAACAGCCACGAGATCGAAGTGGTGCAGTTTGTGCCGTCCGAGCAGCTCGACCCCGTCATGTTCGAGAAGAGCTACTACCTCGAACCCGACTCGAAGTCGCCCAAGGCCTACATGCTGCTGCGCCGGGCACTCGAGGACACCGACCGTGTAGCCATAGTGCAGTTTGCGCTGCGGGACAAGACGAGGCTGGGCGCCCTGCGGATCCGCGACGACGTCCTGATGCTGCAGGCCCTGCTGTGGGCGGATGAGGTGCGCGAGGCGGAATTTCCCTCCCTGGACACCTCCATCCGGATCTCCGCCCAGGAGCGCGAGATGTCCGCTGCCCTCGTGGAATCCATGGCCTCCGACTTCGAACCGGAGCAGTTCACGGACGACTACCAGGCCCAGCTGCGCCAGCTGATTGAAGCCAAGCTGGAGAAGGGCGACGCCCTGGATACCGAAGAAACCTTTGGCGCCGAGGCCGGGGAAGGGGGTACCGGCGAAGTGATCGACCTGATGGAGGCGCTCAAACGAAGCCTGGACCGGAAGCGCGGAGCCGGCAAGCAGGCGGCTGGGGGCGGGGCCGACGAGGAATCCGATTCTGACGAAGACGAGACCGAGGAGGCCGAGGACACCGGGACTGACAGCAGCACCGGCTCCGGCAAGGGCACTTCCCGCAGCAGCTCGTCCGGCAGGAGTGCGGCGGGCAAGGGAACATCCGGCAGCCGCACCACGGCCAAGGCCGACAGCGCCGCTAAGTCCGGGACCTCCAAGTCCGCCGGCAGCAGGACAGCAAGCGGCAAGAGCGGGGAAGGCACCTCTTCGGGGGCAGCCAAGGCCCCGGCCAAGACTGCATCGCGGTCCACCTCGAAGCCGGCAGCCAAGACCGATCCCAAGTCTGGAACGGCCGCCAAGACGGCTTCGAAGTCGACGGCCACGAAAGCCGCCTCTACCAAGACGGCAAGGAAGGGCGCTTAAGGCGGGCAGCGTGCCGGTGGCCATGGAGCCGGCTGTGGCCATCGTTCCCTCCGGGATTCCTGTTGCTCGCCTTGCCTACGGTGCGTCGACTTCTCCGCGGTCCACTGAGGCCCGCCAGGCGCCGGTCTCGATGCCGCGTGATTCGATGAACTCCTTGAAGCGCAGCAGGTCGGATTCCACCTGGCTTTCATCCACGTGTGCTGCGGCTCCGGTCCTCTCGAGCAGGCCCTCGGGCTCCCAGTCGAGCTCCACGTTGACCCGGCAGAGGTCCTTGCCGAGGCTGTCGAACGTCACGCGTCCGGCATTGCGGGGCTTGTCCTTGCTGACCCACGCTATGCACTTGTCCGGCGTCTGCTCCAGGATCTGGGCGTCATACTCGCGCTTGATTCCCGCCACCTTGGTGCGGAAGTGCAGGGAAGTCTCGTCGATCTGTTCCACAGACTCGACGCCCTTCATGAACTCGGGGAAGGACTCGAACTGCGTCCACTGGTTGTAGGCCGTGCTGACCGGAACCTGGACCTCAATGCTTTCGTGCAGGGTTGCCACTCTGTCATCCTCCTTCAGCCCGGGTCTCCGGTGCGGTCTTGAACGGCGGTGCGGCGTGAACTGCCTCCCATGGCGGCGCCATAATTCCAAGCTAGTTGGGCCGCAGGGCAAAAACAACTCACTAGTAAGTTTGCTTACCAGTGACTTCGAGCGCCCGGAAACACAACAGCCGGCCCCTGCCTGCCCCCGGGAAGTCGGGAACGGGCAGGGAGCCGGCCGCAGTGAGGCTGCTGGATCCTACTCGGCGTCGTGGTCCGTCTCGAGGATCTGGACCAGGCGGTCGAGGGCTGCGTCTGCACCGTCGCCCTCGGCCCGGAGCACCACAACGTCGCCGTGTGAGGCGCCGAGGCTCATCAGGGACAGGATGCTGGCGGCGTCCATTGCCTCGTCTGCCGGCTCACCTTCGCGGGCGATGGTGATGTCGAGGTCAAACTCGCCGGCTGCTTCGGCGAAGATAGCTGCCGGGCGTGCGTGCAGGCCTACTCGGCTGGCGACGGTTGCGGTACGTTCGGACATTTCTGCTCCTTGCAATTTGCAGTGTGGGTTTAGGTGCTGAAGGTCAGCGGGTCAGACAGAAACAGGGACGCTCTCCACCGTATCAACGGGCTTGCGGGCAGCCCAGCGCTTGAGGGCAAGCACGATGAGGGCGGTGACCACCGTTCCGGCCAGGATCGAGAGGACGAACATCAGGACGTTGCCGATGGCGAAGAACACGAAGATACCGCCGTGGGGTGCCTGCGACGTGACGCCAAAGGCCATGGCGAGCGCGCCGGTGACGGCACCGCCGGCCATGCTGGCGGGGATGACGCGCAGGGGATCTGCAGCGGCGAACGGAATGGCGCCCTCGGAAATGAAGGAGGCACCGAGCAGCCAGGCTGCCTTGCCGTTCTCGCGCTCCGCAAGGCTGAAGAGCTTCTTGTCCAGGACGGTTGCCAGGGCCATCGCCAGCGGCGGAACCATGCCCGCGGCCATCACGGTTGCCATGATCTGCCACGGTGCCTGGTTGGTGGCGCTGCCGGCGCTCAGGCCGGCGACGGCGAAGGCGTAGGCCACCTTGTTGACCGGGCCGCCGAGGTCGAAGCACATCATAAGGCCGAGGATGATTCCGAGGACCACGGCGGAGGCGCCGGTCATGCCGGAGAGCCAGCCGTTCAGCCCGGCGGTGAGGCCTGCGATCGGGCCGCCCAGAACCATGAACATGAGGCCGGAAGCGACAATGGAGGCCAGCAGCGGAATGATGACGACGGGCATCAGGCCGCGGAGCCAGCGCGGTACCTGCCAGGTCCCGATCAGGTGCGCGATGTAGCCTGCGAGCAGGCCGCCGATGATGCCGCCCAGGAAGCCGGCATCCATGAAGCTGGCCACAGCACCGGCGACGAAGCCCGGTGCGATACCTGGCCTGTCGGCGATTGCATAGGCGATGTACCCGGCAAGTGCCGGCACCAGGAAGCCCATGGACAGGGCGCCGATCTTGAACATCACGGCACCCAGGTAGATGGCGAGGCCACCTTCGGGAAGGTTCCCGAAGTTGTTCTCGAGCACAACGGTGTCTGCGACCTCGGTGATGTCGTAACCGCCCAGGAGGAAGCCGAGGGCGATCAGCAGGCCGCCGCCGGCGACGAACGGAATCATGTAGCTGACACCGGTCAGCAGGGCCCTCTTGAGCTTCTGGCCAATGTGCTCGCCCTTTTCAGCGGCTTCCTGTTCGGCCTGCTCCTCGGCGCCAAAGTGTGGAACCCGGCGGGCATTGGGGTTGTCCGCGGCGTCCAGCGCTTCCTGCACCATCTTTGCGGGTTCGTCGATGCCGCGCTTGACCGGGGCGTTGATGACGGGTTTGCCGGCGAACCTCTCCTTGCCGCGCACGTCCACGTCCACGGCGAAGATCACAGCGTCGGCTGCCTCAATGACGGCCGGATCCAGGGGCTTGGCGCCCGAGGAACCCTGGGTTTCCACCTGCAGGTCGACGCCGGCTTCCTGGGCGGCTGCCACGAGGGAGTCGGCAGCCATGTAGGTGTGGGCGATGCCGGTGGGGCAGGCCGTAACGGCGACGAGGCGCTTGGGCCCGCTCTTGGCGGTGGCGCCGCCCGTAGCGCCCGGGGTGGCAGCTGCAGATGCGCCTGCCCCGCTGGCTACCGGGTTGCCTGAGGGAGCGGCGGCCGCGTGTGCTGCCGGCTTGTCCGCCAGGGCGTTCTCAACGAGTTCAACGATCTCGGCCTGGCTGGATGCGGCGCGCAGGCCGGCAGTGAAGTCCTTTTTGATCAGGGACCGGGCGAGCTTGGAGAGGAGCTTCAGGTGTTCCTGGTCCGCGCCAGAGGGAGCTGCGATGAAGAAGATGAGATCCGCGGGGCCGTCCTTTGCACCGAAGTCGACCTTCTGCGACAGCCGGGCCATGGCCAGCGTCGGTTCGATCACTGCAGCCGAACGGCAGTGGGGGATGGCGATGCCGCCGGGAACACCGGTGGCAGTTTTCTGTTCGCGGGCGAAGGCATCGGCGAAGAGGCCCTCTACTTCGCTGGCACGGCCAACGGCGGCGACCCGGCCTGCGAGATGCCGGATCACGTCCTCGGGCGAATTGCCCAGGTTCTGGTCGAGCTCGACCAGGTCGGTGGTGATGAGCTGAGTCACTGTCAATCCTTCCGGAGAGCCGTGATGGTTACGGCATCGGGGGTGGTTTGGTGGACTGCCGGGACGGTGGAGCCCGGCAGGGAAGCGGCTGCGGCGCCGTGCGCAACAGCCTGACGGAGGCAGTCAGCCGGGGCGGCACCCTGGCCGGCGGCGAGCAGGTAGCCGGCCAGCGAGGAATCGCCTGCACCGACCGTACTGACCGCGGTGACCGGCGGATGCGTGGCCAGCCACGCGCCGTCGGCCGTCACAAGAACAGCGCCCTTTGAACCGAGCGTTGCCAACACGGCTCCCACACCGGAACGCACGACGGCGGCGGCGGCCGCGGCGGCAGCCTCCGGATCCGCTTCGAGCTCCTCAGCCGTGCTCACCGAGGCGAACCCTGCTGCGGCAGCAAGCTCCGCGAGTTCCTCGGCGTTGGGTTTGAGCAGATCCGGTTTCCCGGAAACCGCTCCTTGCGCATCATCCGCGACGGCCGCGGCGAGCGGTGCCCCGGAGGAGTCAACGGCAATCTGCGGCACCCCGGCTCCGGCGTCCGCCGACCGGAGCCGACGGGCGACCGTGGCATAGAAACCGGCGGGAACTCCGGGCGGGAGCGATCCCGCAAGGACCACCCAGCTGGCGCCTTTGGCATGTTCCAGCAGCAGCCCGATCAGGGCCTCCTGGGCCTCTTCATCGAGCACCGGGCCGGGCTCGTTGATCTTGGTGGTGACCCCGCCCGGCTCCGTAAGCGCCACGTTGGTACGCAGCGGCTCGTGGATGGAGAGGGCAGCGAAGGGCACCTTGGCATCGCGCAGTCCGGCAATGACTGGGTCCGAATCTCCCCCTGGAAGGACAGCAACCGTTTCAAGTCCGGAAGCCACGAGGGCGCGTGAGACGTTGACTCCCTTGCCGCCGGACTCCTGGCTGACGGACACGGCGCGCTGCACTTCGCCGCGTTCAAGCGGTCCGGGAAGCGCCACGGTGCGGTCGAGGCTGGGGTTGGCTGTGAGCGTGACAATCATGCGACGACCACCTCCACGCCGGCGTCTGCAAGCGCCGCGGCTAGTTCTCGGCTGGGTTTGCTGTCAGTGATCACTGTGTCCAGATCTTTCAACGAGGCGAACTGGACCAGCGTTTCCGCATCCAGCTTGGACGAATCGGCCAGCACCACAATGCGGCGGGCCGAATGGACGAAGGCGGCTTTGACGGCTGCCTCTTCGGGGTCGGGCGTGCTGAGGCCAAAGCTGGCGTGGATCCCGTTGGTCCCCACGAAGGCAATGTCCGGGCGGAGCCGGCAGGCCGCGTCAACGGTCGACTGGCCTACAGCTGCTTGGGTCAGTCCACGGACGCGGCCGCCCAGGAGCTGCAGCGCGATGCCCTTGGTGCTGGCGAGTTTGGCGGCGATGGGAACGGCGTGCGTGATAACCACGAGTTCCTGGTTGTCCGGCTCATTGGCTGCCCCCTTCCCTGCGGACGGTCCGGCGCTGCGGCGGGCCAGGATGTCGGCGAGCACTTCTGTGGTGGAGCCGGCGTCGAGCACGATGCTGCTTGAGGGGCCCTGGGGCAGGAAGGCGAGGGCGGCCTCTGCGATGCGGAGCTTTTGCGACTGGCGCTGGACCGTGCGCTCGAGGATGCTTTCTTCGGTTGTGCTGAAACGGTCAGCGGAGACTGCGCCTCCGTGGACGCGGCGGACGGTGCCGGCAGCTTCCAAGGCGGCGAGATCGCGCCGGACGGTCTCGGTGGTGATGCGGAAGCGCTCGGCGAGGTCAGTGACGCTGGCGCGGCCGCTGGCGGCAACGAGCCCTGCGATCTGCTGCTGACGCTCCTCGGCGAACACATACCCTCCATTGCGTAAGTACTGCCTGCGTGGTTACTGCAGTGACTGCCATCACATGATCTGCAACTACTTGACTTTATCTTCGTTCATGTTGCTTTGTCAATGAAAAACAACATGAAACCAAAAAGCCGGGCCGGACCCGGAAGGGTCGGCCCGGCATTCCGGTGCTAATGATGGACTTTTCGGTGAGCCGGAGGGCTGGCGGAAGGTCCATGGGGACGGGTTACAGGTTTCCGTCGCGGCTTTCGTTGCGGGTGATGCGCTCGCCGGTGTTGGGATCAACCACCGAGCGGGTTTCGCTGACGCGCCGGCTCCGGCCGGGGTTGGCCAGGATGAGGGACGCGATCAGGCCGATGACGCCCACGGCCATCAGGATGTACCCGATCAGGGTCTGGTCGACATAGGGAATGAGGCCGGGGGTGACGGCCCAGGCCAGGATGGCACCCAGGGCGATGAGGAAGATAGCGGAACCGATTCTCATGACGTGCTCCTTGCATTAGCGGACTTCTCGCAACGTGGGTCGTGCCGGCCAAACGTCTATTAAATTCTGCGTCTATCAGATGCGTTGAAACGTCGCTTACTAAGCATGCTGTTAATCGTCAGGCTACATCCCGGGAATCGCACTTTCAATCAAACGCGCAGGTCAGCGCGGACATGGACTTCGATAGGCTGGTCCGATGGAAACGGTGGTGTGGTCGAAGCCGGCCAGCGAGCGTGCGGGGACCCCCTTGCTGGTGATGATGCACGGCTACGGCAGGGACGAATCGCGGATGGTAAACCTGTTCAACCATGTCCCCGCCGAGTTCACCTGCGCTGCGCTGCGGGCGCCGATGCCCATCGCGGATGGCTATGGCTGGTTCCTGCTCGACTACTTCCTGACGAACGACTTCGCGGATGTCATTGCCGCTGCCAATTCTGTTCTGACCTGGATTGACTCGGTCAAGGACGGGCACAGCAGTGTGAGCCTGCTGGGATACTCGCAGGGAATGGCCATGGCAAGCACCCTGCTGAGGCTGCGGCCGCAGGCGTTTCCGGCCGTGGTGGGGCTGTCCGGCTTTGTCCTGAACAACGATCTGTTGGGACTTGGTGAATCTTTTGACGTCCGGCCGCCGTTTTTCTGGGGGAGGGACAAGGCCGACCTCGTGATCAACGACGATGCCATCGAGTACACCGCGGAGTGGCTGGAAGCCCATACCCAGCTCACCGCCCGCACCTACCCCGGGATGGGGCACGGCATGTGCAAAGCGGAAATGGTTGACGTCAGCGCCTTCCTCCGGCACTACGTCCAGTAGCAGAGCCATGTGCGCCCGCAGCCATGGCGACTAAAACGGGAGTTAAAAACAGTTGCGGGGCAAATTTGCAAGCGCTTACACTCATCTCTGGCCGTCACACCGGTCCTCGATAAGCGCTGAAGGGGCCGGACCACGGAATGCAGGCAGCAGTAACGGATGACACGTTTGCCGTGACAAGCCTGCGGCCTCATCATGGAAGTAGACGTTTCCCAGAGTCTTGCGCTGCACACCATCGAAGCTGTGCCGGCCGGGGTCTGTGCCGTTCACAGCGACAGTGTCCCTCAAAACGATGCTGCCGCTCTAACGACGGCTGCTGAATTGTTCGCGCCGAATGACCTGCGCACCACAAAATTCCGCCAATGGGGGCGGACCCACCCTGCATGGTCCCCAACCAGTGCTGCCCTCCCTCCGAAAGGAAACTGCACCAGCCATGACTGAACGACCCAACGCCAGCGGCCATCCCGGCGCCAGCTCCGGCAGCACCCTGCCCAGCTGGACCACCGCCTCAGCCATTCTTTTCGACCTCGACGGCGTCCTGACGCCCACGGCTGTGGTGCACGAGCGCGCGTGGCAGGAGCTTTTCGACGGCTACCTCGCCTCCGTGCCCGGGAAGCCCGGGTACCGTGAGAGTGACTACTTCGACCACATCGACGGCAAGCCCAGGTTCGACGGCGTCCGTGACTTCCTGACCTCCCGCGGCATCGAACTTCCGGAGGGGCCAACCGATGACCACCCGGACAACGAGACGGTCCAGGGGCTGGGCAACCGGAAGAACCTTATCTTCAACGACATTGTCAGCGCTGGCGTAGACGCCTATGAGGGGTCGGTGCGGTTTCTCGAGGCTGCGCTTGCCCGGGGGCTCAAGGTCGCCGTCGTCTCATCTTCGCGCAACGCGCCGTCGGTGCTGCACGCCGCCGGCCTCGACGCCCACTTCACGGTGGTGGTGGACGGCGTGGTGGCGGCAGCGGAAGGCCTTCCCGGAAAGCCCAGCCCCGCCACATACGAATACGCCGCCCGGCTTCTGAAGCTGCCCAGCGAAGCCTGCGTGGTGGTCGAAGACGCAGTATCCGGCGTCCAGGCCGGCAGGGCAGGCAGCTTCCACTCCGTGATCGGGGTAGACCGGGGTGCAGGCAGGCAGACCCTGCTCGAGGCCGGGGCCACGCTTGTGGTGAACGACCTCGACGAACTGCTCTAGCTCCGCCTCTCCACGCTTTACGCCAGGTCCCCAACCCTGGCCGCACCTCCAAACGCATAAGGAACGCCACTCATGGCACTCATCACCGCTGACCGCGTCCGCTTCCCCAATGACCCATGGAAGCTCGTGGAGACGCGCCATGTCCCCGGCAACGCCGGCGCTCTGGAAACGCTCTTTGCCCTCGGCAACGGCCACATGGGCGTCCGCGGTGCCCACTGGGCTCCCGCCGATTCGGAGCTTCCCGGCAGCTTCATCAACGGCTTCCACGAAATCTGGGACATCAAGCACGCTGAAAATGCCTTTGGTTTCGCCCGCACCGGACAGCGCATCCTGTACATCCCGGACGCCAACAACTTCACCGTGATCATCGACGGCGAATCGCTCAGCCTGGCCGAGTCCACGGTGCTGGACTACCGCCGCACCCTCGACTTCGGCTCGGGAATCTATGAATGCCGTGTCGTGTGGCAGTGCCGGTCCGGCGCCACCGTCACCACCGTGGAACGCCGCGCCGTGGGCTTCGAGTCGCGCGGCTGCCTCGGCATCTCGCTGGAGCTCTCCGCGGACCGCGCGGTTTCCGCCGACGTCACATCGTCCGTGGTGAACCGGCAGGACCAGACGGTTGACGACCACTCGGCGCATGACCCCCGCCGCGCCGGCCGGCACGCCGGCCGTGTCCTGCTGCCGGTGAAGCTCGACGGCGGTGACGGCTCGCTTCGTCTCTCGTGGGAAGCCGCGGAGTCCAGGCAGCGGGTGGGAATCGCCGTCGACCACTGGACGTCCGCCGGGCACCAGCCGTTTGACACCCAGGTGGACCAGGACGAGAGCAGCGTCCGGTACGTGCTGGCTGTGGGAGCCGACGAAAGTTTCACGCTGGAAAAGAGCGTCAGCTACGCAGTGGCCGCCAGCACCAGGGAGTTCCTGCCGGGCACGGCGGATGCCCAGGCCGGGGATGACCCGGCGGAGGCCGCCGAGGCAGCCCTCAAAACCGTCCCGGAGGTCTTTGCGGAAAGCGAAGCCCACTACCGAGGCTACTGGGCCACCGCCGACATCAGGCTGGGAGGCCAGCCGGAGCTGCAGCAGGCGATCCGCTGGAACCTTTTCCAGCTCGCCCAGGCCACAGCCCGTGCAGGCGTTGCCGGAATCCCCGCCAAGGGAGTCAGCGGGTCGGGCTATGACGGGCACTACTTCTGGGACCAGGAGGTGTACCTCCTGCCGTACATGACGTACACCAACCCCGACGGTGCCCGCCAGGTGCTCGAGTTCCGGCACGGCATGCTGCCCGAGGCGAAGATCCGGGCCAAAGAGCTCAGCGTGGACGGTGCGCTGTTTCCATGGCGCACCATCAACGGGCTTGAAGCCAGTGCCTATTACGCCGCCGGCACGGCCCAGTTCCACATCGCCGCTGCCATCGCCTTTGCCGCCAACAGGTACGTGTGGGCGAGCGGCGACGCTGAATTCCGCAGCGGCATGGGGGCGGACCTGCTCATCGAAACCGCGCGCATGTGGGCGTCGCTGGGGTTCTTCGGCAAGGACGGCCAGTTCCACATCCACGGGGTGACCGGACCGGACGAGTACACGGCCGTGGTGAACGACAACCTCTACACCAACGTCATGGCGCGGTTTAATCTGCGGGCTGCGGCGGCGCTGGACCATCCGGCGGTTGACGACGCCGAGCGGCAGATGTGGCAGGCGGCGGCGGACCGGATCCAGCTGCCCTTCGACGAGCGTTTCCAGATCTATTCCCAGGACAATGACTTCATGACCCTGGAGGCGTGGGACTGGACGACGCCCCGTTCCAAGTACCCGCTGCTCCTGCACTTCCACCCGCTCGTGATCTACCGCCACCAGGTGCTCAAGCAGGCGGACACCGTGCTGGCAATGTTCCTGCAGTGGCAGGAGTTTTCGGCCGAGGAGAAGCGCCGCGCGTTTGATTTCTACGATCCCATCACCACCGGGGACTCCACTCTTTCGGCCTGTGTCCAGGGCATCATGGCTGCCGAAGTCGGTTACCGGAAGGCAGCCCTGGACCACTTCACCAATGCCGCGTTCATCGACCTGGACGACACCCACGGCAACACGATCGACGGCGTACACATCGCCTCGACGGGCGGCGTGTGGAGTTCGCTGGTGTGCGGCTTCGCCGGACTCCGCGACCAGGGTGCGGTGCCGTATTTCGACCCGCGCCTGCCGGAGGAATGGGACAGCCTGTCGTTCCACCTGAAGATCCAGGGCCGGCTGCTCCTGGTGGACCTCGACCCTGCCGGCATCACCCTCCGTGTCCTGGAGGGGGAGCCGCTGGACGTCGATGTCCGGGGAGGGGCGCACTCTGTGGGTGCGGACCCGGTGCGCGTTGCCCTCGATCCTGTTGAGGTGCCCGAGCCTTCGGTGTTCCCCAGCGGCCCGCCCACGGCAAGCATCCCGGTGGTACGCGCCCGCGCCTGACGGCTAAGGCCTGGCGTCTGCCTCTGCGTCTGCGTCTGCGTCTGCGGGGGCATCGTGGCGCCGGTCCAGCGGGTGGGCTGTCTCGTCCGCCGGCATGTGCGCGGCAACCACTGCCACGATTGCCATCAGGGGGCAGACGCCGCCGGCGAAGAGGAAGATCGCCCAGATCGGGAACACTTCCGCGGCGGGTCCCGCTAGGGCCATGGACACCGGCATCAGGGCCAGGGAAACAAAGAAATCCAGGCTCGAGACCCTGCCCAGCAGGTGCGCCGGAACGCGCCGCTGCAGCAGCGTGCCCCAGATGACCATGCCCACGCTTCCGGTGGCGCCGAAGATGAAAACAGCCAGTGCCAGCACCCAGAAGCTGTCAATGATGCCAACCGCGGCCAGCGGCAAACTTCCCGCGCCCCAGGAAACCATCATCACCGTCAGGTAGCGGCGTGGCAGCCGGAAGGAGGCCGTGACGAGAGAGGCAATGGCGCTGCCCACGCCCATGATGGCCAGCAGGAAGCCGAACATCCGCGAGTCACCGTTGAGCTGGTCCCGGATAACGAACGGCAGCAGCACCTCGATGGGGCCGATAAGGAAAAGAACCGAAATGCATGCCCACAGCAGGGTCCAGAGCAGCCAGGGCGTCCGGACGGTATAGCTGATGCCTTCCCGGAGGTCGCGGAAGAACGAGGATTTCTCCGGTTTCCCTTTGTCCGGGGCGGGCTCAGAGGCCAGCGCGGCGCCGGCTTCCGCTGCGGCGGGACGCAGGAAGTTCAGAATGACAAAGGCCAGCAGATGGCACGCAGCCACGCCCGTTACCGCATGCGACGGCGAAAGAGCAGCAACGATGAGCCCGGCCGCCGCCGGGCCCGCGGCCTGCTGCAGCATAGGACGCATGGTCCCTTCCATCCCGTTCGCCGCCAGCAGGTCTCCGGGCGGCAGGATCCGGGGCAGGATCGCCGAGTAGGCCGGGAAGAAGAACGCGGCTCCCACGCCGAGCACGAAGGCCCCCACCGCGAGGTGCCACAGCTGCAGCCAGCCGGCCAGGGCCAGGCCGCTGACCGTGGCAATCACCGCCAGGTTGGCCCCTTCGACGGCGATGATGAGCAGCCGCTGTGGAAAGCGGTCCGCGGCGATTCCGCCGGCCAGGACGAACGCCACCAGTCCCACACTTCCGGCGGCAGCGACTACGGAGAGTTCGAGCGGCCCGCCGCCGAGCTGGATGACCTGGTACACCATGGCGACGGCCCACATACCTGAACCAAAGATGGAAACAGCCAAGGCGGCAATCAGAACACGGTACTCGCGGTGGACAAAGGGGCGGAGCGCTTTGGGCAATGGCACGGTGCAATCTTAGGCCGGGCAGCTCAACGGGGTAAGCGGTGCTGGGATAGGCTCGGGGCATGGGGAACGGAATGGCCGCAACGGCGCGGCGCAACGTGGCATTGATCGGCGCCAACTATGGCCTGGCACTGCACCCCGTGGACCGGGACGGAGTCCACGTCCCGGGTGAACCGGCGAGTTGCTTTGCGACCTTCTGGGTTGCCGAGTGGTCTAAATGGGGGAGTGGGACGGCACTGCTGGTGGCCACACTCCAAGGGTGGCGCAGCTACGGTCCGGATGAGCTATTCGCCTCAACCCTCGCCAGCGAACTGACGCGGTACTTCCCCGAGGCTGCCCGTTTTCCGCTCAATGCCATCAGCCACACCGAGGATGAGTTTCACGTGCAGCTGAACCTTGAGCAGGGGTTCAAAGCCACAGGCCGCCGTGCCGCACTGGAGATCTACGGCGTGCTGGACCGGCGGCAGTTCGCAGCACCTGATTTCCAGCTCGGGCCTGCCAGCGCCTCGATGAGCAATGTCTACCTGCCGTGCAGAGCAGGCCGGTTGTCCGAGTTCGGCATTGAGTGGCCGGGTGCCCCCACGGTCTATCCGGGTCCGCGGGGTCCCTCCTCATCGGCATATCTTGCCGTGGCAGAATCCTGGACGGTCTAGGGCGACCGGAGAAATCATCAGCAGGGTGACTAATGTTAATGCAGGCAGCAGCTGGACGGCTGACTGCGGACCGAGGCAGAGGGGAAGACGGCAATGCGAAGCAACCCGGCAATGAAGATGGCCCAGGAGGCCGCCCAGAAGGCGGTGTTCGATTCGGAAGGCAAGCCCAAACCCGGGGTCCATAATTTCCTCCTCCGGGCCATCGAGGTGCAGCGTCCGCTGGTCCTTGGGAACCTGAAGCGGCTGCAGCGGCAGCATCCCAGGGCTACGGCGGCCCAGCTGGCTGACATCCTGGAGCGTGATTACCTGAGGGCCGTTACCGGCGGAGGAGCGGCGGTGGGTGCCACGGCGCTGGTCCCCGGGATAGGCACCATCGCGTCCCTGGGCCTGTCCGCGGCAGCCACGGTCGGTTTCCTGTCAGCGACGGCGCTGTACGCGGCGTCACTCGCGGAGCTGCACGGGATCCGCATGGTGGATCCAAACAAAGCCAAGACTCTGGTGATGGCCATCATGCTCGGCGAGGAAGGCACTTCGCTCCTCGGATCCCTGACCGGACAGGCAATGGCACAGGGAGCCAGGGGAGGCCAGTCACTCGGCGACATCATTGGCCGCAGCGGTTCAGCCTCCGGCTTCATCCGAAGCCGCATCCAAAAGGCGTTCCTGAAGAGCCTGCTGCGGCGGCAGGGCTCGATGCTCCTGGGCCGCGCCCTGCCCTTCGGCGTGGGCGCGGTGGTCGGCGGGGCCGGCAACCTCGCCATGGGCAAGGTGGTGGTGGCCAACGCCAAGGAGGCGTTCGGGTCGATGCCGGACACCATCCCCGGAGAGGTAGCGGCGGGATCAGAGGCTTCGCTGGAAGGCGGCACCGGTGGATCTGAACGCTGATCTCGGCGAATCCTTCGGCTCGTGGAACATGGGTGACGATGCCGCCATGTTCCAGCTCGTCACCAGCGCCAATGTGGCGTGCGGCTTCCACGCAGGGGACCCCGTCACCATGTTGGACAGTTGCCGGGCAGCCTTCGAACTAGACGTCACCGTGGGCGCCCACGTCGGCTACCGCGACCTTGCGGGATTTGGGCGGCGCTTCCTCGACATGTCCTTTGACGAGCTGTTCGGCGACGTCCTGTACCAGCTGGGCGCCCTGGACGGAGTAGCGCACGCTGTAGGTGCCTCGGTGGACTACGTGAAACCACACGGTGCGCTCTACAACCGGATTTTCCACGACGCCGAGCAGGCAGCTGCCGTGGTTGCCGCGATCCACGCCTACGACGAGGGCCTGCCGGTTCTCGGCCTGCCGGGCTCCGAGCTGGTGAAACAGGCCGAGGAAGCGGGTCACCCCGTCTTCCGTGAAGCCTTCGTTGACCGGGCCTATCTGCCGGACGGCACATTGGTGCCGCGCTCCCGGGAAGGAGCCGTCCTGCACGACGTCGGTCCCATCGTTGAGCGCGCCGTCCGCCTGGCACTGAAAGGCGAGGTAGTGGCCGTGGACGGCACAGTGGTCCGGGTTGAACCGGACTCGCTGTGCATTCACGGCGACACCGCTGGCGCGGTGGGCATGGCTGCCGCCGTCCGCGCCGGCCTTGAGGAGGCCGGCGTGGAGCTTCAGCCCTTCGCTTGACCGGCGGGAACAAGCCCCGGTAGAGGGCCTGGTCCCGCTGCCCTGGACTAGCCCTGCTACCGGGGCTTGAGCCCGGACTCCAGCCGCTGCTCGAGCAGCCGGGCCACCTCCGGGACCCCTGCCTGCTGCGGAAGGTCCTGGCGCTCCACCGGGCCGATGGCGCCCGGCTTTGAGGGCGTGTACAGCCAGCTGGTAAAGAAGGCCGTTAGGTCCTGGCCCGACAACCGCTCGGAAAGTTCGATGAAGTCGGCGGTAGACACATTGCCTCCCGCATTGGACCCTGTCCATTCCCTGATGGTCGCGAAAAAGACCTCGTCCCCTACGAGCGTGCGAAGCGCGTGCAGCGTCATGGCGCCGCGCACGTAGACGGCGATGTCGAAGAGGGCGCCGGCTCCCGGGTCCCCGATGGTTACTTTCCAGAAAGGGTCCCCAGCGGGAATGACATTGGCGTAGAAGTCGAAGATCTGCTGCGGTGTTTCCCGCCCTTCATGCTCGTTCCACAGCCACTCCATGTACACCGCGAAGCCCTCATTCAGCCAGATGTCGCGCCAGCGTTCCACTGCAAGGTCGTCTCCGACCCACTGGTGTGCCAGTTCATGGACCACGACCGAGTCGCCGGCCTGCTCGTCAACAAAGAAGTACTTTGAGTAAATGGGCCGGGTCTGGTTCTCGAGCGCGAATCCGAGGTTTGCGAGGTCATCCACAATCCCGCCGGCAGCCTTGAACGGATACGGTCCGAAGTATCCCGCGAGGAAGTCGATAATTTCCGGCTGCCTCTCGAAGGAGGCCTCGACCCGGTCGCCAAGTGACGGAGGACCGTCCACACCGGCAGTCCATCCCGCTTGGCTTGGCGGGCTCCCTTCAGGTGGCCCCGAAGCATGCCAGCCATCAAGGGTGTTTCCGTCCTCTTCGAAGGATGTGCTGCCTTCCCCGGTGGAGACCGTGATGTCATCGACGGATACGCCGTCGAAGCGCCCCACGCCGTCACTCACGTAAGTTATGGCAATCTCCACGTCCTTCCCCGCGAAGCGGCTGAGATTCACGCCCCACGATTCCCAGCCGGCACTCGGCCCGGTGGCGGCCCACCAGTGTCCGGTGCTGCCGGTTGGCCTGCACGTCCCGTTGCCCGCGTCAGTCAGGTAATGCGCCAGGAAGGGGTGTACCCCCAGCAGGTCAGTGCAGGCAGGCCCCGGATTGCCGCTGGTGTGCCCCGTATCGTCCTTCAGGGTTGTCCAGCTGCCCGAGCCTGCGGGGCGTGCTTCCACGAAGGTGAAGTCGAAGTTGGTCTCGATGTTCCGTTGGAGCCAGAAGGAAAGGGCGGCACCTTCCTTCGGGACGCTGATTGTCCTCTCGAGCCGGGTGTAGGAGTTCAGGCTGTTGTGGGACCAGGCGAAGTTCTTACCTGATTTTGCCTGCACCACCGGGGTAAAGAGGTCGGGGTCGAGAGCGTCGACGTAGCTGATCCCATTCTTTTTGTACTTGTTCAGTTCGAACTGGCCCACACTCGCCGTGGCCAGATAGGTGGCCATCGGTTCGTCTGCCCGCCACGTCCAGGTGGCCTTCCCGTCCTCTGAGCCGTGTTTCACGAGCACCCCGTTCGCAAGGACCTCGAGGCCCTCCGGCACGGTGATCCGGAACGTGAATGCAGCCTTGTCCAGCGGGTGGTCATTCGCGGGGAACCAGGTGGCGGCGACGTGCGGCTGCCCGATCACCAGCGAGCCGTCGTCTGTATGGAAGAAGCCCGACGGCCCGAATTGGTCGCTCAGAAGGCGTGGCACGCCGTCGTACTTCACCTTCGTCTCGAAGTCCGCTCCATTTCTGATGCCGTCCTCCGGCGTTACCGTGAGCTCCTTGCCACTGCGGATGTAGGAAGCCTCCTCGCCGTCGACGGTGACGGAACGTACGTTCAGGCCGTCCAGGTCCAGGTTGAAGGACGAAAGATTGTGGGTTGCCCGGGCACGGATGGTGGCAGTGCCGGCCAGGACATCGGTTGCCGGGTCATAACTGAGGTCCAGCAGGTAGCGCGCCACGTTGTAGCCGCCGTTGCCGTCGAGCGGATAGTACGGATCGCCCAGGCCCGGGGCGCCGGGCTGGTAGTTATCTCCTGCCGCGGCCGAATTCACGGGGCTGGCGGTCGTGGCAGGAGCAGAGAGGGCGGCAACCGCAAGCAGGCAGACAAGCAAAAGGCCGGTGCGTGGGATCGCCCGGCCCAGGCGGACCTGCCGGCCCGCCGCAGAGGTGAAGGGTAAGGAATCCATAGCTCCTCATTCGGGAACTTCTCGCAGGACATACGGTGCCGGCACCGGACGTGCCAGTGCCGGTGATCGCCGGCTCGAGGCCGGGGCGGACGGTAGGCTAAAAATGCGCCTGCCGGCGGGCCCTGTCAAGGGAAAAATACTGCCAAGGGAAAACTACCGGCAGTATTCCGGGGCGGTATTCGAGCGCAACCCGAAGGAGACTACTGCGCAGCCCCGGGTGCCAAATCGGGTATCAGCCGAAAACCAGATGCGCCACAGTGAAGATCGCCAGGCCGGCCATCGACCCCACTACGGTGCCGTTGATCCGGATGAACTGAAGGTCCTTGCCCACCTGCAGTTCGATCTTCCGGGAGGTTTCTTCGGCATCCCAGCGGGCTACGGTGTCGGTGATGACGCCGGCAATATCTGAGCGGTACGTCCGGACGAGATAGCCCGCGGCGTCGCCGATCCAGGTGTTGACCTTGCCCGCCAGCTCTTCGTCGTTGACGAGCCGCGCGCCGAAATCGCGCACGGCTGCCTTGAACCTCACGGTCAGTTCGCTGTTGGGGTCGTCGACGGCTGTCAGCAGCGCATTCTTGATGGTCGCCCAGGTCCGCGAGGCGAGTTCGCGGACTTCGGGGTCGCCCAGGACCTGGGCCTTGATGCCTTCTGCGCGGGCAATCATCGCGGGATCGTACTGCAGATCGTGGGCAAGGTCTGTGAGGTACTTGTCGATCGACTGGCGCACCTGGTGGTTCGGATCTGCCTGGACTGCCCTCGTGAACCTGAGGATTTCCAGGTAGACCTTGTCTCCTACGAGGCCGTCCACGATTCTGGGCACCCACTGCGGAGAGCGGTCCGTAACCAGCCGGCTGACCGTCTCATGATTGGCCGCCACCCAGTCGGCGGCGCGGTCCACCAGAAGGTCAACGAGCTTGTGGTGGTGGCCTTCGGCGAAGATACGTTCGGCCATCCGGCCCACGGGCGGTCCCCACGGGGGAGCCAGCAGATGCCGGCGGACCATGCCCTCGATCACCGCCTGGACGTCGTCGTCATTGAGGACCTTGAAGGCGCCGCGGATGGCGGCCCCGCCCTCCTTCGCCACGCGCTCGGCGCCGCCCGGGGCGGACAGCCACTGGCCCACCTTGCCGGAGATGTTGATGCTGGCCAGCTTGTCCTGCACCACCTGCTCGGAGAGGAAGTTGGTCTCAACGAACTCTCCGAGGGACGCCCCGATCTGGTCCTTGCGGCGGGGAATGATGGCGGTGTGCGGGATTTTCACGCCCATGGGGTACTTGAACAGGGCTGTCACTGCGAACCAGTCAGCAAGTGCACCTACCATCCCGCCTTCTGCCGCAGCCCGGACGTATTCCATCCAGGGGTACTGCCTTTGCAGGGCAAAGGCGATGGTGAACACAACAGCCATGGCGATCAGCAGGGAGAGCGCCAGGAGCTTCATTTTCCGCAGCGCAGCGGCCTTCTCAGCGTCACCGTCGCTGAGCTGGTTTGGTGCGGCGGCTGGCCGCGTCTGGCGGGGCGGGCCGGCTTGGGGAGCGGCGGGCTTGGTGGTTGTCTCAGAGTTCACCTGCATGTGCCCAGCCTAGTCCCGCTTTCACCGGTGCCGTCGGCTAACGTGTCAGCATGACCTCCGACGAGTCCGCTGCAGCCCGCCCCTTGGTGTATGCCCACCGGGGCGCCAGCGCGGATTTCGCGGAGCACACCAGGGCGGCCTATCTTCGGGCGCTAGCCGACGGGGCTGACGGTGTGGAGTGCGATGTGCAGCTGAGCCGGGACCAGCATGTAGTGCTGCTGCACGACGCCAACCTCGACCGCACCTCCGACGGTACAGGTCCCGTGGCCGAGCGGACCCTCAAGGAGTTGCGCCAGCTCGATTTCTCGTCATGGAAGGGCGTCCGGATTCCGGAAGCCTACGGGCCGCGCTCCGACCAGTTTCTGACCCTGCCCGATCTGCTGAATCTGCTCCGCGGCGCAGGACGGGACATCGGCTTGGCCATCGAACTGAAACACCCCAGCCCCTACCAGCTCAAACTCGAAGACCGGGTGCTGGATGTCCTCCGGGCGGAGGGATGGAACCCGCGGACGTCCCGGCTGGACAACATCAGTGTCACTTTCATGAGCTTCAGCCCCGACGCCGTGCGGCACCTGCGTAAATTCGTCCCCGGTGAGTTCATCTGTCAGCTTGTGGACGACATCAATGTGGTGGGAATCCGCCGGGAACTCGGCCTTGGTCCGCTGACCGGCGGGGCGGTGGCCAACGTCATGAAGGCTGCCCAGCTTGAGGGCGAGCGGATCCTCAACGCCTGCGAAGTGGGCATGGCGGGGCCCGGCATCACCTATCTGAGAGAACACGCCGGCACAGTCAGCCGCTGGCTGGGTTCCGGCCGCAGGTTCAGGGTGTGGACGGTGGACACGGCGGAGGACGTGGCGTTGTGCCTGGGGCTGGGAATCCAGGAAATCACCACCAACCGGCCGGCGCAGGTGTTGGCCCAGCTGCAGCCTGTATAGCCTCCGCGAACAGCTGTGGTTGAGTGGTGCCATGCCCCTCACGTTTCCTTCCCACCTCCTGCAGTTCCCGGCGGTGCGGGTGGGCCTGTCCATCAGCGTGGCCACCGGACTGTACGGCGTTTCCTTTGGCGCCCTCGCCGTGACATCCGGCCTGGACTTTTGGCAGACCATGGCACTGAGCCTGCTGCTTTTCAGCGGCGGCTCGCAGTTCGCCTTCATCGGCGTGATCGCAGGAGGAGGATCGGGACTTGCCGCGATGGGGGCCGCGACTCTGCTGGGGATGCGCAACGGAATCTACGGCATGCAGCTGAATGTGCTGCTGCATCCGAAAGGCTGGCGGAAGTACGCCGCCGCACAGTTGACCATTGACGAATCCACCGCGACGAGCACGGGGCAGTCGGACCCTGCGGAACAGCAGCGCGGATTCTGGACCGCGGGGCTCGGCATCTTTATCCTGTGGAACGTTTTTACGGCGGTGGGAGCGCTGGCGGGAAGCGCCCTGGGCGATCCTAAGCAGTGGGGCCTCGACGGCGCGGCCGTGGCAGCGTTCCTGGCCCTGCTGTGGCCAAGGCTCAAGGGCAAAGAGCCGGTGGCCATTGCCATTGTGTGCGCCCTTGCCACCGTACTGGCGGTACCGTTCGTTCCGGCGGGTGTGCCGATCCTCGTCGCTGCGGCTGTTGCGGCTCTCATCGGCTGGTTCAGCCACGGGCCCAGGGATGAAGGGCTGGAGCCTGACATCGATCCGTACGATGAGCGCAGGCAGCACGGCTCCCATCCGGGCGGCGGAAGTTCAGCAGGTGATGCCGTATGAGTCTCTGGATGTGGTTGCTGCTGTCCTGCCTGCTTGCCTACGCGTGGAAGCTCGTGGGCTACCTCGTACCGGCCACGCTGCTGAAAAACCCAAGGACATCACGCATAGCCGGAACAATGACCATCGGACTGCTTGCCTCCCTGACAGTTGTCAACGCCGCAGCGTCGGGCCAGGCGCTCCTTCTGGATGCCCGACTCGGAGCGCTCGCGGCGGCCGCCGTCGCCCTGCTGTTCCGTGCTCCCTTCCTGGTGGTTGTCCTGGCGGGCGCTGGAACCGCGGCCCTGCTCCGGCTGGCGGGCTGGAACTGACCCCGCATTGACGTGCGGCGCAGGGTGTGAATGAGTAGAACGTGAGATGGCTCGCCACCGCCGATCGGACTTGCTGCCGCTGATCGAGCTTGTAGAGATCAAGGTGCGGTCTTGTTGAACGCGGTGTTGTCGGAAAACAGAGAGGGTGCACTCGAAGTGAATGACAAACCAGCCGCGGAGGAATCAGGACCGCCCAAAAAGTCTTCAAGGGATACAGCTTCACGCGATGCCGCGACAGGGGAGACCCAAGAGAGAACAGGAACTCCCTACATTGAGGGCGGCGGATCGCAAGCCACGAGGGAGCTTCGCGACACATCCCGCCGCCGCCGGGAAGCCGAGGAGAAGCTGCAGCAGCACCTCATGGAAGCGAAGGAGCACGCCCAGGAAGCAGAGCATGCCCACGACTCGAAGCATTCGGCACACGCGGAGGAAGAGTCCGGCAAGGCAAAGGGACGCTCTGGCAAGGCGAAGGAGCATTCTGAAAAAACGGAGACCGAGGAATAGAGACCGAGAGCGGCAGGGCCGCAGCCGCGCGGTGTATCAGCGGCATCCGGCGTTCAACGCATCCGGCGGTCAGGCCGCCCCATAGGCGTCCGGCGAGGACGGTGCCGTGCGCCTGGCCAGTTCCTCGGTGGCGAGGTCATACCAGTCCTGGGCTCCGAACACAGGCTTGGGAGTATCCAGGTTTCGGTAGAGCGCGTCCACGATAATTCCCAGCTCATCCGTTGTGGCCGCAGTGAGGGTCTCTTCCGGATCACCGGAACTTTTCATGAAGTGTGCGAGCTGGGAGCGGTTCATGCTAACCCAACCGGCCGGACTTATTCACACGTGAAAGTGCCATGGTTCGCTCCGTGCAATGGAAATTTACCCGAGGCTGGCTGCCTAACCACTGGTCTGCCCAGCTTACTGTGGAGTTCAGTTCAGCGGAATATCCCGCGCTGGCACGAACTTTGCTGGTCGAACTGCATTCCTGGCATCGGCACCTGCGGCGGCAGCGACCGCTCCGGCCGCTCGGAACGGATGGCGTCCTCAACGAGAGCAGCCGGCCGGCGCCAGGCATCGGAGCCCGGCTCCATCGTGTCCACCACCCCAATCAGCATGGCAAGCAGCCGCACCATATCCGTCAGTGAGATATCTGTGCGCAGCGTGCCCTGCCCTTGGCCCCGGCCAAGGAGGATGCCTACGGATTCGATCAGGCTGCCGGTGATCCCGGTCAGGAGATCACGGCGTCCGGCCACGGCGCCAAGGAGGTTGGCATTATCGCTCGCCGCCGCCATCACGGAATCGATCACGCGGAAAAGGCCGTCGGCGGCGTCCTGGCTGGCCAGGGCGATGTCGATGACCGGGTCGACGGTCAGTCGGAGCTGGCGGTTCAGCGCAGCCAGAACCAGCTGCTCCTTGTCCGAGAAGTTGCGGAAAAGCGTTGCGGGGCCCACTCCTGCAGTGGCGGCAATGGTCTGCAGGGGAACATCCGGGCCATATTCCCTGAAGCACTCGCGGGCGGCATTGATGATCTTGTCCACGTTGCGCGCAGCGTCGGCACGAAGGGGCTTGCGCTCTACTGCGAGGTTCATGCCTACAGGTTAGCAACGCACTGTTCTGCCTTCTTCGTTACCGATTGGTAGCTCAAGAATATGACGCAGCACACGTTCGGCTGCCTTTTCCTGTCGTGCCAGACTGAACCCACAGTGCTTGCATCTTCAGGCGGCCCCCGGGCAGTTCTGTCGATGCGGGCCACGCCCGTGAGCATGAATAAATGCCCAAAGAGTAATAGGAGTTTCCAGTGATCGTAGCGTTTTCAGTAGCTCCCTCCGGTACGGTCGGCGACTCGGTCCACGACGCCGTGGCGGCCGCCGTCAAGGTCGTGAGGGAGTCCGGTCTGCCGAACCGGACCAGCTCCATGTTTACCGAGGTGGAAGGCGACTGGGACGAGGTGATGGAGGTCGTCAAACGGGCAACAGAGGCCGTGAGCGAGTACGGGCCCCGCGTGTCCCTCGTGCTGAAGGCAGACATCCGGCCCGGCCATGAGCGTGAGCTGACGGGGAAGGTCGAGCGCCTGGAGCGGGCGCTCGAAGGAGCGGGAGTCAGGCTGGACGAGGAGGCATGAGCAGGCCATGATCGAGCACAAGTCCCGGCCAGAGTGGGTGGCCGTAGAACAGTATCTGGACGACGCCGTCGTGCATCAGGAGCCCGCCCTGCGGCGGGCCGTGCAGTCCGCCGCCGACGCCGGAATGCCGGCCATCGAGGTGACTCCCAACGCGGGAAAGCTGCTGAAGCTGCTGGTCATGACATCCCGCGCCAAACGCGTGCTGGAGATCGGTACACTGGCCGGATTCAGCACCATTTGGATGGCCCAGGGGCTTCCCGACGACGGCCGCCTCGTAACGTGCGAATACCTCACCAAGCATGCCGAGGTTGCGCGGAAGAATGTGGACGCCGCCGGAGTCGGCCACAAAGTGGACATCCGGGTGGGCGCAGCACTCGACACGCTGCCCGCAATGGAAAATGAGGACCAAGATCCCTTCGACTTTGTCTTCATTGATGCGGACAAGGAGAACGATCCGCAATACCTGGAGTGGGCCATTCGCCTGGGCCGGCCGGGTACCACCATCGTGATGGACAACGTGGTGTGGGAGGGGGCGGTGCTGGACCCTGCCCTTGACGAGGTCAACGCGCCGGGGATTATCAGTGCCCTGAAGATGATGGGGGAGGACAGCCGGCTGGACGCCACCGTTATCCAGACGGTGGGGTCAAAGGGGTGGGACGGCTTCGCGCTGGCTGTGGTCCGCTAGCCTCGTTCGCAGCCCGGTCAGACCAAGAAGCACCGCCCGCGTACTGGATGTACGCGGGCGGTGCTTTGCTGATCAGGCTGTAAGCCTTGTGGTGTGCGCTAGCTGATGGAGTTCATGGTGTTCCAGCCGGTGCCGATCTGGAGCTTGCCGAGGAAGCTTCCGGTTCCGCTGCCGCGGTAGATGAAGAGCCGTCCGCTGGTATCCCGGGCCATCAGGTCGGCCTTGCGGTCGCCGTTGAAGTCACCGGGGGCCATGATGCTGTTCATGGAGCTCCATCCGTTGCCGATCTGGACCTTTCCGAGGAATGAGCCACCTCCGTCGCCGCGGTAGAGGAAGAGGTTTCCGGCCGCGTCGCGGGCCACGAGGTCGGCTTTGGCGTCACCGTTGAAGTCGCCTGGGGCGACGATGGTGTTCATACCGCCCCAGCCATTGCCGATCAGGGCGTTGCCAAGGAAGCCGCCCCGTCCGTTGCCGAAGTAGAGGAACAGGTTCCCTGCGGCGTTGCGGGCTGCCAGGTCGATCCGGCCGTCGTTGTTGAAGTCGCCGGGGCCGAAGATGGCATTCAAGGTGTTCCAGCCGTTGCCGATCTGGGTCTTTGTTCCGAATCCTCCTGCTCCGTTGCCGCTGTAGAGCCAGAGCCGTCCGCTGGAGTCGCGGGCTACGATGTCGGCCCTGCCGTCACCGCTGAAGTCGCCCGGGCTCACGATGGACGTCATGGAGTTCCAGCCGCTGCCGACGAGGGACTTTCCGAGGAAGCCACCGGTGCCGTTGCCGCGGTAGAGCCAGAGCTGTCCGCTGGTGTCGCGGGAGACGACGTCGGCCTTGCGGTCGGAGTTGAAGTCCTGCAGCTTGGCCTTTGCCGCTGTCACGCTTTGACCGATGTGCAGGGTCCGGGTCGCAGTGGTGCTGACGTTGCCGGCAGGATCCGTGGCGCGGACGTTGAAGATGTGCGCGCCATTGGCCTGTGCGTCCCAGGTCTTGGGTGAGGCGCAGGTGGGATCCCATGTTGCGTTCGCCGGCAGGAGCTGGCATTCGAAACGTGCCTGGGTGTCAGCACTGCTGAAGTTCAGCGTGGGTGTGTTGTCCAGGCTGGGCGTGGACGGGAGTGGAGTCGTCAGGGCGACCGCCGGGGCCACGGTATCCACCGTGAAGTTCAGCGTTCCGGAGGTCTCGGCGCCGGCACTGGCCTGTGCGCTGTGGGGGCCGTGAGCGAGCGCGGCCAGCGTAACCGAGTACGTGGAACCGGTTACTGTAGCTGCCTGCGCTGGGCCGCCGTCGACAGACACCGCCACCGGTCCCGTCGTGCCTGCCGGCAGCGTGCCGGTCAGTGTCGGGGTGGTCACTCTGGTGACGTTGTCTGCCGAGGAGCGGCCGCTGTCGCTGGCTGCGGCCAGGTCCGGTGTCGAAGGACCGGCCTCGGTACCCTCGGCGATCAGGCCCTGGACCGTGAACAGGTTCGTCGTGGCCGTGTTGATGCCGGGTCCGCCGGCGTTCGGGCCGACGATCTGGACGAAGTTGTTGCCCGACGGGGCTCCCGTTACGGTCCGCGCGGTTTCAATGTCACCGAGGGTGCCGGCAGCCGCGCCGTTCTGCTTGAGGAAAGTGGCTGTGGAGCCGGTCGTGTAGTCTCCGAGGAAGGCTGCGCCGACGGCTTGCCAGTCGCAGGCAGCAGTCGCGGTCGGTTCGCAGCCCTCGTCCAGGGTTACGTTGATCACGCCGGTGCCATCGGCCTCGAAGGTGTGGATACCGTACGGGTGGGTGATGGTGTAGGACGCGCCGGCCTGCAGCCCGTCAAACCGGAACCGCAGCCGGCCGAAGCCCATTTGATCGCCGTCAATGACTGCTTCGTTGGCGTGCGCTGCTTCGAGAGCGGCTTCGTAGGAGCCGGTGCCGACGTCGGCCGCCGCCGCGAACCAGAACGCTTCATCAGGGAAGTTGTCGGGGTAGGAAGCGGGCGCCTCCGGGTTGGGCGGCTCGGACAGGCAGCCCTTTCCTGCTTCGTAGCAAAGCTGCAGGCGGACCGTGCCGTCCGAATACCAGGTGGGAAAACCGTTCGCCTCATCCACTGGCCCAACGCCGGCGGTTGCAGCGCTGCCCGGAAGGGCAGCCAGCGGCGCCAGCGCGGCGGCCAGCAGTGCGCCGGAGACGACGGCGGCAAGGCGGCGGGATGTGGTCGTCATCGGCTGGCGGGCTGCACGACGGGCGCGGCGCGCTCCGTCTGGCATCTCGGGCCGGTCAACAGACTTGGAAAACATGGGTGACTCCTCAGATGGACACTCGATTAGTGGCCCCCAGTACCTTCAAGGCCAGGCCGGGAAGTGGATTCCCTGCCACCGCCAATTTGTCGAACCGACCTTGGATAAACATCGGACGAAATGGCTTATTGCCGCTGCTTTCCGGGTGCGGACTACCGGTTGTGGGCTGAAGAGGCTGCTTATTGGTTCAAAAACGTGCTCAGGAGTCCCCTGCAACCCGGTGATAGGCCTGTGACCAGAGTTTCTGTTGTTTACAAAAGTGCCGGAATCACGGCCTGCCGCCCGGTTAAGCCATCGATTTGTGGGGGCCCATATGGGGGTGATGCCCGGTCTGTCCCCCCAGAAGGCTTGTCCGCTCCAGAATTTCCCAAGAACACGCGGACATGCTCGTGGCATCCCTTCGAAAGGAGATCCGGTCGTGTCCGTTTTCCGGCGGCAAGTCCTCCTGCCAGGAGGGCCAACCAAACCAGCTCATGCGGGCGGCGCATTCCTGACGCGACGGGAAGCGCGCGCAGCAGCGGTTGAACGCCCTGCGGGAGATTCACGGCCGGGCTTCTGGAACAGGAAAACAACGACGGCGGCAGTGCTGGCCGGCGGTTTGCTCGCCACCCGCCTGTGGGTCCTTGAACCCATGACGGTAAGTTCCGACAGCATGGAACCTGCTGTCCCGCAGGGCAGCACCGTCCTGCTGTACAAGCCCGGCCCGCAGCTGGGCGGCCTCGGAGCGGGGGAACTGGTAGTGTTCAGCAGCCCTGAAGACGGCCGCCCCACGCTGAAGCGCGCTGTGGCCTTCGAGGGACAGACCGTTGCCATCGAAGACTCCATCCTTGTGGTGGACGGAGAACCGCAGCCGGAGCCCGGCATTGACCACAGCCGCATCGACGGGACCTATTTTGGTCCGGTCACCGTGCCAGCCGGCCACGTCTTCGTACTGGGCGATAACCGTTCGGGCTCCATCGATTCCCGCAGCTACGGCAGCGTCCCCTTGGAGAACGTGCATGCCACTGTGGCGTGGCCGGCCGGAAGCTAGCGTGTGTTCCCGCACTCGGCCTGAGGAGTCTCCCTCCGGGCCCACGTCCACAAAGGACATCGTCACGCTCATCCCGGCCCAAGGTTTGGACGGCAGAACCAGCAGGAGGCGGGGGCCGCTTCCTAGTCTTTGCCTTTGCCCTTGCCCTTCTCTTCTTCGGCTTTGCCCTTGCCGCTTTCCCGGTCCTTCTCCTTCTCTTTGTCCCGGTCTTTCGGCTCGTCTATCTTGTCGTCCTGCTGCGATGGCGCCGGCGCTGGACCGGGTGTTTCGGCCGGTGCAGGGGCCGGAGCGGCGGGCTCTGGAGGAATGGCGGCCTGTGCATCGCCCCGGATGCGGGCAATAGCCTGGAGGATGCGGGTCTTCCGTTCTGCGCTGATCTTGCCTTCCGCTGCTGCCCGTTCGACGTCGGCGGCAAGCGTGTCCAGCGTCGCCAGGGCAGCAGCGTGGTCGCCGCCGGCCAGGGCTGAGCGGACGGCTGCAACCTGCTCTTGCAACGCGGCGCCTGTACCGCTGTCCAGGCCCCCGTTGGCCGCGCATCCTGGGACCACGAGGGCGGCGGCAAGGATCAGGATGCGGACGGGCCGCAGGCAAGCCGGTTTTAAGGTAGGGCCAAGGGTCATGGCCGCACGCTTTCTTCAAGTTCCCTCATATGGTCCTCGACCTGGCCGGTCAGTGCGGGAGAGGGGGTGGGCGCCGGGCGGCCTGAAGCCAGGAGTCCGGTCGAGAGCAGGACGGCCAGGACAATGCCGGCCGCGGCGGCCGTTACGGCGGCCGGGATCCAGGGACGCCGCGGGGCCTTCGTTCCTGGTCGCTTCTCCTGGATGCCGGTCGTTCGGGGTACCGGTTGAGGAGCGACGGCTGTTCGGGGAGCCCTGGGCGGGGGAGCGGGGAGGCGGGACAGCGTGGAGTTTGTCTGTTGGCCAGGCGGGGGTTTCGGCAGGATTCCCCTGCCGGAATGGCGTTCTGCCGGGATGCCGGCCGCCCTTGCAGCGTCCGACGCCCCTACGGAGGGCAGGCGGAGCGTGGGGTTTGGAGGCTGGCCGGTGAGCGCAGCGGCGACCTCGGCTGCCGCGGGCCGTGCCTGCGGTTCGCGGCTCGTCTCCGGGCGAGCAGGCCGCACCAGAAGGGGCCGAGGTGCTCCGGGATGGCGGGGTCTCTGGAGAGGCGGGCGGCTGCTGATGCGAAGGGAGAACCGGGGTATTCCTGGGTTCCTGTGAGGCATTCGAGGAGGACCAGCCCGAGTGCATAGATGTCTGCAGCCGGTTGTCCTTCATGTCCTGTTGCCTGTTCCGGGCTCAGGTAGGCGGCTGTGCCGATGGTTGTGTCTGAAAGGGTGAGGCGGTCGCTGTCCGAGGCGCGCGCGATCCCAAAATCCGCCAGCTTCGAGGTTGCACGCCCTTCTGCCCAGCCTTCGGGCAAAAGGATGTTGGCCGGCTTCACGTCACGGTGCACCACGCCGTGGGAATGAATGAAATCCAGCGCCGCGGCAGTCTCGGCTCCCAAACGGCGCGCGTCTCTATCTGCCAGGGGTTCGGCGAGAAGCCGCCGGTGCAGGTCGGTGCCGGGGACATACTCCATGACCAGGTACTCAAGCGTCCCGGGGTCGCCGGCGCTGTCGAACCCGGCGTCATGAAGCGCGACGAGGCCGGGGTGGCTGAGCCCTGCAAGCAGGCGCATTTCTGTCCGCCGCCGCTGCAGGTCCGCGGGATCCGGTACATCGCCGCGGAAGAGTTTCACGGCCACGTCCCGGCCCAGCACTTCGTCACGCGCGCGGTAAACAGTGGACATGCCGCCGCTGCCCAGGAATTCAAGCAGTCTGTACCTGCCTGCCAGGGTCTCTGCGAGTCGTCTGTCTGGATTCATGTGCTGTGCGTGGCCGCCGGGGCGGGGAAGCCGCTCCGGCTTGAGGGCGGTTAGCGGTGGGCGTAGGTGAGGCAGTCTGCCACGTGCGCTGTCATGGGAGATTCCTCCTGGTCCCGGCCGCCCGGACGGGCAGCGCCTTGCGTCCACGGTATGCCGGTCCGGACCGATCAAAAAGACCCAGTTGTATGTTCTAATTTCGCCCGGCCACCCGCTGTTCATTGATGCCGGTGCATCAGCCCGGGAATGGGCCTGAGGCACCAAAAAGCCCCGCGTCATGTGAAGGCGACGCGGGGCTCCCGGGGGCGCTCCGTCATCTGGGGGAAACGCGGCGCGCCCGCATTGAAGTTACTGCAGGGTAGTTTTGTCGTTCAACTTTAGAATCCAGGGCGGCAAGCGATCTGCCGGTGGCCCGGTCCGGGAGCCTGGGGCGGCAGGCTCACCCGCCGGAGCTATATACAGGGAGGTGCAGGGCGGGGTAGGTTCAGAGCAGGGAATTCTGTCAACGCTTGTTAGCAGGAGACCGCTCCAGGGACTTGTGCGCTCCCTCGAGATATCGCCGCTGTAGCCTCATGGTGGCCATCATGCACTCCGAGGAAAGAGCCACCATGGCCCCCTCCCATTTCCGACAATTCCTTTCCGACGCCACCGCGCCTGCTCCTGATACCGATAGTCCGCTGGGGCCTGACTGCCTCTACGGCCTGTACACCAGTTGGTGCCTGCTCCAGGGGATGAAGCCCAAGCCCGACACGTCCTTCCGGAAGGGCATGCGGATGTGCCGTATCAATATCCATAGCGGCAGGCTGAGAATGAAAGGCCGTGCGGCAGCAGACTACATACTCACCAGCTACCCCCACGCCGCCTGATCATGTCACTCGGTTTCCACGGTTTCCGTCACGACGGCGCCGGTCGACGCCCTGTCCTGCCGGTGATGTGCGGCAACTGCGGCACAGACCACCATCTCACCATCAGATCCGTCACCGATCTCCCGGGCGGGCCGCCCGACGTCGTGATGGTTTCCTACACATGCAGCCGGTGCGGGACGTTCAGCGAGCACCCGGCCCAGGTTGCCGACCTGTCGCTGGTTCTGGCCCGTCCGGAACAGGCGGGGGACCTGCTGATATTCGGCAGCCACTACATGCACTGCGGGCAGCCGATGAAGAAAGCCGGCTCGGAACTTCGCAGGCTCTCTGCGCCGCTGTCCACCGAAGATGAAGTCGAGGACGCCCTGGGTGTCTACCTGTCTACCCGGGTTCTGAGATGCGACTGCGGCTTCCAGATGGAACTGCCCGAGTAGCCGGCACCTGATAGGCAAGAGGACGACGGCGGGAAGTCCCCGCCGTCGTCCTCTTTTGTTTTCGGTGTCGTTGCGCCTTATCAGTTCACCGGGTTGCCCAGGTCGCGCAGATGGGTCCTGCTGGTCTCGCGGGCCCAGAGTGCGCCGGCGACGGCAAGAACGGAGGAGGCGGCAACGATCCAGGCGGCGGGTCCCCAGTTGGCCTTGTCGGTTCCGACGAGAGCGGTGCCGAGCAGCGGGGTGAATCCGGCGCAGAGGATGCCGATCTGCAGGCCAATGGCCATGCCGGAGTAGCGGACCTTGACGTTGAAGAGCTCCGAGAACCAAGCCGGGTAGATTGCGTTGGACATCGCGTAAGTACCGGCGGTGATGAGGGTGCTGGTGAGGAAGATCATCGGGACGTTCCCGGTGGAGATGACAGAGAAGTACACGAAGATCATGACCCCGGAGCCCAGGACGCCGGCGATGAAGACGGGCCGCCGTCCAAGGCTGTCGGACAGTCTTGCCATGAGCGGCTGGGTGGCGATGGCCAGGACGTTGCCGGCGATGCTGACCCAGAGCATGGTGGATGCGGGCACCCCGACCGTGACGGCGTACGCGAGGCCGAAGGACTGCATGAACGTGTTGGTGACGGTTTCGAAGGACATAAGGGCTACCTGGAAGAACTGTGCCGGGTGGGTCTTGAACATTTTCGCGAAGGGGAGTTTCACGAGTTCGCCGTGGTCGTGCTTTTCCTCGAAGACTTCCGGCTCGTCAAGGGAGCGGCGGACCAGGTAGGCGACGATGAGCACGATGACGGAGAGCCAGAACGGGATGCGCCAGCCCCAGGCGAGGCGGTCGGCTTCGCTCATGGCGGCCACGGGAAGGAAGGCCAGGGAGGCCAGGACGATGCCGGCGGAGATGCCGCTCATGGCGAAGCTGGCGAAGAAACCGCGCCGGCCTTCGGGCGCTTCCTCGGTGGACAGCGCGGAGGCGCCCGCCGTCTCGGCGCCGGCGGAGAGGCCCTGCATGAGTCGGAGCAGCACCAGCAGGGCGGGGGCCCAGTAGCCGGCGGTGTTGAAGTCCGGCAGGACACCGATGAGGAAGGTTGCGGCCCCCATGAGGACCAGGGTCAGCACCAGGGTGTTCTTGCGGCCGATCTTGTCGCCCAGGTGGCCGAATACGACGGCGCCGAAGGGCCGGGCGACGTAGGCTACGCCGAAGGTCGCGAAGGAAGCGAGCAGGGCGACAGTTGAGTCACCGGCGGGAAAGAAGATCTTGGAGAAGATCAGGGACGCTGCTGTGGCGTAGATGAAGAAGTCGTAGTACTCGAGGGCCCCGCCAAGGAAAGCGGCCAGGGCCGCCTTCTTGGCGCGCTTGAGCTGCCGTTCCGCCTCGGCCGGTGACTGGGCCTGTGGCCCCGCTGCGATGTTCGTCATTGTGTAGGTCCTTCCACGCTGAAGGCGATGGGTCGACTTTTCCAGTTTGTGCGCAGACCGAACAGATGTGCGGAATGCGATTTCTATAAGCGTACTGGACGGTGAGGCCTATCACAACGGCTGCGGCTGGAAAGCCTGGGAGAGGGGCGGGGGCAATCCCTATATGATCGAAACAGGGCCGGGGCCGGGTGTGTCGGCTGGGTAGGTACGCGTGGTCAACGAGGGCGGGAAGTTCATGGAGGAGCAGCCAGCCTACTTTGTGAAGTCGGTTGAAAAGGCATTTGACGTGCTGCTCGCTTTCACCCCCGACAGCCCGAAGCTCACTGTTTCCCAAGTCGCAGCCCGGGCTGACATGACCAGGGCTTCCGCGAGGCGCTTCCTTATGACTCTGGCTGATTTGGGCTATGTCCATGCGGAAGGCCCGAACTTTGAACTGACTGCCCGTTCGCTGGACATCGGGCGGTCGTTCCTGGCGAACCTGTCGCTGCCGGGGGTGGCCGAACCCCACCTGAAGTCGCTGGCTGCCAAGCTCAACGAAACAACATCATTGTGCATCCTCGACGGCGCCGACGTGGTGTACATCGTGTGTGTGCCGTCGCCGAGGCTGCTCAGCGTGTCGATCCGCGTGGGTACGAGATTCCCGGCCTGGGCAACGTCCATGGGGCGCGTCCTCCTGGCCGCCTTGCCTGAGCCGGAGCTGCAGTCCTACCTTGGGTCGGTTGAACTGCGCCGTTTCACCGAGCATTCGATCGGCAGCCCCGATCGGCTCCGCGCTGAACTCGAGGCCACAAGGGCAAAGGGCTGGTCCATGGTCTCGGAGGAGCTTGAGGAGGGTCTGCGCGGCGTCGCCGTCCCGGTGCGGCGGGGGAACGAAGTGGTTGCCGCTGTCAATGTATCGCTGCAAACCCACCGGGCTTCCGCGGATGACCTGGAGAAGACCGTGATTCCCCGCCTGCAAGAAACTGCGCGACAGATAGCTCTCGACTACAGCGGGCGCGACGAGGCTGCTGCGGCGCGCTGAATGAAGGGCGAGCCAGGGCTCTGTCGTACTGGCTTTGGATCTGGGCGGCGAGACGTGCCCTTGTCGATTAACCAGCCCCTCGAGCAAATGGCCGCGGGCCGCCCGGAAATCCGGGCGGCCCGCGGTTTTCGCGTCACTTCCTGTCTGTGTTTACTTCCTGTCCGGGCGGTCCTGTTCCCTCTGTCCTGCCTTGTGCGCACCGTTCTGGGCACTGGCGCGCTGCTCGCCGTTCTGTTGGCCATTGTCACCAGAGTGCTGCTCGCGCAGTTCGCGGCCGTGGCGGACGTCTTCCTCCTCCTGGGCCTGCAGCTTCTCGCTCTTCTTAGTGTCCCGCGGCGGCAGCTGGATGGTTTCCTCAGCCTCGATGCCGGCCTGCAGTTGGCGGCCGCGCTCCATTTCGGCGTCGAACTCCGCACCGAACAGCAGGGACATGTTCAGGATCCACAGCCACAGCAGCATGATGATTACGCCGCCGATCGCGCCGTAAGTCTTGTTGTAGTTGCCGAAGTTGGCCACGTAAAAGCCAAAGCCCAGCGATGCCAGGACGAAAACCATCAGCGCAATGAAGGAGCCGAGGCTCATCCAGCGGAATTTCGGCTGCTTGACGTTGGGCGTGGCGTAGTAGAGGATCGCAATGATCGCGATGACCAGCAGGACGATGACCGGCCATTTGGCGATGTTCCACACGGTCAGGAAAACCCCGCCGAGTCCGATGGCACCGCCCACGGCTTCCGCCACGGGGCCGCTGAGCACCAGCATCGCGGCCAGCAGCGCCACGATGACCACAGAAAGCAACGTCACGCCAAACATCGTGCCGCGAAGCTTGACGAAACCGCGGCCTTCGTCGACCTCATAAACCCGGTTCATGGCCCGGCCAAACCCGGTTACATAACCGGAAGCGGACCAGAGCGCCGTTGCAAGACCGATGACGAGGGTTAAACCTGCTGCCGGTGAAGCAGTGAGTTCCTCGATGGGGCCCCTGATGGTGTCCAAGGCCGCACCGGGGGCGATGCCTTGCGCGATCTGGAGGAGTGCCGCCGTCGTGCTTTGTGCATCACCGAAGATGCCGATAAGGGAAACCAAGGCCAGCAATGCCGGGAAAAGCGAGAGGACGGCGTAATACGTCAGCCCCGCGGCGAGGTCGGGGCACTGGTCCTGCGTGAACTCGCGGAGCGTCTTTTTGAAGATGTACTTCCACGCAGGCTTAGTGACATCCGTAGGGCTGTCGGGCTTGCGTTCGTCATCAGGGGCGGGCGCCGAGGACGCCTTGGCCTTGCTGGTTTCTGGAGCTTCATTCGTGGCCATTGGACCATCCTTTCGGGCACTTGCAGGTCGGCAGGATCAGCGGTGGGAAAGCTGCCTCCCCGCAGTCAATTGGGTCAGGCTTTGTGGACGGTGTCCTTGGCTTTTGCGGTCTACCGCATCAGGACCGGCCCGGTCTAACCGAGGCCGGGGTTCCGTCTGTCGCGCGTGAGCGGGTCGCTCCCCATCGGGTCATCGGCCAGATCTTTCCCCGCCAGGGGGTCGTCCGCGATGTGTGCCGGGGACTGCGCATCCTCGGCCAGTTGGGGGGAAGCCAGCGGACCGCGAGGGCCGGCCGGGGACGGGGCTGCACCGCCGAAGCCGGCGGTGGTGGCGTTAGGGCCGGGAAGGCCGACTGGAGGCGGGGGTACGGGGGCGCCGGCCGGTGGAACGTAGCTTCCCGAAGCCGTCTCGGCGCCGGGCAGATCCACTTGGGGCGGCGGCACAGCGGAACCGGCTGCCGCGTCGAACCCCGTTTCGAACCCCGGGGGAGTGGGGGCGCGGTGGCGGCCGCCTTCCTGCCGGCCCGCCCCGGCATTCAGCCCCCGGGTGAGACTCCCGGTCAGGATGCCCGCACCGGCGGCCAGCAGGAGAAAGGCACCAGGACGCCTCCGGGCGAAGGAGGCCACGTCGTCCAGGAGGGAGGCTGGATCGCCCCTGTCGAGCCAGGCCGCCGCAGTCCCTGACTGTTCCGCGGCCTGCCGGACCAAATTGGCGGCGACCCCCGGCTGGTCGGATGCCTGCGACATCGCCTGCAGCTGGTCCGAGATGGAGCGGAGGCCCAATGCTGCCTTTTGTTGCTGGCTGGAAACCTGGCCGGTGAGTTGCGACTTTGCTTCGCTGAGCAGGTTTACAGCCTCTGATCTGGCTACGGCTGTGACGCCGGCAGCCTCGGATTTTGCTGTCCGGGCGACAGCGCGGGCGGAGTCAGAGGCCTGCTGCGCCGTGTCCAGCGCCCCCTCCCTGGCAGCCTCCTTCTTGGAAGTAGTTGCTCCGGCCACGGGGTAATTCGTGTGCTGCGGCCATTCGTTCTCTGTCATCGTCGCTCTCTTTCCAGGAAGTTGGCTGCTGATCACAATCGGCTTAACTCGCTGTAAAATAGTAAGCATGATTACTATCAGATAGAAAGTACCGCGATTGCCGTTCGTTCAACCGGCCGCGGGCTGAAGCCTGCATCAGGCTCCCTGCCCGTACCGCCGGACCCTGCTGGATATGGAAAGAGGTGGAGCCTCGGTGGATACAGCTACCTGGGTATGGATCGTTGTTGCAATTGTTGTTATCGCGCTGATTATTTTGCTGCTGGTGACCGGCCGCAAACGCAAGGAGGCTTTTAAGCGGAAGCGGGATGAATCCAACCGCCAGCATGCCGCTGAGATCCGCAGGAAGGCGGAGGACGCCGAGCTTGAGGCCCGGGAGAACGAAGCGCAGGCACTCCGCGCCAAGGCCGACGCCGAAAAGGCCCAGGTTGAGGCTGCCCGGTTGAGCCAGGAAGCTGAGCAGCGGCAGTCCGAGGCGCAGGGCTTCAGGACTGATTCGGAAAAGCACCTCCACAAAGCGAACGCGCTCGATCCGGACGTCGACGAGAAGCGCGAGCAGCCGAGGGGGGCCATGGTCGACCCCGACCAGCGGTCGGATACCACCCGCCTGAACAATCCGCGGGAGTAGCGCCGGAGCCGGTCTCGGCGGGAATTCGCCCGCCGGGACGGCTATCCCCGTTTCCGCCGGATCAGTGCCGCCACGGAAGACCCCAGCGGGCGCCGCGGTTTGAGAGGCGGCGACGGCGCGAGCCCGGAACCTGCTGCCATGCCCTCGATGACTTCCTGAATGGCATCCAGGGACGATGTCCGGGGCTCCCACCCGAGTTCTGTGCGGGCGCGTGCCGTGTCCATGATGGGCGCGCCGGCTGCCATGTCCACCCAGCCTGAGTCTGTCTGCTGCAGCCTCAGCCGCCAGGTCGCGCCCACGAAGGCGTGCAGGAGCCGGACCGGAACCGGAAGCACCCGGCGGGCGGAGAAGAGCCGGGCGAGGTTTTGCGGCGTAACAACCGGTTCTGCTGCGACGTTAAAGGCCCCGGACGCCTTGTTCCGCACGACCCGCCAATAGGCATCAGCCACGTCATCCGCGTGCAGTGCCTGAAAGACGAATTCGTTTGGGATAGGCAGGATTGGCAAGGCCGGGCGGCGGGGCACAAACCTGGGGTGCACCATGCCGAGGAAGTACCGGCCGATCTCGCTGCCGGCGTCGCCCTGGAAAATGAGTCCCGGCCGCAGCCTTGCCACCGCGATGGAGGGATTTTCGGCGGCGAACCTGTCCAGTACGGCCTCCTGGTCGGCCTTGTCCCGGCTGTAGTGGGACCCTGCCATGCCCAGGGTGGGCCAGCCCTCGTCCACGCGGCGGTCCTTGGGGCCGCGGCTGTAGGCGCCGACTGACGAAGCGCACACCACGTGCCCGACTCCCGCATCCTTCGCGGCGGCCAGCACATTCTCTGTCCCGGTGACGTTGGTGCGGTGCAGCAGGGCAAGGTCCCGGTTCGGTTGGATTTGCCACGCCAGGTGCACCACCGCGTCCGCCCCGGCAAAGGCGGCCCGTAGACCGCCCCGGCTTGCGCTCAGGCCGACGTCCAGAGCGTGCCATTCCACTCCTTCGTAAGGACCCTGCGAAGTATCCGGCATCCGGCGGCTGATGCCGACCAGTTCCAGGCCGCCCGGCTCGTCTGCGGCGGCCTGGTTGAGCCTGCGCAGCAGCGCCGTGCCGGCGTTCCCGCTGGCTCCCGTAATGGCAATGCGCATTGTCATATCCTCCGTGGCTGCGTTGGATCTGTACGGCGGTGCCGAAGGATTTCCCAGGCGCCGCAGAAGGTGCTGCTGGGAAGAGCCTACCCTCCGGGGCGATTGTGTAATAAGTACACTTATGGTTTCCTTCTTCTAAGTCTTGCCGCAGGCTTTCCAAAGATCTAGGTCGAAGGAATCCCCCGACATGCCAGAAAATATTGTCTTCACAGCTGTCAATGAATCAGCCGAATGCGACGGGGAATCTTCCGTAGAGTCCGCCCGGCCCGAATGGGCTGAGCGGTCCTCCAGCCGTGCAATCCATCAGCCCGGGCGGCTCCATGAGGCGTTCCAGAACCAGTTGGTACTGAACTATCTGGACCTGGCCGAGTCCCTTGCTGCGCGCTATGCCGCCAGGGGCAGGGACCGCGCCGACCTGGTGCAGGTGGCCTACCTGGGGCTGGTCAAGGCTGCGAGGGGGTTTGACGAGAAAAAAGGCGAGAGCTTCCCGGCGTACGCTGCCCCGACGATCAGCGGCGAGCTGAAGCGGTTCCTCAGGGACCGGTGCTGGACCGTGCGGCCACCGCGCAGGGTCCAGGATGTCCGCACCCAGATGCTCCGCACGGCCCCGGATCTGGCCCAGTCCCTGGGGCGCGTTCCCACCGAACACGAGTTGGCCGCTGAAATGGCTGTCCCGGTAGAGGAAGTCAGGGAGGCGCAGGCCGCGGGCAGCAGCATGCATCCCGATTCCCTCGACAACGCGGACCCATGGGGCGGCCCGCCGATGGCCGAAACACTGATGTCACCGGATACACCCATCGAGCATCTTGAAGAACTGGTGTGCCTGAACGAGGCAATCCAGGAGCTGGATCCGGATGACCGCGAGATGCTGTACCGCCGGTACTACCGGGAGGAGACTCAGTCCGAACTCGGCCAGCGGTTCGGCATCTCGCAGATGCAGGTGTCACGGCGGCTGTCACGCATTCTTGTCTGCCTCCAGCACCGCCTGCTGGCTGAGGATCACGAGAGCGCGAGCCCGCGGACGGCGGCCAGCACGTCCTCGGCCGAAACGGCCAGCAGGGCCGGGTCAGGCGTGGCAGCGAAAGTGTCGCCGCGCCGCAGCTGAGCCTGGGTCAGCACCACGTGCGGCCCGGGCGGGGGGCCCCACACTTCAGCGGGTGCAGGGCCGAAAAGGACAACGGACGGCCGCGCATAGGCTGACGCGAGATGGGCCGCGCCTGTGTCGGCCGAGACCACCAGCCGCGCGTCGGCCACGGTCGCCGCGAACGCCGACAGCCCGAGCGTCCCGGCCAGGACGTGGTTCTCGGCCAGTCCCGCGGCACTCGCCACGTCCAGGGCACGCGGCCGTTCCCCGGAACTCCCGGTAAAGACCACTTGGTGCCCCTGCTCGGATAGCTCCCGGGCCACGCGGGCGAACCTCTCCACAGGCCACAGCCGGCTGCCGTACGCAGCACCTACGTGCAGCACCGTGGCACCCGGGCAGGGGCTTGCCACGGAGGGTTGAAGCAGCCGGAAATCTTCGGGCTCGGCCTCGATGCCATGCCACTCCAGCAACCGCGTCCACCGGGTCCGTTCGTGAATGTCGTGGACCCACTCGGGGCCGTTCCTGGTAGCACTGCGGTGGCCGATTATTGTCCGGGGCCTGATGTCCGCCAGCCGGTCGTCGCTTTCCGGGCCGCTGCCGTGGAGGTTGACGGCCACATCCACGGTGCCGGCTTCAATCGGAATCGGAACGTCAAGCCCGTGGGTGGGGAGCAGTTCGTACCCGCCCACGAGTTCGAGCGCCTCGGCGAGCCATCCCTGGGCCGCGTAGAGCAGGCGGTGATGCGGATATGCCCTGCGCAGTGCACGCAGCGCCGGAACGGCGACCAGCATGTCGCCAAGCTTCAGTGCCCGCAGGACCAAAAGGACGGGCTGTTCGCGTCCGCCATCAGGTTGTTCCATTGCCTGTCCTCCTCCGGTCGGTGCAGCCTGTGCCGACTGCCTGACGAGGAGTCTAATCCGAAGAAGTAGGAGGACGGTTGTTTAGTCCTGTGCCGGAGGGGGAACGGAGGGTGTATGGCTAGCAACGCTTCTCAGCTCAAAGCTGTGCTGTTCGACCGGGACGGCACGCTCGTCATCGACGTGCCTTACAACGGCGACCCCTCGAAGGTCAAGCCCTTCCCGGGTGCCCGCAAGGTCCTAGATGAGCTGCGCGGCCTGGGTCTCGCCACCGGTGTGTTGAGCAACCAGTCGGGCGTGGCCCGGGGCATACTGACGCTGGACCAGGTCAACAGCGTGAACAACCGCGTGGAGGAACTGTTGGGACCCTTCGATGTGTGGGAAGTGTGCCCGCATTCAGCCGAGGACTCCTGCAGGTGCCGCAAACCCGCTCCCGGCATGATCCACAGCGCGTGCGACCGGCTGGGCATCCATGCGTCGGAGGCAGCCTTCATCGGTGACATCGGCAGCGACGTGGAGGCCGCGCGGGCCGCAGGGGCCCGGGGCGTGCTGGTTCCCACACCGGTGACACGCGAGGAGGAGGTGGCCGCGGCCCCGGAGGTCGCGGCTGACCTGGAGCAGGCAGTGGCACTGCTCCTCAAGGGACCGGCATGAGCAAGGTGCTGGTGGCCCGGCTCGACAGCGTGGGCGACGTGCTGCTGGCCGGTCCCGCCGTCAGGGCTGTGGCCAACGGGAGGCGGGCCGACGGCGGCGCCCCCAATGACGTCGTCGTCCTTTGCGGACCGCAGGGACAGTCCGCCGCATCGCTGCTGCCAGCTGTTTCCGACGTTTTCGCCTGGGACAGCCCGTGGATCACCAATCCCGCCCCAGCGGTGACGGGACCGCATCTGGATGCGCTCGTGGACTTCGTCCACAATTCCCGGATCACCGAAGCAGTCATCCTCACTTCCTTCCACCAGTCACCCCTGCCGCTGGCGATGCTCCTGCGGCTGGCCGGGGTTTCACGGATCACGGGCGCGTCAACGGACTACGCAGGGTCGCTGCTGGACGTCCGGTTGCGGCCCGGCGAGGACTTTCCCGAAGACCAGCCGGAGGCAGTGCGGGCGCTGGGTATTGCCAGGGCTGCAGGCTTCCGGCTGAGGGACGGCGACGACGGGAAGCTGATGGTCAAGGATCCCCCGGACGTCCGGAACCTCGTCGGGGAGGAGCCCTACGTCGTGGTCCATCCCGGTGCAACCGTCCCTGCCCGGGCATGGCCTCCGCTCCACCACGCTGCGGCGGTGGAGCTGCTGGAGGGATCAGGCCACCGCGTGGTGGTCACCGGCGGGCCGGGGGAAACGGATCTGACGGCAACGGTGGCCGGCCCGTCCGCCCTGGACCTCGGCGGGCAGACAGACCTCCGGACGCTCTCGGGCGTCCTGGCAAAGGCTCAGGTGGTGGTTACAGGCAACACGGGTCCCGCCCACTTGGCGGCCGCCGTCGGAACCCCGGTGGTGAGCCTGTTCTCGCCCGTCGTGCCGGCGGTCCGGTGGGCGCCGTACGGGGTGCCGCTGGAACTGCTCGGCGACCAGAACGCAAGGTGCAAAGGGAGCCGGGCGCGGATCTGCCCGGTTCCGGGCCACCCCTGCCTCAGCTCTGTATCGCCGGAGCAGGTGGTGGAGGCAGTTGAACGGCTGATGCGCGGGATTTCCTCCCTCAGCACTCGAAGAAAGGTGCGCAGGTAATGAGAATTCTCCTCTGGCATGTACACGGGTCCTGGACGGATGCCTTCGTCCGCGGACGGCACGAGTATCTCCTGCCGGTCCTGCCTGAAGGTGGCGCGTGGGGCCTGGGCCGGGCCGGCAGGGACTGGCCGGCGTCCGTGCAGGAGGTGTCTCTGGCGACGCTCGACGCGGACAGCATCGACGCGGTCGTCCTCCAGCGTCCCGAGGAGGCCGCAGAGGTGACCCGCGCACTGGGGCGGCGTCCCGGCGTCGACCTTCCCGCCGTGTTCGTTGAACACAACACGCCCAAGGGTGATGTCCCCTTCAGCCGGCACCCGCTGGCGGACCAGCACAACATTCCGGTGGTGCACGTAACCCACTTCAACGAGCTCTTTTGGGACAACGGCCAGGCGCCCACCACCGTGATCGAACACGGGATCCACGACCCCGGTTACCTCTACACCGGCGAACTGCCCGAACTGGGCGTGGTGGTGAACGAGCCGGTGCGCCGCGGACGCGTGACAGGAACGGATTTGCTGCCCCGCTTCGCCGAGGCCGCACCGCTGCAGGTTTTCGGGATGGGCGGCGGCGAGCTTCATGCCGCAACGGGGATTGAGCCCGCAAGACTGAAGGTCCGCGGGGACCTGAAGACCGCAGAGCTTCACCGCGAACTGGCCCGCTGCCGGGTCTATCTGCACCCCCTGCGCTGGACGTCCCTGGGACTCGCGCTGCTGGAGGCGATGCATCTGGGCATGCCCGTCCTCGCCCTCGACACCACTGAAGCAGCGCGGGCCGTACCGGCCGAGGCGGGAGCTGTTTCCACGAACGTGAGTGAGCTGCTCCGGACGGCACGGCAGCTCATCAACGACCCCGAGGAGTCGCGGCGACGGGGTAAGGCAGCGCGGGAGGCGGTCTTGGAGCGTTACGGCCTTGACCGCTTCCTGGCTGATTGGGATACGGTCCTGGCGGATCTCAAGTCCGGGCCAGGCCACCGTATTTTGATGGGGCCCGGAACCGGGCCCTCTATCCCGGCGCGAGAAAGGACCACCCATTGAAGATCTCAATGATTTCGGAACACGCCAGTCCGTTGGCAGCGCTCGGCGGCGTGGACGCGGGCGGCCAGAATGTGCACGTGGCTGCGCTTTCCACCGCGCTGGCCCGCCGCGGCCACTTCGTCACGGTATACACCAGGCGTGACGCCCCGGATCTGCCCGCAAAGGTGCGGGTGCAGCCGAGGCTCGAGGTGGTGCATGTCGACGCCGGTCCGGCCGCCCACGTCCCCAAGGACGAGCTGCTGCCGTTCATGGAGGCGCTCGCTGACGGGGTGGTCCGGGACTGGGGCCGCACGCCTCCGGACATCGTCCATGGACACTTCTGGATGTCCGGCATTGCCGCGCTCAATGCCGCGCGCCGTGATCCTTCCGGCTTCCGCGTGCCCGTGGTGCAGACATTCCACGCACTCGGCACGGTCAAGCGCCGGCACCAGGGCGCCGATGACACGAGTCCGGCCGAGCGCCGCTTCCTGGAACCGTCTGTGGGACGGTCGGTGGACCGCATCATCGCCACCTGCTCCGATGAGGTGTTCGAACTAAAGGCGATGGGCATCGACTCGGGAAAAGTCTCCATCGCGCCCTGCGGCGTGGACCTGGACCTGTTTTCCGGCACGGGACCGGTCGATTCCCGGCCCCGCCGGCATCGCATCCTGTCCGTGGGCCGGCTGGTGCCACGGAAAGGGGTGGACCTGGTGATCCGCGCACTGGCTCACCTGAAGGAGGCGGGGTTCGACGACGTCGAGCTCCTCATCGTCGGCGGCGGCGAAGCCGCAGGAAACCAGGATCCTGAAGCGCGGAGGCTCCTCGACCTGGCCCGGAATTTGGGCGTGGCGGACCAGGTGGAACTGCGCGGCCAGGTCTCGCGCGAGGAGATGCCGGCGATTTTCCGCAGCGCCGATGCAGTGGCCTGCACTCCCTGGTATGAGCCATTTGGCATCGTGCCTCTTGAAGCGATGGCGTGCGGCGTGCCGGTGGTCGCCGCTGCGGTTGGCGGCCTGACGGATTCTGTGGTGAATCACGGAACCGGTCTGCACGTGCCTCCACGGGATCCGGAAGCGATTGCCGACGCCCTGGCGGCGCTGCTGGCCAGCCCGGAACTCCGGGACAAGCTGGGCCGGGCCGGCGAAAGGCGTGCAAAGGCGCGGTTCTCCTGGAGCCGGATCGCGGCGGAAACCGAAAAGTCGTACCAGCTGGCGATCGCGGAAACGGCAACGGCAACGGCCACCAGCCTCCCAATGGAAGGAGCGGCACTGTGACAACGGAATGGTCCCTGCAGGAGGCCGAGCTTCCGGCCCTGCCGCCGGTCACCGGCCGCACGGTTTTTGAACGGCCCCTTGAACAAAACCCTGAACAGCCCCTTGCGTGCCCGGAAGCCGGGCACGTTCCTGAGGCTTCCAGGGATGCCGTCCGGATCCACCTTGAGAATGTCCTCCCGGCGCTGCGTTCGCTCGAGAGCCAGTCTGACCTGCTGGCGGCGTGGGGCGTCGAACTGGCGAAGCGGCTGCTGGGCGGGCAGCGGCTGCTGGCAGCGGGCAACGGAGGATCCGCTGCCGAGGCCCAGCATCTGACCGCTGAGCTTGTGGGCAGGTTCGACGGTGAACGCGTGCCCTTCTCGGCGATCGCGCTGCACGCCGAGAGCTCGGCCGTGACCGCCATTGCCAACGACTACGGCTACGACGAGCTGTTCGCCAGGCAGGTGCGGGCCCACGGGCGCTCCGGCGACATCCTCCTGCTGCTCTCCACCAGCGGAAAGAGCCCCAACCTGCTGCGTGCCGCCGAAGCAGCCGCCCGCCTGAACGTGACCACCTGGGCGCTCACGGGCCCGGCGCCGAATCCACTGGCGGAGAGCTGCGATGAGGTGGTGGCCATCGACGCCCTTTCAGCGAACGCGCAGGAGGGCCACCTCATTGCCCTGCACGCCCTGTGCCGCTCATTCGAAGCCGAGATTGCCCGCAAGGGCAAGACTGCTGCCGGGCAGGAGGTTGATCGCGGATGAGGATCACTGTGGTTGGAGATGTGCTGCTGGACGTGGACCTGGCCGGCGAAGCCACCCGGCTGTGTCCGGACGCGCCGGTCCCGGTGGTGGATATCGCGGAAGTCCGACGGCGGGCCGGCGGCGCCGGGCTTGTCGCGCGGATGCTCGCCCAGGACGGACACCGGGTCACCCTTGTGACGGTGCTGTCCGATGATGACGCCTCCCTGGAGCTCGAAGGGGCCCTCGCCGGCATACGCGTGGTAGCTGGCCACTCCGGCGTCCGGACCCCGGTGAAAACCCGGGTGCGGGCGGGCCGCCAGCCCGTTGTCCGGGTGGATGAGGACTGCGCCAGACCTGCCGTTCCGGCCGCCACGGCTGCGATGCTGAAAGCCATGGAACAGGCTGAGGCCATCGTCGTTGCCGACTATGGCCGCGGCGTTGCGGCCAATCCTGAGATCCGGTCCCTCCTCACAGCCCTGGCTGACAACATCCCGATCGTCTGGGATCCGCATCCGGCAGGGGCTAACCCGGTCCCCGGCGTTACAGTGGCCACTCCCAATCTCGCCGAGGCAACCAAAGCAGCGGGCAGGGCGGCGGAGACGCCGGACGAAGTCGCAGCGGTGGGCAACGCGCTGCTGGACCGCTGGCACGGCAACGCGGTGCTCGTGACCATGGGGGCGAGCGGCGGGATGCTGCTGGGACAGGACGACCGCCAGCCGCGGGCCATTCCCGCTCCCTCCACCGACGTGACTGACCCGTGCGGCGCCGGGGACAGGCTGGCCGCCAGTCTTGCCGTGCACCTGGCCGAAGGCCGGGGCCTCGACGACGCCGCGGAACTCGCCATCCGCGCGGCGGCGGACTTCCTGGGCGCCGGAGGAGTTGCCTCCCTGCCTGACCGCCACCGCCCGGTCTGGCGGCACCGGCGCGACGAGGACGCCATGGCCCTGGCCCGGCGGGTCCGCGCGAACGGCGGAACTGTAGTGGCAACGGGCGGCTGCTTTGACCTGCTGCACGCGGGCCATGCACGAACACTCGCAGCAGCCCGGGACCTTGGCGACTGCCTGATCGTGTGCCTGAATTCGGACGCTTCCGTGCACCGGATCAAGGGTGAACAGCGCCCCATCGTCAGCGAACAGGACAGGGCGGAACTTCTCCTGGCTCTCGCGTGCGTGGACGCCGTGATGATCTTCGAAGAGGACACCCCTGAGGCGTGCCTCGACGAACTGCGTCCGGACATCTGGGTGAAGGGCGGCGACTACCAGGCATCACAGCTGCCCGAAGCCGGCCTGGTGGAAAGCTGGGGCGGGCGCTGCATGACCGTGCCCTTCCACCCGGCGAGGTCCACATCCATCCTGGCCGATGCGCTGGCCAAGGTCAGTTGAGCCCAGCGGCTGTTGTGCCTTATCAGGCGCACCAGAAACCAGACATAGACCCGAACGAAAGGAACACCATGAATGAATCGACCTTCCGCCCCGGCCGGGTGCTGGTCACCGGCGGAGCCTCAGGCCTGGGGGCCGCCGTCGTAGAAGCTGTCCTGAAGGCGGGCGGGACGCCCGTGGTGCTGGACCGCGATATCCGGAACGTCGCTGCTGCGAAGGCTTTCGAGGTCGACGTTTCGGACCGTGCCGCGGTGAGCGAGGCTGTCCGGCAGGCGGCTGAGACGCTGGATGGCCTGGACGCAGTGGTGACGGCAGCCGGAATTGACCGCTGCGGCAAGCTGGAGGATGTGGACGCGGATGAGTGGGAGCGCGTCATTGGGGTCAACCTGATGGGGACGGTGTCGGTGGTCCGTGCCGCCCTGCCGTACCTGAAGAAATCCCGCGGCCGCGTGGTGACGATTGCCTCCACGCTGGGCAAGCGTGCCCTTCCGGAGGCGACGGCCTACTGCGCCTCCAAGTTCGGCGTGGTCGGCTTCAGCCACTCCCTCGCCGCTGAAACGGGAGGCGAGATCGGCGTGACCACCATGATCCCGGGCGGCATGAAGACGCACTTCTTCGACGACCGGGCGGAGCAGTACAAGCCCCAGGATGACTCCCGGCTCAACGATCCCGCCAACGTGGCCCAGGCCATCCTGTTCGTGCTGTCACAGCCCGCAGGGTGCGAGGTGCGTGAAATGCTCATCTGCCACGAGGAGGAAGGCTCATGGCCGTAAGCTGCAGGACGTCTTCGTAGACTGCCTCGGGGGCGACTGCCTCCACCGTGGACTCGTCGTGGGGGCACCGCGGCGCCGTCCAGCCCACCTGGGTCATGTCCACGCCGCAGACACCGCAGCGCGTGGTCCAGCCGAGGTGGATCCGGTGGAGGCTTCGCCCCAGTGGTCCGGCATTGATGGCGTTGCCGGTCCAAAAAACGCCCACTGTGGGTGCGCCCAGCGCCTGGGCCAGATGGCGCGGCCCGCTGTCATTCGCCACCACGACGCTGCAGTCAGCCAGGAGAGCCGCGAGCTCGCCGAGTCCGAGCTGGCCGGCCAGCGACTCCACCTGCGGCCTGGTCTGCGGTGGGTTGCCGGCGGCGCCGCTTCCGACGGCGTGCTCCACCACTGCCTCGGCCAGCTCCTTTTCGCTGTGGTCACCGATCACCAACACCCGGAAGCCGTCGTCGGCCGCCATCCTGGCCACCGCCCCGAACCGTTCCGCCGGCCACCGGCGGCGCGGGTCCGTGGCGCCCGGATGGATCACCACCCTGCCGCGCTCCGGCGAGGACTGCAGCCTCTCCAGCCGGGCTGTGAGGCGCTGCCGGAATTCCGGCATGGTCCGCATCCGGGCCTCCAGTTCCACCGGTGCCGCGCCGGCGAATCCGGCCACTTCAAGCGCCCTCATCGGCTCGTGCTGGTAATACAGGTAGGGCACGGTCCGTTCAAGGCGGGCAGCGTCCGGCGTCCGGGTGCCCACGGTGTGCCGCGCCCCGAGCCGCAGCAGGAACGGATTTGAATAGCGCCCGCCCCCGTGCAGCTGCACGGCGAGGTCGAACCTCCGCTCGCGCATCCTGCCAAAGAAGTTCTCCAGCTCGTCCTTGTCCTCGGCTCCGGGCCGGACGCCTTGGGAAAACGGCAGGATGACGGTTTCGTCCACAGGCCCCTCGGTCTGCGAGAGCAGTTCGGCGTGCATGGGAGTGCCCAGCAGCGTTAGCGAGGCCTCGGGGTAGGCGGCCTTCAGCGCCGACATCGCCGGCAGCGCGAACATCAGATCACCCAGACCGCCGCCGCGGAGTACGGCGATCCGCGAGACGTTGCTGAACTTCTCCAGGACGGGACCCACTCCCTGGCTGATGATGCGTGCTCCGCCGAAGTCGGCGTTGGAGTCTTCCATGGCGTGAGCCTTTCGTTCGGGGAGCAACAGGTTACCCGTTTGCTTCTGGGAGCTTCAGTCAGCTCCGGTCTGCTTCCGTGGTGCCCACCATACGGCCCAGCCATGGCCGGATGCCAGCACCGAAACTCCTTCCAACTCCGGCGTGTAAACCACCGAACACGGGGTACGGATGAGGCAGTAGATGGCACGAAGTAGACGGCACAACCAGAAAGCGGCACGCCGGTTGACACCCGGACAGGAGCCGCGCAGCGAGGAGCCACATGCATACCGCAACCGAGACTTTCCAGGCCACGGCAGAGGACCTGCTAACCATCAGGGATCCGCGCACCGGCGAGGTCGTGGGTCGGTTCTCATCCGCCCGGCCCGAGGATGTTGCCCGGGCAGTTGAGACGTCCCGTGCCGCACAACCCGCTTGGGCTGCCAGGCCCCCCGCGGAGCGGGGCAAGCTGCTACGCGCCGCGGGCGCGGCCCTGAACGAAGCCGCGGCGGAGCTGGCGGAGATCAACGCACGGGAAACCGGCCGCCCGGTGGAGGAAGCACTGGCGGGGGTGGCCGCCGGTGTTTCCACCCTGGAGCAGTACGCGGAGCTCGGCCCGGTACACCGGGGCCACAGCCTGCGCGGAAACGCGCTCGCCGCGGACTACACGGTTGCCGAGCCCCGCGGCGTGGCCGTCCTGCTGACGCCGTGGAACGATCCCGTCGCCGTGGCCTGCGGCCTGATCGGCGCCGCGCTGGTCACCGGAAACACCGTCATCCACAAGCCCAGCGAGCGCTGCCCGGGGGTCGGGGAACGCCTGGGCGAGGTACTGGCGCCGGTTTTCCCGCCGGATGTGCTGCAGACCCTCACAGGAGGGCCCGACGTCGGAACTGTCCTTACGCAGCAAATGTCTGTCGACGTTTTCGCGCACGTAGGGTCCAGCGACACAGGTGCCCGCATCGCCCGGGCCGCCGTGCTGACGGGCGCACACGTGCTCCGGGAAAACGGCGGCAACGACCCGCTCCTGGTGGACGAGGACGTTGATCCGGAGTGGGCCGCAGAGCAGGCTGCCATCGGCGCCTTCAGCAACAGCGGCCAGATCTGCACCTCTGTGGAGCGCATCTACGTCCACAAGGCCGTGGCGGAACGGTTCTGCGAGGCACTCGCGGCCGAAGCCCGGAACCGCAACCGGAACGGGATCGCGCCGCTGGTGGACACGCGCCTGCGGGAGACGGTCCACAGGCACGTCTCTGAGGCGCTTCAGCTCGGCGCACGCGCGGCGGAAGGCGGGGAACTTCCGGACGGTCCAGGCGCCTTTTACCCCGCCACGGTACTGCTCGACTGCGCGGACAACATGGACGTCATGGCCGAGGAGACCTTCGGCCCCGTGGCGCCGGTGCGTGTTGTGGACAGCTTCGAGCAGGGGCTGCAGCTGGCCGCGGCCGGGCGCTACGGGCTGGCGGCCACGGTGCTGACGGGAAGCATCGCCAACGCCCAGCAGGCAGTTGCGGCCCTCCCGGTCGGCACCGTCAAGGTCAACGAAGTGTTCGGCGGAGCCCCGGGTGGTTCGGCCCAGCCCCGCGGTGAAAGCGGCCACGGGTTCGGCTACGGCCCGGAACTGCTGGACGAATTCACGCGGGTCAAGGTGGTGCACATCGCAGCGGCTCCACGAGGCGGGGCTGCCGGCAGCTCTGGATCAGCAGCGGAAGGCACCGGCCTGGAAGGCGGCGGCTCGGAAGGTGCGGGAGCATGAGCGGCGAGGAGATGGGCCGGGAGGCGGCAGCCGGCCAGCCGTTCAGGCATCAGCCAAACCTGCCGGATCAGCCGGACCTTTCGGAGCAGCGCGGGCTGGCGGCCTGGCTGCCACGGCGGCTTGCGGAGGCGAACCCCTCGATCCTGGTGGTGGGGGACCTGATTCTTGATGGCTGGTGGAGCGGGCCGAGCGATAGGATGTGCCGCGAAGCCCCGGCCCCCGTGGTGGACATCAACCGCCGCGAGTTCTCGCCGGGCGGTGCCGCGAACACTGCCATGAACCTGGCCTCCCTGGGCGCCCGGGTGAGCGTCGCCGGTCTCATCGGAACGGACGACGCCGGCACGGAGCTCATGCGCCAGTTGCTGGCGGCGGGCGTTGACACCCGTTTTCTGACACAGGATTCGGAGATGGTCACCACCACGAAAATCCGCATCAGCAGCGGCGGGCAGGTGCTGCTTCGCTTCGATGACGCTGCCGCCACGATCCCGGAATCCGCTTCGGCTGTGCTCGCAGCCGCGGTGACGGCCGCCGTCGAAGCTCCGGACGCCGTCGTTATCTGCGACTACGGCACAGGGGCACTGGACGAGCCGGTCCGCAGCCGTCTCATTGAAGCGCTCTCGCGGCGGGGCCCGGACCAGCTGGTCGTGGTGGACGCGCACGACCCGCGTCCCTGGGCAGCGCTGCACCCGGACCTCGTTACGCCCAATGCACAGGAGGCGGCCAGGCTGCTGGACCGGCGCCTGGCTGGAGGCGCCGAGCGCGCGGCGCTGGTCTCCGAGCACGGGCAGCAGCTGCTCGAGGCCACAGGCGCAGGGGCGGTGGTGGTCACCCTCGACCGCGACGGCACAGTCCTGATTCCGGCCAACGGCAATCCCCACCGGACCTGGGCTCGGCCGGCAACGGAGAAGCAGGCTTCCGGCGCGGGGGACACGTTCGTGGCCGCGCTGACCCTCGCCCGGGCAGCGTCCCTTCCGCTGACCGCCAGCCTTGACTTTGCGCAGGCCGCTGCCGACGTCGTCGTCCATCACCCGGGGACCTCCGTGTGCGGCACGTCCGAGCTGGAACGGTACCTCGAAAGCTTCGCTGATACCGCCCTGACCGCGGACGAACTGGAACGGCACATCCGCGCGCACCGAAGCGACGGCCATCGCGTTGTCCTGACCAACGGCTGCTTCGACGTGCTGCACCGTGGTCATACCCGCTACCTCAACCAGGCGAAGCAGCTGGGCGACATCCTGGTGGTCGCCCTCAACAGCGATGACTCGGTGCGCGCGCTGAAGGGACCGGACCGTCCCATCAACAGCGTGGCAGACCGCGCTGCCGTGATTGCCGCGCTGAGCTGCGTGGACTACGTGACGGTCTTCGACACGCCCACGCCCATTCCGCTGCTTGAGCAGCTGCGCCCGGAGATCTACGCCAAAGGTGGTGACTACACACCGGAGATGCTCGCCGAAACCGCGACCGTAGAGGCGTACGGTGGCCGGGTCTGCATTCTGGACTATGTGGCGGAACGTTCCACCACGGCCATGGTCCAGCGCATCCGCGACGGAAAAGGCGCGGCAGTCTCGGAGGCATAGCGACTCCCCGCTGATCGAGGTTGCCCCCTCCGCTGATCGGGCCTGCCACGCCCGTTGATCGAGCCTGTCGGGATCCAGGGTCCTCGGGGCACCGGCAGGGGGCACCCGCAAGAGGCAACTAGGCTTAGAAGCATGACGGAAGCGGCGGAAATCTGATGGCGCGGCGCGGCAAACAAGGCGGTAAGACAGGCGGGAAGGCCGGCAGCAAGACGGGCGGGGCCGGCGGACGGGGCGTGATGGAGCTCCCCAAGGGCGGGCGTCCGGAGGGGCCTGTTGAGGGTGTCTACTACATCGATACCGGGGACTGCGAGCTCATCGCGGACCAGGACAATTCCACGGGCTGGCTGCTGCGCATCAACGGAGTCATGAGCTCGCACATCGACCTCGCCGACCCGCTGTTCCTTGACTTCGAATATATGCGCTGGATGGCTGCCCTCCTTGAATCACGCTGGCCGCCGGAGTCCCATCCCAAGCTCCGCGGACTTCACTTGGGCGGCGGCGCCTGCTCGCTTGCCCGCTACTTTTCCGCCGCCTATCCGGACGCCCGGCAAGTCGTCGTGGAGCTGGACGGAAAGCTGGCAGAGTACGTCCGCGGCTGGTTCGACCTCCCCAAGGCGCCGCTGCTGCGCATCCGCGTGGGCGAAGCCCGGGCCGTCACCGAAACTCTGACGCCAGACACGCGCGACTTCATCATCAGGGACGTCTTCGCGGGCGCCCTTACCCCGCGGCCCCTGACCACCAGCGAGTTCAACGACCATGTGCAACGGGTGCTGGCCCCGGGCGGAGTTTATGTCGTGAACTCGGGGGACGGGCCGGATCTGAAGAATGCTAGGGAGGACGCCGCCACAATCGCGGCTTCCTTCAAGCACACCGTGATCATCGCTGATCCGGCCATGCTCAAAGGACGCCGCTACGGCAACATGGTGATGGCAGGGAGCGACCTGCCCTTCGACGACGATCCCCGGCTGGCCCGGAGGCTCCTGGGCGGGGCCGTGCCCGCCCACATCTGGGACGATGCCAAGGTGCGGGCCTTCGCAGCCGGCGCGCCGGTCCGCCACGACCCGGCCGCTCCGGATCCCGCCGCTTCAGACCCCGAAGCGCCGGTTCCCGAACCTCCGACCACCGAACCGCCAACCCCCGAACCGTCAACCCCCGTGACGTTCTTGGCTCCCGTAACCCCCGGAACCTCCAACCCCAATCCTCCATCGGTCGCTCCGTAACTGCTGTTTTGAGGCTCCACAACGGCAGTTACTCAGCAACGGATGGGGTTCCGCCACGCCCCAGCAGCATGGCACGGCGGGCCGCCACCTCGTCCCGGACCGCCTGCACCACCGCCGCGACGGCTGGGCGGCGCATGGAGTCCGGCCGCAGCACCATCCAGTAGGGGAGCCGTTCCGCGAAATGCCCGGGCAGCAGGCGCACGAGGTCCTCGTGCCGGTCACCCATGAAGCAGGGCAGGAAGCCTATGCCGGCCCCCGCCCGTGTCGCTTCAACATGGACGAACACGTTGGTTGAGCTCACTCCGTCCCGCATGGCAGGCACCAGCCGCCGCGGCGCGTCGAGGTCATCCACCTGCAGCATGGAGTCCACGAAATACACGAGAGGGTGTGCCGCCAGGGCCTCTACCGAGTCCGGGGTTCCGTTTTCCGCGAGGTAGGAGCGTGAGGCATACATGCCCAGCACGTATTCGCCGAGCCGGAATGCTTCCGCCCGGTGCACCTGCGGCTCACCCACCACCACCTCAATGTCGAGCCCGGAGCGCTGCTGCAGCGCCCGCCTCGTCACCGTCACTATCTCCACGCTGAGGCCGGGATGGTCCCGCCGCAGCTTCGCCACAGCCGGGGCGGCGATATACGCGCTGAAACCGTCAGTCGCCGTCATGCGCACGACGCCGGTGACCGGGTCAGGCGGGCGGCCTGACGGTCCGAGGGCGCGCACCGCGGCCTCCACCTGCTCGGCGACCACGACCGCCTGCGCCCCGAGTTCGGTCAGCTCCCAGCCGCCCGCCGCCCGTGAAAGGACCCTGCCACCGAGGGCTTTCTCAAGGGCCGCAATCCTGCGTGAGACCGTGGTGTGGTTGAGTCCCAAAACCTGGGCCGCCGTCGTGAATTTCGCCGAGCGGGATACCGCGAGCAGCACCAGCAGATCATCGGGATTGGCTTCCATATCTGCAATTTTGCACGAAATACGTGCCGGATTAGCTATTGAGCAGAGAACTCTCTGCAGCAATACTCAGGGAAAGCCAAAGTGCCGCGAACTGCGGCACGTGTCAGCGTGGACACCCCGAGGAGCAGGATATGAGTGCAAAGAACCTGAATGGCCGTAAAGCGGTGGTGACCGGCGGCGCCAGCGGCATCGGAGCGGCGTGCGCCCGCGAGCTAGCGGCCCGGGGGGCCAAGGTAGTGCTGGCTGACGTGGACGAGGCCGGCGCCGCGGCGCTGGCGGACGAGCTGGGCGGCACGGCCTGGGCCGTGGATCTCCTCGACGTCGATTCCCTCGCCGGGCTGAGCCTGGACTGCGACATCCTGGTCAACAACGCCGGGATCCAGCACATCAGCCCCATCGAGGACTTTGATCCGCAGGCCTTCCGCCGCATCCTGACGCTCATGCTCGAGGCGCCGTTCCTGCTGGTGAGGGCGGCGCTGCCCCACATGTATGCCAACAACTTCGGCCGCATCATCAACATCTCGTCCGTCCATGGGATCCGCGCCTCACCGTTCAAGAGCGCCTACGTCTCCGCGAAACACGGCATGGAGGGGCTGAGCAAGGTGACGGCGCTGGAGGGCGGCGCGCACGGAGTGACGTCCAACTGCGTCAATCCCGGCTACGTCCGCACGCCGCTCGTGGAAAAGCAGATCGCAGACCAGGCTCGGGTCCACGGCATCCCGGAATCCGAAGTCCTGGCCAAGGTCATGCTGACGGAGTCGGCAGTGAAGCGGCTGGTGGAGCCGGAGGAAGTTGCCTCCCTGGTGGCCTGGCTGGTGTCCGACGCCGCCGGGATGGTCACCGGCGCGAGCTACACCATGGACGGCGGATGGTCGGCGCGGTAACAGCGGAGCGGTTAGTCGGCGCGTAACTGTGCCGTGCCCCTCGCCGCAATGATTATCCAGCGCGGATGATGAGCCTTGCGAGCAGCCAGTACGGCTAGTCGGCAGGACTGCCGGCCTGCCTGATGTACTCCTCAACGGCCGATTCCGGGATCCGGTAGGACTTCCCGAAGCGGACCGATGCCAGGGCGTGGGACTTGACCAGCCGGTACACGGTCATTTTGGACACCCGCAGCGCCGCCGCGACTTCGGCGATGGTCAAATAGGCCGTGGGCAGGTTTGCAATGGACATGGAAATGCACTCCTTTGTGGGGGCCAGGGCGGCGAGCGCCCGGTTACTCCGGCCGTCTCAGCTGCCGGAAGTCGTAGTAAAAGACGCGCCCCGCGGACCGGAGGCCAACGGATGTGCCGTTGCGGGATTCCACGATGCCTTCCCGGCGGCCGTTAAAAGGATCATCCCCCACGACGGCTTCGCCGATCTTGTAGGGAATGGCGGCCGTCCGTGCACGGCTCAGGGTCTTGCTCAGCAGCCCGGCCAGGCGTCCGGTGCGGATCGGGGCTTCAGCGGTGAATTGGATCATCTGGACCACTCCTCTACAGTGTGACCTGTCGTGGATTCACTGGCGCGGATCCGGTTGCTGTGGTCGGAGGAAGTTCCGATCCGGAGTGCACCGTGCGGACAACACTAGACACTGACACCATCAGTCACACGAGTAGCAACTACCTCAATTCCCCCGGCGGCGCCTCTTGGAAAAAGCAGGTACTACCTGTTTTCGGCGAGCACGCCGGTCTACGCGCGGAGCGATTCGGACGCGCCGGTCTTCAGAACGGCCGGCTGCGGCTGCCGCACTCCGCGAGCAGTTGTCTGGCATGCCGGACAAAGGAGGCACCGAACGCTATCCCATGAGCCCGTGTGGGAGGCAGGATTAAGTACGGTATTCCGGACCGGGCTTAATCCCGGGCCCGACGACGGAGGAATGACATGCCCTATGCCGTGCCCGCTGGGCAGGAAGCACCGGCACCGGTGAAAGCCGCGAAGACGGCTGCGAAGGTGACGTCGAAAGTTCCGGCAGCGGAAAATACCCTTCGCATCCTCAAGCTGCTGGCCTCCAAACGGGGTCCGATGGCGGCGTCGAGCATTGCAACCGCGCTGGGACTGCCGCGTTCAAGCGTCTACCACCTCCTGGGGGTGATGGAATCCAACGGCTTCGTCCTGCACCTGCACGAGGAACAGCGTTACGGCCTCGGCATCAGTGCCTTCGAGCTCAGCTCGGCCTATTCCCGGCAGGAACCGCTGTCCCGCCTTGGCCGCCCCGTGCTGGCATCGCTCGTGGATGCGATCGGGGAAAGTGCGCACCTTGCCGTCCTGCACGGGCGCGACGTGCTGTACATCGTTGAGGAACGCGCCAAGAACCGGCCGTCCCTCGTGACCGACGTCGGCGTCCGGCTGCCGAGCCACCTCACCGCAAGCGGGCGGGCCATTCTTGCAGCGCTGCCCAAGTCTCAGGTCCGGGCGCTGTACCCCAACGCGGCCGCCTTCACTGCCAGGCACGAGGTGGAAGGCGCCATCATGAAGTACTCGACGCTGTCCTCACACCTGGACCAGGTCCGCCAGCGCGGCTACGCCACGGAACACGGCGAGGTGACGCCGGGCTTCGGCTCGATCGCCGCCGCTGTCACCGATCACCTGGGGTGGCCGACGGCGGCAGTCGCCGTGACGTTCCTCGAGGACAAACTGCCGGCGGACCAGTGGCCGGCCCTGGCGGCGCGCGTGCAGAAGGTGGCAAACGAGCTGTCCGGCCGCATCCACGGGCGCCCGGCGCAGTAGCCTGCACCGGGCGCCAAGGTCACTCTTCCTACTTGTCGCGGTTCCCGCCCAGTCGCTGTACCTACCTGGTCACCGTTCCTGCAGCCGGTGATTGTGGAGGTCCGCCGGGGCGGTCTTCACAACGGGCAGCGAGGCCGTCTCATCCACGAGCTCGGCGCGGACCCTGCCCGCGCCCCCGACCTTGAATTGGTAGGCCAGCAGCAGCACGGCCAGCCACGCCGCGCCGACGTAGAGGGCCACGCGGGTCTCCTCAAAGACTCCCAGAACCGCGATGACCAGGGCCATGAAGGCGATGGTCAGGATGGAAGCGGCCGGCCACCACGGGGACGGGAACTCGGAGGCAGGGAGGCCGGTCCGTGCAATTTCGCGCTTCATGGCCACGTGCGAGGCAAGGATCATTACCCAGACCCATACGGTGGCGAAGGTGGCGATCGATGCGATCAGCACAAAGACGCCCTTCGGGATCAGCGCGTTCAGGACCACACCCGCAAGCAATATTCCTGCCATCATGACCACCGTCATCCAGGGAACGCCGTGGCGGGACACCTTCCCGAAGCTCTGCGGAGCATGACCTTGGCGGGCGAGGCCGAACAGGATGCGGCCGGCGCCGAAGATGTCGCTGTTGATGGCGGACAGGGCCGCAGTGATGACCACGGCATTCAGGATGTGGGGCGCCGCCGGAATCCCGAGCCCGCTGAAAATCTGCACGAACGGGCTGCCGTTGCTGCCGATTTCATTCCACGGGAACAGGCTCATCAGCACGCCAAGGGTCAGTACGTAAAACAGCAGCACCCGGACCGGGACCGTGTTGACGGCCTTGGGGAGCACCTTCTTGGGGTCTGCAGCCTCACCCGCCGTAATGCCGATTGTTTCGATCCCGCCGAAGGCGAACATCACCACGGCGAACGAGGCCAGGAGCCCTTCAAAGCCATTGGGGAAGAAGCCCCCGTGCTCGACGAGGTTGCCCAGCCCGGGAGCGGCCGCGGATCCTCCGGACTGGAAGCCGAAGACGATGAGGGCTGCGCCGCCGGCGATCATGGCGATGATGGCCGCCACTTTGATGAGGGAGAACCAGAACTCGAGTTCGCCGAAGACTTTGACGCTGAGCAGGTTGAGTGCTGCCAAGAAGAAGATGATGGCGAGGATCCAGATCCAGCGCTCAACGTTGGGGAACCAAAAGCCCATGTAGATGCTGAACGCCGTGACGTCGGCGATCGCGACAATGGCCATTTCGAAGACGTAGGTCCAGCCCGTGACGAAGCCGGCCCGAGGCCCAAGGTAGCGGCTGGCGTATTGGCCGAAGGAGCCGGAAACCGGATGGCGCACTGCCATCTCGCCCAGTGCCCGCATCACCATGAATACGGCCGCGCCGCCAATGATGTAGGCCAGCAGTACCGCCGGACCGGCTTTCTGGATTGCGGACGCCGAGCCGTAGAAGAGGCCTGTTCCAATCGCCGACCCCAGGGCCATGAAGCGGATGTGGCGTACGTTGAGACCGCGGTTCAGGATGGCTTCCGTGGTTTTTTCCACGGCACCGATGGCACCTGAGGCTGTCTTGCTGTCTGTGGAGGCCGTGCTGCCTGTGCGGATCTTGTTGTCAAAGGGGGCTTGCTGCATGCGCATACCTTCTCGTCATTGGGAGGGGGACCGCTATCCAGCAGACCACGGCAGCAGGAGCTGTGATGGGGCTCACGGGGCTTTGCTGTCTTTGATTCCAGACTGGACGGGCGGCCGGAAACCGCCCGTTTCCGGCCGCATGCCCCATGTCTGAAATCCCGGACAGGGGCCTTCGGAAACCCCTGTCTACCGCACCGCGGAGGCTGTTTAGTTGATAACACAGAGACCAACCAGCAACATGAAGGAGCCCCCATGGCACCCGCCGATTTCACCACCGGTGCCCGCCCGGTCAAAGCAGCCCGCGGCACCGAGCTCACGGCCAAATCCTGGCAGACGGAAGCCCCGCTGCGCATGCTCATGAACAACCTGGACCCCGAGGTCGCCGAGCGCCCGGACGACCTGGTGGTCTACGGCGGCACCGGCCGGGCGGTCCGAAGCTGGTCCGCGTTTGATGCCATCACCCGCACCCTCGAGACCATGGACAAGGACGAGACCCTGCTGGTCCAGTCCGGCAAGCCCGTGGGCGTCTTCCGCACCAACGAATGGGCGCCGCGCGTCCTGCTGGCCAACTCCAACCTGGTAGGAGACTGGGCAACGTGGCCCGAGTTCCGCCGGCTCGAGGCCGAGGGCCTGATGATGTACGGGCAGATGACCGCAGGATCTTGGATCTACATCGGCACCCAGGGCATCCTGCAGGGCACCTTCGAGACCTTCGCTGCGATCGCCCGTAAGCTCACGGGTGACGAGAACGGCACCCTCGCCGGCACGCTGACCCTCACCGGCGGCTGCGGCGGCATGGGCGGAGCCCAGCCACTCGCCGTCACCCTGAATGAGGGCGCCTGCCTTATTGTCGACGTCGACGGGACCCGCCTGCGCCGCCGCGCCGGCAAGCGCTACCTCGACGAGGTGGAAACGGACCTGGACGCTGCCATCGCCAAGGTTCTCAAGGCCAAGAATGAACGCCGTGGCTGGTCGGTAGGCTACGTGGGCAACGCCGCCGAAGTGTTCCCGGAAATCCTGCGGCGGCACCGTGCCGGGGAGCTCACCGTGGACATCGTCACGGACCAAACCTCAGCCCACGACCCCCTTTCCTACCTGCCGGAGGGAATCTCCGTGGAGGAATGGCGCCGCGAAGCCGAGGCCGATCCGGAAGGTTTCACCAAGAAGGCCCAGGCATCCATGGCCAAGCATGTCCAGGCGATGGTGGAGTTCCAGGACGCCGGTGCCGAGGTGTTTGACTACGGCAACTCCATCCGCGATGAAGCCCGCAAGGGCGGCTACAGCCGAGCGTTCGAGTTCCCTGGCTTCGTCCCGGCCTATATCCGGCCACTGTTCTGCGAAGGCCTGGGCCCGTTCCGGTGGGTGGCCCTGTCCGGTGACCCGGAAGACATCCGCGTCACTGACGAGGCCATCAAGGAACTGTTCCCGGAGAACAAGCACCTGCACCGCTGGATCGACGCCGCCGGCGAGCGGGTGGAGTTCGAGGGACTGCCGGCCCGTATCTGCTGGCTGGGCTACGGCGAACGCGCCAAGGCCGGCCTGTTGTTCAACCGGCTCGTCAAGGAGGGCAAGGTCAAGGCGCCGATCGTCATCGGCCGCGACCACCTCGACTCCGGCTCCGTCGCCTCCCCGTACCGCGAAACCGAGGCGATGGCCGACGGTTCTGACGCGATCGCCGACTGGCCGCTGCTGAACGCCCTGCTGAACACCTCCTCCGGCGCCACCTGGGTTTCGATCCACCATGGCGGGGGAGTGGGCATCGGCCGCTCCATCCACGCCGGCCAGGTCTCCGTCGCCGACGGCACCGACCTCGCGGCCCAGAAGCTAGAGCGGCTCCTGACCAACGACCCGGGCATGGGCGTCATCCGCCACGTCGACGCCGGCTACGACCGCGCCGTCGAAGTCGCCAAAGAGCGCGGCGTCCGTATCCCCATGATCCCCACGAGCCCCCTAACCTCGCAAGCTCGGTCAGGGAACCCTGCTCGCGTGGCCCCAGAAGGAAAGTAACAATGACACTCACAACCCACGCACCGCTGACCGTCACCCTCGGCTCCAGCGGCACTACCCCGGAGGACGTCGTCGCCGTCGCGCGCCATGACGCCAGGGTGACCGTTTCCGCGGAAGCCCTGGACGCCGTGGCCAAGGTCCGCGCGCACATCGACAGCCTTGCCTCCAGCGACGTTCCCGCCTACGGCATCTCCACGGGCTTCGGCGCACTCGCCAACAGGCACATCCCCAGTGAGCTGCGCACACAGCTGCAGAAGTCGCTCATCCGCAGCCACGCCGCCGGCATGGGTCCGGCAGTGGAGCGTGAGGTGGTCCGCGCCATCATGTTCCTGCGCGCAAAGACCCTCGCCTCGGGCCGCACGGGCGTTCGGCCTGTCGTCCTCCAGACCATGGTGGACGTGCTCAACGCCGGCATCACGCCGGTGGTCCGGGAGTTCGGGTCGCTGGGCTGCTCCGGCGACCTCGCGCCCCTCTCCCACTGCGCCCTGGTGCTCATGGGCGAAGGTGAGGCCACCGGCCCTGACGGAGAGCTCTATGGCGGCAAGGACGGACGACCGGTTGCCCAGCTCCTCGCCGCGCACGGCATTGAACCTGTGGTTCTCGCGGAGAAGGAGGGCCTGGCGCTGGTCAACGGCACCGAGGGCATGCTGGGAATGCTGCTCATGGCCATCGCAGACATCCGGCAACTGCTGACGACGGCGGACATCACCGCAGCGCTCAGCGTCGAGGCGCTCCTCGGCACCGACCAGGTGTTCCTGCCCGAACTGCACGCGGCGCTGCGCCCGCACCCGGGACAGGCTGCCAGCGCGGAGAACATGCTGCGCGTCCTGTCGAACTCCCCGATCGTGGCCTCGCACCGCGTCGGCGATTCCAAGGTGCAGGACGCCTACTCGCTGCGCTGCGCTCCCCAGGTGGCCGGAGCCGTCCGCGACACCGTAGACCACGCAGCCCTTGTGGGGTCCCGGGAACTGGCAGCCGCGATCGACAATCCTGTGGTCCTTCCAGACGGCCGGGTCTCCTCGAACGGCAACTTCCACGGAGCCCCCGTGGCGTATGTGCTGGACTTCCTGGCGATTGCCGTCGCGGATCTCAGCTCCATAGCTGAGCGGCGCACCGACCGCATGCTCGACCCCGCCCGCTCGCACGGACTGCCGGCGTTCCTGGCGGGCGATCCCGGTGTGGACTCGGGGCTGATGATCGCCCAGTACACGCAGGCCGGGCTGGTCTCGGACAACAAGAGGCTTGCCGTTCCCGCCTCGGTGGACTCCATCCCCAGCTCCGCCATGCAGGAGGACCACGTGTCCATGGGCTGGCATGCTGCGCGCAAGCTCCGGAAGGCCGTGGAGAACCTCCGCCGTGTCCTGGCAGTGGAACTCGTGACATCGGCCCGAGCCATCGACATGCGTACGCAGCTCTCCGGCGGCGTCCTGACCCCGGGCCCTGCGGGCGCCGCGGTCATCGCCGCGCTGCGCGCCGTCGTCGACGGTCCCGGGACGGACAGGTTCCTGTCACCGGAACTGGAGGCGGCTGACCGGCTGGTGGCGTCGGGGGAAGTGCGGGCGGCTGCCGAATCAGCAATTGGCGTTCTCGCCTAAACCTGAAGAATATGCGGCGCCGGGAAACAATTCCCGGCGCCGCTGAAATAGTCTGCAACGCAGCGGGCATGGTGCCGCCGAGTGTAGTAGAACTGAAGATGTAGTGAAAGTCACATCGAAGATGCTGTGGCGCAAGAACATATACAAAGGGGTAGAAGTTCAAATGAAAGCACGCGGGGCAGTCCTGTCCAGGCGCATCGCACACGCGGCTACGGTTTCCGACTGGGGACTGTTGCATCCGGGCGAGCGTGTCGAGATCCTCAAGCATGCGCATGTCATTGCGTCCGGCGAGGTGGAGGAAATCTCACGGAGCGGAAACGTCCTCTGGCTTGTGGGCGGCGGACATTCCGAGTCGCAGCCCTTCATGAAGTCCGACGGCGTGCAGGTCCGGCGGGCCTAGTCCGCTTGGCCGTCTGACAGCAGTCAGGCAGCAGTCAGGCAGCAGTCCAGACGCCGATTAGGCACAAGAGCCCCCGACCCTGGCATTGTCCGGCTCCATTCAGTAGCACCTTTTGGTGGCACTGTTCGGTGGCGGAGGAGGCCAGAGCCGGGGGCTTTTTGCGTACTAGGCTGCGAGGTCCTCGTGCGTCTCGCCGAAGGGAACAGACTCGTCGAGGGCGACGGTGTAGCGGCCCGGCTCAAGGCGGGTAACCCTGATGCCGCAAGTGCCTTCCTGGGCAGCTGTCTGAATCAGTGCTTCAACTGCGGTGTCCAGGCCTTCGTGGACCTGGTCTGCGCTGGTGAACGCCAGCTGGATGGACCGGGAATCCGAGGAGCCAAACGCGGGTGACGAAGCGGTTGGGCGCTCCATGGTTGCTGTGCTCATGTACCGAACTTTCTGTGTTTCTCTGCCGAGCCAAGAGACCATCCTACCCCTGAGTACGCCAAAGGTCAGATGACTGGTGTTTGACCAAGGTCTTTGACAAGGATTGTCAGCTCCCCTTTCTTTCTTCCGCACACGGGACGCGGGGCAGCCATTCGCGGCTAGTGTTGGTCAGACCCACCCGCTCCCCGGACCAGGAGGCCCCATGTTTGAAGCCGCGAGCATCCTTTTCGCCGCAGCCGGTGCCGCCGTCTTTGTCGCCGCCGTCCTGCCCAAACTGCTGCGCAACATGCCGTTGTCCATGCCGATGGTGTTTCTGGCGTCCGGGTTCGCTGTCTTCTCGCTGCTGGGCGACCTCCCTGACCCGGACCCGATTGCTCACTCAGACTTCACGCTGCACCTGACGGAAGTCTGCGTCATCATCTCGCTGATGGGCGCCGGGCTGGCTCTTGACCGTCCCCTCGGGCGCCTCCGCTGGGCGACCACCTGGCGGATGCTGGGGATAGCGATGCCGGTGTGCATCCTCCTGCTGACGCTGCTGGGACTGTGGGTACTCGGACTGGGTCTGGCTGCCGCCGTCCTGATCGCGGCCACACTGGCGCCCACGGACCCGGTTCTCGCGTCCGAGGTCCAGGTGGGTGAGCCGGCCGACGAGGAAGAGGAAACCGACAAGGAGGACGAGGTCAGGTTCGGGCTGACCTCCGAAGCCGGGCTGAATGACGGCCTCGCCTTCCCCTTCGTGTACCTTGCCATCGCCATGAGCCTGGCGGGGACGTCACCCTCCGGCTGGTTCCCGGAGTGGTTCGCCGTGGACGTGCTGTGGCGCATCGGCATGGGTCTGCTGCTGGGATTCGGGACGGGCAAGCTGCTGGCCCGGCTCTTCTTCTCCGCCCGGCATGACAGCATCCGGCTGTCCAACCACTCCGAGGGGTTCGTGGCGCTGGCCGCCACCTTCCTGGCCTACGGAGTGACCGAGATGATCGAGGGCTACGGCTTCATCGCAGTGTTCGTGTGCGCGGTGACCATCCGGGCCGCGGAGCACACCCACGGCTACCACAAGGTCCTGCACTCATATGTGGAGCAGCTGGAGCGCCTCATGACGGTGGTGATCCTGGTCCTGCTCGGCGGCGCCATAGCCAGGGGACTGCTGGCCGGCGTCGGCTGGGCCGAAGTGGCCGTTGCCCTGGCTTTCCTGCTGCTGGTACGCCCTCTGTCCGGCTGGCTCGCCCTCGCACGGGGCAAGACTGGTCCCCGCGAACGGATCGCAATTTCCTTCTTCGGCATCCGCGGCATCGGTTCGCTTTACTATCTGGCCTACGCGCTTGGCAAGGGTCAGTTCGCTGACCAGGCGGACTACCTGTGGGCGGTCGTGGGGCTCGTGGTGGCAGCATCCGTTGTCCTGCACGGCGCCACCACAGCACCAGTGATGCGGCGGCTGGACCGGCTCCGTGAGCGCCGGGCAGCCGAAAAATTCGGAGACGAGGGGAAGGCGCCGCAGACCCCTGTCTAAGGCCTCCGGACCGGTACCTGCCACTGTCCTGCCTGCCCTGCGCTGCCCGCCGATGTGCTTTGCCTAACGGCCGGCGCGTATCCTGAATTGGATCCGGAGGCGTGGTGAGCTGAAAGCATGGCAGTGATGAGGTTTTTATCCCGGGCTGGACGGGGTCTGGCGGCGATGTTGGGCTTCCTGCTTGTCAGCGGTATCTGCGGGGTCCTCGTGGCCAGCTTCCTGGTGCCGGCGGCGGCCCTTGCCGGGACCACCGTCAGCCGGTCCATCGACTACTTCAACAGCCTGCCCACTGAGCTTGCCGTCCAACCGCCCGCCCAGACCACGCGCATGGTGACGGCGGACGGAACGCCCATCGCGACGTTCTACGCCGAAAACCGGGTCCGGGTCCCGCTCGCCAAAATGTCGCCGTTCATCAAGAACGCGGTGATCGCCATCGAGGACACCCGCTTCTATGAGCACAGCGGCGTGGACACCCAGGGCGTCCTGCGCGCGCTGACCAGCAACCTCACCCGCGGCGAACGGCAGGGCGCGTCGACGCTGACCCAGCAGTACGTCACCAACATCGTCAACGAAGCCCTGATCTCCACCGGCCGCGAGGAACAGGTGATCCTCAGCGGGCAGAAGAACATGGGGGACAAGCTGCGCGAGATGCGCCTTGCCATGGCGCTGGAGAAGAAATTCACCAAGGACCAGATCCTTGAGGGCTACCTCAACATCGTTTTCTTCAACCGCAGCGCCTACGGCATCGAGGCGGCGTCCCAGTACTTCTTCAGCGTTCCGGCAAGCAAGCTGACACTGCCCCAGGCAGCCCTGCTCGCCGGCCTGGTCAACAGTCCCAGCTTCTACGATCCCGTGGCCAACCCAAAGAACTCCATCCAGCGGCGCAACCAGGTGCTGGATGCGATGCTCAGCGAGCGCATGATCAGCCGCAAGCAGCACACCGCCGCCAAGGCCGCGGGCATCGGGCTTAAGGTCAAGCCCTCCAAGCAGGGCTGCGCCGCCGCCTCGGTGGCACCCTACTTCTGTGATTACGTCACCCGCCTGATCCTCAACGATCCGGCCTACGGCCCGGACACCGAAGCCCGCGAGCAAAAGCTGTACCGCGGCGGACTGACCATCACCACGACGCTCGACACCCGGCTGCAGGCAGCGGCCCAGTCCCAGGTGAACGCGACCGCCGGTCCGAATCCGGGCAAATGGGGAGCGGCGCTGGTCTCGGTCGAGCCGGGGACGGGCAAGATCCTCTCCATGGCCCAAAACACCGTGTACCTGCCCAAGAGCGGAACGTTCGATACCCAGCTGAATTTCAACGTGGACGCCAAGGACCCCAACGGCAACGAGCTCAACGGCGCCGGCGGTTTCCAGCCCGGATCCACCATGAAGCCCCTGACTTTTGCGCAGTGGCTGAACGAGGGCAAGACCATCACCCAAACCTTGGATGCCTCCAAGCGGGAATACCCGCTCGGGTTCCGCTGGCGGTCCTCCTGCGGGAAGGTGGCCGGAGCCTACAGCACGAAGCAGAACCGGGCCGGCCTTGAGGCCGCCGAGGATCTGCAGAATGCCGACGCCGGCTATTACCGGAAGATGCCGGTCAACTACGGGCTGTACAACTCCATCAACACCGCGACTTTCGCCTCCGCCGCGCAGCTGGACTTCTGCGGCATCCAGAAGATGGTCAATGCCGTGGGAATCCACAACGGACTGGACGGCACCCCCGTCAACATGCACCAGCTGGGCAACCTGTTGGGCGGCACCGGGGTGGCACCGCTGACCATGGCAAATGCCTTCGCCACCTTCGCCGCGGACGGCCGCTACTGCTCGCCCGTTGCCATCCTGCGGATCGCCGACCGGGCAGGGAAACCGCTTCCGGTCCAGTCGCCAGGATGCCGCGACGCCGTGGACCGTGACGTTGCCCGCGGCGTGAACGCCGTCCTTCAGGACGTGCTCAAGGTGGGATCAGGAATCCACATCAACCCCAAGGTCTCGCGCGGGCTGCCGGTGGCCGCCAAGACCGGCACGAACAACAACAACGGTGCCAGTTGGGTGGTGGGCTACACCACCGGGCTTTCCACGGCTTCCTTCTTTGGCGATGCCCTGGAAGGCCAGCAACGGCCCGGCCGGAACCTCACGATCAACGGGAAGTTCTATTCGCGGGTGGACGGGTACATGATCGCAGGCCCGCAATGGGCCAACTACACGAACAAGGTGGCCCGGCTGTATCCGGCCGAGTCATTTGCGAAGCCGCCGGCCTCCATGGTGAAGAAGCCGGCCGCCAAGCCCAAGGTTAAGCCCAAGCCGGGCCGCTGAGTTCAGCCGTAAGCCGGGCAGCCGTTAGCGCTGCCCACTGCTCCTGCGCCAGCTGCCAGGTCAACTGCTACGCCAGCAGCGTGCTGATTAGCCGTGCCGCCACCCGCGCGGTCCGGTTGTCGATGTCGAACGCCGGATTTAGTTCTGCCACGTCCACATGCAGCAGCTTGCCGCTGGCAGCCGCCTGGCGGCATACCGCGGTAATCACCGGCAGCGGAACGCCGAATGCCGCCGGCGCGCTCACTCCGGGAGCCACCGCAGCCGGCAGCACATCGAGGTCGATGGTCAGGTACAGGGCGTCGATGTCTGCCAGGAAGTCCGCCACGAAAGCTTGCACGGCGTCAGGGGTGCTCTCCTCGTCCAGCAGGTACTTCACGCCCAGGCGGTCCGCGGCCGTGAAGAGGGTCCGCGTGTTGTTGGGTTCGGAGATGCCGACGACGGCGTACTTCAGTTCGCGGCCTGCCGCAGCTTCCGCCCGGGCCATCTGGAGGAACGGGGTGCCGGAGCTGGGCGCCGCCTCATCGCGGAGGTCGAAGTGGGCGTCCAGGTTAAGCACGCCCCACCGTTTGCCGCGGCTGACAGCCTCCGATCCGGAAACGCCAAGGTAGCTTGCAAAGGCCGTCTCGTGGCCGCCGCCCAAAAGCACGGTCAGATTGCCGGCATCAAGGAGAGTCGAGACAGCCACTCCGGCGCGGGCCTGGCCGGCTTCCAGTTCCCCGTTCCGGACCGCCACATCACCGGCGTCGAGAACCGGCCGGTCAAGGTGGAAGGCCAGTGGGCCGAGGGCGCTGCGGATGGTGGCAGGGGCCTTCGCGGCGCCGGTGCGGCCCTTGTTGCGCCGCACGCCCTCGTCGCTGCAGAAGCCCAGGATCACGGCCGGACGTCCCGCCGGGGAGGAGCCACTGGCCGAGGCCGAAGGGGTGACCCTGACGGGAGGATCGGCACGCAGGGGACTCCGGTCCTGCCGGGCCTCAGCATAAGGGGTCACGGCCTGCCACCAGCGGCGGTGGGCTTCGCCGTCGCCGTCGAAACGGCCCGTCCACGGGTGGGGCTGAACATCGACAGAGAGCGCAGGAAAATCCATGCTTCAAGCTCACCGCACCCGCCGGGCGAAAGCCAGCAGCGCCGGCGCGGCAGTGTCTGAAATACCGGAAACGCCTCCAACGCGAGATGGCACATGGCGGCAGGGTCCGGGAAGAACACTGCCGCCAGGTGCCATCTGGGCGAAGGGGAGAGAAAGGCGGTGGCTACTCCATGCCGAGGGCCTGCTCTATGGGGCCGATGGCAAAGAACAGCACGAACGCCGCCGCCACGGCCCACATCAGCGGGTGCACTTCCTTCGCGCGGCCCTGGAAGGCGCGGATGAGGACGTAGGAGATGAAGCCGGCGCCCAGGCCGTTGGCGATCGAGTAGGTGAAGGGCATCAGCGTAAACGTAAGGAACGCGGGGATGGCGATGCCCCAGTCCTGCCAGTGGATCTTGCCCACCTGGGCCACCATCATGAAGCCGACCACCACGAGGGCGGGGGCCACCGCCTCAAACGGCACCAGGTTGATGAGCGGGGTGAAGAACATGGCCACCAGGAACAGCAGGCCCGTCACGATCGAGGCCAGGCCGGTCCGCGCGCCTTCGCCGATGCCCGCGCCGGATTCGACGTAGATCTGGTTGGAGGACACCGAGGCGCCGCCGCCGACGATCGCACCGAGCGCGTCCACCTGCAGCACGCGGTCCACGTTGGGGATGTTGCCGTCCTTGTCCACCGTTCCGGCCTCGTTGGCCAAGCCCACCATGGTTCCCATTGCATCGAAGAAGATGCTGAGGAGGATCACGAACGCCAGCAGGGTTGCCGCCACAAAGCCCAGGTGCCCGAAGGCGCCGGCAGGGTTCGCCTTGCCGATGAGGGAGAGGTCGGGGGCGGCCCACTCGGTGAACTTGGGGGCCACCAGCGACCAGCCCTGCGGGTTGTAGTTCTCGCCGTCGAAGCTGGGCCCGATGCGGAGGGTGAATTCCAGGATCACCGCGAGGATGGTGGAGGCGATGATGCCGATGAGAATGGCGCCCTTGACGTTGCGGACCAGCAGGGCGATGGTCAGGATCAGGCCGAAGATGAACACAAGCGTGGGCCAGCCGAGGAGCTTGCCGTCAAAGCCGAGCCCGACGGGCACGGTGGTGCCCGCAACGTCCGGTATGCGCCGCACAAAGCCGGCGTTGACCAAACCGATCAGTGCGATGAACAGGCCGATCCCCACAACGATCGCCGTCTTGAGCCCGTCCGGCACCGCCTTGAACACCGCGGTCCGGAAGCCGGTCAGCACCAGGATCAGCATGGTGACGCCGGAGAGGACCACCAGGCCCATCATGTCCGGCCAGGTCAGGCCCGGGTTGGTGGCCACCGTGACCGCCACGAAGGCGTTGACGCCCAGCCCGGTGGCCATCGCGAACGGGTGCTTCGCCCATGCGCCCATCAGGATGGTCAGGATGCCCGCCGCGAACGCGGTGACAGCCGCCACGGCGGGGAAGCCGAGGGTGGCTCCGGTGGAGTCCGGACCGGAAAGGATCAGGGGGTTCAGCACCACGATGTAGCTCATGGCGAAGAAGGTGGCAAAACCGCCGCGGATCTCGCGGGAGACGTTTGACCCCCGTTCAGAGATTTTGAAGTACCGGTCCAGTGCAGAGCCCTGCTTAAGCATTAGTCCTCCGGGAGGTTTTGTGGGGATGCTTGCATCCTATGCGGTCGCTGGGATGGTCCCCGGTAAATTCGCCTAGTCTGTAAGGAAGCCAACACAAGGGGAAATCCGCCATGCCTTCCATCCGCCAGCTGCTGACCGCCGTATTGGGTGCAATCGCCCTCGCCGCGCTGCTTTTCGCCGCCGGTCCGGCCTCAGCCCATGACTCTGCCGAGGGAAGCAGCCCGGCGGACGGCGCCACCGTTGCCACCCCGCCCGCGGAGGTGTCCGTGACGTTCAACCAGAACCCGCTCGGTTTGGGCTCCCAGATGAGGGTCAACGATCCGGCCGGAACCGATTGGGCTGACGGCAAGGTGGAGATCGTGGACAACGTGGCCACGCAGAAGCTCCGCGAGGGTGCCCCGGCGGGTAAATACACGGTGCAGTGGCGCGTGGTCAGTTCGGACTCGCATCCCATTGAGGGCACCTTCACGTTCACAGCTACGGCGGGGGCGGCAGGCTCGACGGCGGCCGCGCCGGTTCCGACGGCCGGCACACCGCAGCCGGGCCTCACCCCGGCACCTGAGAAGGCACCGGAAACCTCGGAACCTTTCCCGTGGAGCCTGGTGGTGTTTGCCGCCGTGGCCGTGGGGCTGCTGGTTGCCCTCGGTGTCCTGGCGCGGCGGAAGCTAGGGGTGGACGACGAGCCTGCCGACGGAACGGGGCAGTAACCCCGTAAGGCTGGCTCGCGTTCTGGTTACAGCGGGGCGGGGAGGGCTGCGAAGCTGCCTGTCAGGACGGACGGGACGCTGTCAGGGTTGACCTTGGCGGAGATTGCCTGGCCTACCGCTTTGGCCTGCCGGAGCACTTCCCTGGGCGTCGGGGTAATAAGTTCCCCCACACCCACCAGGTAAATGCCGATGGCGCGCATGGCGGCCACCAGGTTCTGGCCCACGGAGATACCCAGGTCGGTGAGCATGCGGCGCAGCTGGCTGTTGGCGCAGCGCGTCAGGACGATGTGGTCTGCCAGCAGGACGCCGTCTGGGGTGTGTACTGCCCAGCGGTGGAGGGAAGCGTCGGCGCCCATCTTGTCGAGCAGCACGGCCGAGGTGTCATTGCGGATGTCGAGGTGGTGGCTTGAGGCATAGTTGCGGAGCTGGCGCAGGATCTCGTTGCGCTCCTCGCGCGAGGGTGTGCCGGGGGCGTCGCGCCGTTGCCGGGGTGCCGCCTGGAAGGCGTCGCCGGTGCCGGGGGATTCGAGGCCGCTGACGATGATGGCGTCCACCCCGCGGCGGCAGAGTTCAGTGGCGATGGCCAGGCCGGGAAGCCCTGTACCGATGACCACAGTGGTGGTACGTTCTGCCCCGCTGAGACCAGGCGTGCTTGACACTACAGCTTCCTCCTCGACATTTTCGAGGTGCGGGGCGCCAGTGCCCTGCACCGTCCGCTGCCCCCGCTAGCAGACACAGAAACGTGGTCCGGGATGTGTTCTGAAACACAGTTCTCGGATCAACAGTGCCTCGAAGAATACAGACTTTTTTGGGCTCTGGGTAGCCCGCTCCGGACTTTGACGAAAAGCCCCTTCGGGGTGGCCGGAAGAGGGTTCCTGCCGGCCCGGAGGCCCGTGGGGAAAACGGGCAGGTCAGCGCGGTGCGAGGCACTTCCGGCAAGCTTGCTAACGGCCTCCGGACCGAGAATAGTTATGTAAAAGAGCAGGTATCTTACGATCACGCAAAGATGACCTGCCCGGGTGACGGCGATGGTGCCTCCTTCTGGCAGAATGGCCGCATCATCAGGCAGTACGCGAGGAGGCGGACCCGATAATGGGCGCAGATGAGTTGCATCCGGACCCGGCACGGGAGGGCGGCGGCAGGTCCGTCAGGCCCGAGGGGATAGTGGTCGGCGTCGACGGTTCTGAGCATGGGCAGTGCGCGCTGGTGTGGGCCGCCCGCGAAGCCGAGCGCCGCCGTCGTCCCCTCCATATCGTCACAGCCTATTCCGTTCCCATTTTTGCGGCGTCCGGCCTCGACGGCGGTTACGCCACAGTCGACGATTCCGTGATCCGCGAGGGTGCCGAAGCCATCCTTAAGCATGCGGTGGACAAGGTGGCTCCCTACAACATCGACGTCACCGCCTCCGTGGAGAACGGTGACGCTTCGGGCGTGCTGCTCGAGATGTCGGAAACCGCCGAGCTGCTGGTCTTCGGGACCAGGGGGCGCGGCGGCTTCGTCGGGCGGCTCCTTGGCTCGGTCAGCAGTGCCCTGCCGGCGCATGCCAAGTGCGCCACCGTGACCGTTCCCCTCGTCTGCGCGGATCGGCTGGGCGAGACCACCCAGGACAGGCATATCAAGGCGGAACAGGCCAAGGCAGGGCGCCTCCCTGTGGAGAACGTCGTGGTGGTCGGTGTGGACGGGTCCGAGCAGGCACGGGTGGCCGTGCTGGAAGCTGCGGAGCAGGCCGGGCGGCTCGGCGCGCCCCTTCGGGTGATTTGCGCCGTTCCCCAGTACAGCGGCTCGCTGGCATGGGTGCCCGCGCCGATGGACCGGGAGGCGCTCTTCGCGGATATCCAGGTCCAGCTCAAGGCCGGTGTCGCCTGGCTGCAGAGCCACTTCCCCCGGCTTACCATCGAAACCCGGCTGCTGGACGGTTCCCCTGTGGACGTGCTGGTAGACGCCAGCCGCCACGTGGAGCTCGTGGTGGTCGGCACCCGCGGCCGCGGCGGATTCACGGGCATGCTCCTGGGTTCCACCTCCGACGGCGTGCTGCACCACGCGAAGAGCCCCGTCATGGTGGTTCCTGACAGGGAGGATCCGCGGCTTGCCGACCGCGCCAGCTTCGGTCCTATGCTGGGCGCCGCGTAGCCAATGAACGCCTTGGTTCTCGGCCTCGACGCCGTCAGCGCCGGGATGCTCTCCCGCGTGGGCGGCAAGGCCGCGAACCTCGGTGAACTGTTGTCGGCCGGGTTGCCGGTGCCGGACGGCTTTTGCCTCACCACCGAGGCGTACCTGCAGGCCGTGGCTCCGCTGGGACTTGAAGACGTGCACCGAGCCCTGCAGGCCGCCCCTTCAGACGACGTCGGCGCCCTCGCCGGACTGGCCGGTCGCGCCCGTAGCCTGATCACCTCGGCGGAGCTGCCACCCGCCATCGCCGAGGCAGTGCGCACAGCCTACGGGGAGCTGGGGAGCGCGGAGCTGCCGGACGTTCCGGTCGCCGTGAGGTCGTCGGCCACCGCGGAGGACCTGCCGCTGGCCAGCTTTGCCGGGCAGCAGGACACGTATTTGAACGTGGTCGGCACGGAGGCGCTGCTGGATGCAGTGCGTGACTGCTGGGCATCCCTGTGGACCGACCGGGCGGTGGCGTACCGCGCTGACCGCGGGATCGACCCGTCCGCAGTGGCGCTCGCCGTCGTCGTCCAGCGCATGGTGGACGCCGCAGTGGCGGGCGTGATGTTCACCGCGAACCCGGTCACCGGGCGCCGCCGGGAGGCTGTGATCGACGCCAGCCCCGGTCTGGGGGAGGCGGTGGTGTCCGGCGCGGTGAATCCGGACCACTTTGTGGTGGACATCGACGCGGGGCAGATCCTGCAGCGGCGGCTGGGGGACAAGCGCCTCCTCGTCAGGCCGCTGCCCGGAGGCGGCACCGAGCGCGTGGACCGGCCCGCGGCCGGTCAAGAAGCCTGCCTGACGGACGCACAGCTGCGCGCGCTGGCAGCACTGGGCGGCACGGCGGAAGACCACTTCGGATCACCGCAGGACACCGAATGGGTCATCGACGCTATGGGCAAGACCTGGCTGACACAGTCCCGCCCCGTCACCACGCTGTACCCCCTGCCGGAGAAGCTCCCTTCACCCGGTGCGGTCCGGGCGGAGGAAGGGCCGCGGGTCTTTCTCTGCTTCAGCCTCGCCCAAGGGCTGACGCGGCCGCTGACGCCGATGGGGATCGCCGCCTTCCGGCTTTTCGGCTCCTCGGTGGCCCGGGCGGCGTCGTTTGACGTTCCCGATCCCCGGACAGGCCCGCCGCCTTTCGCCGAAGCGGGCCAGCGTATATTCATCGACCTGACTGCGGCCGCCCGCAGCTCCGTGGGCCGCACGGTCGTGCCGAAGGCCTTTGACATGATGGAGGCGCGGTCCGCAGCTGTGCTGCGCGGCGTGTTCAAGGATCCGCGGTTCTCGGTGATCCGCCGCACTCCGTGGGCTCTTTTGCGGCACGTGGGACCGCTGGCTCTGCGGGCCCGTGTGCCGGAATCCCTGCTGCGCGCCCTGTTCCGGCCGGAGGCTGCGCTGCGCCGGGTGGAACACTTCAGCCGGGACTTCAGCGAGGCGCTGGAGCTGCCGGCCGGCGCGTCTTCCCGGCAACGGCTCGAGCATGCAGAGGGGGTGCTTGCGGGGGCATTTCTGATTGCGCCTTCCATTCTTCCGCTGCCGGCAGCGGGCTTTGCCCTGCTTGCGCTTGCCGGGAAGCTGGTGGGCGGGCGCGAACGGCGGGCCGACCTCCAGCCCATACTCCGCGGACTCCCCAACAATGTCACCACCGAGATGGATCTGGATCTCTGGCAGCTGGCAACTGAACTTCGCGGCGACGGCGAAGCCCGCAGGGTGTTCGAGGAGCAGCCTCTCGCTCTACTCGCCCGGAAATTCAAGTCGGGGGAGCTGCCTGCCACAGCCCAGTCCGGGCTTACCCGCTTCCTGGAACGCTACGGGCACCGGGCCGTGGCGGAAATCGACGTCGGCATGCCGCGGTGGAGGGACGATCCCTCCCACATTCTCGGCGTCCTCGCCAATTACCTGCGGCTGGAGGACCCTGACCTTGCCCCCAACCGGCAGTTCCGCCGGGCCGCGGCGGAAGCGGAGGCGCACATTTCCAGGCTCGTGGCGGAGGCCACCTCGAAGGGGCGGTTCCGAGGCGCCGTGGTCCGGGCCGCTCTGAGACGGGCGCGGCTCTTTGTCGGCTTGCGCGAACGCCCCAAGTACCAGATCGTCCTGGCACTGGCGGAGGTCCGCCGGCAGATGGCGGAAGTGGGGCAAGAACTGGCTGCGCTCGGGCGGCTCGCGCGCCCTGAAGACGTCTTCTTCCTCGACTTCGCCGACGTGGAACGCGCACTCGACGGCGCTGACATGCAGGACCTCGTGGCGCGGCGGCAGGGCACCTACTACCTTGAACTGGAGCGGCGCCACATCCCGCGGGTGCTGCTCTCGGACGGCACCGAACCCGAAACGCTGCTTCCCGCCGCGGTTGCCGGTGCCGCAGCGGACGGTGCCCTCGCCGGAAGCCCCGCCTCCGCCGGCACCGTGACCGCGGCAGCGCGGGTCATCCTCGATCCGGTGGGCGCGCACCTGGAACCGGGCGAGATCCTCGTGGCTCCCTCCACTGATCCCGGCTGGACCCCGCTGTTCCTCACCGCCGGCGGGCTGGTCATGGAGATGGGCGGGCCGAACTCGCACGGCGCTGTAGTGGCGCGGGAGTACGGCATTCCCGCCGTCGTCGGAGTCCCGGACGCAACCGCCCGCCTCCGGACGGGACAGAAGATAACGGTCGACGGCGGTGCCGGCACCGTGGTGCCCGGCGGGTAGCGGCTATTGCGTTTGGCCGGCGGTTCTCTTGCGCCGGACATACCGGACCACGAGCCAGACAACGAAAAGCGCGAGACCCCCGTACACCGCGTAATTGAGGTAGCGCGAGTACTGCTCCACCATCGTGTACTGGCGCCCCAGCAGGGCGCCGAAGCCCAGCAGTGCCCCGTTCCAGATCCCGCTTCCGGCGATGGTGAACAGGCTGAAGGTGCCCAGGTGCATGCGTTGCGCTCCGGCTGGCAGCGAGATGAGGCTGCGCACGCCCGGAAGCAGCCGGCCAAAGAAGATTGCGGACTTCCCGTGGCGCCGGAACCAGTCGTTCGCGGTTTCGAAGTCGCTGCGGTCCACAAGGGGCAGTTTGGACAGCAGGCGGATGGAGCGCTCGAGTCCCACCTTCGCTCCTAGGAAGTACAGGGCCAGGGCTCCCAGATACGCTCCGAGGGTGCTCGTGACAAAGACCAGGCCAAGGTTCATGGTTCCCTGCCGGGTCAGGAAACCGGCGAGGGGCAGAATGACCTCGCTGGGGATCGGCGGGAACACTGTCTCAGCCAGGGTGAACAACCCGACTCCCCATTCGCCCAGCGCCTCGATGGACCGCGCTGCAAAGCCGACGATTCCGGTCATCTCATCCGCAGGACTGGAGGCTGCCGTAAGAGTAGACATGTGCTCGGGCTCCTGAAACTGGATCAACGCGTTCCGTCCAGTCTTGCCTAGTGAGTGCACTTAGGAAAGCCGGGGAGGGTCCTGGGCGGAGCATATTGGGGGCTGTCAGGAGGAGGGGCGAGGCGTACCCTGAGGATATAACCCGCTTGCGTCGGAGGAGACCCGAGATGACCTCCAAGTGGCTGCGGTGGATGCCCGCCGCGGCAGTGCCTGCTGTGATCGCTGCCGGGGTCTTGGCGGGATCCGTTCCGGCCAGCGCCCGGGACCCTCTGCCGGACAGGACGCCCGCGCAGGTACTCGCCATGATCGCCCAGCACTCCACAAAGTCACTGTCCGGAACGCTGGAACAGACCTCGGACCTGGGCCTGCCCGACGTTCCGCAGATCGGCCCGACCTCCGGCGCGGGAGCAGGCTCGGCCGTTGAACTGCTGACGGGGCCGCACACCGCCCGGGTCTTCGTTGATGGGCCCGCCAAGGTTCGGATCCAAGTGATGGACCGGCTCGCCGAACGTGATGCGGTGCGCAACGGCAACGAAGTCTGGCTGTACAACTCCAGGGACAACACGGCCACGCATGTCACGCTTCCGGACGCCCTCAAGAAGAAGGATGCCGGCAGCACGCCGCCTGCCACCCGGATGCCGGGATCCGTGGCCACGCCGGAGGAACTGGCAGCACGGGTGCTCGCGAAGATTGATGCCTCCACCGAAGTGACGGTGGGTGACGATCTGGAGGTCGCCGGCCGGGCTGCGTACAACCTGAGAATTGCACCCAGGTCCCAGGGAACGCTGGTGGAGTCAGTGGCCATTGCCGTGGACGGTGAGAAAGGCCTTCCCCTCAGTGTCGAGGTCCGGGCCCGCGGACAGGCTGAACCCGCCTTCCGGACCGCCTTCTCCAGCCTGACCTTGGAAACACCGGACGCCGGACTCTTCAACTTCACACCGCCGCCAGGTGCCACCATCAAGGAGCACGTGCTTCCCCCGCACCACCACGACGCAAGGCCTGGGGCCGGAATCCCGGGCAGGCATCATGCCGGGGATGGCAAGGCAGCGGCCGCCGCGAAGAAGTCGCGGTGGGTGACAGGCTCGGGCTGGGACTCCATCGTGGAATTCCCGGCACAGGGCACTTCACCTGACGCAGCTGCCCCTGGTGCCGGCATTCCTTCCATCGACGCTCTGTTGACGGATCCGCTGCTGCGGCAGGCAACCGTCACCGTTCCTGAGGGCCGGGCGATATCGACGTCCCTGCTCAATGTCTTGTTCACCGACGACGGCCGGGTCTTCGCCGGGTCGGTACCCCTTGAGCGGCTTCAGGCAGCCGCTGCCCGGAGGTGACGCCCGCTGAAAGGGGTTCCGGGGTCGGGGCTTCCGGGGCTTCCGGGTCCGGAGCTTCCGGGCTCGCCATCGAGACCCGGGGGCTGACTAAGCGCTTCGGCCACCAGCTGGCCGTCAACAGCATCGACTTGGCCGTGCCCCGGGGATCTGTCTTCGGATTCCTGGGCCCCAACGGCTCAGGGAAAACAACAACCATCCGGATGATGCTGGGCCTGGCCTCTGCATCAGCAGGTACGGTCAGCGTGCTCGGACTGGAGATGCCGCGGCGGTTCGATGATGTGCTGCCACGGGTCGGCGCCCTGGTCGAGGGGCCGGCCTTCTATCCGTTCCTTTCAGGAGCGGCCAACCTGAGCCGCTTCGACGCCGCGGACCGTCACGCCGTTCCCGGCACGCGGCGTGCGCGCGTCGCGGAAGCCCTTGAGCGGGTGGGGCTCTCGCACGCTGCGAAGAAGAAGGTCCGCGCCTACTCACTGGGAATGAAGCAGCGGCTGGGCATCGCGAATGCCCTGCTCTCCGACCGGGAACTGCTGGTGCTGGACGAACCCACCAACGGGCTGGATCCGCAGGGCACCCGGGAGGTGCGCAGCCTGGTCCGGTCGCTGGCGGCGGACGGGGCTACCGTCTTTGTGTCCAGCCACCTGCTCGCCGAAGTTGAACAGATCTGCACGCACGCGGCGGTCATGAGCGTTGGCCGCCTCGTAGCCCAAGGCACGTTGTCCGAGCTCCGCCAGGCCGGTACCGCACAGTTGCGGCTGCTGACGCCCGACGCCGGTCCGGCTTCGGAGGTGCTGGCCCGGCTGGGCATGACTCCGGTCCTCGGTCATCCTGACGGCCAGGGCGCCGTCATCACGGCAGTGCTGCCCGACGCGGCGGTGCTGCCAGAAACTGCATGGCCGACCGGGCCGGGGCCGACAGCGGATCCAACTCCGGCGGACCGGGCAGGGGCGGAGCCAGCCGCTCCGGAGGCGATCGTTGCCGCCCTGGTGGCCGGCGGGGTGCGGGTCCGCGGCTTCACGGTGGAGAGGGGCAGCCTGGAAGACCGCTTCGTGGCACTGACGGGGGAGGGCTTCGATGTCGCACAGTAAATCCCAGAACGAGGAATCGCGCAGTCCGATGAACCGCAGTCCGCTGGCGCGCACTGCGGTGTCGCACAGTGAGCCAGGCCGAGATTCGCACGGAGATGCGTCACGTAGCGCGACAGCGCCACCCGCAGCGGGCGCCGCGGCGCGCCGTCCGTCGAGTGCGGCCCTTTTTGCCTCGGAACTGAAGCTGCTGTTCCGGCGGCGCAGGACGCAGGCCCTGCTGCTGGCGCTGGCGGCTATCCCGGTGCTGATCGCCGTCGTCGTCCGCATCTCCTCTGCAGTGCCGCCGGGCCGGGGGCCCGCCTTCCTGGACCGGATCACCCAAAACGGCCTGTTCGTGGGGGTCACGGCCCTGATCGTCGCCGTGCCGCTGTTCCTGCCGCTGACCATCGGCGTCGTGGCTGGGGACACCATCGCCGGGGAAGCCGGGCACGGCACGCTCCGGTACCTGCTCGTTGCGCCTGCAGGTCGGGTGCGGCTGCTCGTGGTGAAGTATGTCGGAGCGGCGGCCTTCTGCGTTGCGGCGCCGCTGTCGGTGGCGCTCGCAGGAGCCGGCATCGGAGCCGCGCTGTTTCCCGTGGGCCCGGTCCCGCTGCTGTCCGGCGACGTCGTTGAGCCGGGTGAAGCGCTGGGCCGGATGCTGCTGATCGCCGCCTACCAGACGGTTTCGCTGCTGGGACTGGCGGCGATCGGGCTCTTCCTGTCCACGCTGACGGACGTCCCGGTAGGGGCCATGGCCGCCACGATTGTCCTGTCCGTCGCCTCACAGGTGCTGGACCAGCTGCCGCAGCTGGAATGGCTGCATCCCTGGCTGTTCAGCCATTACTGGTTCGGTTTCGCGGACCTGCTGCGCCAGCCCATCGGCTGGGAATCCTTCACCAGCAACGCCATGCTGCAGGCAGGATACATCGCTGTGTTTGGCGCGCTGGCCTACGGCAAATTCGTCAGCAAGGACGTGCTGTCCTGACACATCCGTGCTCCCGCAGGGCTCTCAGGCGTGCTGGTGCGATTCGTGCTCGGCGTGGCTGGCCGGTTCCAGCTGGAAGGTGCAGTGCGCCGTGTCGAAGTGGGAGCCGAGGCAGCTGGCGAGCCTGTCCAGGACCTGGTCTGCTCCCCGGGCGCTGAGGACATCGTCCTCCACCACCACATGTGCCGAGAAGACGGGAACGCCTGAGGTGATGGTCCAGATGTGGATGTCATGGACAGCCACCACCCCTGCGACGGACTGGATATGTTCCCGGATCATGCGCACCTCCACGCCCTTAGGCGTCGCCTCCAGCAGGACATCCACCACGTCCCGCAGCAGGTGCCAGGCCCGCGGCAGGATCATCACGGCAATGAGCACGGAGGCGATGGCGTCTGCGGTCTGGAACCCGGTGAACAGAATCACCACGGCCGCAGCAATGACCGCGACCGATCCCACAAGGTCGCCCAGCACTTCGAGATAGGCCCCGCGGATGTTGAGGCTTTCCTTCTGGGCGCCGCGCAGGATCAGGAGGGAGACCAGGTTGGCGGCGGCGCCGGCGAGGGCGGCGTACAGCATGATGCCGGTATGGATCTCGGGGGCGGTCCCGAGCCGGCGGATGGCCTCGATGAAAACCACCACGGCAATCACCACGAGGATCAGGGCGTTGGCGAGCGCCGCCAGGACTTCGGCACGCTGGTAGCCGTACGTTCGCGCATCGCTCGCCGGCCGGGACGCGATCCATGCCGCCAGCAAGGCGATGAAGACCCCCGCCGCGTCCGAAAGCATGTGCCCGGCGTCGGCCAGCAGTGCCAGCGAGCCGGACAGGGCTGCGCCTGCCACCTGGACCAGGACCACACCCACCGTGATCGCCAGCACGGCGATCAGCCGGCGGCGGTGCTTGCCGGTAGCCGTCAGGGCCTTGGCAGGGCTGTGGTCATGTCCCATGCCTACAAGGCTAATCCCAACCGAGTTCGTGGAGCCTGTCGTCGTCGATACCGAAATGGTGGGCAATCTCGTGGACCACCGTGACGGCCACTTCCTCCACCACCTCCTCGCGGGAGGAACAGATGTCCAGGATGGGCTGGCGGTAGATGGTGATGCGGTCCGGCAGCGAACCTGCATCCCACCAGGAGTCCCGCTCCGTCAGCGGCACGCCCTCATAAAGCCCCAGGAGGACCGTGTCGGAGTCTTCGCCGGGCCGGGGCGTGTAGTCGTCCTCGATGAAGACCGCGACATTGTCCATGGTCCGTGCGATGTCAGGAGGGATCAGGTCCAGGGCGTCACTGACGGCTGCCTCAAAATCGTTCTCGGACATCGCAAAACCGGGGGAGTCACCGGACCCGTCAGGAACGATGGGAAGTCCAGGCGGCAGGTTAGCGGGCATAACCAAAACTTTAGCGGGACCGGCGCCTGGTGAGCCCCACGCCCACAAGGCAGACCGCGCCGCCCACGAGTCCCCAGACCGTGGGGATTTCACCGAGCACGAGCCAGGAGATCAGCACCGTGGTGGCGGGCACCAGGTAGGTGGTGGCGGCGAGCTTGCCGGCGTCGATCAGGGAGAGGGCGTACGCCCAGGTGGTGAACGCTATCGCGGTGGGAAAGACGCCGAGGTAGATCAGGCCGGCCGTGGCCGGCAGCGGAGCCGCCTGCAGTTCCCCCACCACTTGTCCGCTGAACGGCAGGCAGCACAGGAGTCCCACCATGATGCCGAACCAGGTTGCCTGCCCTGCCGGGAACTTCCGCAGCACCGGCTTCTGGATGATCACGCTGACGGCGGCAAGCGCCGCCGCCAGGAGGCAGAGCAGCACGCCGGCCACATCCGCCGTCGACCGCTGGCCGGAACCCAGCGCGATCACGGCGACGCCGCTGAACGCAACCAGGCTTCCGATGATCAGCCAGCGCGGGAATCCCTCCTTGAGGATCACGCCTGCCAGGACCGCGATCAGAATCGGGTTGACGTTGATCAGCAGAGCGGCCGTTCCGGCGTCGAGCAGGTGTTCAGCGGCATTGAGGGCAATGTTGTAGCCGCCGAACCACATGACCCCGTAGGCGGCGATGGGCCACCATTCGCGTCCCTGCGGCAGCCTCTGCATTTTGGGCAGGACCACAACGCCAAGCACGACGGCGGCAATCGCCAACCGCCCCAGCGTCAGGGAGCCGGGCGAGAAACTGGGACCCACGGCACGGATGCCGACGAAAGCAGAGGCCCACAGCACCACCGTGATGATGACGGCAGCGACACCCAGTTTGCTGATGCGCGGCGCGCCGGGCGGCCTCCCGCTCGGTTGCGTTTTGCTCGTATGCGGCTTGCCCGTCTGTGGGGCACCCGGCCGCCCGGAGGGAACGGCAGGTGGGGGAGGGCTGGTGCCGGCGTTGGTTGCCATGGTGCCAATCTAGTCCTGCGCCCCGTTGCTGTGCTGGCGGAAATCGGTCAAGGCTGGGTGAGAAGCTGCCAATTTTTGGCACCCCGCTGTGGCGGTCGGGCCGGCGTTCGTGCCGATTTTGGAAATTCACGGGAGAGGCCCTATAGTTTTAGAGGTCCAGTTCGGAGCAACTGCGAAGGACAAGAACGAAAGGCTTCGGCCCTTTATTTTTGCCCTGAGTCAGCCGGATTGAGTTCAGGCCCCCATCGTCTAGCGGCCTAGGACACCGCCCTTTCACGGCGGCGGCACGGGTTCGAATCCCGTTGGGGGTACGCAAGGAAGTGGTCAAGCCGGATCAAAAAGTCTGGTAGGCTGGAGTCCTTGAAAAATTGCAGTAGAGATACTGCGATCAGCAAGAAAAAGCAAGGCCCTGTAGCGCAGTTGGTTAGCGCGCCGCCCTGTCACGGCGGAGGTCGCGGGTTCAAGTCCCGTCAGGGTCGCTCTGATTGCCGGAAGAAGTTCCGGCTGTCATGGTGACACGTCACCTAGGCTCTGTAGCTCAGTTGGTAGAGCGTTCGACTGAAAATCGAAAGGTCACCGGATCGACGCCGGTCGGAGCCACCACTGGGAAGCATCAGTTCTTCGGAACTGGTGCTTTTCTTCTTTTAACCCGGCACCCGGTTAACCGGCGTACCCACTGGTGGAGCTTGTCGAGACCGCGGCGCCAGGGTTTCGACAGGCTCACTCACCGGGTAGGAGTCCGCCGCTGTCAGGGCATGCTTCGGTTGAGTCCGCTGGTCGAGCTGGATCCGCTGGTCGAGCTTGTCGAGACCAAGGCGCAGCAAAAGAGCTCCTGCGACGCTCTGCAGGCTTTGTGCCGTTGGTCTCACTGCCACCGCAGGTTCCTTCAAGAGCATCCGTGGCAGATATCACTCTTTGTGTTTAGAACCGGAGGCGAAAGGGCTGGTGACGTCATTGTTACGCCGTGGTTGATCAATTTTCCTGGCCATGCCACGCGCGCGCAGACCAGATGTAAGCGCTTGCATACGCTGCAGCGGCAGGCTGGCCGTTGCTGAAAAACCGGGTTGAAGTCAACTGACATCGTTGTCTAGCGTGGAGTGTGAGCCCGGAAATGTCGTACATCTCCGGCCTTCTACACGGGGGTCCTACCCAAACCCCGTCCTCCCTCGACACAACGGCGTCCTCGATGACGCATGTCGTGTCAGCGGGGCCTCCGGAGTGCGGGGGACAGGGCATCAGCCCGTCTTCCACGAACGAAACTCCGCGAGAAGAGCAGAAAATGCACAAGCACCCCAATACCCGCCGGATGCTGCGGTGGCGCCCTGCCGCCGCAGCTCTGGCGGCCGCTGTCGCAGCCTCGACGTTCCTTGCCACGCCTTCGGCGCAGGCCAACGAACCGTCGGATCCGCCAGCCAACCAGCAGATGCCGGCCCCCACCCCGGGCTTCCCCCTGCCCACCAAGCACACACAGAAGGCCCATGACCCGGCGTCGGACTTCACCGCCAAGTGGACCCGCGCCGATGCCAAGCAGATCATGGCGCAGAGCGACTCAACGGTGAAGCCGGGCGAGAACTCCATGAGCCCGGACGTCACCATGCCGGAGATCCCCGAGGATTTCCCCACCATGAACGACGATGTGTGGGTCTGGGACACCTGGTCGCTGACGGACGAGCACGCGAACCAGATCAGCTACAAGGGCTATGACGTGATCTTCTCGCTCGTCGCCGACCGCCACGCGGGCTACGGCTTTGACCAGCGTCACTGGAACGCCCGCATTGGCTACTTCTTCCGCAAGACCAACGCTGATCCCGCCAAGGACAAGTGGAACTACGGCGGCCACCTCTTCGTGGACGGCTCGTCCATCGGCAACACCGAATGGTCCGGTTCCACCCGGCTCATGAAGGGCAACCAGGTGAACGTGTTCTACACGGCCACCACCTTCTACGACGTCAAGGAGCGCAACGCCGGCCGCGGCGGCATCGCCCCTGACGCGGCCATCGCCAAGGCGCTGGGCAAGATCCACGCGGACGAGAACGGCGTCACGTTCGACGGCTTCAAGCACCACAAGCTGCTGGAGCCGGACGGCAAGATGTACCAGACCAAGGAACAGAACCCGGGCTTCGCGTTCCGTGACCCGTACACCTTCGCCGACCCGGCGCACCCGGGAAAGACCTTCATGGTGTTCGAGGGCAACACGGGTGCAAAGCGCGGCGACTACCGCTGCAAGAACGAGGACCTGGGCTACCGCAAGGGTGACCCGAACGCGGAGACCCTTGACGAGGTCAACAACAGCGGCGCCTACTACCAGACCGCTAACGTTGGCCTGGCAGTGGCGGAAAACAAGGACCTGACCAAGTGGAAGTTCCTGCCGCCGATCCTCTCCGGCAACTGCGTCAACGACCAGACCGAACGTCCCCAGATCTTCATCCAGAATGAAGGCGGCAAGAACAAGTACTACCTGTTCACCATCAGCCACCAGTTCACTTACGCTGCAGGCATGCGCGGTCCCGACGGCGTCTATGGCTTCGTGGGCGACGGCATCCGTTCGGACTACCAGCCGATGAACAACAGTGGCCTCGCCCTCGGTTCCCCGACGGACCTGAACCTGCCGTCCGAGTCCCCGGAAGCGCCGACCCCGCAGCAGAACGGGCGCCAGTTCCAGGCCTACTCGCACTACGTGCAGCCCGGCGGCCTGGTCCAGTCCTTCATCGACAACGTCAACGGCGTACGCGGCGGCTCCCTGTCCCCGACCGTGAAGATGAACTTCCGCGACGGCGTATCCCAGGTTGACCGCAGCTTCGGCAAGAACGGCCTTGGCCCGTTCGGTTACCTGCCCACCAACGTTCAGGTTGGCGGCCAAGGCCACTACAAGAAGTAACGGGCAGTTTCACTCCAGGATGCAGTAAATGCTTTCTGGCGGAGGCGCGCGGACCTGGTCCGGGCGCCTCTTGCCCTTAAAGCCTCTGCTTCCTTCCACGTGTTGCTGTCAATTTGGAAAGCAGGCAGCGGCCATGGCTAGACTCGCACGCCGGGTGATACGGCAGGCGCCGGCCAAGTCAAGGCCGCTGCCCCCGGCGTACCCCGGGCGAATCGGGCGCTCCACTCCTGACGTTGTCGGAGCTAGGGGATAGGGTTGTGATCAACAGAAGGGGAGCGCCTGATGGAATACCAGAACCCGGACCCTGCCGTCATCGGCACGCAACCGGCACTGAGCGGGACCGGTGGCGGACGCACAGTCATTTCAGAAACAGCGGTCGCCAAGGTGGCCGGCATAGCAGCGCGTGCCGTCCCGGGCGTCTACTCCCTGGGCACCGGCTCATCCAGGGCGCTGGGGGCCATCCGTGACGCCGTCGGAAGTTCGGACCACGCGGCGGGGGTCCATGCGGAGGTAGGCGAGACCCAGGTTGCCGTTGATATCACCCTCGTTGCAACGTACGGCACTCCGCTTCACTCACTGGCCAACCAGGTGCGCGCTGCGGTCTACTCGGCAGTTGAAAAGCTTGTGGGCCTTCAGGTCATCGAGGTCAACGTCGAAATCACCGACGTATATATAGCACCGCCGGTGAAGCCGGCGGGGCCGGCGGCAGCAGCTGAGAGGGAGGCGGTCCTGTGAGCCTGACGGTAGTGGGAACGGCAATGGGGGCCTTTGTGGCGTTTATGTCGCTGCAGTTCGGCTTGTGGGGCTTCCTGATTTCCCTCCTTTTCATGGCGATTGGTGCCCTGCTGGGCCGCGCGGCAGAAGGGAAACTGGACCTGCGCAGCGTCATGGATGCACTGAGCGGCCGGCGCTCGTCGTCATGAGCCTGGACGCCGAAACCACCCCCGTCCGGCTGTACAGCGGGCACAACCGGATCAGCACCCAAGCGTTGACGAGCCTCGCGAAAGCCGCAGCGGGTGATGCGCTGGGCATCCCTCCGCACGATGTCCGCGCAGACTGGTCGGACGACGACGGCCTGCTGGCTTTGTCCCTCGTCACACCAATCAAGATCCCGGCGCTGATGGGCGTGGCGCGCGACCCCAGCCGGATCGCTGCCTTTGGCGGCTCCATCTGGGAGCGTGCGATTGCGGCCAAAGAGGAGATCCTCACGAAGGTCACCGAGCTTAGCGGCGCCCGCCTGAGCAGGGTGGACATCCGGGTCAGCGGTGCCCATGTCACGGAAAGGAGGCGTGTCCGGTGAGCTCAGTCATCGAACGCCAGAACCCGGCGGACGGCCACCACAGGAACGCGGGCGCCCTCGGCCGCGACGGGTCCGTTGATATGGACCGGATTCTGCACCGGGAAACCCACTCCTCGCGGGCAACCGCAGCCTGCATTGCGGCCGTCCTCGTCATTCTCCTGTCCCTCTACGCCCTCCTGGAAGCGGCAGTCCGGGCCATTGGCCAGCCGCCTTGGCTCATTGAGCCCCAGACGGCAGCCGAGCGGATCATCGCGCTGCCAAACGGCATGCCGCCCCTGCTGCTCGGTGTCATAGGGGCAGTGGTCGCGGCGGCCGGCCTGTTCTTTTTCCTGAGCGCCATACTTCCCGGCCGCAGGGCAAAGCATCTGCTCGACATGCCCCGGGTAGCTGTGGTGGTGGACGACGAAGTCATAGCGTCCTCCCTCGCCCGCCGGGCACGTCTGGCAGCCAACGTCACACCCGAGCAGGTGATGGTGGTGGTTTCCCAGCGGCAGGCGATAGTCAACGTCCGCCCCACGTCCGGCGTCCCGGTGAGCGAGAACGCAGTCCGTGAAGCCGTGGAAGACGAACTCCGCTCCATGGCCCCGGTCCCGGTGCCCGCGGTCCGCGTCAACCTTGCTGAGACAGGGGTGATCGGGGCATGAACAGCACACCCCGGCTGCTGAACAGGATCCTCATCGGAATCCTCGGCCTCGCCCTCCTGTCCGCTGGCATCCTCCTCATGCTGCTGGCCGCGGTACCTGCTGTCGGAGCCTGGTGGCAGGCATGGTCAGGCGGCGTCTGGGCCGGCGCCAGCCAAATGCTCGGCACTGCGAGATTCCCGGGCCGCCAGGAAAGCTGGCTTTGGATTGTCCTGGCCCTTGCTCTCATCCTGCTGACCGGGCTCATGGTGGCCTGGATTGCCCAGCAGGGTAAGGGGCGCTCGGACCTTTTGCTGGCCGCCGAGGATCCCGGGGGAGTGCCCGGCGATGTGCGGATCGGCAGCGGAGTGGCTGAACAGTCCCTGAAGGAGGCCTTCGCCGAACGCGCTGACCTCGCCGGCACGTCGGTCGCTACCTACGACGTCCGCGGCGAGCCGGCCCTCAGGATCCGGCTTCATCCGCGGCCCGGAGTGGCCCCTCACCTCCTCGCAGAGGACGCTGCTTCGCTGGTTTCGGCTTTGGACAGTGTCGTGGGCCGCGAAACATCGGTGCTGGTGCACATCGCTGCCGGGGCCCGCACGCGCTTCAGCCGTGCGGAGCGCGTCCGCTGACTCAGGCCTGACGCCAGGCAGGCTGCCTGCGCCTGCCGGGCCGGACATGAAAAGCTGGCATGAAAACCGCATGGAAGAGCGCTGCGTTCCCGCGGAACGCAGCGCTCTTCGTAAACAGCCTGCGGCTTAGCCGGCCACCAGGTAGGCCGCGCTGTTCGGGGCGATGACGGCCGTACGTGTACCGGCGGTCCCGCCGTCGTCGGATCCCGTCAGAGCGGCGCCGGAGAGCGCCCCGTCATCTGACGGCGCCCCGTCACTGGAAAGAATCACACGGTAGCCGTCCGGCACAGGCGCCGGCTCGGACCCCGTATTGGCCATCACGAGGACGTCCCGGTTCTGGAAGGCCAGGACACCCAGTTCAGGATCATGCGCATCCGCCCAGCAGAATGTTCCGGAGCCAAGGCCGTGGCTCTTGCGCAGGAACAGCGCCGAGCGATACAGCTCGAGCGTGGAACCCTGGACCCCGTCCTGCCGGTCCGCGGCGAGTTCCCCGAACGATGCCGGCTGGGGCAGCCAAGGATCGGCCGGCTGGCGGCGGCCAGCACCGCCGTCGGACGTTGTGTATGCCTCAGCGAAACCGTATCCCGGCTCGCCTGACACCCACGGCAGTGGGACGCGGCAGCCGTCCCGCCCGCGCTCAACGCCGTTCGTGCGGAAGAAGGTGGGGTCCTGGCGCGCCTCTCCAGGCACAGTGGTGTGTTCGGGCAGGCCCAGTTCCTCGCCCTGGTACAGGTAGGCGGAGCCGGGCAGGGCGAGGGACACCAGCGTGGCCGCCCGGGCGCGGGCCAGGCCCAGTGCCGCGTCCGGCTGCTCGTCTTCCGCGGCTATGCCCTTCGGGAAGGTCGTGGGATCGGACAGTCCGAAGCGGGTGGGGTGGCGCACCGTGTCATGGTTGCTCAGCACCCAGGTGGTGGGAGCCCCCACCGAGGCCGATGCCTCAAGCGACTCCTCAATGGCCACTGCCATCCGTCCTGCATCCCAACCGGCGAGCAGGAAATCGAAGTTGAAAGCCTGCTGCATCTCATCACTGCGGATGTACCGGGCCAGCCGTTCCGCCGGTTCCACCCAGGCTTCCGCCACGAGCATGCGGTCACCGTCGTACTCGGCGAGCACCCGGTTCCAGTCCCGGTAGATCTCGTGGACGCCGTCCTGGTCAAAGAATGGCGACGGCGGATACAGCGGCGACACCGGCTCGTGGCCGGAGTCCTGCTCCGCAACAGCTATAGCGCCGGCAGCGTCGTCCGCCCCTGCGCTGCCGGCTGCGATGCTGGCACGGTGTGCTGTGTGCGGCTCCACTGATTCGGGATGTGCCCCGGGGGCGTCCGGAAGGTGGCGCGCCTCTGCAGTGCCCTCGACCATGGCGGCTGCGCCGTCCCAGTCCGGCAGCCCGGCCTCTTTGACCATGCCGTGCGCCACGTCCACCCGGAAGCCATCCACTCCGCGGTCCAGCCAGAAGCGGAGGACGGAGCGCATTTCCTCCCACACCTCGGGGTTCTCCCAGTTGAGGTCCGGCTGCTTGGTGTCAAAGAGGTGCAGGTACCACTCGCCAGGGGTGCCGTCCGCATTGGTGGTGCGCGTCCAGGCCGGACCGCCAAAAATGGAATTCCAGTTGTTCGGGGCGTTGTTCCCGTCTCCGGAGCCGAGCACTGCGTCCTTCCCGGGCCTGAAAATGTAACGTTCCCTGGCTGCCGAACCCGGTTCCGCGGCCAGGGCCTCCTGGAACCACTCGTGCTCGTCCGAGGTGTGGTTCGGGACGAGATCCACGATGACTTTCATCCCAAGCCCGTGAGCCTTCTGCAGCATCTCATCGAAGTCGGACAGTGTGCCGAACATCGGGTCCACCTGCCGGTAGTCAGCCACGTCGTATCCCGCGTCCGCCTGCGGCGACTTGTAGAACGGGGAGAGCCAGAGGGCATCGACGCCGAGTTCCTTCAGGTAGGGCAACCGGGCGGTAACACCTCGCAGGTCGCCCATGCCATCACCGTTCGCATCGGCGAAGGAACGGGGATAGATCTGGTAGACGACGGCGCCGGACCACCACGTTCCTATCTGGGAACCAGGCGTGGAAATGGGAGTGTGGGTCATAGTTGCCTCTCCGGTAACAATTAGGTGTAAACGCTTGCATTTCTTTCGGCAACGTTACTAGTGTGACTGTCACCACAACAACCGCACCTACAACTTTTTCTTGTCACTCAGCGAGGAGTCCTCTGCCAATGAAAACCCCCAAGTTCTTACTGCCGGTAGCCACTGCCGGCGTTCTCGCCCTGACGCTCTCCGCCTGTGGCGGCGGTGGCGGCGGCGGTGGCACCACCGCCGGTGGCGGTGACGCAGCCAACGGTCTTGACGGCCGCGGTCCCATCACCTACGTGCAGGGCAAGGACAACAGCAACGTGGTCCGTCCGCTGATCGAAAAGTGGAACGCCGCACACCCCGATGAGAAGGTCACCTTCAAGGAGCAGACCGACCAGGCCGACCAGCAGCACGATGACCTGGTGCAGCACTTCCAGGCCAAGGATGCCGGCTACGACGTCATGTCCGTTGACCTCGTCTGGACCGCGGAATTTGCGGCAAAGGGCTGGCTCCAGCCGCTCAAGGACAAGATGGCGATCGACACCTCGGCCATGCTGCCGTCCACGGTTGCCGGTGCTTCCTACAAGGACACGCTGTACGCTGCGCCCCAGAACTCCGACGGCGGCATCCTGTACTACCGCAAGGACCTGGTTCCCACCGCGCCCAAGACCTGGGACGAGATGATGGAGATGTGCTCCATCGCCAAGGAAAACAAAATCGGCTGCTACTCGGGCCAGTTCAAGCAGTACGAAGGCCTGACGGTTAACGCCTCCGAGGCCATCAACTCGGCTGGCGGCTCCGTGCTGGACAAGGACGGCAAGCCGAGCCTGAACACCCCCGAGGCCAAGGAAGGCCTTGGAAACCTCGTGGAGGCCTTCCAAAACGGCAACATCCCGAAGGAAGCCATCACCTACCAGGAAGAGGAAAGCCGCCGGGCCTTCCAGTCAGGCAACCTCCTGTTCCACCGCAACTGGCCGTACGTCTACAACCTGGCCACCACTGAAGGTTCATCCAAGGTGAAGGACAAGCTCGGCATGGCAGCACTGCCCGGCAAGGACGGCCCGGGTGCATCCTCCCTCGGCGGCCACAACGTCGGCGTCAGCGTCTACTCGGAGAACAAGGCCACCGCGCTGGACTTCCTGAAGTTCATCACCTCCGAAGAGACCCAGCGGTTCTACGCCACCCAAGGCTCCCTCGCACCGGTGCTGAGCAGCCTGTATGACGATGCTGCCCTCGTGAAGAAGCTTCCGTACCTGCCGGTCCTGAAGACCTCCATCGAGAACGCCGTCCCGCGTCCGGTTTCTCCGTTCTACCCGGCCGTGACGCAGGCCATCCAGGAGAACTCCTACGCAGCGCTGAAGGGCGACAAGCCGGTGGATCAGGCTCTGTCTGACATGCAGGCGTCCATCGAAGCCGCCGGTGCAGGATCGTAGTCCAGCCATGGCAACCGAATTAGGCCCGACGCCGGTCAAGTCACCGGCGTCGGGCGGTACCCCGATCCACCACGGGCCCAAGGGCGTGGGTGAGGACAACAAGATCCTCAGCCAGGGCAAATGGGCCACCTGGCTCCTTGCCCCCACCATCATCGCGCTGGCCGTGGTGATCGTTTACCCGATCATCAGCGCCATCGTGATGTCCTTCCAGAAGGACGCCGGGCTCGACCCCGCCACCGGCCTTTTCACGGCCGGCGGCCCGGCCGGCATCCAGAACTATGTCAACTGGATCGGCCAGCAATGTGCCGCCCCTGCCGGCGGAACCGTCGCCTGCCCTCCGGGAACACTGGGAGCCCAGTTCTGGACCGCTACCGGCACCACCTTCATCTTCACCATCATCACGGTGACCCTGGAGACGATCCTTGGCTTCTGGATGGCCATGATCATGGCCCGCTCCTTCAAGGGCCGCAGCCTCGTCCGCGCCGCCGTGCTCGTGCCGTGGGCCATCCCCACCGCCGTGACCGCGCAGCTGTGGCTGTTCATCTTCGATTTCCAGGGCATCGCCAACAAGCTGTTCAACGCCTCCATCCTCTGGACCGGAAGCGAGTGGCCTGCCAAATGGGCCGTCATCATCGCGGACACCTGGAAGACCACTCCGTTCATGGCGCTGCTGATCCTTGCAGGCCTGCAGATGATCCCGGCCGAAGTCTATGAGGCAGCGAAAGTCGACGGAGCCACCGCCTGGCAGCGGTTCCGCATGATTACCCTGCCGCTGGTAAAGCCGGCGCTGATGGTGGCCATCCTCTTCCGCACGCTCGATGCACTGCGCATGTTCGACCTGCCGTACATCCTCACGGGCGGTGCGAACAACACCACCACCCTGTCCATCCTTGTCATCAACCAGATCCGGCAAGGGTTTAACTCGGCCGCGGCGTTGTCCACCATCACCTTCATCATCATCTTTTTGGTCGCTTTCATCTTTGTCCGCTTCCTTGGGGCGAACGTGGTGGAACAGAGCGGCGCCACCGGTAAGGGGAAGAAATGAGCACCGGAACAGCCCTCCGGGCAGAACAGGACAAAGGCCGCCGCGTGGCCCAGAACAAGGAGAAATGGGCGCAGGGCCGCACGTACATCAGTGCAGCCGTGATCCTGATCTGGTGCCTGGCGCCCGCCTACTGGATGGTCGTCGTGGCGTTCCGCGAGGTCGGCTTCACGTATGACACATCCTTCTTCCCCACGCATGTCACGCTGGACAACTTCGTTACCGCGTTCGACACGTCCTTCGGCAACAGGTTCGGCCAGGCGCTGCTGAACAGCATCTTCATCGGCGTCGTGGTTACCGCCATCTCACTGCTGATCGGTGTGTTCGCGGCCTACGCCCTGGCGCGGCTGAACTTCCGGGGCAAGTTCCTGGTTCTGGGCTTCATCCTCGGCGCCTCCATGTTCCCGGGCGTCGCCCTGATCACCCCGCTGTTCCAGCTGTTCACCAACATCGGCTGGATGGGTACCTACCAGGCGCTGATCATTCCGAACATTTCGTTCGTGCTGCCGCTGACCGTCTACACCATGACGTCCTTCTTCCGCGAAATGCCGTGGGAGCTGGAAGAGTCGGCACGTGTTGACGGCTGCACGCAGGGCCAGGCCTTCCGGAAGGTCATCATGCCGCTGGCGGCTCCGGCCATCTTCACCACGGCCATCCTGGCATTCATCTCCTCCTGGAATGAGTTCCTTATCGCCAGCCAGCTTTCCAGCGATGCAACCCAGCCGGTGACGGTGGCCATCGCGAACTTTGCCGGGGCCCAGCCCCAGCAGATCCCCTACACCGCGATCATGGCAGCCGGCACCATCGTCACCATTCCGCTGGTGATCCTGGTGCTCGTGTTCCAGCGCAAGATCGTCGCCGGGCTCACGGCGGGTGCAGTCAAGTGATGCACGGGGCAGCACCGCAGCGCAAGGAGAACGTACCCGGATCCGGCGACAAGCGCGTCCGGTCCGGGGAGGACTTCGACATCATTATCGGATTCCTGGGCTTCTGGGCTGCGGTGCTGCTCGTCGTTACGGTCTGGATGGAGCTGACCGCGCAGCCCGCCTTGGGCTGGGCACTGGGCCTGCTTGCCATCCTGCTGGCGCTGTACGGGATGATCAGGCTCCGCAGGCGCCTTCCCGCACGCACCGCCGCCCGGCGTCGCTGAATCGCCGGCCAGACTAAAATGGTTTCTTGCCGCCGGGCGAAAGACATGGCGGGAATCTTCAGGGCTGTGAGGGGAAACCGTGGCGCGCACAACTGACCGGGCTCAGCGCGGCGGCCACTCGGGTGTAAGCATCGAGGACGTGGCTGCCGCCGCCGGGGTATCCACGGCCACGGTTTCCCGTGCCGTCCGCGGTCTCCCTCGGGTTTCGCCTGCCACCCGGGAAAAGATCCTCGAAGTAGCCGGTGCCCTGGGTTACGTTGCATCGTCGTCGGCTTCCGGCCTGGCCACCGGCCGTACCAAGACCATCGGCGTGCTGGCGCCCTTCGTCAGCCGCTGGTTCTTCTCGAAGGCCATCGAAGGCGCCGACCGTGAACTTCACGCCCGGCAGTACAACCTGTCACTGTTCAACCTCGGGGGCCACGGCAGCCACCGCGAGCGGCTGTTCAGCAAGACCATGGTCTACAAGCAGATCGATGCACTCCTGGTGCTGTGTATGGCGCTGTCCCGCGAGGAGCTGGACCACCTGCAGAAAATCGACATTCCCCTGGTGGTGGTGGGCGGCCACGTCGAGGAATGTGCCTACATCGGCATTGACGACTATGCCGCTGCGTCCACGGCCGTGAAACACCTGATCGACCTGGGCCACCGTGACATCGCCCTGCTCCACGGCGACGACGAGACCGACCTGAACTTTGACGTCCCGCGCGTCCGGATCCTGGCGTTCCAGGATGTCATGACGGCGGCAGGGCTGGAGGTCCGTCCGGAGTGGGACGAATGGGGAGACTTCACTGTGCGCAGCGGACAGGAGGCCTTCCGGCGGCTCTGGGGACAATCAGGGCCGAAACCAACCGCCATCTTCTGCGCCTCCGACGAGATGGCTATGGGCGTTATCTTCGAGGCGAACAGGGTGGGCGTCCGGGTCCCCGAGGACCTCTCGGTCATTGGCATCGACGACCACGACTTCTCGGACGCCATGGGCCTCACCACGGTGGGCCAGCGGCCTGATGAGCAGGCGGAGCTGGGCACCAAGATGCTCCTTGACGAACTGATCGGCATCACGGACTCCGTGCGCTCCGCCGTCGCACCCCACCGGCTGATCGTCAGGCGGACGACGGCGCCACCGCGTCCCGGCGCCGGCCGCTGACGGGGCCTCAGCGGGTCAGGACGCCCGCGCCAGCTGGCGGATCGGGATCCAGCGCGACGCCAACCGCCGGTAGGCGGCCGCGGCGCCGGTCATGTCGCCCTCCGCGAGGCACTCGATGCCGAGGCGCACATCCATGGGGGAGTCATCCGGGTAAACCTTGTCTGCCACTGCGCCGTAGTCCAGCTCCACCATGGACCCCACGTGGAAGAGCTCCAGCCACTCGGTGAGCTGGGTCAGGTCATCGAGCATGTCGAGGTCCGGTGCTGCCAGCGCGAGGTTCGCCACTGCGTACCGCACCCGGTCGAGTGCCTCTGTGATCGGAGCCCAGACGCGGACGGTGAGGATCCGGCCGCCGGCCTCCACCACGTCCTGCGGATCTGACTCAAGGAACAGGGAGAACCAGCTGAAGGGGATCCCCCACGTGGAGGCCCGGGTGTGCACCCGGGAGGCGCCTTCGCGGGCGCTGACCAGGTCGATCCGCTCCTGGTGCCGATCCCGCTGCTCCTCCGGAATGAGAAGCTCAGCCAGCGGCCCGTGGATCCCCTCCATCAGCGCGTTGGCGGCCAGTCCTGCACGCAGCACAAGCTGGCTGGGGCAGTAGAGGAGGCCGACACCGTCGGCCAGCGCCGCATCCTCTCCATCCTTGGACTCGTCCTCCACAGGCACCCCGGGGGCGCGTGTAACGCGGACCAGGTCCGTCCGCCCGGTAGGGAACGGATCCCCGCCCGGCCGGGTAATGCGGCCGAGGGAGGCCAGCAGTTCGGCATTTTCGACGGCGGCGCGTGACGCGGCCCGGTCGCCGGCGGCCTTGAGCGCGGCGCGCTGGTCCTCGGGAAAAGCTTCCAGAGGCTCATAAACGCGCAGCGTGGACGAGAACGGCAGCCCCGCCTGTCCCCGGTAAAGGCTTCCGGTCATGTATGCCTGCCTGTCACGAGTCTGTCGCCATCAGTCGGCCAGCTCCGCAATCACGGGGGCATGGTCGGAGGCGCCCTTGCCTTTGCGTTCCTCACGGTCGATCGCTGCGCCGCTCACCCGTGAGGCCAGGGCCGGTGAGGCCAGGATGAAGTCGATGCGCATGCCCTCCTTCTTCGGGAAGCGCAGCTGGGTGTAGTCCCAGTAGGTGTAGACGCCCGGGCCGGGGGTGTGCGGCCGGACCACGTCGGTGAAGCCGACCTGTTCGAAGGCTCGGAAGGCGGCCCGCTCGGGTTCGCTGACGTGAGTGTAGCCCTGGGTGAGGAACAGGTCGATGTCCCAGACGTCGTCGTCTGTGGGCGCGATGTTCCAGTCACCCATCAGTGCGACCTGTGCCTCGGGGTTGTCAGCGATCCAGCCTGCTGCCTGGTTCTTGAGGCTGTCGAGCCACTTGAGCTTGTAGGGCATGTGCTCATCGTTCAGCGCCCGGCCGTTGGGCACGTAGAGGCTCCAGACCCGGACGCCGCCGCACGTCGCTGCCATGGCGCGTGCCTCCTGCACGGGGTCCTTGCCGGCCTTGCCGAACACGGGCTGGTCCACGAAACCGCGCTCAACGTCCTCGATCCCCACACGGGATGCGATGGCCACGCCGTTCCACTGGTTGACGCCGAAGTGCGCCACCTCGTAGCCCATCCGTTCGAAGAGCTCCCAGGGAAAATTGTCGTCCTTGCACTTGGTCTCCTGGATGGCCAGGACGTCGCAGTCAGAACGCTGCAGCCAGGCCTCCACACGGTCGGCACGGGCACGGAGCGAGTTCACATTCCAGGTAGCTATCTTCACAGTCCTAACTTACCGAACTTGGGGCCAGGGTGAACGGGCCGATCTGCTGATCGCGGCTTGCGACTCTGGAATTTAGTAGGAAGTCCGAGTATATTCAGCACCAGAATGACCTGGGTCACACAATGCAAAGGAGCATTCCATCATGGTGCACGAACTGTCCCACTACGTTGACGGCCGCAGGAAAGAAGGCACTTCTGGCCGCTTCAGCGACGTCTATGATCCCTGCACCGGCGAGGTGCAGGCGAGGCTTCCGCTGGCCAGCCGCGAGGAAGTCAGAACCATCATTGCCAGTGCCGAGAAGGCCCAGCAGGAGTGGGGTGCCATGAACCCGCAGCGGCGGGCGCGGATCCTGCTCCGGTTCGTGGACCTCGTGAATGACAACCTGGAGGAACTGGCCAGGCTGCTTTCCTCTGAGCACGGCAAGACGATTGCCGACGCCAAGGGCGACATTATGCGCGGCATCGAGGTGGTGGAGTTTTCCGCCGCCGCCCCGCACCTGCTTAAGGGCGAGTTCTCCGACAACGCTGCCACCGGCATCGACATCCACTCCATGCGCCAGCCCCTGGGCGTGGTTGCCGGCATCACCCCGTTCAACTTCCCCGCCATGATTCCGCTGTGGAAGTCCGGGCCGGCCCTTGCGGCAGGCAACTCCTTCATCCTCAAGCCGTCCGAACGTGATCCGTCCGTGCCCCTGCGTCTGGCAGAGCTGTACACGGAGGCTGGGATCCCGGACGGCGTGTTCAACGTGGTCAACGGGGACAAGGAAGCGGTGGATGCGCTGCTGGAGGACGACCGCGTCAAGGCCATTGGCTTCGTCGGTTCCACGCCCATCGCCCAGTACATCTACGCGACGGCCGCCGCCCACGGCAAGCGCGCGCAGTGCTTCGGCGGCGCCAAGAACCATATGGTGATCATGCCGGATGCGGACCTCGACATGGCGGCCGACGCTCTGATCGGCGCGGGCTACGGCTCCGCCGGTGAGCGGTGCATGGCCATTTCCGTGGCGGTTCCCGTGGGGAAGGACACGGCCGATGTGCTGGTCTCCAAGCTGGAGGAGCGGGTCAAGCACCTGAAGGTTGGCCACAGCCTCGACAAGGATTCGGACTTCGGCCCCGTGGTGGCGGAAGCGGCCAAGGAACGGATCGAGGGCTACATCCAGTCCGGCGTGGACGCCGGCGCCACGCTCGTCGCGGACGGCCGCGGGCTCACCGTGGACGGCTACGAGGGCGGATTCTGGATCGGACCCACGCTTTTCGACAACGTCACCAAGGACATGAAGATCTACAAGGAGGAGATTTTCGGGCCGGTGCTCAGCGTGCTCCGCGCTTCCGACTACGACGAAGCCCTGCGCCTGTGCAGCGAGCACGAGTTCGGCAACGGCGTGGCCATCTTCACGCGCGACGGGGATGCGGCCCGCGACTTTGCCAGCCGGGTCCAGGTGGGCATGGTGGGCGTCAACGTCCCCATTCCGGTGCCTCTTGCCTACTACACGTTCGGCGGATGGAAGGCATCGGGCTTTGGTGACCTCAACCAGCACGGCCCCGACGCCTTCCGTTTCTACACCAAGACCAAGACCGTGACCTCCCGCTGGCCCTCCGGTATCCGCCAGGGCGCCAGCTTCACCATGCCGGAAGGAAGCTGATGACTGCTGAACGGGCGGAAGGCCCTGCAGACGAGGTTTTATTCGTCCGGCGCGGCCGCCTCGGCGTCATCACGCTGAACCGCCCCAAGGCGGTTAACGCGCTCAACGCAGGAATGGTGGCGGCCATGACGGAGCAGCTCGCCGCCTGGGAGCACGACGACGGTGTGGCCTCCGTTCTGGTGGAGGGTGCCGGTGAGCGGGGCTTATGTGCGGGCGGTGACATCGTGGCCATTTACCGCGACATCCTCACCGGTGGCGAGGAAACGGCACGTTTCTGGGAAGCGGAGTACCGGCTGAATTCGTTCATCTCCCGCTATCCCAAGCCCTACGTCGCGATGATGGACGGCCTTGTGCTGGGCGGCGGCGTTGGTATCTCAGCCCACGGTTCCGTCCGCATCGTCACCGAGCGGACCAGGACCGGCATGCCGGAAACCACCATCGGCTTCGTCCCCGACGTCGGCGGCACCCTGCTGCTCGCACGCGCACCGGGGGAGGCCGGCACCCATGCGGCGCTGACCGGCGCCCACCTGGACGCGTCCGATGCCCTGTTCCTCGGCCTGGCGGACCACTTTGTTCCGTCCGCAAAGCTCCCCGACCTCGCAGCGGCGCTGGAAAACGAAACCCCGGAAGCCGCCGTCGGGCGCTTCACCGACAAGGCGCCCTCCTCCGGTTTGGAGGCGCAGCGGGACTGGATCGACACCTGCTACGCCACTGACGACGCGGAGGAGATCCTCCGGCGGCTGCGCGCGGCAGGCGGAGAAGCGGCGAAGGCGGCGGACACCATCGAATCGAAATCACCCACCTCGGTGAAAGTGACCCTCGCAGCACTGCGCAGGGCCCGCGGACTGAGCCTGGACGAAGCCCTCACGGAGGAGTACCGGGTTGGTCTTCGATGCCTGGCCGGACCGGACTTCCGCGAAGGCATCCGCGCGCAGGTGGTGGACAAGGACCGCAACCCGCAGTGGCGGCCGCCGACCCTGTCGGAAGTGCAGGCGCACGACGTCGAGCGGTACTTTGCGCCGTTGGGCGAGAGGGAACTGGTTCTGTTGGAAAGGGAGAGCGACCATGCCTGAGCAGGCAGGACAGGATGTTGCCGGAGCAGCGGACGATGCCGGGGGCCGCAAGGAGCACATTGCCTTCCTTGGACTCGGCCACATGGGCGGGCCGATGGCAGTCAACCTCGCCAAGGCGGGCTACACCGTGGCGGGATATGACGTGGTGCCGGCGGCTCTGGAGGCCGCCCGGGCGCACGGCGTCCCCACGGTCGGCAGCGCGGCCGACGCCGTGGCCGGAGCCGACGTTGTCCTCACCATGTTTCCCAGCGGCCGTCACGTGCTGGACGCCTACCAGGGCAGAGACGGGCAGCCCGGGCTGCTCGCCGCGGCTGCTCCGGACACCATGTTCCTGGACTGCTCCACGATCAACGTGGACGAGGCGCGGGACGCGGCGCAGCTTGCGCGCGAGGCCGGCCACCGGGCCGTGGACGCGCCGGTTTCAGGCGGAGTGGTAGGGGCCGAGGCAGGCACGCTGACGTTCATGGTGGGCGCGCTGCCGGAGGATTTTGAAACCGTGCGGCCGATTCTGGACGTGATGGGCAAACGCGTCGTGCACTGCGGGGACCACGGGGCCGGACAGGCCGCGAAAGTCTGCAACAACCTGATCCTGGGGGCGTCCATGATCGCCGTCAGCGAGGCCTTCGTCCTCGGCGAGAAACTGGGGCTGACCCACCAGGCACTGTTCGACGTCGCCTCCGCGGCATCCGGCCAGTGCTGGGCCCTGACCACGAACTGCCCGGTTCCGGGGCCGGTGCCCACCAGCCCCGCCAACCGCGACTACCAGCCGGGGTTTGCCGGGGCCCTGATGGCGAAGGACCTGAAGCTGGCCCTGAACGCTATCCAGAGCACCGGCGTCGCGGCCCGCATTGGCCCGCTGGCCTCAGAAATCTACGACGCCTTTGCGGCAGAAGGCGGGGCCGGACGGGATTTCTCCGGCATCATCACGGACATCAGGGACAAATCCGGTAAGTAGTCTTAGCTTTGGTAGCAGGACCAAACCACGTGAGAGGGACACATGACGCAGGAGTACGGGAACATTCTGGTGGAGCGCCGCGGGCGTGTGGGACTTGTGACCCTGAACCGGCCCGAGGCCCTGAACGCCCTGAACAAGGCGACCCTGGATGAGCTCGTAGCCGCGGTGTCTGAGATGGACGCGGACCCCGGCGTGGGCGCTGTCGTCCTCACCGGGTCCGGGAAGGCCTTCGCCGCCGGTGCCGATATCAAGGAAATGGCGTCAAAGGGCTACATGGAGATGTACGACGCCGACTGGTTCCGCGGCTGGGAAGACCTGACCAGACTGCGGATTCCGTTGATCGCCGCCGTCTCCGGCTTCGCCCTGGGCGGCGGCTGCGAACTGGCGATGATGTGCGACATCATCATCGCCGGGGACAACGCCAAGTTCGGGCAGCCTGAGATCAACCTGGGAGTGGTGCCCGGCATGGGCGGCTCCCAGCGGCTCACGCGGGCCGTGGGCAAGGCCAAAGCCATGGACATGATCCTGACCGGCCGGTTCATCGGCGCCGAGGAGGCAGAACGGTCCGGGCTTGTCTCCAGGGTGGTGCCCGCAGGGGACACCGTGGAGGAAGCCCTGAAGGCAGCAGAGGTCATCGCCTCCAAGTCCAAACCTGCCGCCATGCTGGCCAAAGAAGCAGTCAACGCGGCCTTCGAGACGGGGCTGGCCCAGGGTGTGCTGTTCGAACGCCGCCTGTTCCATTCGCTTTTTGCGACCGAGGACCAGAAAGAAGGCATGGTGGCATTCACCGAGAAGCGCGAGCCGGAGTTCAGGCACCGGTGAACATCCCCCTAGCGGAACAGCGCGCGGCGCAGAGGACCTCCGTGCGTGTGGTCCCCGCGGCCATGCTGTCGCTGTCCGGCTTTCTCCTCTTTGCCCTGCACCAGCAACTCTTCGGCTACGCGCTGCTGGTGGGTGCACTGGCAATTGCCGCACTGGTAGACCGGGCTCTGCTCCGTGATCTCCTGCTCATCGCCGTCGGCATCCTGGTGATCAGCGCCGTCCCCATCACCACCGATGTCAGTACGGAGCACATGCTCGTCATGGGGTCCGCCATGATCGCGGCCGTGGGCATTCCCTATGCCGTGTCGCGCTGGGTAACCAAGGAACACGCCATTGTCTTCCCGGTGATGACCGGCAACAAATGGACCCGCGGGGAGAAGTTATACCTGCCCGTGGTGGTGGTGCTGGGCTACGCAGTGCTGCCCGTGTACATGATCCGGACAGGGGTCTACAACAACTGGCCGGCGGTCCACGATCCCGACGGCATCGCGAGGCTCTTCATTGGAACCAACGCCCTGGGCATCTGGGACGAGCTGTTTTTTATCTGCACCACTTTCGCGCTGCTGCGCCGTCATCTGCCCGACTGGCAGGCCAATATCCTGCAGGCAATCCTGTTCACATCGTTCCTGTGGGAGCTGGGGTTCAAGGCGTGGGCACCGCTGTTCATCTTCCCGTTCGCACTCCTGCAGGCGCGCATTTTCACGGTGACCAAGTCACTGTCCTATATCGTCGCGGTCCATCTGTTGTTCGACTTCGTGCTGTTCCTCGTCCTGCTGCACGCCCATAACAGGGAATGGTTCGACATATTCCTCTACTGAGCCCGCTGGGGGATGGCCGCAGGGGCTCCGAAAAGCCACGCCGCAACGTCGCTCCGCAGGATCTGGTGCGGGCTGCCCGTGGCGCTGACGCTTCCGGTGGGTACGTAGTAGCCGCGCCCTTCCCCGGGACCCCCGGCGGCGCGGTCCAGCGCCTCGACCAGATGCCGGCTCAGGTGGCCGTGCGGCCCCGCCTCCCGCAGGCCCTCAAGTTCATGCGGAGCAAGACGCCCCAGAACAGCGGCAATGTCGGCCATGATCGTTCCCCTCCTCGCCCAGGTTCCCCGCCCATGGGTCTTAGGAGAGCAACGTTAGGGCACGGGAATTAACGCCGGGTGAAATTCCGGCGGCGATCAGGGAACAACTCCGAAGCGCGCTAAGCGCCGTGGCTTCAGCCCGCCGTCTGAAGGTTTGCGGAGGGATGCCGGACAGAGCCGAGAAGCCCGCCGGCCGCTTCCAGGACGCCCCTGACATCGGAGCAGGAAAGCTCGTAGAAGAGCCGGCCGTCCTTGCGCGAGGGGATGATCAGGTGCTGGCGCCGGAGGATGCCCAGGTGCTGGGAAAGATTCGAGGCCTCCAGGCCGGTGTTATCCCGCAGCCGGCTCACCGCGACAGGGCCGTCAGCCAGCATCTCGAGGATGAGGATCCGCGCCGGATGTCCCATCGACTTAAAAAGGTCTGCTTTTGTGTCGCTCAGGATCAGGTCACCTGGCATGTCATCCATCATGGATTTCCTCCGCTGCAGTCCCCAATCCGATGCAGACGCCGCGAACTGCCACGCCTAGAGTCAAGTATAGAGACAGAACGGTCTGTCCTAGACCATCAATTTTTCAACTGCCGTGCTCCAACATCTTAGCGCCACTTTCAGGGTACGCATTAGCAGGCTCTGCCGCGAGCAACCCTTGCAAAACCGTCCGTTCTAGTTCACAATTTCATAAATTCATCAATTCGCTTCCTGCTGCATGCGGGGCGAGAGTCAGGTCTGCCTGGACTGCTTCCGGTGCCAATGGCGTCACCGGAAGCCTTGGTAGTCTGCATAATTGGGGAGGGCGCTGTGGCCGGTATGTTTGAAATTTTCCTTGACTCTGATGCATCGTTTAGATTTCAGCTCACAGCCCCGGACGGCACGGTGCTGGCTGTATCCCGCGCCTTTCCCGACAGGGATGCCGCGATAAACGGTATTGCTGCGGCCCGGGAGTATGCAGGCATGGGGCACGTAAGGGAGCTGCCGCCGTCGGCCGGCGAACGCCCGACTCCCCGCCCGGCCGCTGGGTCCGCAGCAGGTTTTCCTGACAAGCGGCGCGACCACACGGGACGTGCCGACCCGTGGCAGGTGCGCAGGACGTCCCGCCCCGTCCGCCAGAGGGTTTCGACCTCCGCCAATTACTCGCCCGGCACCTGAGAATGGACGAACCGGGTGTGGCTGAAGGAGACTCGACGCTTCAGCCGAAAAGCCTCAAGACATACTCCAGCGCCCTCGGCGGCGCAGACTGCCTAGCAGGCACATTCCATTACGACGCGCTGAGCCAGGAACTGCAGTGGTCCGACGAGGTCTATGCCCTCCACGGATACCAGCGCGGCGAGATCGTGCCGACCATCGAGCTGGTGTACTCCCACAAGCATCCGGACGACCGTGACCGCTGCCATGAAACCTTTGCAGCGGCCTGCGTCTCCGGCGGCTACTTCTGCAGCTACCACCGCCTCATTGATTCCCGGCTGCGCGAGCACCGGGTCCTCACCGCGGGAGAAGCGGTGGTGGAGTCCGGTGTGCTGCAGAGGGTGGACGGCTTCATCCTCGATCTCACCGCCACGCTTCAGTCAGAGACAGAGCGGGCGGCCCGGGCGGCGGTTGAGGGAGCGCTTGGGACGAGGAGCACCATTGAGCAGGCCAAGGGGATTCTGATGGGTTTCCTGCGGATCGGCTCGGAGGCCGCGTTCGACCTTCTCGCGACCCACAGCCAACACACCAACATCAAGTTAGCCAGCACCGCGGCGGATCTGGTGGAACTTGCCAACAACCCGCAGCAAATCGCCTTGCTGGACACCTTTGTCGCGGAACTGCAGCGCTCCATGGACCGCCGCACGCGAAAGGGAGCGGCGCAGGGCGGGTAGGCGGCCGTAGCGAAGTCTTACTCCGAGAAGTCTCCCGCCTGGCGGCGGAATTCCCCCAGGATACGGATCAGCTGGTCCACGTCACCCTCGGCAAAGCCGGAGCTGCTGAAAACCTGGGTGTTGAGCACCGCCGTCGCGCGTTTGGCCAGGGTGCGCCCCTCGGCGGTGAGCTCTATCAGCGTGGTGCGGCCATCGGTGGGGTGCGGGGACCGGACCACGAGTCCCGCCTTTTCAAGACGATCGACGGCGTTGGTCACAGACGTCGGATGAACCTGGAGCAGGGCGCTCGCCTTGTTCATCGGCAGCGCGCCGCTGCGGGCGAAGCTCAGCAGCGCCAACAGCTCGTACCGGGCGAATGTCAGGCCGAAGGGCTTCAGGGCGCCCTCGATGCGCGCCAGCAGGATCTGCTGGGTGCGCATGATCGCGGTGATCGCGGCCATGGGCGCGGCAACATCGCCCCAGCCGTGGCGTTCCCAGTTCCGCTGGGCGTCGGCAATGGGGTCGCGGGGCAGCGGCGTTGCCATGCTCATCCCTTGCTTGTGAGACCCGGGAAGTCAGCTTCCGAATATTCCGTGCCCAGGCCGTGGGGGAGTGACGGGCTGCCGGCTTCAAAGCCACTGCCGTGCCGCACTTCCTCGCTGTGCCGCAGCTCCACGCGGCGGATCTTTCCGGAAATGGTCTTTGGCAGGTCGGCGAATTCAATCCGCCGGATGCGCTTGAAAGGCGCGAGGTGATCCCGGCAGTAGCGCAGGATCTCCTCGGCGAGCTCGGGACCGGGCTCGTGCCCCGCGGCAAGGACCACGAATGCCTTGGGCACGGACAGTTTGACCGGATCGGGGGACGGGACGACGGCGGCCTCCGCCACCGCGGGATGTTCGATTAGCACGCTCTCCAGCTCGAACGGTGACAGCCGGTAGTCGGAGGACTTGAACACGTCGTCGCCGCGGCCAACGTAGGTGATCACCCCGTTCTCATCCCTGCTGGCCATGTCCCCGGTGTGGTAGTAGCCGTCGCGGAAGGCATCGGCAGTCTTGCCGGGATCGCCGTAGTACGCCTTCATCAGCCCGACGGGGCGGGGGTCCAGGCGCAAGCAAAGCTCGCCGTCGTCCGCTTCTTTTCCGGTGGCGGGATCGACAAGCACCACGTCGTACCCGGGCAGTGGTTTGCCCATGGCTCCGACCTTGACGGGCTGGCCCGGCGTGTTGGCGACCTGCACGGTTGTCTCGGTCTGGCCGAAGCCGTCGCGGATGGTCTGTCCCCAGGCCCGGTGGACCTGCCCGATCACCTCGGCATTGAGCGGTTCCCCGGCCGAAACCACTTTGGTAGGTGGATTCTTCAGGAGCGTCAGGTCTGCCTGGATGAGCATCCGCCACACCGTGGGCGGTGCACAGAAACTTGTCACCTTTTCACGTTCCATCTGCTCCATCAGGGCGCGGGCGTCGAACCGGTCGTAGTTGTAGATGAAGACGCAGGCCTCGGCGATCCACGGGGTGAATACGTTGGACCACGCGTGCTTGGCCCACCCCGGGGAGGCCACATTCAGATGGACGTCGCCGGGCTCGAGGCCGATCCAGTACATCGTGGAGAGGTGCCCCACGGGATAGGACGTGTGCGTGTGTTCCACGAGCTTGGCCTTGGACGTGGTGCCGGAGGTGAAGTACAGCAGCAAGGTCTCGTCCGCCTGGGTGGGCGCGTCCGGAGTGAACTCCGCCGACGCCGCGGCGGCCTCCGAATACTGCAGGACACCCGGCTGGCCGGTTCCCGCAGCGCCGACTTCGATAAGCCGATAGTCGCCCGGAACGTCAGCGAACTTGCCGATGTTGGAACTTCCGACGGCGGCCCAGGCCGCCTCGCCGCGCTCGACGCGGTCCTTCAGGTCCGCCGGACCCATCAGCGTGGTGGTGGGGATGAGCACGATGCCCAGCTTGATGCCGGCCAGCATGAGCTCCCAGAGTTCCACCTGGTTGCCGAGCATGATGATCATCCGGTCCCCGCGCCGCACGCCCTGGCTCCGCAGCCAGTTCGCAGCTCTGCCGGAGCTCTCTGACAGTTCTGCAAAGCTGCGGCGGGTGGCTGAGCCGTCCTGTTCCACAATCACCAGTGCGGGCTTGGCACCTGTGGCCGGATCCGCTGCCAGGGCATCGAACCAGTCGAGGGCGAAGTTGAATTCCTCGAAACGCGGCCACTGGAAGCTGTCCCGGGCCTGACCGTAGTCAGTGCGCAGGGCCAGCAGCTGGTCGCGGGCTGTGCGGAAGTCGTCAGTGACTGTCATGAGGCGCCTTTCGCCTGAAGCGTGCACGTCCTAGTGATTCATATCACTCTGCAATATACTAGGACATCCAAGGGTTTGAAAGAGCGAAGGGACCACCCTGTGCAGCCACAACGACGGAACAGCGGACACTCCACCGAGGTGCAGGCCGGGACGGTTCCCGGGCGTGACGGGGAAGATGTGCCGGCTGGTTCCGGTTCTGTGGCGGACGAAAGCGCACAGCCCCTGCCGCCTTTCCCCGACGCCGATCTTCTGTACTTTGCCGACATGCTCCCTCCGGACGAACGGAAGCGGTACCTGGAGATCCGGGAGTTCCTGCAGTCCAGGGTCAGGGCGCAGTCCATTGACTACTGGAACCGCGAGGAGTTTCCCTTCGGGCTGTTGGCCGAGATGGGGAAACGAGGGCTTGGAGGGCTGCAGACGGACGGCACATCCCGGCTCTTCAAGGGCCTCATGTACGTTGAGGTGGCCAGGGCGGACGTGTCACTTTCGGCCCTCGTGGGCATCCATAACGAGTTGATTGTCGGCATGATCCATGAGCTGGGTTCCGAGGAACAGAAGCGGCGCTGGCTGCCGGGCCTGACGGCATTCACCCAGCTGGGTGCCTTCGCCCTGACCGAGCCGGACCACGGTTCGGACATCGCCGGGGGCCTGGCAACCACGGCCCGCCTCGAGGATGGCGAGTGGGTGATCAACGGCGGCAAACGGTGGATCGGTGCGGGCACGATAGCGGATTTCGCCCTTGTGTGGTCGCGGGACGAGGCCGACCAGCAGATCAAGGGCTTCATTGTTGAAACCGACCGCCCCGGATACTCCGCCACCAAGATCTCCAACAAGATCGGCCTGCGGATCATGCAGAACGCCGACATCGTGCTGGATAACGTCCGCATCCCGGCAGCCAACCTGCTTCCCGGGGCGACTGACTTCTCCAAGGCCAATGAGCTGCTGCGCGACTCGCGTGCCTGGGTGGGGTGGCAGGGGGCAGGAATTCAGCTGGCCGCGTTCGACGTGGCGCGCTCCTATTCGTTGCAGCGCCGGCAGTTCGGCAAGGAGCTGGCCCGCTTCCAGCTGATCCAGCAGCAACTCGCCGAAATTCTGGGCAATGCCTCCGCATCGCTGGCGATGATGGCGCAGGTCGCCCGGATCCAGGAGGAAGGCAGGCTGGAGATGGCGCAGGCCGCCATGGCCAAGTCCACCACCACCCGCCTCGCCCGCTCGTCGGTGGCGATGGGGCGTTCGCTGCTCGGCGGCAACGGCATCAGCAGCGACTTCGAGATGGGCAAGTTGTTCGGGGACGCCGAAATCCTCTACACGTACGAGGGCAGCTACGAGATCAACTCGCTGATCGTTGCCCGGGCTGTCACAGGAAAGTCAGCCTTCGTCTAGGGTGCCCGGGTAGTTCGGGTAAGTCGCAGTAAGTGCCAGCATTTTTGCTCCCCGTTGCTGCCCCGCGCTGTGCCCGCGGCCAGCAAATCCGCTGCAGGCGGGGAGCTGGCCATGAACGGCAGCGGCAAAGCGGTGCAGAAATGCGGTGCAACTGCCCGCAGGAACCAAAAACTCCCCTGTAGGTGCCAGGCACGAACAGGGGAGTTTTGGTAAACCGTTAGAGCGGGCGAATGTTCTCTGCCTGCGGACCCTTGGGGCCCTGGGTCACTTCGAATTCGACCTTCTGGTTTTCATCCAGGGAGCGGTAGCCGCTGGAGGCAATTGCCGAGTAGTGGGCGAATACGTCTGCTGATCCGTCATCCGGTGCGATGAAGCCGAAGCCCTTTTCGGCGTTGAACCATTTAACTGTGCCTGTTGCCATGTGCTGCTACTTCCTTTGTAACCCTTATTTCTGGTCCTGCTCTGACTGCAGGCAGATACGGAGATTGTTTTTCCGCTGTCTCCAACCTAGGGGCAGCGCGCTGAGGGTGCAATAGCTGCCGTCATCATCTGTCCCTTCTATCACTGCAGGCCACGGCCATATCGGCCATTTAATCCGGGCTTTGGAGCCGGCTTTCCGCGGGGCGAAAAACCGCTTGGCCGGGGCTAGGGCGCCAGCAGCACCTTGATGGCCCGCCGCTCGTCCATCGCTTTATAGGCCGCGGGCGCGTCTTCCAGCGACATTTCCACGTCAAATACCCGGCCGGGGTTGATCTTGCCCGCAAGCACGTCGGCCAGCAGTTCCGGGATGTAGGCGCGCGCCGGAGCCATCCCGCCGGACACGGTGATGTTTTTGTCGAAAAGGTAGCGCAGCGGGATCTCTGCACCACCGGTAGGAACCCCGACGAAGCCGAGCGCCCCGCCCGGGCGGACCGAATGGAGGGCCTGCTCCATCGATTCCTTGGTCCCCACACACTCCAGCACAGAATCGGCCAGAATTCCGCCCAGCAGTTCACGGACCTTGTCCACACCCTCATCCCCGCGTTCCGCCACGATGTCCGTCGCCCCGAACTCCTTGGCAAGAGCCTGCCGGTCGGCATGACGGGACATTGCGATGATCCGCTCGGCCCCGAGCCGCTTCGCTGCCAGCACCCCGCAGAGGCCCACGGCGCCGTCACCGACAACCACCACGGTCCTGCCGGCGGAGACCTGGGCACTGAGCGCGGCGTGATGGCCGGTTGCCATCACGTCCGACAGGGTGAGGAGGTTCTTGCGGAGTGCCTCATCCGGGTCGCTGACGCCGGGCACCGGAACGAGCGTGGCCCCGGCCATTGGGACACGCACGGCCTGGCCCTGGCCGCCGTCGATCCCTTTCCCCGAGTCGTCTTTCCCTCCCCAGCCGGCGAGCCTGTCGCAGGCTACGGTAACGCCGTTGCGGCACTGGGGGCACTCGCCGCAGCTGACGACGAAGGGCGCGATCACGAAGTCGCCTTCCTTGAGGCCGGTCACCTCGCTGCCGACGCTCTCCACCACTCCGATGAACTCGTGGCCGATGGCCGTGGGGCGGCGGATGGGCTTCACGCCGCGGTACGGCCAGAGGTCGGAGCCGCACACGCAGGCCGCCGCCACCTTTACCACCGCGTCGGTGGGCAGCTGGACGGCCGGGTAGTCCCGGTCTTCCACCCTGATGTCGCCGGGGCCGTGGATGATCGTTGCGCGCATGGCTGCTCCTCAGCTGGGGGACGGTATGTGGCAAGTAGTCTAGCCCCGGCCCCGGCCCCGGCCCCGGCCCCGGTTCAGCGGTTTAGCGCATCCCTTCGCGCCGGATGGCGGTGGCGATGGCGGCGGCCCTCGTTTCCACGCCGAGCTTGGCGTAGATGTGGGCGAGGTGCGTCTTGACTGTGGCCTCGGAGATGAAGAGGCGCTGCCCGAGCTCACGGTTGCTGAGGCCCTCGATGAGGAGGCTGAGCAGTTCCGCCTCGCGCGGTGTGAGGATTTCGTCGGGGTTGCGCAGCTGCTGGAACAGCCGCGAGGCCACGGGTGCGCTCATCACGCTTTTGCCCTGGACCGCCCCGCGGACGGCGGCGAAGATCTCCTCCGGGGCAGCGTCCTTGAGCAGGTAGCCCATGGCGCCGGCATCCACCGCCCGCACGATGTCGGCGTCGGAATCGTATGTGGTGAACACGAGTATGGCCTGCTTCCGGTTGCGCTCGCGGATCTTCCGGATCGCCTCGATGCCGTCCATCCCGGCGCCCATTGCCAGGTCCATCACCACGACGGCGGGATGGTGCTGTTCCAGCTGCTGCAGGGCTTCTTCGCCGGAGGCTGCCTCGGCGATGACGTCGATGTCCGGCTGCGTTCCGAGCAGGGCCCTGAGCCCGCTGCGGACCACGAGGTGGTCGTCCACAAGGAGCACCGTGATGGCATTCATGCGTCTTCCTGACCCGCCTCTCGAACGACCTGTTGGACGACCGGATGCAGCGGCAGCTGCGCAGCCACGATGGTTCCTTCCCCCGGTGTGCTTTCCACCGAGAATACGCCTCCCAGCTGCTCCACCCGCTGCCGCATGGCCCTGAGCCCGTAGCCTCCGGCGTCCGACGGCGGTGCTGCCGCCGCGGGATCGAAGCCGGCGCCGTCGTCGTAAATATCCAGCGTGACGGAAGACGGCAGGAAACCGAGCGTGAGAGTAGCGTTGGTGGCCGCAGCGTGGAGCTTGATGTTCGCCGCTGCGCTCTGGACCACCCGCAGGAGGGCGTGCCGGACTTCGGCGGGGACGGCCCGGGGCTGCCCGGTGACCAGCAACCTGGCGTCCGGCACGTACTGCGTTGCGGCCTGCAGCAGCGCGTCGGGCAGAGGAGAAGCCTCGAGGCCGGGGGAAGCCAGTTCATGGACCAGGCTGCGGGTTTCGGCAAGGTTCCGGCGGAGCAGTTCGCTGGCGCGCCGGAGGTCCTGCCGGGATGCTTCCGCCGGCCAGGCACGGTGCGCCGCCTCGAGCAGGAGCAGGCTGCTGGCCAGCCCCTGGGTGACGGTGTCGTGGATTTCCCGGGATACGCGTTCGCGTTCCGCGATGGCCCCCGCCCGCCGCTCACTGGCGGCCAGTTCCCCCTGGGCGCGCGACACTTCCGCGTGCAGGCGGCGCTGCTCCGCGGCGTCGTGCTCTATACGGTCATAGATCAGCGTCAGCATGGCGCCCACGGCGAGGGGCCCGAGCAGCATGGCCAGGTCAGTGCCGTTGCCGAGGCGGAACAGCCCGACGGCGGTAGCGGCCGCCGTCGCCCCAGCGGCCACGTACGCCACCGTTCCCGTGAACGCTGTACGGCAGAGAAAGAACGGCGCAAAGGAGCACCAGGCGAAGCTCGGAGCGGCGATGACCAGCACGGCCCAGAGCGCCACGAGGGCGAACATCCAGACCGCCCAGGGCCGCCGCCGCTGGGCGAGCACCGCTATGACGGCGTAGAGAAAACACGAGGCTACGGCCAGGCCCAGGACAAAAAGGTTGTCCGCGGGGCTGTGGCGCATCACGTAGCGGACCACGGATGCCACCATCAGCACGGCAAAACCAAGGTGGACGGCGGCATCGATGCGGCCGAGGCTTGGAGGTGATGCGGCCGGTGCTATGGCGGTATCAAGTGCCGGGACGGGTGCGGGGGCTTGGGCAGGCATGGTGGTCCGGTTCCGGTCGAGGAGTGCTACCAATCCATGCTATTGCCCGCGCCATTGCTGGTCTCTCAGACTTTTGGCTGATACTGCTGGCCTTCCGGCGGAGCCGGGTGCCGACGAACGCCTGATGTGCTGGAGTGCCTGTTGCCCGCACGATGGAAAAGTACCGAATCATCCTGCAACAAAGAGGAGAATTACCGTGAAGAAGTCCAGCAAGGTTTTTGCCGCAGCCGCCGCCGGAGCGCTCGCCCTGACCGCGGGCGCCACCGCCGCCACCAACGCAGGCAATGCCTCCCCAGCGCAGGCGGCAGCGCCCGCGGCTGTGCCGGCCGCCGATGTCCAGCCCTCACAGGACAACGTCGTGTCGCAGAACCGGATCACCGTTGGGGCGTCGGCCAAGGCTGTGGGTGCGGCGCTGGCCAAGTGCCAGGCGGACAAGCTGCCCTTCGTGACCGTGGCACTTGTCGACCGGTTCGGCACGGTGCAGGCACTCCTCAGGGGAGACAACGCGGCCGAGCACACCATCGAGTCGGCCAAGCAGAAGGCCTACACCGCGGCGGCCTTCGGTGCCCCCACGAGTGAACTGGCCAAGCGGATCACCGGCAACGGACCCAGCATCGCCGATCTCCCCGGCACCCTGTTCCTGCCCGGTGGCGTCCCGCTGAAGGTCAACGGTGTCTCCGTGGCAGGCATCGGCGTCGGAGGCGCGCCCGACGGCAAGCTCGACGAGGCCTGCGCCAACGCCGGGGCTGCTGTTCTCGCCGCTGCCGCTGGGTAGTCTCTTCGTATGGTGTGGTTGAAGCGCGGCAGGTGGACGACGGTCCAGGTGGCTGCCCTGGGGCTTGCCGTGGTTGTACTGGCCGGCTGCAGTTCGGGTGGCGCGGAAGGCGAAGGCCCTGCTGACAGCCGCGGCCCGGGAAGTGCCGCTACTGGCAGCCCTGCTACTGACAGCCCTGCGTCGGGGGGCTCCGGTGCCGGGCCGTCGCCGGCCACTGGTTCCGCCCCGCCGCAGGTAAAGCCGGACGCGGCCGAGACAAAGCCGTCGGCAGGGCAGCCGGCTGTTTCGTCCCGCCCGGCGTTGTCTCCAGAAGCCCAGGCAGAGCTCGACCAGCGGCTGATCCGTGCGGCCAAGGCCAACAACGCGCCGCTGGTCAAGGAGCTGATCCTGGCCGGCGGGAACGTCAATGCCAAGGACGCCATCCAGGATTCGGCGTTCCTGTATGCCGGCGCCGAAGGCTTCAACGAGGTACTTCGGCTGACCCTGGCCAACGGTGCCGACGTGAAGAGCACTAACCGCTTCGGCGGGACGGCACTCATTCCCGCCAGCGAACACGGCCATGTTGAGGCGGTACAAATCCTCATTGCCGCCGGCGTCCCGGTCAGTCACGTCAACAACCTCGGCTGGACGGCAATGCAGGAGGCCATCCTCCTGAACGACGGCGGCCCAAGACAGCAGGAGGTGGTCCGGCTGCTGCTGGCGGCAGGTGCGGACCCCGGCATCCGCGATCCCCAGGGACGGACCGCCTTGGAGAATGCGGAGCGGCTGGGCTTCACCGAAATTGCCCGGCTGATCCGCGCCCGCGGCTAATGACCGCGGGGTTGAACTGCTGGGATTCCCCACCTTTGCCGCAGAACGACGGCGCCGCGCCGCACTTTTGGTGCGGCGCGCCGCCGTCGGGCCCCAAAATTGAGGAAACCCAGCGAATCCGGTCGGAGGGTCAGACGGCTTCGAGGACGCTGACGTAGTTGGCGATGCCCACGCCGCCCATGTTCTGCACTGCGGCGCGGCGGGGGTTGGCGAGCTGCATGTCGCCGGCGGTGCCGCTGAGCTGCATGGCCGCGATGACGTGTTGGGACACTCCCGTCGCGCCGACTGGGTGGCCCTTTGCTTTCAGCCCGCCGGAGACGTTGATGGGCAGTTTGCCGTCCTTGAAGACCCAGCCTTCCTCCACTGCCCGCGTGCCCTGGCCTGGTTCGGTCAGGCCCATGGCCTCGTACATGAGAAGTTCGGCGATGGTGAAACAGTCGTGCACTTCGGCGAAGTCCAGGTCCTCCAGTCCGACGCCCGCCATTCCCAGCGCCCGCTGCCAGGAGACGCGCGTAGCGTTAAACGCCGTGGGGTCGCGGCGTTCGGCCGGGAAGAAGTCATTCGCCTGCCCGAAGCCGCTGAGCCGCACAGGGGAGGTGGCGCCGGGGCCGGGCGACGTGGAGAGCACGACGGCGGCAGCGCCGTCGGACACGGGGGAGCAGTCGGTGCGGCGCAGTGGGTCGGCCACCATCGGGTTCTTGTCCGAGACCTTGCGGCAGAACTCTTCGCCGAGGTCCTTGCGCAGCTGGGCATACGGGTTGTCCACGCCGTTGCGGTGGTTCTTCGCGGCGATGGTTCCCAGGATGTCGGACACTTTCCCTGAACCGTCGCCGTAGCGCTTCTCATAGTGCTTGGCCACGTCCGCGAAGAGTCCGGTGAAGCCCGTGGTGGATGCTTTGCCCGCCATGTCGTAGTCTGCGCCCAGCAGGCCTGCCCCCACCACGTCGGCGCCTGCGTGCGTCATCTTTTCGGCGCCGATGACCAGCACCGTTTTTGCGGTTCCTGCCAGCAGGGATTTGGTGCCCTGCTGAAACGCGGCCGAGCCTGAGGCGCACGCGTTTTCGACGCGGGTGGCGGGAACGTTCGCGAGCTGGTCCGAGACCTGCAGGGCCAGGGAGGACGGGAAGGCCAGCGGCATCATGCCGGAGTTGAACTGGCCAAGGTAGATTTCGTCGATCTGCCCGGGTTCGATGCCCGCGTTGCTGATTGCCTCGGTTGCGACCTGGACGATCAGGGACTCAAGCGTCTCGTCGGTGAGCTTGCCGAACCGGCTGTGGCCCCAGCCGGTCAGCAGGACATCCTTGCCGAACTGTTCCTTCAGGCTCATGCCGTGGCTCCTGCGAGGGCTTCCTGGGTTCCTGCTGCTTCAAGGGCGACCGTGAATTCCGCTTCGGTCTTCTCCCGGATGTCCTCCACGGTGACCCCCGGCGCGAGGCGGGTAAGCGTGAGGCGCCGCCCGCCGTCGTCGGCTTTCTTAAGGTCGAAGACGGCGAGGTCGCTGATGATCCTGTCCACGACGGCGACGCCGGTGAGAGGGAGGGTGCACTCCCGGACGATCTTGGCGCTGCCGTCCTTGGCGTTGTGTTCAGTGAGGACCACGACGCGCGGGGTTCCGGCGACGAGGTCCATCGCGCCGCCCATGCCCTTGACCATCTTTCCGGGAATGGTCCAGTTGGCCAGATCGCCGTCGCCCGAGACCTGCATGGCTCCCAGGATGGCAACTTTCACGTGCCCGCCACGGATCATGCCGAAGGAGGTGGCGGAGTCGAAGATGCTGCCTCCGGGGAGTACTGTCACGGTCTGCTTGCCGGCATTGATGAGGTCGGCGTCTTCCTCGCCCTCGAACGGGAACGGACCCATGCCGAGCAGGCCGTTCTCGCTTTGCAGCACCACGCGGACCCCGTCGGGCAGGTTGTTCGCGACGAGCGTCGGAATGCCGATGCCGAGGTTGACGTAGTCGCCGTCGTTCAGTTCTTCTGCCGCGATGGCAGCCATGTCGTCCCTGGTCCAGGCCACGGGGTTCTCCTTTTGTCTAAAAATTTGGGGGCTTAAGTGTTCGTTCGCGCTGGGCGCGGGGGCTTAGTGTTCGTTCGCGCTCGGGGGGTGGGCGGGTGTCAGGCGGGGACTGCAGCTGCGGGGCGCGGGCGGACCGTGCGCTGCTCGATGTCCTTGGTGCGGTCGCTGGCCTGGACCAGATGCTGAACATAGACGCCCGGGGTGACGACGTGGTTCGGGTCCAGCGCACCCGGCTCCACGATCCGCTCAGCCTCGGCAACGGTCACTGCTCCTGCAGTGGCCACCACCGGGTTGAAGTTCCGCGCGGTATAGCGGTAGGTCAGGTTGCCGTCGGTGTCGGCGGTGTGGGCGTGGACCAGAGCGACGTCCGCGCGGATGGCGCGCTCCTGCACGTACGTCTCGCCGTCGAACTCCGCGAGCGGCTTGCCCTCGGCAACCAGCGTGCCCACTCCGGTCTTAGTGTAGAAGGCCGGAATGCCGGCCCCGCCGGCACGGAGGCGTTCGGCGAGGGTGCCCTGTGGCGTGAACTCAACCTCGAGCAGCCCGGCGAGGTACTGCTCAGCGAACAGCTTGTTTTCGCCCACATAGGAGGCGATGACCTTGCGCACCTGGCCGGCTTCGATGAGGATGCCCAGGCCCTTGCCGTCCACGCCCATGTTGTTCGAGACCACCGTAAGGTCCCGGACGCCGGTGTCCCGGACAGCCTCGATCAGATCCGCCGGAATGCCGCTGAGGCCGAAGCCGCCGACGGCCAGCGTCATGCCGTCCTGCAGGACACCGTGAAGGGCCTCGGCTGCGCCGGTCTTGAGTTTGGTCATCACATCTCCTCGTTGAGCTGGTTTCGTCTTGTCCTTCTGGAGCGGCTGTACCCCCCGGCCGCAACTGGTCCACGTTGTGGACTGTGGCCGTTGAGGTTCGAGCGTAGGGTTCTGCTGAACGAGCTGTCAAGGACATAAACGCTCTAGACGATGCTCTTTCTACAGTGTGGACGGTAAGGTTATCAGTATCCACATTATGGATACTGAGGGAGTTTCATGAACCAGATGCCTGTTCAGGGAGCGCAGGTGGTGAGCCGTATAGCGGCGCTCTTGCGCATTGTCGGCCGCAAGCCTGAGGGGAGCCCGCTCGTGGAGCTGGTGCGGGAGTCCGGGCTGACCCGCCCCACGGTTCACCGGCTGCTGACCTCCCTGGCCGCGGAGGGGCTCCTGGATCACGATGCCCGCACTGGAAACTGGGTGCTGGGGCCGGAGGTCCTGCTGCTGGGGTCAGTGGCGTCGGCCCGGTTCCCGCTGGAGGATGTTGCCCGGCCGAGCCTGCGCCGGCTTGCCGAGGAAACCGGTGAGAGCTCTTTCTTTTCAATTCGGCGGGGGCTCGAGACTGTCTGCCTGCTGCGCGAGGAAGGCAGCTTCCCCGTGCGTTCGTTCGTGCTGCACGAGGGCGTCCGGTTTCCGCTCGGGGTCGCCTCCGCCGGCACGGCAATCATGGCCTTCCTGCCCGAGGGCGAACAGGAGCAGATCCTCGCCCACTGGGCCGACCATGCCGGCCGGTTCGCAGACGTGCACACCCAAACCGTGGTCAGGGCCAATCTGAAACGCACCCGGGAGACCGGCTACTCGGTCAACCCCGGCCTTGTGCTGGAAGGCAGCTGGGGCATGGGCGCTGCCGTCTTTGACCAGGCCGGCCGGCCGGCGTGGGCTTTGTCCCTGACGGGGATTGAACCGCGCTTTCGCCCTGAACGCCAGGAGTTCCTGGGCAGGCTGCTGATGGAGGAGGCCCACCGGATCAGCCTCCAGCTGGGTGCCCCGTAGCAGGATGGTTGACGGTCAGCTCCGGCTGTTGTGATCGCCCGCACCCCTGCCTACTCTTGCAGTAAATCGCCCATTCGACCCTATTCGAGGAGCCATTGCTGTGAGCACCAGGATCTACTTCGAGGAATACGGCAGCCCGCAGGTACTCAAGGTAGGGACCGAAGAGCTGCAGGATCCGGGCGACGGGCAGGTCCAGGTGGAATTCCGGGCCGTGAGTGTCAATCCCGCGGACTGGAAGCTCGTGGCCGGATACCTGAAGCAGTGGTTGCCGCTTGAGTTCCCGGCGGTGCCAGGGTGCGAAGCGGCAGGCGTGGTGACGGCGGTGGGTCCCGCCTTTGAAGGATTCGCCCCGGGCGATGAAGTCATCTGGAACGGCATCATGGGCGGATACCGCACCGAAGCGCTGGTGCCGGCGGATGAACTGACCCCGCTGCCCGTCGGGGTCGACTTCGAGCAGGCGGCCTGTATCCCTGTCGCCGGGGGCACGGCTTATTCGGCACTGAAACAGCTCGACGTCGGCGAGGGAGACACGGTCCTGATCCATGGGGCAGCGGGCGGGGTGGGCTCAGCCGCCATCCAGGTGGCGCAGTTCTTTGGAGCCACGGTCATCGGTACGGCGTCCGAGGGAAACCATGAGTTCCTGGAGCAACTGGGGGCGCTCCCGGTGGCGTACGGCAGGGGGCTGACCGGGCGCGTCCGGGGGCAGGGGCAGGTGACCGCGGTTCTTGACACCGTGGGGACTGAGGAGACGGTGGCTGCTACCCTTGCCCTGCTCCGGGACCGGAGCAGGGCAGTGACCACAGCGCCCGGCCAACTGTCATTGGACGCAGGAATAGCCGCGGTCCGGCTGCAGGAGGGACGCGTCCAGGATGCAGCCACACTGGCTGCCGACGGCCAGATCACCTTCCCGGTATCCCAGCGGATGCCACTGATTGAAGCGGCGGACGCACTGGAGATCAGCCGCTCGGGCCACGCCCGCGGCAAGATCGTGCTGCTGCCGTAGGTTCGCCGCTGTCCCGCTGACCCGGCTTAGAGTCCCACCCGCGGTTCTTCCGGGCCCTCGTGCTTCCACCAGGTGTCGAAGATGGAGACCGGCACGGTGCGCTTGTGCCGCGTGCGGATGTATTTTTCCTCGATCAGGTCCGCGACGCTGTCCTCCACTTCGTGCCCCTCGAGGTAATCGTCGATCTGGTCGTACGTCAGGCCCAGCTCGTCCTCGTCGGTGCGGCCGGGCTTGTTGTCCAGGAGGTCGGCGGTGGGCACCTTCTTCCAGACCCGCTCAGGAGCCTGGAGGTGCTCCAGCAGAGCGCGGTTCTGCCGCTTGTTCAGGCCGAAGAGCGGCAGGATGTCAGCTCCGCCGTCGCCGTATTTGGTGAAGAACCCGGTGACGGACTCGGCGCCGTGATCCGTGCCGATCACGAGGTAGTTGTGCTCGCCCGCCAGGGCATACTGGGCGATCATGCGGGTGCGGGCTTTGGTGTTGCCCTTGTGGAAGTCGGAGATGCCGTTGCCGACCGTCTTTTCAAACTCGTCCTCGAAGCCGTCCACTGCAGCCGAGATGTTGAAGGTCCACTCGGTCTTTGCCTGGATGAAGTCCAGTGCTGCCTGGGCGTCTTCCTCGTCATGCTGGACGCCGTACGGGAGGCGGACGGCGACGAAGTTTGCATCCACGCCCTCAGACTCAAGCTCCTGTACTGCAAGCTGGGCCAGCTTTCCGGCCAGGGAAGAGTCGAGGCCGCCCGAAATGCCCAGGACGAATCCCTTGGTGCCGGTGGCCTTGAGGTATTCCTTGAGAAATGTGACGCGCTTGCGCACCTCCTCCGCAGGGTCGATCTGGGGCTGGACGCCCATTTCTTCAATGATCCTGGCCTGGAGTTCGCGCATGTGACCCACACTAGTCAGCAGTGTCAGCCCTGCTCAACTGTGTCCGCCGGAATCAGTGCGGAATTGCCGCGTTCCCGGTGCAGCCCCGGTGGAGCCCCGGACCGTGAGGTGGGTGGGCATCACAGACCGGCTGCGGGTTCCGCCGCCGGCAAGCGGGTTCAGCTGGGCCAGCAGCATGGACACTGCCACGCGACCGGCCTGTTCGATCGGGGAGGCCATGGTGGACAGCGGCGGATTGCAGAAGTCCGCGCCGAAGATGTCGTCACAGCCCACGATGCTCATGTCCTCCGGGACCCGGAGGCCGCGTTCACGCAGGCGCTGGAGCATGCCGATGGCTATGAGGTCGTTGAACGCGATGCAGGCCGTCACTCCACTGTGCACGGCGGCGTCCGCGGCTGCTGCGCCGGACTGTGTCTTGGGCGCGAAGGGCCCCAGGCGGCGGACCTCCACGCCCCGCTCCTCGGCGGCCTCGGACAGCGTACTCCAGCGGCGTGTGCTGGACTGCGAAGTAAGCGGCCCGCCCATGTAGGCGATGCGGGTGTGGCCCAGCGAGATGAGGTGGTCAAGGGCCTGTGTAGTGGCGGACGGAGTGTCAATGAGGACCGCGGGGACGCCGGGAACGTCGCGGTTGACCGTGACCATCGGCATCCTTGCTGCAGCGGCAAGCAAGGCCTCGTCAGTAAGGCGTGAGGCAGCCACCACGATGCCGTCCGCGCTCTTGCGCAGCTGTTCCAGGCTGCTTGCTTCCACTTCATCGGATTCCTCCGTGTCCACCAGCAGCTGCGTGTACCCGGCGGCCTTGAGCTGAAGCTGGGTACCCCGAATAAGGTCGAAATAGAACGGGTTGGTGATGTCGGGTACCAGCACTCCGACGGCCCCGGTCCGTCCGGAGCTCAGAGCCTTGGCCTGGCTGTTGGGGATGTAGTTCAGCTGCGCTGCGGCTGCCTCGATCCGCTGCCGTGTCCGGATATTGACGCGGTCAGGGGTGGAGAGCGCCCTGGAAACGGTGGAGGCCGCCACACCGCAGAGCGCGGCGATGTCATGGATGGTGGGCGGGCGCTCCACTGCTGCTGGTTGCGTCGTAGCCACGGCGCTCCTCTCTGAACGTGTGGCCGGGCAGTCCTGGCCAGGCCGGACGGGCGGGCCAGTGTGTGCGGCCAAAGATCCGGTCAGCCAAGAATGGCATATCTTGTCAATTTCTGGCAACCGGTTGTCATTTGCGTTGGCGCTAGCTAGACTCGACCGGGACATTGTTTGTGAACTGCCTCACCGCACCGGAGCCGGAACGGAGCTGCCCGCGCGGCGGCTGCAAAACCCAGGAGACCCGCGTGAGCAATACAACACCAGCAGTTTGGCCGCTCTCAGGCTTCGGCGACGAAATTGATCCAGACCCTGCGGTGCAGGCCGCAGTATTGCTGGCGCTGGGCGCAAGCCATATCGAGGTGCGCAGCGCCTGGGGCACCAACGTTTCCGAGCTGGAACCGCCGCAGGTTGCCACGCTCAAGGAAATTTTGGATGAAAAGGGCCTCAAAGTCTCGGCCGTGGCCAGTCCCATCGGCAAGGTGGACGTGAGCCTGCCGGCGGAACACGAGCTGGACCGGCTCCGCCAGATCATCTCCGTGGCCAAGGGCCTGGACACCGAATACATCCGCATCTTCTCCTTCTTCCGGGCCGAGGACCGGAGCGCCGAAGACATCCGCGACGACGTTATGATCCGGATGGACGCGCTTGCAGCGCTCGCCGCAGAGTCCGGCGTCGTGCTTCTGCATGAAAACGAAAAGGGCATCTACGGCGACACCCCCGAGCGTGTCCTGGACATCATGACGACGGTGGACTCCCCGGCGCTGCGGATCGCCTGGGACAACGCGAACTTCGTCCAGGTGGGCGTCAAGCCGTACACGGAGGGCTACGCCATGCTGCGCCCCTACCTCGAGTACTTCCAGGTCAAGGACGCGCTTGCAGCCACTGGCGAGGTGGTGCCCTCCGGCGAGGGTGACGGCGAACTGGACGCCACCATCGCGGCGCTGAAGGCGGACGGTTTCTGCGGCTTCGCCTCGCTGGAACCCCACCTGGCCAGCGCCCACGAGCTCGGCGGCTTCTCCGGTCCGGTTGCTTTCGGGGTCGCGGCCCGTGCCTTCGCCGCGCTCGCCGCGAAAAACGGGGTTGAACTTTCGTGAGTACGACGGCGGCAGTTATCGGCTGCGGCGACGTCTCCTCCGTGCACCTGGAGGCGGTGGCAAAGCTCGACGGCGCCACGCTGGTTGCGGTCTGCGATGCGGATCCGCCGCGGCTTGCCTCCGCGATGGCTGCCTGGGGCGTCCCCGGCTATGCCGACCACCTGGCCCTCGTCGAGGCCGTCAATCCTGATGTGGTGCACATCTGCACCCCGCACGACCAGCACGCCGCGGTAGCCGCGGACTGCCTGGAGCGCGGCGTCAACGTCATCGTGGAAAAGCCGCTGGCCCACACCCTTGCGGAGGGGCGGCGCCTGGTCGAAGCCGCGTCAGCCGGCAGGGCGAAAATAGCGGTGTGCTTCCAGAACCGGTACAACGCGACGTCACAGGCCATGCATGCCCTGCTGTCATCGGGCGAGCTGGGGGCCGTCGTCGGGGCGTCCGCAACAGTAATGTGGCAGCGCTCCGCCGAGTACTACGAAAACCGGCCGTGGCGGGGGACTTGGGCCGGCGGCGGCGGAGGCCTGATGATGAACCAGGCCATCCATACCGTGGACCTGCTCCAATGGCTGGTGGGAGACGTCGTCGCGGTCACCGGCAACGCGTCCACCCGCTTCCTGGGCGACACTATTGAAGTCGAAGACACTGCGGAATTCGTGGCAGAACATGCCGGAGGCGCCCGGAGCGCGTTCTATGCCACCCTGGCCAACGCGTTCAACGCCCCGGTGACACTCGATGTTGTCACCGAGAAGGCCGTCCTGAGCCTGCGGGGTGACCTCACCGTGACACACGAGGATGGACGGGTGGACATCGTTCGGGAGCGCACGAGCGGCTCCGGCGGCCGATCCTACTGGGGCGTTTCCCACGAACTGCTGATCAGCGACTTCTACGCCCGCCTGGACGACGGCGATCCGTTTTGGATCAGCCCTGCCGAAGCAGAAAAATCGCTGCGCATCGTCAAGGATGTCTACCGGCAGAGCTACCCGCAGTCTGCCCACGCGGTGTCCTGAACCCTTTTTTGGCAATCGGATGCGACGCTCCTGCACTGCTAGGAAGTGTCGCTCGACTGCTCGCCAACAAACCATGCAGGAATTTTGACAATCGGTTGCCAAAACCGGCAACAGTGCGTACTGCGAATCTCACATAGGCCGGTGTGGCCCACGCCACACCGGCCTATTCCGCAAAGTCTCACGTTCCACAGATTCAGGAGCCAACAATGAAGTTAGGTCCCAAGGCGGCAGGAGCCGCCATTACTCTCAGTGCATCCCTTGCGCTGACCGGTTGCGGCGGAGCTGCCAACTCCGGTTCCGCCGCGGGCGCAGCCACAGCACTGATTCTCGGCATTGTCCAGGATGTGCGCTCATGGGACCCGGCCCAGGCGCACGTCGGCCACGTTCTGCAGCCGTACCAGGCGGTATATGACACCCTGATCCTGCGCGAGCCGGACGGCAAACTCAGCCCGATGCTGGCCACGGCCTGGAAGTACAACGCCAACAACACCAAGCTCACCCTGGACCTGCGCACGGACGTGACGTTCAGTGACGGCGCCAGGTTCGACGCCGAGGCCGCCAAGGCCAACATGGACCACTTCAAGAAAGCCAACGGTCCCCAGATGGCCCAGCTCGCTTCGGTCAAGGACGTGACTGTGGTGGACGCCGACACCATCGACGTCAACCTCACTACGCCAGACCCGGCGCTGGAATACTTCCTCAGCCAGGCTGCCGGCCTGATGGGCAGCCCCAAGGCCCTGGGCACCGAAGGCATCAAGACCGAACCGGTCGGCTCGGGCCCGTACGTGATGGACAAGGCAGCATCCGTCAAGGACTCGCAGACGGTTTTTGCTGCCCGCAAGGATTACTGGAACAAGGATCTTCAGAAATACCAGAAACTGACGTTCAAAATTCTGACAGACCTCACCGCCCGCACCAACGCCCTGGTCTCCGGGCAGGTGGACGCCACCATCCTGGATCCCAAGAACGGCAAGCAGGCCGAGGGCGCCAACATGAAGCTGGCCGCCAACGAGGTTGACTGGCAGGGCCTGCTCCTCCTGGACCGCGATGGTGCCAAGAATCCGGCGCTGAAGGACGTCAAGGTCCGCCAGGCCATCAACTACGCCTTCGACCGGAAGACCATCCTCGACCAGGTCATGCTGGGCCAAGGCACCCCGACGTCGCAGCCGTTCGGCAAGGCCAGCGGAGCCTGGTCCGAAGCGCTGGAGAACTACTACTCTTACGATCCGGCCAAGGCCAAGCAGCTCCTCAAGGAAGCCGGCTACGAAACGGGCGTCACCCTGGAGATCCCGAGCGTCCCCGGTTTCGAAACCCAGATTTCAGTCATCACGCAGCAACTGGCAGACGTCGGCATCACCCTGAAGGTTGGCGCAGCATTGACCAACACTTATACGGCCGACATTGCCGCCCAAAAGTTCACCACCATTTTCTTCTCGCTCTTCCAGGGTCAGCCCACGGTTGCCACCGACCAGATCGTCTCCACCAAGGCGCTCTACAACCCCTTCAAGAACACGACGCCGGAACTGGAAGCCAAGATCGCGGCCGTGCGTAACGGCGGCGCTGGTGCCGGGAAGCTGGCGCAGGAAGTCAACAAGTACGTCGTTGAGCAGGCGTGGTTCGCTCCGCTGTTCCGCGTCAACCAGATGTACTACCACAACGCCAAGGTGAACGTGACCCCGCAGATCCAGCAGGCCGTTCCGTCCATCTACAACTACTCACCGGCCAAGTAGGACACCATGATCAGGTTCATTGCGAAAAGGCTGGGCAGCGGTCTGGTGGTGCTGTTTGCTGTCTCGGCGCTCACCTTCTTCCTGCTGTACATCTCCAGCGGGAGCATCGCCAGGAACATCCTGGGCGACCAGGCCACTGCAGAGCAGGTGGCGATGAAAGAGCATGAGCTGGGGCTGGACCAGCCGCTGGTGGTCCGCTACTTCTCCTGGGTGGCCGACGCGTTGAGCGGAAACCTAGGGGCCTCGTGGTTCACGTCTGAACCGGTGGCAAACTCGCTGGCAACCCGGATTCCGGTGACCATGACCATGGTTTTCGCCGCAATGATCCTGATCGCAATCTGTGCCGCACTCATTGGTGTTGTTGCTGCGGTCAAACGCGGCTGGGTGGACAGGGTGGTCCAGGTGGGTGCCATCATCGGCGACTCCATTCCGGGGTTCGTGATCGGCGTCATCCTGGTCACCATCCTGGCTATCCAGCTGGGCCTCTTCCCGGCCACCAGCACCATTTCCCCCGAATCCGGGCCCGACGCGTGGGTCTATTCCATGTCGCTTCCGGTGATCGCCCTGTTAGTCAACGGCGTCACGGGAGGCGCGCAGCAGATCCGCAGCGCCGTTATCAAGCAGCTCGAGCGGGACTATGTCCGCACACTGCGCAGCCGCGGCATCGGCGAACGCGAAATCCTGTTCAGGCACGTGCTGCGCAGCGCAGCCCCGGCCGGCCTGACGGTGCTGAGCCTGCAGCTGATCGGCATGCTTGGCGGTGTTGTGATCATCGAGCAGATCTTTGCCCTGCCGGGCATGGGCCCGCTCGCGGTCGCCGCTACCGGCCAGTCGGATCTTCCGGTGGTGATGGGCGTCGTGATGTACACCGTGGTCGTCGTCATCGTGGTCAACCTGCTGGTGGACATTCTTAACGGCTGGCTCAACCCGAAGGTGCGTGTGTCATGAGCGATTCTGTCGAAACCGCGGCTGTTGCCGCAGCTGTATCAGGCGCCCCCGCGCCGTCCATTCCTACCGGGCAGAGCGGCACGGTGGTCCGCTCCACCGTGGTCCGGCGCCTGTTCAAGAACCCCCTGGGCATCGTGGCCATGGCCATCCTGCTGGCGGTCTTCCTGCTGGCCATCCTGGCTCCGGTGCTGGCCCCCTTCCAGGAGAACTACTCAAACATCGCCAAGACGCTTGCCGCCCCGGACTCGGTGAACATCCTGGGAACGGACAGTGCCGGCCGCGACGTCTGGAGCCGCCTGCTGTTCGGTGCGCAGCTGACCCTGCTTTCCGCCTTGCTGTGCGCGGGCGTCGCCATTGCCATCGGCCTGCCGGCGGGCCTGATCGCCGGCTACTACGCCGGAAAGTTCGAGGCAGTCTCCAACTGGGCAGTCAGCATCCTGATGAGCCTTCCCGGCCTGATCGTGCTGCTGACCATCCGGGCGGCTTTTGGCCCGTCGGTATGGATTTCCATGATCGCGTTCGGCATCCTGATCAGCCCGTCCTACTTCCGGCTGACGCGCACGGCCGTCCAGTCGGTGCGGAACGAGCTGTACGTTGATGCCGCAAGGGTTTCCGGGCTCTCGGACTTGAGCATCATCGTGCGGCATATCTTCTCCGTGGTCCGGGCACCGATCATCATCCAGACGGCGGCGATTGCCGGCGTGGCCATCGCCATCCAGTCCGGACTGGAGTTCCTCGGCCTGGGCGATCCCACCAAGGCAACCTGGGGCGTCATGCTCTCGGAGGGCTTCAAGAACGTCTACCTGAACCCGACGCTGCTCTTCTGGCCGGCGCTCGCCATGGCGCTGACCATCGGCGGCCTGGTCCTGCTGGGCAACGCCATCCGCGACGCACTGGAAGACGGCGAAAAGATCAAGCACCGCAAGAAGGCGGCTCTGGTGAAGGGCACGACGGCGGCACCCGCCGCCGCGCGTACAGTACCTGCCGCTGGCGGGAGGTCCGTGGCCGCCGTCGATGTCGGAACAGAGCATCATCTCGTGAAGGTGACCAATCTCGGCGTCGGCTACCCGCAGGCTGACGGTTCCGTCAAGAGGGTGGTGGACGACGTTTCCTTCCACGTGGACCGCGGCGAAATCCTGGGCATCGTTGGTGAGTCAGGTTCGGGCAAGTCCCAAACGGCGTTCTCCATCCTCGGACTGCTTCCGGACAACGCCCGCATCGTGGCCGGTTCCATCCAGTTCGATGGCAACTACACCGTGGCTCCAGGCGAGGATCGCGTCGACCAGGGGCGGTTGTCCAAGCTGCGGGGCAAGCGGGTCTCCTATATTCCGCAGGAGCCCATGAGCAACCTGGACCCCGCCTTCACCATCGGCTACCAGCTGGTCACGCCCATGGTGCGTGTCCTGGGGATCTCCAGGGAGGAAGCCCGCAAGCGGGCGCTGAAGCTGCTGACCGATGTCGGAATCGTCAACCCGGAGCGGACGTTCGGCGCCTACCCGCATGAAGTCTCTGGCGGCATGGCCCAGCGTGTGCTGATCGCCGGCGCCATCAGCTGCGAACCGGACCTGGTCATCGCTGATGAGCCCACGACAGCCCTGGACGTCACCGTGCAGGCCGACGTGCTGGACCTCCTGCGCGAGCTCCAGCAGCGCCTGAACATCGGCGTCATCCTGGTGACCCACAACTTCGGCGTGGTTGCCGACCTCTGCGACCGCGTGGCTGTCATGCAGAACGGCCGCCTCGTGGAGGAAGGCTCCGTCCGCGACATCCTCCGGAACCCGAAAGAGCAGTACACCCAGACCCTCCTGGCGTCGATGCTTGAAGGCAAAGCCCCCATGTCCATGCTTGTATCCAGCCAGAAGGAGCCGGTCGCGTGAGCACTGTGAAAGTTAGGGATATTGCACCGCTCCTGACAGTGGAGAACCTCATCGTCGAGTACCCGAGCAAGAGGTTCCGGGCTAAGCCGTTCAGGGCACTGACGGATATCAACATCTCTATCGGCCAAGGCGAGACCCTTGGCTTGGTGGGGGAGTCCGGCTCGGGGAAGACCACCCTGGGCCGCGCCGTCCTGGGCCTGGCCCCGGTGACGGGCGGCAAGGTCATCTTCGAAGGCAGAGACATCAGCCAGGCCACGCGCAAGCAGCGCCGGATCCTGAGCCGGGACCTCCAGGTGGTCTTCCAGGACCCGTACACCTCGCTGAACCCGGCCCTGGAGATCGGCGACATCCTTGCCGAGCCCCTCGGCGTGCAGGGGATGGAGCAGGCAGCTGCCAGGAAACGCGTCAAGGAACTGCTCGACCAGGTGGGGCTGCCCTCGGACGCCATCCACCGCCTGCCGCGGGAGTTCAGCGGCGGCCAGCGCCAGCGCGTCGCGATTGCCCGGGCACTGGCGCTCTCGCCGAAGCTGATCGTCTGCGACGAACCCGTTAGTGCACTGGACCTGTGCACGCAGGCGCGTGTCCTTGACCTGTTCCTGCAGATCCAGAAGGACACCGGCGTTTCCTACCTTTTTGTCTCCCATGACCTGGACGTCGTGCGGCACATCAGCCACCGTGTGGCCGTCATGTACCACGGCGAAATCGTCGAACAGGGGGCGGCCTCTGTGGTAACCCGCGACCCTGAGCACCCCTATACCCAGCGCCTCCTGCTGGCGTCCCCAGTACCCGATCCGGACCGGCAGGAACAGCGCCGGGCGGACCGCCACCGACTGCTGGAAAGCCAGCGGCATCAGCTGGAACAGGCCGGCGCGGTCGCCTAGGGCCATGCGCATGCATTAAACCCAGTGCGCACGCACAAGGCGGAGGCACCAACCGGCAAGATGGCCCTTGAGGGGCCAAAAACATTACGGAGGAACACAGTGGCCACAATTGGCGTACAAGCGATGATGCTGAAAGGCAGCTTCACCGAACTCGGGGCGTTTGAAACGCTCCGGAAGGTCAGCGCGATCGGCTACAACGCCGTCGAAATTTCCCAGATCCCGATGACACCGGAGAACGTTGCCGAACTGGGCCGCTCCCGCAGTGAACTCGGCATGGACATCGCGGCCCTGTCCGTTGCGATGGAAACCCCCAAGGGCATACCCGGTGATTCGCTCAAGGACCATTTCGACAAGATCGTGGACGATGCGAAGCGCCTGGACACGAAGCTCCTGCGGATCGGCATGCTGCCGTTCCCGGCCATGAAGTCAATCAACGCCGTGGTTGATTTTGCCAAGCTGGCCAACGAATACGCGGAGCGGCTGCAGGAGCAGGGCATCGGCCTGTACTACCACAACCACCACATTGAGTTCGCGAAGTTCGACGGCAAATACATGCTGGACATCATTGCGGAGAACTCCCCGGCCATGGGCATGGAAATCGACGTCCACTGGGTCCAGCGCGGGGGCCTGGACCCGGTCCGGACCCTGGCCAAGTACGCCGGCCGCACCGCCATGGTGCACCTGAAGGACTACCGCATCGGCGAGCTGCCGGAATCCGCCTTCGGCCTCCTGGAAAGCGGGGACATCGCGGGCTTCATGGCTGACTTCAAGAACGTGGTCCAGTTCGCCGAAGTCGGCGAAGGCAACCTGGACTTCCCCTCCATCATCCCGGCCGCGCAGGCCGCCGGCGCCCGGTACATGCTGGTGGAACAGGACGAGCTGTACGGCCGCACCGTCTGGGATGCCCTGCAGACCTCGTACGACAACCTGGTGGCCATGGGCCACGCCGACCTTTTCTAATCCACCCCCTACTGACTACGGAGATCTACTTATGAGCAGCAAAGTACGCCTTGGCATCATCGGCCTGGGCCAGCAGGGCGGCGCATACGCCAAGTTCATCGCGGACGGCATGGTTCCGAACATGGAGATCGGCGCCATCTGCGACACCGACCCCGCGAAGAAGGAGGTTGCCTCGGCCGCCTACCCTGACGCACCGTTCTACGACGACTACATCGCCATGCTGGAAAGCGGCGACGTTGACGCCGTCGTCACGTGCGTCCCGCACTTCCTCCACCCCGAAATGGGCATCGAAACGCTCAGACGCAACATCCACGCCCTGGTGGAGAAGCCGGCCGGCGTGTACACCAAGCAGGTCAAGGTGCTGAACGAGTTTGCCGCCAGCAAGCCCGAGCTGTCTTTCGCGATCATGTTCAACCAGCGCAACAACCCGCTGTACCAGAAGCTCAAGGAGATCGTCGGCAACGGCGAGATCGGCAATATCCGCCGCACCAACTGGATCATCACCAACTGGTGGCGTCCGCAGGGCTACTACAACTCCAGCGATTGGCGCGCCACGTGGGGCGGCGAAGGCGGCGGGGTCCTGGTCAACCAGGCACCCCACCAGCTGGACCTGTGGCAATGGATCTGTGGCGCGCCGAAGTCCGTCTACGCGAAGGTGGCCTACGGCTTCCGCCGCGACATCGCCGTCGAAGATGAAGTCACCGCGGTGGTGGACTACGGCGACGGCGCTACAGGCGTTTTCGTCACCGCTACCCACGACCTGACCGGCACGGACCGCTTCGAGATCCTGGGTGACCAGGGAAAGATCGTCGTCGAAGGTTCCAAGACCGCCACCGTGACCCGCCTGGTCAAGCCCGAGCGTGAACTCAGCGACGGCATGGGCATGGACGATGTCCGCAAGCTCTTCATGGGCGAGCTGAACCCCGAGGAGTACTACAGCACCGAAGTCGTGGAGTTCGAATCCGCCTGGGGCGCCCAGCACTCCGGCGTCCTGGAGAACTTCGCCGCCAACATCCTGGATGGCACCCCGCTGCTGGCCCCGGGATCCGACGGCATCAACGGCGTCCGCCTGGCCAACGCCATCCACCTCTCCAGCTGGACCGGCAGGGAAGTGGGCCTGGACTTCGACGAAGATGAATTCCTCGCCGAGCTCAACAAACGAATCGCGGAGGAGGGCAAGTTCCCCGAGCGCTCCTAGCGGCAACACCCGGCCCAACTGAACAGAGCCCAACCGGCCTAACATGGCCCGGTCCGGCAACCGTTGGCCACCCCGCAGGCAACCCCAGCCCAACTAAGTAGCAGTTGTGGCCGTTCTGAGCGCGCAAAACGGCCACAACTGCGACCTGGATGGCGTGTTTCCTCGTTAGGATGGGGCCGTGACTGAACCTAAAACGCCGGATGTTGCCGCAACAACAGGTGCGGCCAGAAAGCCCGCCCGGGACGGCAGGCCCAACGCCACCATTTACGACATTGCCAAGGTTGCCGGAGTTAATCCGTCCACGGTTTCCCGGGCGCTCAGCAAGCCCGGCCGGGTCAGCGCCAAGACGCAGAAACTCATCGAGGATGCCGCCGCCGAGCTCAACTACCAGGTCAACCCGTTCGCGCGGGCCCTGCCCACCGGCCGGACCAGTACCTTCGGGCTGATCGTCGCGGACATCACCAACCCCACTTTCTTCGACATCATTCGCGGGGCCGAGACCACGGCCACCCTGCGTGACTACACCCTGGTTCTGGCCGAATCCGCCGAGTCGGCCGTCACCGAACTGACGGCGGCCCGCCGGATGATGGCCGCAGCGGACGGCCTCATCCTGGCCAGCCCCCGCATGGACGACGACGACATCCGCGCCCTCGCCCGCGACAAGCCCGTGGTGGTCATCAACCGCGAGGTCGACGGCGTGCCATGTGTCGTTCCCGATGTGAACAAGGGCATCAGTGAGGCAGTGCGCAGTCTGGCCGCGAACGGGCACACCAAGGTCGCCTTTGTTGCCGGGCCGCCGCAGTCGTGGATGTCTGCCCGGCGCTGGGATGGCGTGCGGGCCGCCTGCGAATGGTCCCGGCTCGAGGCCGTGCGGCTGGAATCCACCAAACCCACGGTCGACGGCGGCAGGCAGGTGGCGCGCGACGTCCGCGCCAGCGGCGTCACAGCCGTGCTGACCTACAACGATCTCCTGGCCATCGGACTCATGCAGGAACTCCAGGCCGCGGGCGTCGTGGTGCCGGACCAGATCAGCATCGTGGGCTTCGACGACATCTTCGGGGCGGACTTCACCACGCCGCCGCTGACCACCGTGCGCTCACCGCTGGGGGAGTGCGGCTCGGGCGCGGCCAGGTTGTTGCTGGACCTCCTGCACGGCACGGCGGAACCTGCCGGCACCCTGCGGGTGGAAACAGAGCTGGTATTGCGCGGCTCAAGCGGACGGCTGCTGCCTCCGGGCTAGCCTTACTCTCGCAACAGCTCCGCAACTTGTTGGCAATTTGTGGCAACCGGTTGACAAACGGTTACGCCAAGCCCGACCATTGAGCTATGTCACAGTCGATTGCCGCCAACCCAGACCGGCTCCTGCCCGCTGATCCCGGAACGCGCAGCATTGCGCGTGACCTTCTGCAGCGCGTCCAGGACCTCCCCATCATTTCCCCGCACGGGCACGTTGACGCCGCAGTCATCGAGCACAACACCCCCTTCCCGGACCCGGCAGCGCTGCTGGTCAGCCCGGACCACTACGTCACCCGGCTGATCCATGCCAGCGGTGTTCCGCTGGACCGGGTGCGCGGAACAAAGGCCGCCGCTGAGCCGGATTCCCGTGCCGTCTGGCACGAGTTCTGCAAGGCCTGGCCACTGTTCGAAGGCACAGCCTCCGGCTACTGGCTCCGCACCCAGTTCGACAGTGTCTTCGGCCTGCGGCAGGAGATCGGTGCCGAGACCGCCGACTCCAGCTATGACGCGATTTCCGCCAAGCTGCTGGAGCCCGGCTTCCGGCCCCGCCAGCTCTTCAAGGACTTCAACATCGAAGTGCTGGCCACCACCGACGATCCGATGGATGACCTGGCCAGCCACAAGGCGATCGCCCAGGATCCCACGTTCCACGGCCGCGTCCTGCCCACATTCCGCCCGGACGCCTACCTGAACATCACCCACCCGGAGTGGCGGTCGAACGTGGACCGCCTCATCGCGGCAGCGGGCGACGGCGGCACGGGCTATGCCGGCTATCTCACCGCCCTGGAAAACCGGCGTCGTTACTTCGTGGAACACGGCGCAGTGTCCGCTGACCACGGCGTCCGCACGCCCGCAACGCTCAAGCTCGACGACGGTGCCGCGGCGAAACTCTTCGACCGTGCCCGCTCCGGCCAGGCCACGCCGCAGGACCGCGACGACTTCGAGGCCCACATGATGTACCAGATGGCCCGGATGTCCGTGGAGGACGGCCTGGTCATGACCATCCACCCAGGCTCGTACCGAAATCACCATGAACCCACGTTCAACGCGTACGGTGCCGACACCGGCCATGACATCCCGTTCGCCGTCAACTACACCGAGGCCATCCGCCCGCTGCTGCAGGACTTCGGCACCGCCAAGGATTTCCACCTGGTCCTCTTCACGCTGGATGAGACCGTGTTCTCCCGCGAACTAGCGCCACTGGCGGGCTTTTACCCGTCCGTGTACCTGGGAGCCCCGTGGTGGTTCCTGGATGCCCCGGACGCCATGCTGCGCTTCCGTTCGGCCGTCACCGAAACCGCCGGTTTCTCCCGCTCGTCCGGCTTCATCGATGACACACGTGCGTTCTGCTCCATCCCTGCGCGCCATGATGCCTCCCGCCGGATCGAAGCGTCCTTCCTGGCACGGCTTGTCGCGGAGCACCGCGTCAGCGAGGAACGCGCCCACGAACTCATCGTCGACATCGTCGACGGCTCGCCTAGAAGGGTCTTCAAGCTGTGAGCACCGAACTGCAATCCGCGGCCACATCAGCCGTAGGCCTTCCCCAGCTGAACCGCGGCCTGCGTCCTGCCGCCAAGGCTCCGGTCCGCATTGTCCACCTGGGGCTGGGCGCCTTCCACCGCTCACACCAGGCCTGGTACACCCACCAGGCGGGTGACGCCGCGGACTGGGGCATCGCTTCCTTCACCGGCCGCCGCCCCGATGCCGCGCTGGCCCTGGCGGAACAGGACGGCCTGTACACCGTGGTGGAACGCGCCGACAGCGGCGACTCGTTTACCGTCGTGAGCAGCATCGCTGAAGCGGTGGACGGCGCTGACGCGCAGCGGCTGGCAGACCTGGTTGCCGCTCCCGCCACCGCGATCGTCACACTCACCATTACAGAAGCCGCATACCGGCTCGGCGCCGACGGGCAGCTTGACCGCACGGCGGCCGACGTCGTGGCAGACCTTGCACTGCTGAAGTCCGGCAACGGAACCCCGGCGACGCCGCTGGGCCGGCTGGTGCTGGCCCTCGCCGCCCGCCGGGCTGCCGGCTCCGGACCCCTCGCCGTGGTGTGCTGCGACAACCTCTCGAACAACGGCACCGTAGCGCACAACGCCCTGGTGGGCATGGCCGCGGCCTGGGACCAGGGCCTGGCAGATTGGATCGACGGCACCATCAGCTTCGTCAGCACCTCGGTGGACCGCATCACCCCGCGCACCACGGAGGCCGACCTCGCCGCCGTCCAGGCAGCGCGCGGCTACCGCGACAATTCCCCCGTCGTGGCCGAGCCCTTCTCCAACTGGGTGCTCAGCGGGGACTTTCCGGCAGGACGGCCGCGCTGGGAAGACGCGGGTGCTGTCTTTGTTGACGACATCGAACCCTATGAGAACCGCAAGCTGTGGCTCCTGAACGGCGCGCACTCGCTGCTGGCCTACGCGGGCCAGCTTCGCGGACACTCCACCGTGGCGCAGGCCCTGGCTGACCCTGCATGTCTGCGGGCTGTTGAAGAGTTCTGGGACGAGGCCGAAGCCAACCTCGCCGGGGCGGAGGGCGCTGCCGCTGACCTGCAGATCCCGGCCTACCGTGCTGCCCTCCAGACGCGCTTCAGCAACGCCCGGATTGCCCACCATCTTGCGCAGATCGCAATGGACGGCAGCACCAAGCTGCGGATGCGGGCCGTTCCGGTGCTGCTGGCCGAGCGCGCCGCGGGCCGGTCCGGTGCCGCCGCTGCCCTGATGGTGGCCGCCTGGATGGATTACAGCGCGGCCGCCGAGGTCCAGGATCCCCTGGCCGACGACGTTGCCGCGGCCAACCGGCTGAGCGGCGCGGAACGGACCCAGGCCCTTTTGAAGCTGGTGGACCCGGCCCTGGCGGCTGATGGCGGCGTTGTGGACCTGATTGACGACCTGCGCGGAACGTTCGGGAAGCCGGCTGTCTCCCGGTAGCGTCCGCGCACCACACACGGCTGCCCGGCTCCCCTTGCCATAAGGAGCCGGGCAGCCGTCTTTCATGAACTTTCAACAAAAATGTTTGGCAACCGCTTGCCATTTGATTGCCAAGTGACTAGGATTACAGCACGAGCAGAAACCCGGCCCACGGCCGGTTGTCCAAAGAATCCCCTCCGGCTCAGCCCGCAAAGACGCGTTAGGATCCAAAATGCTCAAGCCCCAGGCCAGCGAAACCCGCGAGTTGGTCAGCCTCGACGGCATCTACCGCTTCAAGGTGGACTTCGACCGTGCCGGCCACCACCAGGAATGGTTCAAGAAGGCGCTGGAGACAGGCCTCGAAATGGGCGTCCCTGCCAGTTATAACGATGTCTTCCCGGACAAGGCCATCCGCGACCACGTGGGCTACGTCTGGTACCAGCGCGAGGTGCGTGTTCCCCGCGGCTGGGCGGGGGAGCGAATCCACCTCCGCCTCGACTCCGCCACCCACGAAGGCATGGTCTGGGTCAATGACGTGCTGGTGGCCCAGCACACGGGCGGCTACATGCCGTTCAGCGCCGACATCACCGAGCACGTGAGGGCGGGCGACACTTTCCGGCTCACCATCTCCGTGAACAACGAGCTCACCCAGGCCACCATTCCGCCGGGTAGCATCACCGTCACGGAGGACGGGCGCCGCCAGCAGAGCTACCTCCACGATTTCTACAACTACGCCGGACTGCACCGCAGCATCTGGCTTTACAGCACCCCTGCCGTCACCGTGGACGACATCACGGTGGTGACCGGCTTCGAAGGCAGTACCGGCAACGTCGGCTACAAGGTCGCCACCGCCGGCGGCACCGGCAACGAGGCCGTCACGGTCACCCTGCGCGACGCGGACGGCTCCGAAGTCGCCACAGCAGAAGGTTCCGAAGGCGCCCTGGTGATTGACGGCGTCGTGCTCTGGAAGCCGGGTGCAGCCTACCTGTACAGCTTCACCGCTGAAATCCACGACGGCGGCCGGCTGCTGGACAGCTACACCCTCCCGGTGGGCGTCCGGACAGTCGAGGTCAGCGGCAAGGAATTCCTCATCAACGGTGAACCGTTCTACTTCACCGGCTTCGGGATGCACGAGGATCACGTGGCAATCGGCAAGGGCCACAGCAACGCCCAGATGGTCAATGACTTCCAGCTCCTGGACTGGGTGGGCGCCAACTCCTTCCGCACCTCGCACTACCCCTATGCCGAAGAAGTCATGGAGTTTGCCGACCGGCACGGCATCGTGGTGATCGACGAAACGGCAGCCGTCGGGCTGCACCTCGGCTTCGGTGCCGTGTTCGGCGGCATCGCCAAGCCGACGTACGTCGACGGCGGGGTGGATGCCAACACCGCGGCGAACCACCGCCAGGCCATCAGGGAGCTCGTGGCCCGCGACAAGAACCACCCCTCCGTCGTGATCTGGTCCATCGCCAACGAGCCCAACGGCTCGGAGGAAGGCGCCCGCGAATACTTCCAGCCCCTGGCCGAACTCACCCGGCAGCTGGACCCCACCCGTCCCGTGGGCTACGTCAACGTCATGTTCGACACCCCGGACAAGGAACTGCTGGGCGACCTGTTCGACGTCATCATGCTTAACCGCTACTACGGCTGGTACCTGAACAACGGGGACCTGGAAACAGCTGAGCAGGTTCTGGAGAAGGAACTGCGGGAATGGGAAGCCAAGTACGGCAAGCCCATGATCATGACCGAGTACGGGCCGGACACCATGCCAGGCTTCCACTCCATCTACGAGCAGCCCTGGAGCGAGGAATACCAGGCCGCGTTCCTGGCGATGTACCACCGGGTCTTTGACCGTGTGGACGCGATGGTGGGCGAGCAGGTCTGGAACTTCGCCGATTTCCAGACGTCCAACGGCATCATGCGGGTCGACGGCAACAAGAAGGGCGTGTTCACCCGGGACCGCCGGCCCAAGCCCGCCGCGTATGCCCTCCGCCAGCGCTGGACCGCACTGGCCGGCCTCAAAAACGGCAGCGACAAGAAGTTCAACTAGCATTTTTCACTATTTCTGGCTGCCCCCTGGGCAGACACTTGGGTAAAGGAGCCCACACCACATGAAAAAGCTGAACAAGCTCAGCATCATCGGCTATGGCGCCGGCGATGCCGCCAACAACCTGGCCTTCACCACCGCCACCATGTTCCTGCTGGTCTATTACACCGACGTTGCCGGTATTTCCGCGGCAGCGGCAGGCACACTCCTGCTGGTCGTCAGGATCTTCGATGCGTTCGCCGATGTCTTTGCCGGCCGCATGGTGGACCGAAACTACAGCAAGCGCTTCGGGAAGTTCCGTCCGTTCATCATGTTCGGCTCCATCCCGCTGCTGCTCCTGAGCGTGGCAACCTTCTCCGTCCCGCAGCTGGGCGAGTCCGGAACCCTGCTCTACGCCTACGTCACCTACGCCGCCCTTGGCCTGGCCTACAGCCTGGTCAACATCCCCTACGGCTCGCTCGCCGGCGCCATGACGCAGGACCCGGGCGACCGGGCCAAGCTGGGATCGGCCCGTATGGTTGGCGGTCTGCTGGTAGGTTCTGCGCTTGGCATCTTCGTGGCACCCCTCATCAAGCCTGGCGCTGACCTGCAGGCAACCTTCACCACCATCACCCTGGTGTTCGTCGGGATCGGCACGGTCCTGTACTTCTTCACGGTCCTCACCGCCAAGGAACGCGTGCACCGGGCCGTACCGAACGTCTCGCTCAAGCAGAGCATGGAAACCCTGAAGGGCAACAAGCCCCTCCTGATGCTGTGCATCAGCTCCTTCTTCTTCCTCTCCGGCTACCTGGCACTGACCTCCGTGCAGCTGTACTACCTGCGCGACGTCCTCGGCCGCCTGGACCTGTACCCCGTGCTGTCCATCATCCAGCTTGTCCTGACCTTCGTCCTGGCCGCGTTTATGCCCAAGTTGGTCCGCAACATCGGCAAGAAGCACGTCTACATTTACTCCTCCCTGATCTCTGTCGTCGGCGGTACGGTTATTTTCTTCACCCCGGCAAGCCAGGTCATGATCGGCTTTGCCGGCCTCGTGCTCAGCCTCGTGGGCGTCCTCGCGATGAGCATCGTGGTGTGGGCCCTCGAAGCCGACACCGTTGAGTACGGCGAATGGAAGACCGGCGTCCGCACCGAAGGCATCACCTACGCCCTGTTCTCCTTCACCCGCAAGACCGGACAGGCCGTGGGCGGAGCCCTCGCCGCGTACGCACTCGCACTGGGCGGTTACAAGTCCGGCGGGGTCGCCCAGACCCCGGACGCGGTGTTCGGCATTCAGATCGCAGCGGGTGCACTGCCTGCCGCACTGACAATCCTCGCGGTACTGGTCATGACCAAGTACACGCTGACCGATGCCAAGCATGCCGAGATCCTCACGGAGATCCGGGCCCGCCGCGAAAGCGGCGATGCCTCCAAAAAGGCCGACGCCGCCGTCGAGCCCTCCGCTGACGCTTCGGACGGCACCAAAACAGCCACCTCCCAACAGCCGCACGCGGCGCCCGCCAACTAACCCCTGAATCTGTCCATCCGAAAGGACCTGTTGTGAAAATCATTGCCGCGGAAGTCTTCGTGACAAGCCCCTCCCGTAACTTTGTGACCCTGCGCATTACGACGGAGGACGGTGTCACGGGCATCGGTGACGCGACCCTCAACGGGCGTGAGCTTGCCGTGGCGGCGTACCTGAAGGAGCACGTCGCGCAGCTGCTGATCGGTAAGGATCCGCACCGGATCGAGGACACCTGGCAGTTCCTCTACCGGTCCTCGTACTGGCGCCGCGGCCCGGTGACGATGGCCGCGATCGCGGCGGTGGACATGGCCCTGTGGGACATCAAGGGCAAGATGGCCGGCATGCCGGTGTACCAGCTGCTCGGCGGGGCGTCCCGCAACGGCCTGCGCGCGTACGGCCACGCGTCCGGTTCGGACATCCCGTCGCTGTTTGATTCTGTCCGGGAGCACCTGGAGCTGGGCTACAAGTCGGTCCGGATCCAGACCGCGGTGCCCGGGATCAAGGCCGTGTACGGGGTGGCCGCGCAGGCGCAGGCCTCGGGGGAGCGCTACGACTACGAGCCCGCCGGCCGGGGCGCGTTCCCGGTGGAGGAGGACTGGGACACCAGGGCCTACCTGCGGCACCTGCCCACGGTGTTCGAGGCGGTCCGCAACGAGTTCGGTGCGGAACTGCCGCTGCTGCACGACGGGCACCACCGGATGACGCCGATCCAGGCCGCGAAGCTGGGCAAGGCTTTGGAGCCGTATGACCTGTTCTGGCTGGAGGACTGCACCCCGGCAGAAAACCAGGAGGCCCTGCGCCTGGTCCGGCAGCACACCACCACGCCGCTGGCGATCGGGGAAATCTTCAACACCGTCTACGACTACCAGACCATCATTAAGGAACAGCTGATCGACTACGTGCGGGCCGCGTCCACGCACTTTGGCGGGATTTCCCCGCTGAAAAAGGTCATGGATTTCGCGGCGCAGTACCAGATCAAGTCCGGTTTCCACGGCCCCACCGATATTTCCCCGGTCGGGTTCGCCGCGCAGCTGCACGTGGGCCTGGCGATCCACAACTACGGCATCCAGGAATACATGCAGCACTCGGCCGCCACGAACGAGGTCTTCGAGCAGTCCATGACCTTCACCGACGGGTACCTGCACCCGGGCGAGAAGCCCGGCATCGGCGTCGAATTCAACGAAGAAGCCGCAGCAGCCTACCCCTACCAGCAGGCCTACCTGCCCTACAACCGCCTCGTCGACGGAACGGTCCACGACTGGTGATGAGCAACGTCAACTCCAGTGCCGCAACGCACTCCGGCAGGCCTGCTGCGGCACGCCCCCAGGTGATTGTCATGGGCGTGTCCGGCTGCGGCAAGACCACCATTGGCGACCTTGTGGCCCGCGAGCTCGGCGTCCGCTTCCTCGACGGCGATTCCCTCCACCCCGTGGAGAATGTCGCGAAGATGGCCGCCGGCACGCCGCTGACCGACGAGGACCGCTGGCCCTGGCTTGCGATCGTGGGCAGTGAACTGGCGGCAGCCGGTGCCGACGGTCTGGTCCTCGCCTGCTCCGCCCTGCGGCGCAGTTACCGTGATGCCATCCGCGCCCAGGCACCGGACACGGTTTTCCTGCACCTGCACGGCTCGAAGGAGGTGCTGGGCTCCCGTTTGGAGGGCCGAAGCGGACACTTCATGCCGGCGGCCCTGCTGGATTCACAGCTGGCAACCTTGGAACCACTCGAGGACGATGAGCGCGGCGTCGTGGTGGACATAGCCGCCCCGGTGCCTGCTGTCCTGGCCGACGCTCTGGCAGGCATTACCGCCGTCGTAGGTTCCCACGTGCCGTCCGTTAGGGGCTAGGGTCCAGTGCGGTGCTGACTGCAGCGCGAACGGACACTTGCGGCCCTGCGGGGAGGGCCTTAAGTGTCCGTTCGCGCTCTGTGGTCCGGTGTGCCGCCGTCGGACAGGCGTAGCGTTGTTCCATGGAGCGAACAGGATGTGTGGTGGCGGGCGGCGGGCCGGCGGGCATGATGCTGGGCCTGCTGCTGGCGAGGGCCGGTGTGAAGGTCACGGTCCTTGAAAAACACGGCGATTTCCTCCGGGACTTCCGCGGCGACACCGTTCATGCGGCCACCATCCGGCTCATCGACGAGCTGGGCCTTGGGAGCGCATTCCGCGAGCTGCCGCAGAGCCGCCTGCGCAACGTCGCGTTCCCGGTGCCCGGGGCCGGCCTGGTGACCCTCGGTGATTTTGCGTCCCTGCGCCCGCCCTACAACTACATCGCCATGATGCCGCAGTGGGACTTCCTGAACTTCCTCGCAGGCGCCGCCGCGGAAGAGCCCACCTTCACGCTGCTGATGGAGCATAAGGCAACGTCTTTGGTGTACGACGGCGGCCGGGTCGCCGGCATCCGCTACCGGACTAAGGCCGGGGATGAGGGTGAGATCCATGCGGACCTGGTGGTGGCCACGGACGGGCGGCACTCCGCGCTGAGGCAGGCCGCCGGCCTCGTGCCCAGGGAATTCCCGGTGCCGTTCGACACGTGGTGGTTCAAGTTGCCGCGCCATCCCTCGGAAAAGGGGGAAGTGGCAGGCATTGTGCCTGCCTTCAGCCTGGGGGAAGCAATGATCGCCCTGTTCCGCACCGACTACTACCAGATGGGCTATATAGGACCCAAGGGTGCGGATGGCAGGCTTCGCAGCGAGGGGGTGGAACGGTTCAGGGAACGTGTCGCCGGTCTGCGGCCGGACCTCGCGGACCGCCTGGATGCGATTCGCTCGATGGATGACCTGCACTGGCTCGACGTGCGGCTCAACCGGCTGCGGCGGTGGTATGTCGACGGGATGCTGTGCATTGGAGATGCTGCGCACGCGATGTCGCCCGCCGGCGGAGTGGGAATCAACCTCGCCATTCAGGACGCGGTGGCAGCGGCAGCGCAGCTAGCCCCGGCGCTTCTGCGCGGCCAGGTCAGCGTAAAGGACCTGGCGGCGGTGCAACGACGACGCCGGATGCCCACCGTTGTGGTCCAGACGGTCCAGCGCATCATGCACCGCGCCGTCTTTGTGCCGCTGTTCGCAGGCAGGAGGGTAGGGGCTCCGGCTGTGCCTTTGTTCGTGGCACAGCACCTGCCCGCTGCCCGGAAGATCATGCCGCGCCTGATCGCCTTCGGCCCGCGGCCCGAGCACGCCCCCGGGTTCGCCCGCCGGCAGGAGCCGCGCACCGTGGCATAGGCCGCGGACGGCGGCGGCTCCCGGGGCGCGCCGTTCCCGTGCCAGGAACCACTAAACTGGACCGCATGACTGCCACGCCTGACGCTGCCCCCGCTGCCCGCGCCCGCCTGCTTGAACTGATCAAGGAACTCGCGGTGGTCCGCGGCAAGGTGATCCTCTCCAGCGGGGCCGAGGCCGATTACTACATCGACCTGCGCCGCATCACCCTCCACCACGAGGCTTCCCGGCTCGTTGGCCAGGTCATGCTGTCACTGGTGGATGAAGCCGGCATCGACTTCGAATGCGCCGGAGGGCTGACCATGGGCGCCGATCCCGTTGGCACGGCTGTGATGCACGCTGCCGCGGACGCCGGCCGCGCCGTGGACGCCTTCGTGGTCCGCAAGGCGCAGAAGTCCTACGGCATGGGCCGCCAGGTGGAGGGCCCGTCCGTGGAGGGCCGCAAGGTTCTGGTCCTGGAGGACACGTCCACCACGGGCGGCTCTGCCCTGACCGCCGTTGAGGGTGTCCGGAAGGCCGGCGGCAACGTCGTGGCCGTTGCCGTCATCGTCGACCGCGACACTGGAGCCAAGGAAAAGATCGAGGCGGAGACCGGCGTTCCCTACCTGTTTGCGTTTGGCAAGGACGAGCTCGGGCTGAACTGACCCGACGCTGGTGTGGACGGCAGTTTCAGGGTGACCTAGTATTTCCGTACCCCGGATCAAATTCCCACTTGGAGCAGCCCCGCCATGCGCACGCCCGATCAAACCAGGAGCAGTTCTGCCCGCGCCCTGACCAGCGTTGAGCAGATCCAGAATCTCATCCTGGAGAGTGCCGACTTTGAGGCCTTCCTGAACGAGCTCGCCCGGTACTCGGCGCACCAGGTGGCCGGCGACGGTGACGACGCCCTGTGCGGCATCACGCTGCTGCGGGACCGCAAGGCCGCCACCATCGGCTGGAGCAGCGACTCGGCCCGTGAGGTGGATGAGATTCAGTACTCGCTGTCCCAGGGCCCGTGCCTCACCGCGGCCGAGGAAGATCGCGAGGTCCACGTGCCGGACCTGTTGGAGGAGAGCCGGTGGGGCCCGGACTATGCCGAGGCGGTGGCATCCCACGGACTGCGTTCCGTACTCTCGCTGCCCTTCAGCCTCCAAGGCGAGGCCAAGGCTGCGCTCAACCTGTACTCCGAGGTCCCGCGCAAGTTCAACGACGCAGCCGTCGCCCACGCCCGCGGCTACACCCGGGAAATCTCGCAGGCACTCCGGCTTGCCGTCAGGTTCTCGCTGCACTCGGACAGCGCCACCAACCTGCGCGCCACGCTCGAATCCCGGACCGTGATCGACATCGCCATCGGCATCGTCATGGCCCAAAACAGGTGCAGCCAGGAAACGGCGGTGCGCATCCTCACCGACGCCTCAAGCAACAGCAACGTCAAGCTCCGCGACATCGCATCGTCGCTGGTGAACTCCGTGGGCGGCACCGAAGCGCGGACGCACTTCCAGGAGCCAGGACAGGTGCAGGCAGGCTAGCTGCTTGTGCGCAGGGGCACAGCGGGATACGCTGGCCAAGGTTGAGCCGTCGGCCATAGACACCCTTTTTTGGAGTACCTATGGACAACCAGCTTGATCCCCTCGTTAACGTTGACCCCTCCGCGAAGACCGTCCGAGTCGACATCCGCGGCACCCTTTCTCCGGCATCCCGGCCGGACCTCCTGCAGGAAATCCAGCGGATCCGCCGCATGGGCATCACCCACCCCATCACCGTGGATCTCTCCCGCGCCGCCTTCGTGGAATCCTCTGCGCTCGCTGGCCTGCGCATAGACCTGAATGCCCAGGACGCCCGCATACAGGGATTGTCATCCGCAACCGTGCCAGGCGTCTCGCTGGTGGTCATGGCCCCGGCCTCCGCGGCCTTCCGCCCGCTGTCCAGCTACTCCTCTCCGGAACTGCTCGCGGCCAGCGATGCTGTTTTTCGGCTGCTGGACGATCCCGCCGGGCACTGCGGGAATGAGCTGCTCGCACAGTATGAAGCGATCTGCGAGGAACTCAGCCGGCGTGAGCTCTTTGAAACGGCGGGGATGCAGGCCGCCGGAAGCTGACCTGCTGCGGCAGCGGTACAACAGCCGTGGCACATGTTGCCCGGCGCCGCCGCATTGTGCCTAGGGTAGATGAGTGCCGTATGAAGGATCCCCAGGTCCGGAGCTCCAGCCGGGTTCTGACACGACCCGGCTGATAAGGCGTGCCTCCGACCTGAAGCGGTTCTCCCGGAGGGCCTTCCTCACAGGCGCCGGGGCGGCATCGGTGCTGGCCGCGGACATGCTGCTGACCCAGCAGGTCCAGGCGCAGCGCCAGGTGCACAAGGTCCTCGTGGTCGAGGACGATTTCGCCGACCGCTATTTCCCGAATGCCAGCTGGTTCCTGTTCCCCGGCTACAAGACCAGCTGGGAAGAGGCGCAGTGGATCCTGAACTCGCTGCGGGGCACACTGAACCAGCGCGGCCAGCTGGCCGCCGTCGGCTATTCAAACCTCGGTCTGGATATCGACCAGATCGTTATCGCCGTGATCGAGCACGTCCGTGCCAATAACCTGACCACGCTCTACTTTTACGGCCACAGTTTCGGGGGGATGGTGGCCACGCAGGTGGCGGCCCGCCTGCTCGAACTGCACGGAGTGGAAGTGGCCTTCATCGTGCTGGACTCCAGTCCCTACAGCAAGTACGACGTGCTGGACCAGAGCTGGTTCGACGGCGTGGTCTTCCTCTACGAACGCGGCTTCCGGGTGCCGTCGGTGCTGCGGGGCGGCTACGAGCTGGGGGAACGGGTGGCCCACAAGAACGAGCGCACGTGGCGGCAGATCCTTGACCAGACCCTCGAACAGCTGTCTCCGATCGCTCCGTCCAGTGTGCTGATCCAGTCGGAATCCGCGTACATCTACCACTTCGATGCCACCCGGTTCGCCGGGGGGATCGGGGATGCGCGCATGGCCTACATCGGAAACCCCCGTGACGAGACCGTCAACTACCAGACGGCCCACCAGTCGTGGGCGCGGACGTTTTCGGCGAACATGGCCTCTGCGGAACTCCAGACGGAGGGAGCGCTTCCAGCGCATGCCAGCCCGGGCTGGAACCCGTTCGTCTACAGGCCGATCCTGGCGGGCCTGCAGGACGAAATCTTCCCCCTGCCGGCTGGCGGAGGAAAGATGACGCCCTTCTAGCAGCGGCCTCCCGGCGCAGCGTCAGATCTGGCTCTTAAGATCCGCCACCGAGTCCAGGACCTGGTTGGGCCGGAAGGGGTAACCAGCTATTTCATCCCGCTGGGTGATGCCGCTGAGCACCAGCACGGTGTGGAGCCCTGCTTCCATGCCCGCGATGATGTCCGTATCCATCCGGTCGCCGATCATGGCAGTAGTTTCGGAGTGGGCGTCGATCTGGTTCATGGCGGAGCGGAACATCATGGGATTCGGCTTGCCGACGATATACGGTTCCCGGCCCGTGGCTTTCGTGATCAGCGCCGCGATGGCTCCCGTTGCCGGCATGGGGCCATCCTTGGAGGGGCCGGTGGCATCTGGGTTGGTGGCGATGAAGCGGGCCCCGGCGAGGATCAGGCGGATCGCCATGGTGATCGCCTCGAAGGAGTAGGTGCGGGTCTCGCCGAGCACCACGAAGTCGGGGTTCTGGTCGGTGAGGATGAAGCCGGCCTCGTGCAGCGCCGTCGTCAGTCCCGCTTCACCGATGGTGTAGGCGCGGTTGCCGGAATCGGAACCCTGCACCTGGTCCTTGAGGAACTGCGCCGTGGCAAGGGCGGAGGTCCAGATGTTCTCTTCCGGGATCTCCAGGCCGGAGGCGCGGAGCCGGGCTGCAAGGTCGCGGGGGGTGAAAATGGAGTTGTTGGTCAGCACCAGGAAGCGCTTGGACGTGTCCACCCACCGCTGGATGAGTTCGGCCGCGCCGGGGACAGCCTGGTTCTCGTGCACCAGGACGCCGTCCATATCGGTCAGCCAGCACTCGATCTCCTGCCCGCTCCGGTAAACCGCCGCTGATTCCTTTACCTGGTCCGCTTCTGCCATGTCTTCCTCCGCCGGTGATGAATGTTCCGGAGCCCAGTCTAGTGTTGAGGGGTGAATCGAACGCCCGGCACCCCGCCCGAACCGCAACCCGCCACTGAGGAGACTCCGGAGCCGAAAGCGGAGGTCGGCGTCGGGCCGTGGGAAGGCGAGTGGCCCGAAGGCGACCACTGGGACCCTGACCTCCTCGCCGACGGGGACCGGCGCAATGTGGTGGACAAATACCGCTACTGGAAGCACGAGGCGATTGTCGCCGACCTGGACTCCAAGCGGCACGACTTCCACATCGCCATCGAGAACTGGCAGCACGACCTCAACATCGGCACCGTGGTGCGCACCGCCAACGCCTTCCTCGCCAAGGAAGTGCACATCATCGGACGACGGCGGTGGAACCGCCGCGGGGCCATGGTCACCGACCGCTACCAGCACGTCCGCCACCACCCCACCGTGGAGGATTTCGTGGCGTGGGCGCAGGGGGAAGGACTCGCGATCATCGGGATCGACATTTTCCCCGATTCGGTGCCGCTGGAAACGTACGAGTTGCCGCGCAAATGCGTGCTCGTCTTCGGCCAGGAGGGGCCAGGGCTGACGCCGGAGGTGCATGAAGCCGCGGAAGCCACACTGTCGATCGAACAGTTCGGCTCCACCCGGTCCATCAACGCGGGCTCAGCGGCGGCGATTGCAATGCACGCGTGGGTGCGCCGGCACGTGTTCGGCCAGCACGTCTAGCTGCCGCGGGATGACAGGTGGCGGCAGTGTTTGCCCCGCACCGACTGCCGTTAGGTGCCATCCCGGCCGGCAGTGCAAAGTGTTACCCGGCCGAGTGACCCGAACCACGGCCCGCGCCAAGAAATGACTAGGATGGTTCTAGCCGACGAGGTTTACTCCAGGGTCAACCGAACCCGCAGACGAAATCCACTTTAGGAGTCAGCATGCCCATTGCAACCCCAGACGTCTACGCCGACATGATCGACCGCGCAAAAAAGGGCGGCTTCGCGTTCCCGGCGGTCAACGTCACCTCCTCCCAGACCCTGAATGCTGCCCTCCGCGGCTTCGCTGAGGCCGAGTCCGACGGTATCGTCCAGGTCTCCACGGGCGGTGCCGCCTACTGGTCCGGCGCGTCCACCAAGGACATGGTTGCCGGTTCCCTGGGCTTCGCGGCGTTTGCCCGTGAAGTGGCCAAGAACTACAACGTCAACATCGCCCTGCACACGGACCACTGCCCCAAGGACAAGCTGGACGGCTTCGTCCTGCCGCTGCTGGCAGCCTCCGAAGAAGCGGTCAAGGCCGGCAAGGACCCCATCTTCAACTCGCACATGTGGGACGGCTCTGCCGAGACCCTGGACGAGAACCTGCGCATCGGCCGCGAACTGCTGGAACGCGCCGCTGCCGCCAGGATCATTCTCGAGGTTGAAATCGGCACGGTCGGCGGCGAGGAGGACGGCGTCGAAAACGAGATCAACGAGAAGCTGTACACCACGGTGGATGACGCCCTCGCCACCATCGAGGCCCTCGGCGCCGGCGAGAACGGCCGCTACATCACCGCCCTGACCTTCGGCAACGTGCACGGCGTGTACAAGCCCGGCGGCGTGAAGCTGCGCCCGGAAATCCTCAAGGACATCCAGGCCCAGGTCGGCGCCCGCATCGGCAAGGACAACCCGTTCGATCTCGTGTTCCACGGCGGCTCGGGCTCCTCGGACCAGGAAATCGCGGACGCTGTGTCCTACGGCGTGATCAAGATGAACATCGACACCGACACCCAGTACGCCTACACCCGCCCGGTTGCCGACCACATGTTCCGCAACTACGACGGCGTGCTCAAGGTTGACGGCGAAGTCGGCAACAAGAAGACCTACGACCCCCGCGTCTGGGGCGCCTCCGCCGAAGCCGGCCTCGCGGCCCGCGTGGTGGAAGCAACGCAGCAGCTCGGTTCCGCAGGCAAGACCTTCTAAGCATGTCTGACGAGTTCCGCAAGAACCTGATGGGTCCTGAGCCCACCCTCCTGCCTGCCGAGACCGAGGTCTACGAACAGCTGGAGGCGGGCCAGGAGGCCTTGGACCTCGTGGAAAAGCACCCCACGTCCTCGCTGCTCTGGGCCGTCCTGGCCGAGGAAGCGTGGGCTGAGGGCCGCACCATCGACTCCTACGCCTACGCCCGGGTCGGCTACCACCGCGGCCTGGACTCCCTGCGCCGCAACGGGTGGCGCGGCGTCGGGCCCATCCCCTGGGAGCACGAACCCAACCGCGGCTTCCTTCGTGCCCTGTACTCGCTGGGCCGCGCGTCAGCGGCGATCAACGAGTCCGAGGAACCCGAGCGCATTGAGAAGTTCCTCAATGACTCGGACCCGAAGGCCAAGGCTGCCATCCAGGGCGAAAACCTCAACTGAATTAAGCACGACGGCGGGCGCTCACCAAAGGTGGGCGCCCGCCGTCGTTCGCTGGCCGAGACCGCGTCCGCTCAGCGACCTTGAGGCCTAGCTTGCGGCCTTCTGCAGGCCCGTCCGGGCCATGGCGTCTGCATAGACCACGTGCATCTCGTCCAGGTACTGCTGCTGGCGGGCAGGCGTGCCGGCGAAGGCGCGGCCACTCAGGGAGCGGACCTTGTACGTCTTCAGGCCGCGGCGCCACAGCAGCGGCACCTCGGTCTTGAGGAGCATGGTGGCAAGCCGGTTTGCCTCGGTGCCGTGGGCCACGATGACGGAGGCGCGGGGCACCAGGGCCAGGAACTTCAGCAGCGGCTTCAGGCCCGCCTGGATCTGGTCCGGGGTGAACTTGCCGTTGGGCTCTCCCGGAACATGCCACGGATGGACATTCCACGGCATGACGAACTCGGGCCGCAGCCCCAGCTTCCACTGCAGGCCGAGCAGGCGCGTGGCGGCATCGTCGTCGCCCGCGGTGATGAAGCCCGAAGGCGAGGCCTCGCCGATGTTGGAGAAGAGGCTGATGATCCGGCACTCGTCGACGTCGTGCATGGGGTCCACGTACGGGACCTGCGTGCCCGGCTTTGCGCCCTGGAGGGAGTCGCACAGTTCGTTGACAGCTGCGACGTTGGGCTCGTAACGGCGGCCCAGGAGTTGTTCACGGAAAGATTCAGTAGCCATGGCTGTCATGTAAGTGCGGTGTCTCCTGCGGGGATCGGTCACGCTGACGTACCGGAAGCGGGCGCACCAAGTCCGGGACGATTTGAAATGAGGGTGGATCGACTCCTGATCGATCCTTATCAGTTTAGCAAGCCGGAGGCGGCGCCCGTCCCGCCCCATATGGCGCCTGCAGCAAAGCAGCCGCGATGCCGGCACGGAATCCGGAGCAGGAGCCGGAAGAAGGCCATGAGTCGCACCCGTTCATATAGGTATACTGGTCTAACTACCAGTGCGCGGAGGTGAGGATAATCATGACCGAACAGCAGCAGGCGGCACCGAAGAGCCGGCCCCTCAGGGGGCATGCGCGCGAGGCGCTGATCGAAGCGGCCTCGCGGCGCTTTTATGCGGACGGCCTGGCCGGAACGGGAATCGACGCCATCACGGCCGAGGCGGGCGTGGCCAAGAAGAGCCTCTACAACAACTTTTCCTCCAAGGCCGAGCTAGTGATGGCCTACCTGAACACCCGCCACGAGGAGTGGATGGGGCTGTACCGGAAGCGGCTGGAAAGCGCGGCCGGACCGAAGGAGCGGGTCCTGGCCGTTTTCGACGCGTACGCAGACCATGCCGGCCTCGCGTACGAGCGCGGCTTCAGGGGCTGCGGGCTGCTGAACGCTGCAGCCGAGCTGCCGGCGGGGGATTCCGGCAGGGAGGCGGTCCGGCGCCACAAGGAAGAGGTCGAAGGGCTGCTGTCCGGGCATCTGGGCGAACTCCTCCCGGACGCACCTAAGCAGGCGGCTCCTCTTGCCCGGCATCTGGCCTACCTGCTCGAGGGGTCCATGGTCCGTGCAGGCCTGGAGGGCAATGACAGCTGTGTGAAGGAAGCCCGCAAGATCGCGTCCGGCCTGATCGGCAACCTGTGAGAGGGCCCGGCTTTCAGGGGAGCGTGTGGGGCGCGGCCTTTGTGCTGGCAGCGTCGGTGCTTTGGGGAACGACGGGCACCGCAGCCACCTTCGCTCCGGAGGTCAGCCCGCTCGCGATCGGTGCCGTGGCCATGGGTCTGGGCGGCCTGCTGCAGGCGGCTGTCGCGGCAGGGCCGGTTCGCGCCTTTGCGGGTGCCTTGCGCCGCCAGTGGCAACTTGCCGCGCTGGGGGCGCTGGCTGTGGCCACGTACCCGCTGGCCTTCTACTCCTCAATGCACCTGGCCGGGGTGGCGGTTGGAACCGTTGTCTCCATCGGTTCAGCCCCTCTTGCCTCCGCCGTCATTGAACGCGTTGTGGACAAAAGACGCTTCACGGGGCGCTGGGCGGTGGGAGCCTTGCTGGGTCTTTCGGGCGCCGCGCTGCTGTGCTTCGCGGACGCAGGAGCGAGGCATGGGGTGCCGGGAGCCGCCGCGGAGGCGGGCTGGTCCACGCCGGCCGGCATCGGCCTCGGGCTGGTGGCCGGACTGACCTACGCCCTCTACTCCTGGGCCGCGCACCGCCTGATGAATACTGGCGTGCCCTCCACTGCAGTGATGGGAACGGTCTTTGGCCTTGGCGGGCTCCTGCTCATGCCCGTGCTGGCAATCACCGGAGCGCCCCTCATCGCCTCTTGGCAGAACATGGCCGTCGGCGCTTACATGGCCCTGGTCCCGATGTTCGCTGGCTATGTGCTCTTTGGCTGGGGACTGGCCCGTGTCCGTGCCAGCACCGCCACCACCCTTTCCCTCGCCGAAACAGTGGTGGCCGCCATCCTGGCGGTGCTGGTGGTGGGTGAACGCCTGCCGGCGCTGGCGTGGGTGGGTGCCGCGCTTGTCACCGGCAGCTTGTTCATTCTCACGCTCCCCGCTGCGGGCAAACCAGCTCCCCGGAAACGTAACAGACCAGCCGGACCGGCCGGACGCCCTAACAGTACTACTGCTGCCCATCCGCTAAACTTGGGTGGTAAGAGCCCCGGAACTCTTGCGCTGAGCCCTGCGGTCAACACTGCGGAAGCCGGCGATGATATTCGGGGCATTCTCATGAACGGCGCTGACCCCGGCGAGTCACCACGGTGAACCTTGACGGGACAGGCCCGAACGAATGGGGGAGGATCCCATGCCAGCAATCGTGATCGTCGGAGCCCAGTGGGGCGACGAAGGCAAAGGTAAGGCCACCGACCTGCTCGGCGGCCGCGTCGACTACGTGGTCAAGCCGAACGGCGGCAACAACGCCGGGCACACCGTCGTCGTGGGCGGTGAGAAGTACGAGCTCAAGCTCCTTCCCGCCGGCATCCTGAGCCCCAACGCTGTTCCGATCATCGGCAACGGCTGTGTGGTGAACCTCGAAGCGCTGTTCCAGGAGATCGACGGCCTCGAAGCCCGCGGAGCGGACACCTCCAAGCTCCGGGTCTCCGCGAACGCCCACCTCGTCGCGCCGTACCACCAGGTGCTGGACAAGGTCACCGAGCGCTTCCTCGGCAGCCGCGCCATCGGCACCACCGGCCGCGGCATCGGCCCCGCCTACATGGACAAGGTGGCCCGCCTCGGCATCCGCGTCCAGGACGTTTTCGACGAGTCCATCCTCCGCCAGAAGGTGGAAGGCTCACTGCGCCAGAAGAACGAGCTCCTCGTCAAGGTCTACAACCGCCGGGGCATCCTGGTGGACGAGATCGTCAACTACTTCCTGTCCTTCGCAGAGCGGCTGCGCCCCCTCGTCATTGACAGCACGCTGGTCCTGAACACGGCGCTGGACGAGGGCAAGGTGGTGCTCATGGAGGGCGGCCAGGCCACGTTCCTGGATGTTGACCACGGCACCTACCCGTTCGTCACCTCCTCCAACCCGACCGCCGGCGGCGCTTCGGTGGGCTCCGGCATCGGTCCCACGCGCATCTCGCGTTCCATCGGCATCATCAAGGCCTACACGACCCGAGTGGGTGCCGGCCCGTTCCCCACGGAACTGTTCGACGAGATGGGCGTATACCTGCAGAAGACCGGCGGCGAGTTCGGTGTCAACACCGGCCGCCCGCGCCGCTGCGGCTGGTACGACGCCGTCCTGGCCCGCCACGCCTCGCGCGTGAACGGCTTCACCGACTACTTCGTCACGAAGCTGGACGTGCTGACGGGCATTGAGCAGATCCCCGTCTGCGTCGCTTACGACGTGGACGGCGTCCGGCATGACGAAATGCCCATGACGCAGACGGAATTCCACCACGCCAAGCCCATCTTCGAGTTCTTCGACGGCTGGACAGAGGACATCACCGGAGCCCGCACCCTGGCGGACCTCCCGGAGAACGCACGCAACTATGTCCTGGCGCTGGAAAAGCTCTCCGGTACACGCTTCTCGGCCATCGGTGTGGGCCCGGACCGCGACCAGACGATCGTGCTGAACGACCTCATCAACGACTGATGTGTGGGCCCACGCCCGCAGGGTTCCCTGGCCGAGCTTGCGAGGCTAGGGAGCGGGTGGGGACGACGGCGGCGGGCCACCTGAAAAGGGGGCCCGCCGCCGTCGTTCGGTCAGGGACTTAAAAAAACTTCGGGTTGCGCGTAACCCGCAGCACCTCCGCTGCGATTACCTCCATGTAAGCGCCGGGCTGGAAGCTGTCCCCCATCGGCCGACCAGCCCGGCCTTCAGTCAACCAAAGGATGTTTTTTTCTCATGAAGAGTGTTAGCAAGTCCACCAAGATTGCTGTCGGCGCCGCCATCATCGCTATCGGAGGTTTCTCCAGCATCGGTCTGGCCAACGCGGCCCAGGTCGCTAGCTCGCAGCACGCAGAGGTGACCCCCGCTACGCCCGCTACCCCGGCCGTTCCCGCCACGCCTGAGCTGCCGTCTGCACCCGCAGTTCCGGCTACCCCGGCCGCTCCTGCCGCCCCGGAGGCCCAGGCCAAGGCTGCCGCCGAGGCAGCCGACGCCGACGCCAGCGTCGAAGGTGACAAGGACTCCGCCGAGGCCAACGTCTCGGGCCCGAACGGCGCTGCTGTTGACGTAGCCGCTGCGACCCCGGCCACGCCCGCCATTCCCAACGGCCCCGGCATTCCCGCCACCCCGGCCAAGCCCGCAACTCCGGCCGTCCCGGAACTGCCGGAGCAGGCAGCCAAGCCGGCTGCGCCGTCGGTGTCCGCTGATGCAGAGGTCCGCGCTGAGGCTGACGCTTCCGCTGACCTGCCGAAGGCCGGCAAGTAAGCGAAGACTCTCCCCGAATAGGGGGCACTCGGTGCGCGGCGGTAGGCTTACTACCGCCGCGCACCTGCAGTAAGGGAAGGACTGATCCTTGGCAGCCCAGCTGAGCGACGACGAACTGTCAGCCGCCCTTGCTGGCGACCCTTCCGGGTTTAGCGCCGTGTACAGCACTATTTCCCCCGCCGTTCTCGGATATTTCCGGGCCCGCGGTGTGGATGACCCTGAGGCGCTGACCCAGGATGTGTTCGTGGACGTCCTGCCCAAACTGCAAGGCATCAAAGGCGGCCACACCGGCCTGAGAACCTTCATCTTCTCCGTTGCGCACGCCCGGCTCGTGGACTACCGCCGCAGGTCCTCAAGAGCTCCGCAGCTGAGCGAATACGACCCGCTGCAGGATGAACGGTATTCCACCTCCGCAGAGGATGATGTCCTCGGCTCGCTGGGCGGCATCTCATCAACCCTCTCCATGCTCAACGACGAGCAGCGCGAGGTCCTGATCCTGAGGATCGTCGCGGACCTCTCCGTGGAACAGGTAGCCAGGATCATGGACAAGACCCCCGGTGCCATCAAACAGCTTCAGCGGCGCGGGCTCATTGCCCTTCGCGAACTAGTTAAGGAAAAGGACTACACGCCATCATGAGTGCCACGCCGACAGGCCCGGAAGACCGGGAGATCCAGGCGCTTCTTCGGGATGCCGGCCTGGAAGGGGACGCCGATCTGGCCGCTGCCCTGGGAGGCATGCGCGCGCTGGCACTGGACGCTCCGCCTGCACCCCGGGCGGACGTCGCCGCGCTGCTGGCACCGGGCGTTACCAGCCTTGATGCCCGCCGCCGCAACAGGCAGCGCAGAATGGGTGCCGTCATCGGGGCCGTAGTTGTCGGCACCATGGGTCTCGGGGCAGGTGCGGTCGCCGCCTCCAGCGAGGACTTCCGGCGAAGCGTTGGCCATACCGTGGAGAAGATCTTCACGCCTGCTCCGCAGGCTCCGGCTACCGGCACGGACACTGCAAGCACGTCACCATCCAAGGTCCCGGCGATGACCGCGGTACCCCCTGCGCCCTCGGGCGGGACAGCCCCGGCAACACCGGCACCTGACTCTCCGACGGCGGTCCCCGCCGCCCCCTCCACCGGCGCGGATCCCGCTCGCCGGGCCCCGGGGCCGGGGGAGAAGCCGGACAAGGCCCCGGCAGCGCCGGCAGTCCGGCCTTCGCAACTGCCCGGCGTGCCTGCCGTGGGCAAGGCCCCGGAGCTTCCGGTCAAGCCCTCAGCACCGCCGTCAGTGCTTCCAGGGCTCCCCGGCTCAGCTTCCGATCCGGGCCGTGACACGTCCTGAACAAATTTAAGGTTTTTTGGGAATCCGCGTAACCCCACGAGGGTGGCCAACGATTACCTATACGAACGAGCCGGCCTGGAAGCTGTCCCCCATCAGTTTTCCAGTCCGGCTCTTTCCCTCTTCCAGCGCGAACGGACAGTTGTGGCCCCCGGCGAAAGCGCGAACGGACAGTTGTGGCCCCCGGCGAAAGCGCGAACGGACACTTAAGCCCCCGGGGCTTAAGTGTCCGTTCGCGCTATTCCGGCGGTGCAGGCTAGGTGAGCACCTGCCGCTTGGAGGAGATGACCCCGGTATCGAAGCCGGCGAGGTGCAGGCCGCCGTGGAAGCGGGCATGCTCGATTTTGACGCAGCGGTCCATCACAACATTCAGTCCGGCTGCTTCAGCCTCAAGCGCGACGCCTTCGTGCCAGGAGCCCAGCTGCAGCCACAGGGTCTTCGCACCCGCGGCAACAGCCTCGTCCAGCACACCCGGAAGGTCGTCGTGCTTGCGGAAGACGTCCACGATGTCCGGGCTCTCGGGAAGGTCGGCCAGTGAGGCGTACGTCGGCTGGCCCAGGATCTCCTTGACTACCGGGTTCACGAAGTACACCTTGTAGCGGGTCGAGGACTGCAGGTAGGTGGCCACGAAGTAGCTTGCCCGGGACGGCTTGTCCGAGGCGCCCACGATCGCGATCGACGTGGCGCTGCGGAGCAGGTTCAGCCGCTCGGGGGCGGAGGGCCCTTGCCAGATTCTTTCGGTTGTGCTCATGCCCGTGCTCCAATCGTGCAGGTGTCGGCCGGAAGTGCATCCGGGTCAACCACCTCCGCAGGGGCGGCTTGAGCCGCCTCCAGCGCCTGGTCGAGGTCCCACAGGATGTCCTCAATGTCCTCGAGTCCAACCGAGATGCGGACCAGGTCCTGCGGCACGCCGGCGGTTTCCAGCTGAAGAGGACTGAGCTGCTGGTGGGTGGTGGAACCGGGATGGATCACCAGGGTGCGTGAGTCTCCGACGTTGGCCAGGTGCGAGGCGAGCTGCAGGGATTCGATGAACTTCTGTCCCGCTGCCCGTCCGCCCTTCACACCGAAGGAGAACACCGAGCCCGGACCGAGCGGCAGGTACTGCCGCGCTCGCTCGTAGTGCGGGTGGGACGGGAGCCCGGAGTAGTTCACGTAAGCCACCCGGGGGTCGGCTTCGAGCCACTCGGCCACGGCCTTGGCGTTCTTCAGGTGCTCGTCCAGTCGCTGGGGGAGTGTCTCCACGCCCTGCAGCAGCTGGAAGGCGGCGAGCGGCGTGAGGGCCGGCCCGATGTCGCGCAGCTGCTCGCAGCGGAGTTTCGTCAGGAACCCGTATTCGCCGAAGTTGCCCCACCAGGACACGTTGCCGTAGGAGGGAACCGGCTCTGTCATCGTGGGGAACTTCCCGTTGCCCCAGTTGAACCTGCCGCTCTCCACGATGACGCCGCCCAGCGTGGTGCCGTGGCCGCCAATGAACTTCGTGGCCGAGTGGATCACGATGTCAGCCCCGTGCTCGATCGGCCGCACGAGGTACGGCGTGCTCAAGGTGGCGTCGACCACCAGGGGGATGCCGGCGTCGTGCGCCACTTGCGCCAGGGCCGCAAGGTCCTGGACCTCCGACGACGGGTTGGCCACCACCTCAACGAAGATGGCCTTCGTGTTCTCCTGCACGGCCGCAGCGTAGTCGGCGGGGTCGGTGCCGGGAACGAACGTGGTGTCCACGCCGAAGCGGCGCAGCGTCACGTCAAGCTGGGTGACCGTGCCGCCGTACAGCTGCGAGGCTGCGACGATGTGGTCACCGGCCTGGGTCAGCGCGGCAAAGGTGATGAACTCCGCGGCCATGCCCGAGGAGGTCGCCACTGCGCCGATGCCGCCGTCCAGCGAGGCGATCCGCTCCTCGAACGCGGCCACCGTGGGGTTGCCGATGCGCGAGTAGATGTTGCCGTACTTCTGCAGCGCGAAGAGGTTGGCAGCGTCCTGGGTGTCCTTGAACACGAAGGACGTGGTCTGGTAGATGGGCACCGCGCGGGCGCCGTGCTCGGCGTCGGGCGTGCCGCCGGCGTGCAGGGCGCGGGTGCGGAATCCGAATTTGCGGTCGGCCATTAGACAGTCACCGCCTCGGCGGCAACGGGGGCCTGCGAAAGGTCGAGTTCGGTGCCGTTCTTGCGGGCCAGGTCGGCTTCCATCTCGCGCACGATCGGCAGGACGTCCTGGCCGAACGCGGCGATTTCCTCCTGGAAGTGCAGGTAGCCGGTCAGGAACAGGTTCACGCCGATCTTCTTGTACTCCACGATCCGCTCGGCGATCTGCTCCGGGGTGCCGATCAGCTGGGTCTTGAAGCCGTCGTTGTACTGCACCAGGTCCTCGAAGCTGGAGTCCGCCCACATGCCCTTGCCGTCCTTGGTGGAGGCACCGGCTTCCTGCACGGCGTCGCGGAAGCCCTGGACGGCCGGCTTGTGCGCCTTCTCCACGATCTCGCGGAGGGTGTCGCGGGCTTCCTTCTCGGAGTCGCGGGCGATGACGAAGCCGTTGAGGCCGAAGCGCGGTGCGGCCAGCTGGCCCTCGGCGCCACGCCCGGTCTCGCCCGCAGCAGCGACCACGCCGGCGATGTTCTCCTTGAAGCCTTCGAGGTCCTTGCCGTTGGAGAAGTACCAGTCGGCGACACGTCCCGCGGTGGCCTGTGCCGCCGTCGAGTTTCCGCCGAAGAAGATCTCCGGGTGCGCGCGTCCCGGAACGTCCACGGGGGCCGGGTTCAGCGTGAAGTCAGTGATGTTGTAGTACTTGCCGGCCTGGCTGAACTCCTTCTCGGTCCACAGCCCCCGCAGCACCCTGATGAATTCCTCAGTGCGGACGTAGCGCTCGTCGTGCTCGAGCCATTCGAGGCCGAAGTTGGTGAATTCATTCTTCAGCCAGCCGGAGACGATGTTGACGGCGGAGCGGCCGTTGGAGATGTGGTCGGCGGTGATGACGTACTTGGCCAGCACGCCGGGGTGCCACATGCCCGGGTGAACGGCGGCGATCACCTTGAGCCGTTCGGTGGCTGCCAGAAGGGCCAGGCTGAAGGACGTAGCCTCATGCTGCTTGTCCGCCCCGTAGGAAGCGGCATAGCGGGTCTGCGTGAGGGCGTACTCAAAGCCGGAGTTCTCGGCGATTTGGGCCAGCTTCTTGTTGTAGTCAAAGTCCCAGCTGGTGCGCTGTTCAATGGTGGAGACCACCAGTCCGCCGGATACGTTGGGCACCCAGTAGGCGAACTTGAGCGGTTCGGAAAGACGGGCCACTTTGCTGATGTCGTTCATGACTTCCTTTACTTCTGTCAGTTTCTGTCAACTGCGTGTTGCTGCGGTGACGGCGGCGTAATCGCGCAGCGCATCCTGGATTCCGGCGATCGCGGGTTCGTTCTGGAGCGACGTGGTGTCGCCCAGGGCGGTGCCCTCGAAAAGCTGGGTGAGCAGCCGGCGCATGATCTTGCCGCTGCGGGTCTTGGGGACATCGGGAACGACGACGACGTCGCGCGGCTTGGCGATCGGGCCGATCGCCTTGGCGACGTGGTTGCGGAGCTCGGCGCTGGTTGAGCTTGTCGAAACCGGGGCGGCGCCGCCCTTTAGGACAACGAAGGCGACGACGGCGTGGCCGGTCGCCGGGTCTGCGACGGGACAGACACCGGCCTCCACAACATCCGGATGCGAGACGAGGGCCGATTCGATCTCGATTGTTGAGAGCAGGTGCCCGGAAACGTTGAGGGTGTCGTCCACCCGCCCGAGGATCCAGATGTCGCCCTCGTCGTCGTATTTAGCGCCGTCGCCGGCGAGGAACCAGCCCTGGGCGGCGTACTTGCGCCAGTACGAATCGAAGTAGCGCTGGGGGTTGCCCCAGACGGTCCGCGCGATGGCGGGTCCGGGAGTGTCCACCACGATGTATCCCTGGACTCCGGGCGGCACGGTGTTGCCGGCGTCATCCACGACCCTGGTGCTGACCCCGGGAAGCGGCCGAGCCGCGCAGCCGGGCTTGAACTCGGTGTCCGTGGGTGCAGGGGAGAGGATGGTGGCGCCGGTCTCGGACTGCCACCAGGTGTCGACCACGGGCACGGTCCCGCGGCCGACGTTGTGCCGCAGCCAGCGCCACGCCTCAGGATTGACGGCCTCGCCAACGGTGCCGAGCAGCCGGATTGAGGAGAGATCGTAGCTGTCCGGGACGCCGTCGGGAAACCAGCCCATGAGCGAGCGGACCAGGGTCGGCGCTGTGTAGTACTGCGTCACGCCGTAGCGTTCGATGATCTCGAAATGCCGTCCCGGGTGTGGCGTGTTGGGCGTGCCCTCGAAGATGACCTGGGTGACGCCGTTTGAGAGCGGCCCGTAGATCTCGTAGGTGTGCGCGGTGACCCACGCGAGGTCGGCGGTGCACCAGTGCACGTCCTGGTCCCGGAGCTCCGGGTCGGGGTTGCTGAAGAGGTGCTCGAAGCTCCACGACGCCTGGGTCAGGTAGCCGCCAGAGGTATGCACCAGCCCCTTGGGCTTCCCGGTGGTCCCGGAGGTGTACATGATGAACAGGGGCGTTTCGGCGTCGAACGCCTCCGCTTCGTGGACGTCGGAGGCGGGACCGACGGCGTCGTGCCACCACACGTCCCGGCCCTCAGTCATCGGCACTTCTGCCAGTTCGCCGGCAGGCGTGGTGCGGTTGATCACGAGCACATGCTCGATCTCGTTCTCGCCCGCGACAGCGGCGTCGGCGTTGTCCTTCACCGGGACTGCCAAGCCGCGGCGGAACTGGCCGTCGGTGGTCACGAGGAGCTTGGCGCGGGTGTCCTCGACGCGGAAGCGAAGGGCTTCAGCAGAGAAGCCACCGAAGACGAGCGAGTGGATGGCGCCGATCCGTGCCACGGCAAGGGTGATGATCACCGTTTCCGGAATGACCGGGAGGTAGATGACCACCCGGTCGCCCTTGGTGATGCCCAAGGCGAGAAGCGCGTTGGCGGCCTTGGACACCTCCCGCTGAAGCTCGGCATAGGTGATGCTCCGGCGGTCACCCGGTTCACCCTCGAAATGGAGCGCCACTTTATCGCCGCGTCCCGCCGCAACATGGCGGTCCACGCAGTTGTAGGCCACATTGAGCCGGCCGCCCTCGAACCAGGTGATGTCCGGGCCGGTGCCGGCCTCGGCGTCTGCAGGTACTTTGCGGTGGGCGGTGTGCCAGGGCTTGCCGCCCGGTGTGTCGGAGGGTGCCCAGTCGAGCCGCAGCGCCTGCTGTTCCCAGAAAGCCACGGTCTCCGCTGCGTCGGCGCCGGTATGGGTGGCCGCGATGCCGTCTGGAATAGGGCCGGATGCCTGGGTGGTGGAGCTGCTGCTGTGACGCGCCGGCCCGCCTTTGGCGGCACCGTGCACAGTGCCGTCCGGCGGCTCGGTCGAGGACCATCCCGAAGAGCCGCGAAGGGAGCCGGGCGCGTCACGCAGCCCTGCTTCGATCGCCGTCGCGTTCGAAGTGGTTTTGGGGTCTCCGCTGGTCCGGCTTTCCGCAGGGGAAGTCCGGATAGGTGAAGACAGGGCAGGGGAAATCTCAGGGGTCATGTGGGCACTCCATCGGTCCTGGCAGTAGCACCCTGTGTTCCTCCGTAGGGGCAGGAACAGTTCGATGAGAATGGTCGTCTCACGTCACCGGGGTTGCTGCGGCTTCATCGATCCAGGTCTCTCAGCCGCTCGGGATGGTCACTATCCACTAAAGGCGAGCCGCGGGTTTCCTCCAAATTCATGTCCCTGCTGTCGTAATATTCGTTAACTACTCGCGGAGTGACGGGTTGTCAGTCACTTATTCGGCGATCTTGCTGGAAGGCTGCAGGAGTAGGCTTTATGCATGGCACACGTTAACGATCCGGCGGTCATTGAACGCCTCATGCGAACCAAAGGCACCTGGGCGATCGTCGGGCTGACCACCAACCAATGGCGTTCGGCGTTCGACGTTGCACTGTATGTCCGCGATCGGATGGGCATGGAGATCATCCCGGTCAACCTTCCGGGGGACGATGTCCACGGTGAGAAGGGGTACCGCTCCCTGGCTGAGATCCCGCACGAAAAGCATCCCATCGACGTCGTGGATTGCTTTGTAAACTCGCAAAAAGTCGGGGCGGTCATCGACCAGGCAATTGCCGTGGGAGCCAAGGCCGTGTGGCTGCAGCTGGGCGTTTTCGACGGCGCTGCCGTGGAGCGCGCCCAAGCCGCCGGGCTGGACGTCGTGGTGAACTCCTGCCCCGCGCGGGAAGGCTGGCACTACGGCCTCTGACCCCGCCCTTGTAGCCGTCAAGCCCCAGTTCCGGCGCCAGATCGGCCCAAGCCTCAGCGTTTCATCAGCTCCGGGTAGTGGCGCTCCGTGACGTCCGGGTGGGCGCGCATCCGGCCCTTGAGCATGTTCAGGCCGAACGAGGCGAGCATCGGATTGGACGGGTCATCAGAGATGCCCCGGGCCTGCGCCTTGAGGTCCTCCGGGAGCGGCACCGGTTCGATGACCGCATCCAGCCGCGGTGACCAGAAGAACGGCACGGAGTAGCGGTCCACGCCCGGCGGCGGCGCCTTCACCCGGTGGATAGTGGCAGCAAGGTAGCCCTCTGTGGCCACCTCCAGCATCTCGCCGAGGTTCACCACCAGGGCTTCGGGGTTGGGTTCCACGGGCACCCACTCGCTCGCGCCCGGCGGGAGGACTTCGAGCCCGCCCACCTCATCCTGCAGGAGGAGGGTGACAAAACCGTAGTCTGCGTGCGAGCCGACGCCCTGGTCGCCGGCCTCTTCGACAACTCCGCCGACGTAGTGCACCAGTTTGCCCATCCAGGCCGGGGAGTCCTGGAAGGGCTCGTCAAAGTAGTCTTCCGGCAGCCGGAGGGTGACGGCGATGGCCCGCATCAGTTCCGCTCCCACCTTGGACATCAGCGCGGCCCACGCCATCGCGGCCCGTTTCAGCTCCGGTAAAGCCTCATCAGGCCACATGTTGGTGCCCTGCAGGAGCCAGTACGGCTGGTCGGCGGGATAATCCTTGACCGGTTCACGCTCGGGCGAGTAATCAATCTGCTCCCGGGCATCCGCCCTTCCCTGCGTGATCTCGGTGCCCATCCGTGTGTAGCCGCGGAAATGCGGTGAGAGCCGGTTGTCGAGCTTCATCCGCTCCTCGAGGGGCAGGTCGAAGAAGCGCTTGATCGTAGCCAGCAGCTCCTTCGCCTGCCCGGGGGAACCTCCATAACCGATGACCTGGAAAAAGCCGACCCGGTGCGTGGCGTAGCGGAGCTGCTCGATGAACTCGGGACTGAATGACCCGTCTGCCTGGCGTGCGGTGCCCAGGTCCAATACGGGAATAGCCTCCTGACCTGCTGCCATGCTCGCAGACTAGCACCGCTGGAGAAGGCTTTGTAGGCTCGCTGCATGGATCCAGCCGAATTGCGGAAAGTCTGCCTCTCGTTTCCGGGGGCCTTCGAAGACTTTCCGTTCGGCCCGGAAACGTCGGTCTTCAAAGTCCGCGCGGCCGTGGCGGGAGGGGCGCGGCACGAGGCCAAGATGTTCGCGTTGTCCACCATGGATCCGGAGGACTGGTCGGTGAGCCTGAAATGTGAACCGGTGCTGGCGGAACAGCTGCGGGCGGTGCATCCGGAGATCACCGGGGCGTGGCACATGAACAAGACCCACTGGAACGGCGTCAGGCTGGACGGCTCCTTGCCGGACGACATGATCCGCGACATGGTGGAGGACTCCTACGACCTCGTGGTGGCATCGCTGAGCCGGAAACAACGGGAGCAGCTCGGCTGGGCGAGGCTGGCGGGCACTGACTGAAATGGTGGGCAATGACTGAAAAACGCCTGGCGCGGGGCGGCCTCAACTACCCGGGAATTGGCTCCACGCAGAACGGAATACCGCCCGAGGGATTCCCTTGCCTGGTCACCCAGGCCTACCTGGGGGAAGGGCCGGCGACGTTTCACAGGGTTGCCCGGGGCATCCTCGCCTGGGAGCTGCAGCGCCGCTCGGGCCTCAGGGTCCGCGCCGAGTCCGACGCCGTTGTTCCCGGCGCACGCGTGGTGAGCGGCTTCGGCGTCGGGCCGTTCCGTATCAATGCTCCCTGTGAGGTGGTGTGGGTGCGGCAGCCGGCGCCCGGAACCGGCCCGCAGTCAGCCGGCTTCGGCTACGGAACGCTGCCGGGCCATCCCGCCCGCGGCGAGGAAGCCTTCGAAGTGACGATCGACAACCGGGGCAGAGTGTTCCTCAAGATCACGGCCTTCAGCAGGCCCTCCAACTGGTTTTACGCTGCGGGCGGCCTGCTGACCCGGGCGGCGCAACGGCACGTCACTTCCCGATACATTGAAGGGGCACGCCAACTCGCAACCGGCGAAAGCTGAGGAGGAGACGTTACGTGCTGGACCAAAAGACCCTTGACAACCTGTGGGACTTCGACAATCCCGAGCTGTCCGAACAGCGGTTCCGCGAAGCGATGGCCGATGAGAAGTACGATGCCGACGAACGGGCGGAGCTCGCCACCCAGCTGGGAAGGGCCATCGGACTGCAGGGGCGCTTCGAGGAGGCGGATGCCCTGCTCGACGCGATCGACAGCGAAGACGAACCCACCATCGGCGTCCGCATCATTCTGGAACGCGGACGCGTTCTGAACTCCAGCGGCCACCCGCAGATGGCCGTGCCGCTGTTCGAGCAGGCCGCAGAGCTGGGCGACCACCTGGGTGAGGAGTTCCTCGCCGTGGACGCCCTGCACATGCTCGCCATCGCGGACGCAGACCACGCGGAGCTCTGGACGCGCAGTGCGCTGGAGTACGCCTCGACGGCATATGACGCCAACACCAGGCGGTGGATGATCGCACTGCACAACAACCTAGGCTGGATCCTGCACCGTTCCGGCCGGCTCACCGAGGCCCTGGTCGAGTTCCAGCTGGCCGAGCAGTGGGCCGAACGGGTGGGAACCCCCGCCCAGCAGCAGTACGCCCGCGAAGCAATCGCGGAATGCGAGCACGCCCTGGCCAGCTAGCCGGCTGCAAGAATGGATGAGCTGTACCGGCCGGTACACCCAGACTCTCGAACGGAAGGCAACCGCCCGTGATTTTCATCGTCGTCAAATTCAAGGTCAAGCCGGACTGGTCCGACAAGTGGCTCGGCCTTGTGGCGGACTTTACCGAGGCCACCCGCGAGGAGCCCGGCAACCTGTGGTTCGACTGGTCCCGCAGCGTGGATGACCCCAACGAGTTTGTCCTCGTCGAAGCCTTCAAGGACGACGCCGCCGGTGACCACGTCAACAGCGAGCACTTCAAGAAGGCCATGGCGGACATTCCGCAGGCGCTCGCGGAGACTCCCCGCATCATCAGCCGCCAGCTCGACGGCGATGGCTGGGACCGGATGGGCGAACTCACCATCTGATCCCTGTCGCTAGCATTAACGCCATGTGGATCGGATGGATTGAATTCGACATCCTCCTGGGGGACGTGCACAGCCTCAAGGAGAAACGCTCCGTGGTCCGGCCGCTGCTCGCCGAACTGAAGCGACGGTTCGACGTCTCCGTGGCCGAGGTCGGAGACCATGACCAGTACCGGCGCACCAAGGTCGGGGCCGGACTAGTCGCCGCGGACCGGGGCCATCTCATTGAGGTGCTTGACGCCGTCGAACGCTTCGTGGCCGCCCGGCCGGAACTGGAACTGCTCAGCGCCCGCCAGCGCGAACACCACAGCGAAGATTAGAGGCTTTCGTTAAGCGCGAACGGGCACTTAAGGCCCCGGAAAGAGGGGCCTTAAGTGCCCGTTCGCGCTTGTTGACCGTTGTGGACTAGCCGAAGTACTTCGGCAGCGTGGCCTCGTGGGCTTCCCGGAGGGCCTCGAGCGGGAGGGCGTCCACGCCGTTGATCTCCAGCTTGTCGCTGGCTGCATCCACCACGCCGATGCGGATGTGGGCGAAGCCGCGGGCGGTGCACATGTCCGTGAAACGGACTTCCTCGGACCGCGGAACGGACACAACGGCCCGGCCCTGCGACTCGGAGAACAGCGCGGTGAACAGATCCACGCCGTCACGGTCCATGACATCCTGCAGGGCGATCCGGGCGCCGACGCCGTAGCGCAGCGAGGATTCCACGAGGGCCGCCGCGAGGCCGCCTTCGGAGAGATCGTGCGCGGAGTCCACCATGCCGTCGCGGGACGCGTTGATCAGGATTTCACCCAGCGCGCGCTCGGCTGCGAGGTCAACCTTGGGCGGGAGTCCGCCGAGGTGCCCCCGCAGGTTGGACCATTCCGACCCGTCCAGCTCTGCTGCAGTGGTGCCGAGCAGGTAGATGGCCTGGCCGTCCTCGCGCCAGCCCGAGGGCGTGCGCCGTGCGACATCGTCCAGCTTGCCCAGGACAGCAACCACGGGGGACGGGTGGATGGGGGTGGTGCCGGTCTGGTTGTACAGCGAGACGTTGCCGCCGGTGACCGGGATGCCGAGTTCCATGCAGGCGTCGGACAGGCCGCGGATGGCCTCGGCCAGCTGCCACATCACGTCCGGGTCTTCAGGGGAACCGAAGTTCAGGCAGTCGCTGACGGCCATCGGCACGGCGCCGGAGGTGGCAACGTTGCGGTACGCCTCCGCGAGGGCCAGCTGCGCACCCTGGTACGGATCCAGGTAGGTGTAGCGGCCGTTGGCGTCGGTGGCGAGGGCCACGCCCAGGCCGGATTCCTCGTCCACGCGGACCACGCCGGCGTCGTCGGGGTACGCCATGGAGGTGTTGCCGCCCACGTACCGGTCGTACTGGTCGGTGATCCAGTTCTTGGAGCACATGTTCGGCGAGGAAACGAGCTCGGTGACGGCGGCAGCCAGCTCCGCGGGGGCGGACGGACGGCCGGCGTCCTGGACAGAGCCGGTGAAGGCGTCGGCCTGCACGGCGTCCTGCCAGTCCGGGCGGGCGTACGGGCGGTCGTAGACCGGGCCGTCGTGGGCCACGGTGCGGGGGTCCACATCGACGATGACTTCGCCGTCCCAGGTGATGATGAGGCGTCCGGTGTCGGTCACCTCGCCCAGCCAGGAGTACTCAACAGCCCACTTGTCCATGACTGCTTCAAAAGCAGCCACGTTCTCGGGGGTGACAACCGCCATCATGCGTTCCTGCGACTCCGACATCAGGATTTCGCCCGGGGTCAGGGTGGGGTCGCGCAGCAGGACGGAGGTCAGCTCAACCTGCATGCCTCCGTCGCCGTTGGAGGCGAGCTCGGAGGTGGCGCAGGAAATGCCGGCGGCGCCCAGGTCCTGGATGCCCTCGACGAGTGAACCCTTGAACAGTTCAAGGCAGCACTCGATCAGGACCTTTTCGGCGAACGGGTCGCCTACCTGGACGGCGGGGCGCTTGGACGGCTTGGTGTCGTCGAAGGACTCGGAGGCCAGCACGGAAGCGCCGCCGATGCCGTCCCCGCCGGTGCGGGCACCGAACAGGACAACCTTGTTGCCCTTGCCGGAGGCGTTGGCGAGGCGGATATCCTCGTGGCGCATGACGCCGACTGCCAGCGCGTTGACCAGCGGGTTGCCCTGGTACACGGAGTCAAAGACCATTTCGCCGCCGATGTTGGGCAGGCCGAGCGAGTTGCCGTATCCGCCGATGCCGGCAACGGCGCCGTGGATGACGCGGGCCGTGTCAGGGTGGTCGATCGCACCGAAGCGCAGCGGATCCATCACAGCGACAGGGCGGGCGCCCATGGAGATGATGTCGCGGACAATGCCGCCGATGCCGGTTGCGGCCCCCTGGTACGGCTCCACGAACGACGGCGAGTTGTGGGACTCGATCTTGAACGTCACGGCCCAGCCGTCGCCCAGGTTGGTGACACCGGCGTTTTCGCCGATGCCCACCAGCATGTCCTTCTTCATCTCGTCGGTCACCTTCTCGCCGAACTGGCGCAGGTGGTTCTTCGAGGACTTGTAGGAGCAGTGCTCACTCCACATCACGGAGTACATGGCCAGCTCGGCGCCCGTGGGACGGCGGCCCAGGACCTTCACGACCTCGTCGAACTCGTTCTGCTTCAGGCCGAGCTCGGCCCAGGGCAGTTCGGTGTTCGGGGTCTTGGCCGCGTTCTCAACGGTGTCGATGTTGAACTTCTTGGTCTCGGTGATCGAGCTTGTCGAGATCTCGGTCATTTGTTCGCTCCCACAATCTTGTTCAGTACGGAAGTGAAGAAGCCCAGGCCGTCCGTGTCGGTCCCGCCGATGCCGTCCAGGGACTCGGGGCCGAAGCCCTGCTCCACTGCGTGCTCCGGGTGAGGCATGAGGCCCACCACGTTGCCGGCGGCATTGGAGATGCCGGCAATGTCGCGGCGCGAGCCGTTGGGATTGAATCCCACATACCGGAACACCACACGGCCTTCGGCTTCGAGCGCGTCCAAGGTCTTGTCGTCGGCGATGTACTGGCCGTCCTGGTTCTTCAGCGGCACCGTGATCTCCTGGCCCTCGGCGTAATCGAGGGTCCAGTCGGTGCTGCTGTTTTCGACCCGCAGCACCTGGTCGCGGCACATGAATTTCAGGTGGTCATTCTTAATCATCGATCCGGGCAGCAGGTGCGACTCGGTGAGGATCTGGAAGCCGTTGCAGATGCCGAGCACCGGCAGCTTGGCATCGGAGTTGGCGGCGTCGATGACCTTGGACATCAGCGGTGCGAAACGTGCGATGGCGCCGGCCCGGAGGTAGTCGCCGTACGAGAAGCCGCCAGGGATGATGACGGCGTCCACGTCACCGAGCGAGGTGTCGGCGTGCCACAGCGAAACGGGCGTGCCGCCCGCGAGCTGGACTGCACGCGCAGCGTCCCGGTCATCGAGCGTGCCGGGGAAGGTGATGACACCGATCTTCGCACCCGCGAGCCTGCGGGCACCAGGAGCGTCGGCGGCTACGGCGACTGCCTCGCCGATCAGGGGGAGTTCAGTCATATCAGGCCTCGACGACCTCAACGTTGACGACGTCCTCGATCACCGGGTTGGACAGCAGGGTCTCGGCGGCTTCCCGGGCCTGGGTCAGGATGTCTTCGGTCACCTCGCCGTCGACGGTCAGTTCGAAACGCTTGCCCTGGCGGACAGCGCTAAAGCTGGTGAAACCCAGACGGGGGAGTGCTCCCACGATGGCCTTCCCCTGCGGGTCCAGAATCTCGGGCTTGGGCATGACGTCGACAACGATCCGGGGCATCCGGTAACTCCTGTGCGTGAGCATTGGGTAAGGGCGCAGCGGAGTGGGCCGTCTCACGCCATTCCTCCAGTTGCCTGGCCGGTTCAAATGGCATGGCATTCAAATGGCATGGTGTGGACGGGCGCTCCGCGAGCTTGCTTCCCCATTCTACCGGCCCCGGCGGTCCACTCTGTATTCGCCCCCGGCGGCGCCGGACCCCACCTTGGAACCGCGTGAACGACGACGGCGGATCTGGTCCGCCGTCGCGCTCGTCAGTAGGATTGCGGAATGGCTGAGAAACCGAAATCCGTCCTGTTGCCAGTGCTTGCCGCCGCGGTATTCGCGGGGCTCGGGAGGATGGTTCTCCAAAAGATCAAGGCCGATCGCGAGGCCAGGCGCAGCCGCCTCGCGGGCCCCGTTGACGAGAAGACCCGCCAGTGGATCAGTGAGGTGGTCCGGACTCCCCGCCAGTAGGGTGACCCAACGCCGAATGTGAACAACGCCGGCTGCCGTGACAAAAAATAAATAGTGGTTTGTGCCCTATGTCATAACTACCTGCCGGTAGGTACTCTTGGGATCGGCTGAGCTCGTGCGGGTCGACAAAATCTGTCAATCGCTTCGACAAGCCGCATGAGCCCCGGCCATCAGCCGGGACCGTTCCTTATGAAAGGTTCAAATCACTCGTGAAATCAGCAGGAAAGAGCTTCTTCCGAAGCCGGGGGGCCCGGAAAGCAGCCGCACTGTGTGTCGGTCTGCCTTTGCTCCTTTCATCCCTTGCCGCGTCGCCGGCCACTGCCGCTCAGGGCATGGTTCCGGGCATTGCGGACGGCATGGCGCACGCCGCGCAGCAAAAAACCGTCGACCCGGAGACATTCCCGGCGGGGCGTTACATCGTGGTCCTGACCGACAAGCCCACAGCCACCTACGAGGGTGGAAAGCCGGGCTTTGCAGCCACCAAGCCCGAGTCCGGCCGGAAGCTGGACGCGCGGCGTGACGAAGTGCAGAAGTACCAGGCGCACCTCGAAGCGAAGCAGACAGCGCTGGCCAAGAAGGAGCACGTCCAGATCCGCAAGCGGTACACCGCGGCGCTGAACGGTTTCAGTGCGGCACTGACGCCGGACCAGGCCGTCAACCTCGCCAAGGATCCGGGCGTTCTCACGGTGGCACCGGACACGCAGCGGGCTCCGGACTACTCCACGACCGATTTCCTCAAGCTCAGCGGCCCCGGCGGCACATGGAACACGCAGTTCGGCGGGCAGGTTGGCGCGGGCAAGGGCGTGGTGGTCGGTGTCATCGATTCCGGGTACACGCCCTCCAGCGCCTTCTTTGCAGGGGAGGAGGTGCAGCCGCTCAGTGGGGAACCGCAGGTCGGTGTTCCTTACCGCAGCGGAAACGGTATCGCCATGCTGAAGTCTGACGGCAGCACCTTCGAAGGTGAGTGCCAAAAAGGCGAGGGGTTCGACGGCAAGGCCTGCAATTCCAAGGTCCTGAGCGCCCGCTACTTCTCCGATGCCTTTGAAGACACCGTGGACAAGGCGGACCGGGCACCGGAAGAGCTGATTTCCCCGGTTGATGTCGGGAGCCATGGAACCCACACCGCCAGCACCGCTGCCGGCAACCCCAACGTGGAAACCTTCGTGGATGGCCGGAGCTTTGGCCTCACCAGCGGCATCGCGCCGGCTGCCAAGCTCTCCATCTACAAGATCTGCTGGGAAGACAACGATCCGGCAACCGGCGGCTGCTACACCTCGGCGGCGATCGATGCGATCAACCAGGCCGTGCTGGACGGCGTTGACGTGCTGAACTACTCCATCTCCGGAACGACATCCACCACCACGGATCCGGTGTCCCTGGCGTTCCTTTCCGCAGCCTCGGCCGGGGTCTTTGTTTCGGCTTCCGCCGGCAACTCCGGCCCCGCGGCCAGCACGGTGAACCATGGCGAACCCTGGGTGACCACTGTTGCGGCCAGCACTTTCTCCCAGGAACTGCAGGGCACGGCCGAATTCTCGGACGGCAGCAAGTTCCGTGGCGCCAGCATCATGAACCGCGAAGTGACCGGTGCCGGTGTGGTTCTGGCCGCGGATGCAGGTTCCGGTCAGGACCCGGCACCGCGGCTGTGCGGCCCCGGCTCACTGGACCCCGCAAAAATCACCGGCAAGGTTGTGGTCTGTGACCGCGGCACCTACGACCGTGTGGCCAAGAGCGCCGAAGTGGCACGCGGCGGCGGTGCCGGAATGATTCTGGTCAATGTGACCGGTTCGTCCCTCGACGCCGACAAGCACTCTGTCCCCACCGTGCATGTGAATCCGCCTGCCACGGAGCAGATCAAAGCCAAGGTGGCGGCGAATCCGGCAATTACAGTTTCGCTCGCCAACAAGGACACCACCGGACTGCCGGTTGAGGCGCAGCCCCAGATCGCCGGATTCTCTTCCCGGGGACCGCTGATCGCCACGGACTCGGACCTCCTTAAGCCCGACGTCGCTGCTCCGGGGGTGGCCGTCCTGGCGGGTGTCTCACCGATCGGTGCCGGCGGGGACACATTCGGTTTCATGTCCGGAACGTCCATGGCCGCGCCCCACGTTGCGGGCTTCGGCGCGCTGATCCTGGGGAAGAACCCGGACTGGTCCCCGGCTGCCGTGAAGTCGGCCATGATGACCACCGCCGGTGACGTGAAGCTTGCGGACGGCACGAAGAACACGGACGTCCACGCCACCGGCGCAGGGCAGGCCGACCCGGCCCGGATGCTGAGTCCGGGCCTTGTCTACGATGCCGACGGCGACGATTACCTCCGGTTCATCCAGGGAACCGGGGTTGACCTCGGCATGCCGGGCCTGGGCAGCACAAAGCCGCGGGACATGAACGTGCCGTCCTTCTCCCTCGGGAACCTGGCCGGCAAAATCGTGGTCACGCGCACAGTGACAGCACTGACTCCGGGCGTGTACCGGGCCACCGCCAAGGTACCCGGCGTGAAGGTCACGGTGACTCCGTCCATCCTGTCCTTTAACGCGGCCGGCGAAAAGCGCACGTTCAAGGTCTCCTTCGAGAACCAAAGCGCCACGCTGGGGCAGTTTGCTATGGGATCGCTGACCTGGCAGGGGTCGAACAAGGCCGTTGCCTCCCCGGTTGCGGTGCGCCCGCAGTCAGTGGTTGCGCCCAAGAACGTCGCTTTCACGTCTGAGGGAGGCAACGGGTCCGGAAACATCAGCATCGTCTCCGGCTCAGGCTCACCCACTGACGTGACGCTGGACGGGCTGTCCAAGGCGGATTCCTCCGCCATTGAACTGGTCCCGGGCCCGTTCCGGTATGAGCCCGACGCCTCGAACTTCGTCAAGACCGTCGAGGTGCCGGCCGGGTCCCCGCTGGCAAAACTGTCCGTGTTTTCCGCAGACGAAAGCGCTGACTTCGACATGGTGGTCATCACCCCGAGCGGACAGGGAATCGTGGCGGCTACGGCCGCGGCCAGCGAATCGGTGTCCATTCCGAATCCAGCCCCGGGAACGTACCGGATGTTCGTGAATCTGTACGACAGTCCCAACGGCCAGGCCACCGGCGCGTCCGTTGATGCCGCCGTCCTTGGGGCAAACGTGGGTAACGCTACCGTCAGTCCTGACCCCGTCCGCCTGGCAAACGGTGCCGCCGGCAGGCTCGCCCTGACCTGGAGCAACCTCGCCCCCGGTTCCTACATCGGCAGGATCACGTTCGCGGGTGCCAGCGCTCCAACATTCGTGAATGTTGTGGTGACGCCGGGCGGCATCCCTGGAGTTCCTCCGGCTGCGGAGGATCCGAAGAAAAAGAAGAAGCAGGGGAAGGTCCAGAACGAGGACCTGACACGGTCGCCGGATAACTCCATCTAGGAAGGTCCACCGGGTTCGCGCGGAACCCCTGCGGTAGTGGGGGGGGGGGGGGGGGCCCCCCCCCCCCCCCCCGCCACTCTTGTTTAAGGCGCGTGTTTAAGGCGCGTCTTTAGAACAGTGAATCCATGCTCCTCAGATGGCTCCGGTGGATCCGGAAATGCCGCCCAGCAGTGGAGCAAGGGCATGCCACCGGGCAATCTCGCAGCCGTCCGTCAGGGAGAACCGGCAATGCACCTGCCGCCCGCTGAACGTTCCGGTCACGAGGGCAACCTGCGGGCCGCCGTACTGCTGGGTGCACAGCATGGGAGGGCCCGGTACGGGAAAGAAGATCCCCTCCCCAAAGCGCTCGACGGCGGCAACGGCCCCCGCGGGGTCCGGCAGGTTTGAGTCAAGCGGGCCGCCGGCGAGGCGCGTCAGCCTGAAGACGTGCTCCGGAGCGCCCGGCGCCTCCACCAGGGAGACCGTCAGGTCGAGGTCACGGTCAGGGCCCGCGTGTTCGGCAGGTGTCATGGGAGCCCCTTTGCGGTGCAGTCAGCGTCCACCGGTTCGAAGAGCGGAGCGAGCGTTGCCAGCAACCGGCCGCGCAGCACCTGGGCCTCTGCGGAGAAGGCCCGCTGCTGCTCAACATAGGCGGCCTTGCCCTCCGCGGTCTCGATCCTGATCGGCGGGTATCCCCAGTCTGCAAGGTCGTAGGGAGAGGCCTGCATGTCCATGGCCCGGACGCGCCACGAAAGTTCGAAGCAGTCCATCACCAGCTCACTGGGCAGCGCCGGCGAAAGCTTATAGGCCCACTTGTACAGATCCATGTTCGCGTGCAGGCAGCCCGGCTGCTCCATGCTCCGCTGGTTCTCCCGGCTGGGGGCGAGCTCATTCCGCGGAACCGCATCCGGCGTATAGAAGCGGAAGGCGTCAAAGTGCGAACAGCGGATCCGGCTGTCCTCGACCACCTTGTCCGTACCGGCTTCACCGAGCCTCAGCTTCAGATATTCGTGCCGGAGCTCAAACTTGTCCTGGCGGTACACCATCGCCCACTCGTGCAGTCCGAAACAGCCGAACTGCGCCGGACGCGCGGCGGTGCCTGCCAGGATGACCTGGGCAAAAACCAGGGCCTCACGGCGCGCGGCGAGAAATGCCTCCCGGTCCAGGGCCACAGCAGTGCTGCCGGCCGGCAGCCCGCACGAGGCGAGTTCGCCGCCGTCGAGCGTGCGGTAGTACTTCCAGCCGCTGCGCTGTCCCGCCTCTGCTCCGGTGAGGACAACCCCGTCGCCCGGATGCCAGCGCAGCAGCTGGCCCGGCTTCTGGGTGTAATAGGTGAATAGGAAATCCTCCACCGGATGCTTCCGGCCCGCGGACCGGCGCGCCAGGTAGGGATCGCTGTAGCGCCGCACGCGTTCGGCATGGGCGCGTTCCCGCTCCCGCCAGTCTGCGGCGGGCAGCACGTGGGTCAGGGCGTGCATCGTGGGCGTTCCGACCGGCACGGGCTCAGACTGCCCCGCCGGCAGAGCCAAGGACGTCCTTCGCCGCATTCCAAGCGCCGATTTCGCAGCCGTTCCGCAGCATGAAGGTCCTCTCGACAGGAATGCCGTCTACAACGCCGGTGACCGTGGCAACCTGTGGGCCGCCGTACTGCTGGGTGCACGAAACGTCCTTGCGGGGTCCGGGCTCGTTGAGGATGGCGGCGTTCTCCTTCAGAGCGGCGCATGCGGCGGCGGCACCGGGATGCTGGCTTTCGGCAGCCGGGGCACCTTCCTTGCAGACGAGTGTGTAACTGACGGCGGTGGCGTCCTGGGAGGGTTTGACGGTGATGGCGAGTTCCGCTTCACCTTTTCCTGGCCCGGATGGCAGCGGGGCCGGGACAGGCGGTGCAGGGGCCGGATCGGTTGTCTCCGCATCGGGGGGCGTGGTCCCCGGGGTGGTGGTGGCCGGTGCGGCAGTTCCTGGCTGCGTGTTTTCCGGTTCTGCCGGGGTGGAGGTCGATCCCGGCGTCGTGGGGGCTTCACTGGCGGTTCCGGTGGTGGGCGTCGGCTCGCCGGTTCCCGTACCCGGGGTGCAGGCGGCGAGTCCGCCCATCGCTCCAAGGGCGAGCAGCACAGAAAGGAATTGCTTGCGCATGCCGGGTCTCCTCAAGGTTTTTCCCATTCTATCGTCGGCCCCTGCTGCGGTCCGGAACGGCCCGATAACGGTGTCCGGCAATAGCTAACGGAAGGGTATCGATTCTTGGCGGCGTCCGCGGTATCTTTCTGACATTGACGGGTGCGCGGTTACAACCAAAGAGTGATGACGCCCATGGGGGGCAGAGCGTCCAGTTCGTGGGACCGAAGGTCTGCAGGTCCAAGAACCAAGGAAGGCATCTCCCCATGACCACCGAGCAAACATCCTCCCGCCCGAAAATCCGCCGCCGGCTGCCCGCCGTCCTCGCCGTCGGCCTTGCCATGGTCATCGGCCAGGGGCTGGCCGCCCCGGCGCCTGCAGCACCTGGACCATCCGCCGGCCAAGCGTTCGACGACGGCCGGTACATCGTGATGCTCAAGGACAAGCCGCTGGCCACCTACTCGGGAGGTGTGGCCGGCATTCCCGGCACAGCCGCTCCGAAGGGAAAGAAGCTGGACACGTCAGGGCCCAACTCCCGTAAATACGACGCGCACCTGAAGACAAAGCACCGGCAGGCGGCGACCGCCAAGGGCGTGACGATCGATCAGAGCTTCACCCTGGCCCTCAACGGGTTCAGCGCCGCACTGTCTGCTGAACAGGCGAAGCAGCTCGCCGGCGACCGGGGAGTGCTCGCCGTCGTCCCCGACAGGCTGCTCAAGCCGGCCTACTCCAGTACCGATTTTCTTGGCCTCCCCGGGCCGGACGGGGTCTGGAGGCAGCAGTTCGACGGCAAGGAGGATGCAGGCAAGGGCGTAGTGGTCGGCGTGCTGGACACCGGATATTCCCCGGGCAATCCGTTCTTTGCGGGCGATTCCGTCCCGGGGCTCTCCGGCACCCCGAAGATCGGCCAGCCCTACCACCTGCAGGGCAACGCCATCGCCATGCGCAAGGCCAACGGCGATACCTTCGTAGGGGACTGCGTCGCAGGCGACGGGTTCCAAGGCACCGAGTGCAACAGCAAGGTGATCGGTGCCCGCTACTACGGTGAGGGCTACCAGGCCATCGTCCCGCCGAACCAGCGGTCACCGCTCGAGCTGTTCTCACCGGTGGACGTCAACGGCCACGGTTCACACACGGCCAGCACCGCTGCCGGCAACAGCAACATAGCGCAGGAGGCAGGCGGCCGCGCGTTCGGAATCAGCTCCGGCGTTGCGCCGGCGGCCAAGATTGCCGTGTACAAGGTCTGCTGGGAGGGTGCCACCCCTGCGACCACCGGGTGCCTGGAATCGGACATTATGCAGGCGATCCAGGACGCCGTCCTGGACGGCGTGGACGTAATTAACTACTCCATCTCCGGGAACACCACCACAACCACCGATCCGGTGTCCCTCTCCTTCCTCAACGCCGCTGCCGCAGGCGTCTTCGTTGCAGCGTCCGGCGGCAATGAAGGCCCCGTTGTCAGCACGGTGAATCACGCCGGACCCTGGGTAACCAGCGTGGCGGCTTCGACGTTCGACAGTTCGCTCCGCGGCACCGTCGAGCTGTCTGACGGGAAGAAGTTCGCGGGAGCGAGCGTGATGAGCGAAGAGGTGACCGCCAAGCCCATCGTTCTGGCGCTGGCCGTCAAGGCGGCGACAGCCGCTGATGCGGACGCTGCCCTCTGTGTCCCGAACTCCCTCGATCCGGCCAAGGCTGCAGGAAAGATTGTCGTGTGTGACCGCGGCGTCATCCCCCGGGTGGACAAGAGCGTTGAGGTGAAGCGTGCAGGCGGCGTGGGCATGGTGCTCGTCAACGTGCTGCCCGGCTCGCTTGATACCGACATGCACAGCGTCCCCACTGTCCACGTTGGCGACCCTCTGGTCAAGGAGGCTGTGGCTGCAACGGCGGGACTGACGGCGAACCTGAGAATGGAGGACACCACCGGTGCCGCGCTTCCCCCAGTGCCGCAGATCGCCGAATTCTCGTCGCGGGGACCGACTCTGGCGGCGGGCGGCGACCTGCTGAAGCCGGACGTCACGGCCCCCGGCGTCGCTGTTCTGGCGGCTGTTTCGCCTATTGGCTTCAAGGGCGAAAAGTTTGGGTTCATGTCCGGAACCTCCATGGCTGCGCCGCATATCGCAGGATCCGGAGCCCTGCTGCGGGGCAAGTTCCCGCAATGGTCCCCGGCCGCGGTTAAGTCGGCCATCATGACCACCGCGTATGACCTTGTCAATGCGGACGGTGCGAAGGTCCACAACGTCTTCGCCCAGGGCGCAGGCCATGTGAATCCCTCCAAGTTCGTGACACCCGGCCTGGTCTACGATGCCGGACCCGGCGACTGGCTCGCCTTCCTGCAGGGCCAGGGCGTCGAGCTGGGCATTCCGCCGCTGGCTGCCAAGGACGTCAACCTGCCGTCCATCGCCTTGGGCTCCCTGGCCGGCAGCCAGGTGGTCACCCGGGCCGTGACCGCAGTGAAGGCCGGGACCTACCGGGCCAGCATTAACGTTCCCGGCGTCCAGGCAACTGTCAGCCCGGCCGAGCTGACTCTGAAGGCGGGGGAGAGCGCCATCTTCACTGTTACTTTCACGACGGCGGGAGCCCCGCTGGGCACCTACGCCACGGGCTCGCTGACGTGGACTTCGTCGGAGAACAGCGTGCGCTCGCCGGTCGCGGTGCGGCCTGTGGCCGCCGGGTAGCTGGAACGCCCTAGGGCAACCGCTCGGGACGGGCAGAACGCAATAACGCACGGCGCCGGTACCCACCAGATCTGGTGAGTACCGGCGTCGCGCGCTTCCGGATACCGCTGCGTGTCGCCGTGCGGCGCTGCGGCACAAGTCCGACGGCGGTGAGCCGGCGCTTGATTGTCAGTCGGCGCTGCGGCCGGTGGTGGCCGCGATGAGGTCCATCATCGTGCGGTGCAGGTCCTCCACCTGTTTCCGGGTCAGGCCGAGCTTGGCCATCATGGTGCCCGGTACCGAGGTCGCCTGCTGGCGGAGTGCTGCTCCGGCAGGGGTGAGGGCTACGGCCAGGGCGCGTTCGTTCCCTTCAACGCGGCGCCGGGTGATGAGTCCGGCGGTTTCCAGCCTCCGGAGCAGCGGGGAGATGGTGGCGGGCTCCTGCGCGAGCGCTTCGCTGATGTCCCGCACGGTGCGCGGACTGCTTTCCCACAGGCACAGCATGACCAGGTACTGCGGATGTGTGAGTCCCATGCGTTCCAGCACGGGCTTGTAGGCGCCCACGACACTGCGCGAAGCCACAGTCAGTGCAAAGCACAGCTGCCGCTCCAGCAGGAGGTCGTCGTCCGCAGCGGAAGCGTGGGCCCCGCCGTGGGCCGCTGGTGTGGCGGCTTCAGTTGCGTTGTGGGCTGCGACTGGGAGGCGTGTCCTTGCCTGCTCTTTTGTTGTTGCCTCGCCTGAGGGGGCGCTCATGGATGTCCCTTCAATCATTAGTGCACTAACAATTAGTGTATCGTTGATTGTGGCGGCAGGCTTCCCGGCAGCCAACTTCAGCAGAGTTCGTATGGAGAAGTGGACACCTTGGCAAAAGAGAATGCAGCACAACGGTTCATGCGCGCTACGGGCAAGCTGAGGGCGATTTTCGGCCCGGCAAACCGGAGCTCGCTGGGACACGACATGACCGAAGAGAACCGCCGGCTGCTCGCCCAGCGCCAGGCGGAAACCCAGCAGTGGGAGACGGTCCAGCGCCCGGACGGCAGCACGTATGTGGTGCCCCGTAACCCCGACGACAAATCCCTTCGCTAGCCGAACCGTACGGGGCCATTTTGGCGCGCCCGGCGTAAAATGAGGGCACTGGCAATCGTGCAGAGCGCATGCTTTACCTTCGCTCAGGGAAGGGGGTGGGACTTGTGGCACATGTAGTTACTGGCTTCATGGACCTGACCGACAGGCTGCGGTTCATCTTTGGTCCAGCTACCCAGGGTGACTCCGCCGCACCTGTGGTTCACTTGCATGACGATTTCGAGCACGCCTCAGAAGATGAGCTGGCGCAGTTCGAAGTCGAGACGGATTCCGAGGGCCACCACTACGCAATACGCAAGAGCGACCTGAAGTACCTCGAGTAGGGAAACGGAACACCGTTTAGGCAGAAAAGCGGCCGCCGGCCTGGATTTCCCAGGCCGGCGGCCGCTTTCGTATGCTGCCTTGGTTTCGCAGCCGTTGGCTAGCGGCCGGTGCCGCCGTAAACCGTGGCCTCGGCTTCGGTATCCAGGTCGAACGCCTTGTGGATGACTCGGACTGCCTCATCCAGCAGGTCCGCGTGGGTTACGACCGAGATGCGGATCTCCGAGGTGGAGATCATGTTGATGTTGATGCCGGCGTCGGAAAGCGCCTTGAAGAACGTTGCCGAAACGCCGGGGTGCGACCGCATTCCGGCGCCGATAAGAGAGAGCTTGCCGATCTTCTCGTTGTACTCGATGCTTTCGAAGCCGATCTCGGACTCAGCTGCACGGAGGGCAGCGAGTGCGTCGGCGCCTTCGACGATGGGCAGGGTGAAGGAGATGTCCGTACGGCCGGTGCCGTGGGTGGAGACGTTCTGGACGATCATGTCGATGTTCGAGTGTGCATCGGCGATGACTTGGAAAATCGCGGCGGCCTTGCCGGGGATGTCGGGAACGCCGACAACGGTCACCTTCGCTTCGGAACGGTCGTGTGCAACGCCGGAGATGATTGGCTGCTCCAAGGCAACTCCCTCTTGAGTCTTGATCTTGTCGTCGGCGCCGGGGATGACCCAGGTGCCCTCGTGCTGGCTGAATGAAGAACGGACGTGCAGGGGCACGCCAAACCGGCGGGCATATTCGACGCAGCGCAGGTGAAGGATCTTGGCCCCGGACGCGGCGAGTTCCAGCATTTCCTCGCTGGAGATGCGGTCGATTTTCTGCGCCGAGGGAACCACACGCGGATCGGCGGTGAAGATGCCGTCCACGTCGGTGTAGATCTCGCAAACATCGGCGTCCAGCGCTGCGGCCAGAGCCACGGCCGTGGTGTCGGAGCCGCCTCGGCCCAGGGTGGTGATCTCGTTGGTGGATCGGCTCATGCCCTGGAAGCCGGCGACGATGGCAATGTGTCCCTTGTCCAGGGCCGTCCGGATCCGGTGCGGGTCGACGTCGATGATGCGGGCCTTGCCGTGGATGCCGTCGGTGATCATGCCGGCCTGGGAACCGGTGAAGGACTGGGCGGAGGCGCCGAACTTGTTAATCGCCATCGCCAGCAGGGCCATGGAGATGCGTTCGCCGGCGGACAGGAGCATGTCCATCTCGCGTGCCGGGGCGGAATCGGTGACCTGCGCGGCGAGGTCCAGCAGTTCGTCGGTGGTGTCACCCATCGCCGAAACCACAACAACAACCTCGTTGCCGGCTTTCTGGGCATCTACCACACGTCGGGCGACACGCTTGATACCGTCAGCGTCGGCTACCGAGGAACCACCAAACTTCTGCACAATGAGCTGCGCGGTGGACGCCGGGTTGACGGCACGCTCCTGCGGCTGCTGCTCGGTCTTCACATCGGTACTGGGCATACTCATGCGTGCACCCTCACTGGATCAATCGGAGTTCTGGAGGCCTGGCGGCCTTGCGGCACGACGGCGTAGCTGATGTTGACAGTTTATCGCCGCCCCGGTCGGGGCGTGGAATTGTGACCCTGCGCGGCTCAGCTCAGGGCGTTGCGCCGGCCCTCGAACGCGCGGCCCAGCGTGACTTCGTCGGCGTACTCGAGGTCACCGCCGACAGGGAGCCCGGACGCCAGCCGCGTCACGGTGATGCCGATGGACTTCAGCATCCGGGCCAGGTACGTGGCCGTCGCCTCACCCTCCAGATTCGGGTCCGTAGCGATGATGATTTCCTGAATGGCGCCGTCATTGAGCCGTGTGAGCAGCTCGCGGATCCGCAGCTGCTCGGGGCCAATGCCTGCAATGGGATTTATGGCGCCGCCGAGTACGTGGTACCGGCCGCGGAACGAACGGGTCCGCTCCACCGCAAGGACATCCTTTGACTCCTCCACTACGCAGATGACGGAAGGATCCCGCCGGGCGTCCCGGCAGATGTTGCAGAGTTCCTGCTCCGTCACGTTGCCGCAGACGGTGCAGAACTTCACCCGGTCCTTGACGGTGGTGATGGCGTCAACCAGCCGCTTCATGTCCTGCGGGTCGGCCTCCAGAATGTGGAAGGCCAGCCTCTGAGCCGACTTCGGCCCGACACCCGGCAGGCGCCCGAGCTCGTCGATCAGCTCTTGAACTGCACCCTCGTACACAATGTCCTCGTTTTACTTGGTTGGATGATGGACGCCTTTAGTCCACGCTCTGTCCGCGGATTCCCCACTGCGGGCTGAAGTCTGTTTTCCTGGTGCAGCACGTTCCTTACCCGGCGGGCTTGCTGGCTGGTGCTGCACGGCTTGCCCTGCAGCCTTGGCAGTCGGGTGGCCGGACAGCCGCCGGGGCCATGGGAAGCCTAGTAGCGGGGCACCAGGGGGTTTCCGTCCAGCGACCTTTCCTCAATCAGCTTTCCGCCCAGAATACGCTCAACAGCAGCCCTTCCAAACACGCCCGATTCCTCGATAGTTTCGTCGTCCACGCTGGGGATGTCCTGCACATAGGAGACGGTGGGTTCGGCCTGGCGGCTGAGCGCTTTGGCCCGACCTGCTTCAGCCTCCGGGCTGTTGGACAACCGCTGGTAAAGGCTCAGTTTCTCGCGGCCGGCCGCCGGCGCTGCCAGGGCTGCGGTACCCCTGCCTGCTGGGGTACCCGTGGCGGGGGCAGTGTCCGGCCCCGCTGCGGGAGCCCCCGCCGGTGCGCCTCCTACGGCCGTCACCGTCGTGGGCGCGAGGTGCGGGCGTGGAGACGGTGCTGCACTGGGTGCGAACGCCGTTTCACGCGATCCCTCGGCAGGGGCGGAGGCCATGGCGTAGACGGGCGCCAACTCCCGCGTTTCCCGGCCTGGCTCCTCCTCCCGGCCTGGCTCATCTTCCGGGATTGTGGCCGGAATGTGCTGGTTGCCCGTTGCCGGGAAGGCAGCAGGAGGCGCCATGACGGGTGACGGATTATCCGCTCCGGATTCCGCCGGAACCTGGGCCGTTGCGGGCTCATATCTCGGAGCGGCCGGGGCCTGCGGCTTTTCTTCAGGCTGGCGGGTGTACTTGCCCACGTTGCTTTCCGAACCAAGAAGCCAAACACCGGGTGCCTGCTCCACCGCGCGCGACCAGGGATCCGCGGAGGCATCCGCTGCCGGCCTGTCTACACCGCTGTTCGGGGCGGGGGCCGGCACCGTACGGGATGGTTCAGACGGCGGGGAGACGCTGCGGGTTTCCTGACGGGGTGCTGGTTCCCAGTCCATGGGCGGTTCTTCATCCAGCGGCGGCGCGTCCTCGTCGAGGGGCGGACCCCAATCGTCGTCCGGGTAGGAGTACGAACTGTCATGGCTTACCTCGGCCGATTCAACGGCGTATGCCACACGCGGCTCAGCCCCAGGCTCCACGGGAGCCGACACGGGGCGGGTGGCGTCCACCGGAGCCGACGCCGGGCGCGAAGCAGTTACAGCAGAGGAGCCTGAGATGTGTTCCCGAATCTGGGAATCGCGGACAGGGGTTTCACGGACGGCGCGCGCTGGCGCTGCGTTTTCCCGGGCGGCTTTTTCCCCCGCGGGGCCAGGTGTTTCGGCCGGACGGTGGGCCGCGGGGGCAGCCGCGACTGGACGTGAGGGTGCTGCGGGAGCCAGCCCCTTGTCCTTTTGGGCTCCAGAGGCGATTCCCCCTCCGGACTCAGTGTCTGCCGGGGCCAGTCCCCAGTCCGCATCCGTGGTGGGGGCCGGAATGTCACGGCTAGTAGGGCCTTTTGGGTTTGGGTCAGAGCTCGCCGGGCTGTTGGAGGCGCCTGCCGTAGCGGCGATCTGGCAGTCGATGCCGATGGTCTTGTGGATGGCCTGGCGCAGGTTCTCCGAGTGATCCGCGCGCCCGAAGGCGCCTGCCAGCCCCGGAGTGGTGAAGACCAGGGTCAGCACCTGGCCGTCGAACTGGCCAACCTGGGCGTTCGGCTCCACGAGGGCCCACGTGCTGCGCTTGATCTTGGCGAGGGTCTGGAGGACCTCAGGCCACGCGCGGCGCAGCACCTCTACGTCGCCTCCTCCTGCAGGGGCGGGAGCAGCGGAGGGCGCAGGGGCAGGTGCGCCCGTGGAAGCGGGCCGGCTATCCGGCTCCGAAGCTGGCCGTACTGGCTGAGCAGGCTCAGCCTGGTGGGGCGCAGACTGAGCTGCCGGCCGCTGCGGCATTGCAGCGGGTCGCTCCGCTTGTCCTGGCTGGTCGGCACGGAGAGGTGGTGCGGACTCGCGCCCGCTGCCGACAACCGGCCCGGAGGCAAACCTGCCCGTGCCTGGCTGGGGTTCATCCACGGGCCAGTCGCTGGTACTGATCCGGGGCGCTGCCATGGGCTCGCGCTGCGCCGGCCCGCCGGCCGGAGCGGTAGCGGGCGGTCCGGCAACCGGTGCAGCGGCAGCGGGAACCGACGCGTCTGGCATTGAGGTACCCGGCACGGAGCTGGGCTGCGCTGCGGCGGCAGGCGCAGCGGCGGCAGGTACTGGGGCGGCAGGCACCGCGGCCGCCGCAGCCGGAACAGCAGGCACAGCGGGGGCCGGTGCGGCAGCAGCGGACGGGGATGCAGGGGCGTGCGGAGCGGCGGCGGGTGCGGCAACAGCGGCCGCCGGAGTGCCGACGTCGTTCCCTGCGTAGTTCAGTCTCCGCTCCACGCGGTCGATCCGCGCGGCAATGCCCCGCTCGGTCTGTTCGGCGCTGGGCAGCAGGATGCGGGCACAGAGCAGCTCAAGGTGCAGTCGGGGGGAGGTGGCGCCGGTCATCTCCGTGAGGGCGGTGTTGGTAACGTCCGCAGCACGGGACAGCTCCGCGCCGCCGAGATTATGCGCCTGGTTCTGCATCCGCGCGATCTGGTCCGCAGGCATGCCCCGGAGGATGGACTGGGCACTCTCGGGCATGGCCTGAACGATGATGAGGTCCCGGAACCGTTCGAGGAGGTCCTCCACAAACCGGCGGGGATCATGTCCGGTCTGGATAACCCTGTCCACTGCCCGGAAGACGGTGGCGGAGTCGGACGCGGCAATCGCTTCCACAACATCATCCAGCAGCGAAGCATGGGTGTAGCCGAGCAGCGCAACGGCCAGCTCATAGTCAAGGCCATTCGGTCCGGCACCGGCCATGAGCTGGTCAAGCACCGACAGTGAATCACGAACGGAACCCGCGCCGGCACGGATGACGAGAGACAGCACTCCCGGGGCAACGGGGACATTTTCCTGCTGGCACAGAAGCTCAAGGTAGGCCATGAGCGGTTCCGGCGGCACCAGCCGGAACGGGTAGTGGTGTGTCCGCGACCGGATGGTGCCGATGACCTTGTCCGGTTCTGTGGTGGCAAAGATGAATTTGATGTGTTCCGGCGGCTCTTCGACGATCTTCAGCAGGGCGTTGAACCCTGCCGAGGTGACCATATGGGCCTCGTCGATGATGAAGATCTTGTAGCGGTCCCGGACGGGGGCGTAGGTGGCGCGTTCCCGGAGGTCGCGGGCATCGTCCACACCGCCGTGGCTGGCGGCGTCGATCTCGATGACATCGAGGGAACCTGAGCCGCCCCGGGCCAGTTCGATGCAGCTCCGGCACACGCCGCAGGGGGTGTCCGTGGGGCCTTTTGCGCAGTTGAGGCAGCGCGCGAGAATGCGGGCGGACGTGGTCTTGCCGCAGCCGCGGGGGCCGGAAAACAGGTAGGCGTGATTCACGCGGTTTTTGCGCAAGGCCGTCATCAGCGGCTCGGTGACATGTTCCTGCCCGATAACGTCCGCGAACGAATCGGGGCGGTATCTGCGGTACAGGGCGGTAGTAACAGTCACAGGAAAACCCTACCAATCGGGGATGACATAAAAGACCCCTCATGCACCCGCCAGAGCCCGTCTACCCTTGCTACCTTCCGGTCCTGGGGGAGTTCAACAGGATGACGCCACATGAGGGGCCGTCAGACACTTTACCCGAAGTTTCGCCGTGCCTCGAATCGGCGGGACGGGTTCTCAGCCCGGCTGCTCCGGCCGCTGCCGGTGCCCGTTCACCGGCCAGCTCATGAAGGCCGGTTCTTCATAGGGGTGCGCGGCCCGAAGGGCACGGACCACGGCATCGAGCAGCCCAGCGTCAACGACGCACTCGATGCGCACTTCGGCCACTTGCTCCGGAACACCTTGGGCTCCGATGAAGGGGTTGGAGCCGGCCAGAGGGGTAAAGCGGCCGGTACCGGACGAGGTGAAGGAGCAGTGGGAGTACTCCCCCAGCCGCCCTGCGCCGGCGTCTCCGATCGCCGCAAGGACGAGGTCCATGTGTGACTCGGGAACATAGGCGACGAGGGCGTGCAGCTGCGGCATGGCTCTATCCTGCCAGCCATATTCCTATCCGTCACAGGCTTGGAACTACGCTGAAATTCAGGGCCAGAACGCTCAATTGGGCGATGCGGGAAAGTTCGGGTATTCTAGTATCTGCTTTTGGTTCAGAAGCAACTGGAGAATTCGCCTAGCGGCCTATGGCGCACGCCTGGAACGCGTGTTGGGTTAACGCCCTCGGGGGTTCAAATCCCCCATTCTCCGCCACCGGAAACCCGGTTCCGATTCACTCGGAACCGGGTTTTCTGTTGTCCTCCCGACTATCCTCACCGCGGCTGCTGTCTCCTTCCCGGGTCAGGCCACGCCCAGCCTCCGGAGCCGGCGCCGCGCCGCCTTTTCACTCGGACCCATCGGGCCCAAAGCAAGGCGTACGACGGCGAGTGTCGCCCTTGTTGCCAGCCCCACGGGAAGCGGAAATGGACCAAGGCGCGCATTACGCAGCCCCAGCATCTCCCGGTACTTTGGCTCCAGGCTCAGCACGGCGGCCGCAAAAAGGATGCGGTAGCCGGGCAACAGTGATGGATGCAGCGGCGGATTGCGGATAAAGGCAACCGTCTCGGCAACCCTCTCGTCGGCGCGCAAAGCACCCGCTGTGTACCAGGCCTCCAGTTCCTGGGCCAGATCGGCTTCCCGGAGCGGCGGCGATTCGATGCCCATCAGGCGGCCAGCCTCGGCCCATTCACGGACATAGGCGTCTGGCCCTCCCGGTATGGGTCCTCCCCATCTGCGGTGCACGGCGAGGAATGAGTCCGTGAACGCGACGTGCACCCACCTGAGCAGTTCCGGATCATTCGCCGAGTAGTCCCTGGTGACGCCCGCCCCGTCTACGTACTGCCCGCGCACCGACTCGTGAATGCGAAGCACCGCGTTGGTCGCTGCGCGGGCATCAGCCGTGGAGCCGTAAGTCACTGCATGGATCCAGCGGGTGGTTCGGACCAGCCGTCCAAGAGTGTCCTCCTGGAAGTTCGAGTGGTCATAAACGCCGGCGAGGACTCCGGGATGCAGCGTCTGCATCAGAAGCGCACGAATGCCGGCAACAAGTGTGGGCATTCCGCGATGGACAGCCCAGACGGCGGAACCGGGGCGGTAGAGGCCCGGGTCCTTTCCCTGGGCCAACTTTTCCGCCCATTCTGGTGGCGTATCGGGGCTGCCGCTCAAGGTCCGCCGGATCTCCGCCTGCAATTCCCTGAGGAAGTTCCGCATGTTCCATTCTTGCGCATGTGCGGCGGGGGATTAAGCCTATAAACCATGGGAATCACACCCCCAGTTTTAGGGGTTTCCCCGGAACTTCGGCTGTGGCCACAATGGAGGACACGCTCGTCAATTCAGCAGTTTGGCGAGTCCTACATCAGGAGAATTCTGTGGCAACTCATGGGGGAAAGCAACACACACCAGGGGCCAACGGCCCTGGCCGCGTTGCTTTGCGGAGCCTCTCTGCGGCAGTTGTCGTAGGTTTTTCCGTCTTCGCTTTCGGTTTTCAGGCACCGCCGGCCAGCCAGGTCCAGTCGCCCGCAGGGGCGATTGACGGAGCTGCCATCCGGGTGGTTCCACCGTCCGGCAACGTGGGACCTGCGCTGCTCGACCCTGACGTCCCTTCCACGGGGCACGCCGTGACCGGGCCCGTGGCAGAGTTGGTGGCGAAAGTTCCCTTCGGCAGAATCACCGTGGAAACCTCCCCCAGGAGCGTCACGGTCGCTGACAGCTCCATGGCACAATCCCCGGGTGTTGCGTCGTCCTCCCTCCGGAGGCCGGGAGCAGGCTTCCTCATGGCGCCCCTCGAGGTACTGAACCCCAGTTCATCTTTCGGTCTGCGCCACAACCCGCTTACAGGTGACGCCGGTGAGTTCCACTGGGGCCAGGACTTTGCCGCTGCATGTGGGACGCGTGTCTACGCAGCAGATTCCGGAGTCGTCAGGGCAGCCGGATGGCACCCTTGGGGTGGCGGCAACCGGATTGAGATTGACCACGGCAACGGCCTCATAACCACCTACAACCACCTGCAGTCTGTGGGCGTGACAAAGGGCGACAGGGTTCGCGTCGGCCAGGTCATTGCGCAGGTGGGCACTACCGGATCATCCACCGGATGCCACCTCCACTTCGAAGTCCACGAAAACGGACAGCACGTGGATCCGGCAAGGTGGACCCTGCTTCCCATCACGCAGCTCGAGCGGCTGCAGCAAACAGTGATGACCAGCTTCGACCCAGATGCTGCCAGCCTGGCCGGCTGGACCATTCCCTTCCTTCGGGGCAATACGGACGAGGGCGGCTCGCCAGCTTCCACGTATTACGACGCCCGGCCCTACATAGGAAATCCTTCGGGCGGCGCCAGCCCTTCCCTGATACCCAGCTCGTCATCACCTTGGCCAACCAACACCGGTGGAGCTACCAGCAGCCCGTTGCAGACGATTGCGCCCGATCCCTCGACCACCACCACGACGAAGCCTTCCACGACCGCGCCGGGTAGTACGACACCGCCCGCCACGAGTTCGCCGTCAACAACGCCGCCCGCAACGACGTCGCCCACGCCAACTCCAACTCCAACAACTCCCACCACGCCGCCTACGGAGCCGACGACACCGCCAACCGAGGAGACGGCACCGCCGACGGACCCGACGACGCCGCCGGTCACAGAAACCCCGACGCCACCGGTTACAGAAACACCGACGCCCGATCCGTTGCTGCCTCCTGAGCCCGATCCGACCCCTGAGCCAGTGCCGGAACCCGAAGGCCCGACGGAGCCTGTGAATCCCGTGCCCGAGCCGGCCCCTGGTCCGCCTGCTCCAACGCCTGAACCGGATCCGTTCACACAACCAGCTCCGCAACCGGCACCTGCTCCGGCCCCTGCGCCCACACCCAGCTCTGGGATTGTCGCGCCGGCGCCGGCGCCGGCACCGGCACCCGCCCCTGCTCCGGCACCCGCCCCTGCTCCGGCCCCTGCTCCGGCACCCGCCCCTGCTCCGGCACCGGCACCCGCCCCTGCACCTGCTCCGGCACCCGCCCCTGCTCCACCGACTGAGCCCGTGCCCGTACCGTCAGCAACCGTTCCATCAACGGTTGTCCCTGGTCCAACAAAAGCTCCTGCAACTGCACCTGCAGGAACCGGAACAGCCGTGACGGCGACTCCCACAACCGCGCCGTAATACGGCGCGGCGGGGTTCGCCGTCCGGCTGTTCGCCACCCGCAAGGAGGTCGAGGGAATGCAGCGGAGGTTTTGGCCGTTGATACCAGTAACGACCATGCAGCCGGCGAGAGAGTGCCACGTGACTTCCCTCCACAGGATTCGGGCGGTCTTCACCTTAGAATCCGTTGACGCCGGTTGCGCGGATTTCCGCAGTGCGCACCTTGGCCAGCCACCAGCGCCCCCGGCCGGTTCCGTTCTTCTGATTTCCCGCACCGCCATGCCCGGCGAAGGTCTCTCAGCGTGGGGCGGCCTGCCCCCGCCGTCGATCCGGCGATCCCGGATCCCGGCACCCAGTACAGCGGACATCGCCTGATATCCGCATGAGGAAACGAAAGCGAGGAGCGTTAGGCGGCAAGCGGCCAGCATCGTAATTTTTCAACATGCTAACTTCAGTTTCCCCGCAGTTTGCTTTTTATCTGGTTGGATGGAGCGTACTGAGAGGGACACTGGAGGCAACCGCTTCCTAACTACCGCGAAGGCAGCAATGGAGCTCATCGAGGCCGAGCACCCAAGGCCACGTCATTTTCTACTCCACCTAAGCGACCCCCATCTGCTGGGAGGTCCGGACCCCCTGTACGGAGCTGTGGACAGCGAAGCCCGCCTGATCCAGCTCTTCGACGAGGTCCAGGCGTCAGGGGCCCGCCCCGAAGCCGTGATTTTCACCGGTGACCTGGCGGACAAGGGAGATCCCGAGGCTTACGCCAAACTCCGCGCAATCGTCGAACCTGCGTGCAAGGATCTCGGCGCCAAAGTCATCTGGGCCATGGGAAACCACGATAACCGGGCTAACTTTCGGGCAGGGCTGCTGGACCAGCCGGGCAATGACGCCCCTGTGGACCACAGCTACTACGTCAACGGCCTGCGGGTTATCACCATGGACACCTCGGTGCCCGGCTTCCATCATGGGGAACTCAGTGACGACCAGCTGGACTGGCTGGCAGCCCAACTGGAAACGCCCGCTCCGGACGGGACCATCCTGGCGTTGCACCATCCGCCCGTACCCTCGGTGCTGGACCTGTCCGTGCTCGTGGAGCTCCGTGACCAGGCTGCCCTGGAATCCGTCGTCCGGGACTCGGACGTCCGCACCATCCTGGCGGGTCACCTCCACTACTCGACGACGGCGAGCTTCGCCGGGATCCCGGTGTCGGTCGCCTCGGCAACGTGTTACACCCAGGATCTAAACGTCCCGGTGGGAGGAACCCGCGGCCGTGACGGCGGGCAGGCCTTCAACCTCGTGCACGTCTACGAGCACACCATCGTGCATTCGGTGGTGCCGCTGGGAAGCACGCCGACCGTGGGGGAGTACGTCACCCCAGAGGAAACGGAACGGCGCCTGGCAGCTGCCGGAATACGCATCCCGGAGAAGGTGAACCGGCCGGTCCTCACACGGAACTAGTCCTAAACGCCGGAGCCCCCGCAGTGCTTGCTGCGGGGGCTCCGGCGTTTGCGTCTACTTCTCCCAGGGAGCCTTTATGGGGAAGTACTTTTCCAGGAAGTCAGTCACCAGTTCTGCGCGCTCGCCGGCAGGCACTTCGGGGAAGCTGCCGTCATTGAGGCAGAAGAAGTCCATGTTGCGCTTGGTAAGCAGCTTCGGCAGATAGTTCAGCCCAGCCCGGAGGGTGGTGTCCACGTACCTGACCTTCGCCGCCGTCTGCGTCACGGCCCGGCCGGTGAGCAGTGCGTAGTAGTGGTAGAACGAGTTGGTCACAGAAATGTTGTCCGCCGCGCGGAAGGTGCTGGCCGCCGTCTTGGCGAACTCGTTCGGGAACTCTTCCTCCATCTGGGCAACGACGCTGCGCCGCAGCGGCGCTGCGCAGTGTTCCAGATGGCGGGTGGTGATCCGCCCGAAACGGTTCCACAGCAACTTGCGGTTCACCCGGGCGGCGTTCTCGAAGCCGCTGCGCTCCACCGCATTCTCCCCGAGCCCGATCCGGGTCTCAGCTTCGATGAACTTCGTGATGCCGCCAGGAGTGAAGAAGATGTCCGGCCCCACGGGACGTCCGAAGAACATGTCGTCGTTGGAGTACAGGAAATGCTCGGAGAGGCCCTCAATGTGGTGCAGCTGGCATTCCACAGCCTGGGAATTGTGGGTGGGGAGTACGGAAGGATCGGCGAAGAACTCCTCGCTCCGGATGATCGTCACGGCCGGGTGGTCCGCCAGCCACTCAGGGGCGGGGGAGTCCGTGGCGATGAAGATGCGGCGAATCCACGGCGCAAACATGTAGACCGACCGAAGGGCGTACTTGAGCTCGTTGATCTGGCGGTAGCGCGCTTCATGGTCGTCACCCTCGCCAAGCACCGCGCCGGCCTGCCGGGCACGGCGGGCGGCGATGTACTCGGGAGAGCTGCCGTCCACCCAGGAGAAGATCAGGTCGACGTCGAAGTTGATGTCGCTGGCATGGTCCGCGAACATGTTCTCGATGGTCGGCCAGGTGTGGCCGTAGCGTTCGACTGTGCCGCGCACGGCGTCCTGGGCCAGCATGGTCCGGCGGGTGAGAGAATTTTCTATAGGCAGGATCACCTCGTCGCCCTCGAAGCTCCAGAGCTCCACCTGCACGCCCGCGGAAGCACCGAACTCGAAGCCGCCGTTGGGTTCCACGCGTGGCCTGTACAGCCGGAAGATCCTGGACTGCTTGTTGGTGGAGAGCTCGCCGTCGGCAACGAGCACAGACGTCTTCTTCTTGGCGTCCACCGTCATGGAGTAGAAAGGTTCGTCCCGGCAGGCTTCCACGAGGGCAGCGCGCATCTTCTTGCGCTTCTTCCAGTCCAGAGCGATCACCGGCCGGTCGTTGTTTCCGCGGACCAGGAGGTAGTCCAGGCCGGCCTGCGCCAGCACGTTCCGCAGGAAGAGCAGGTCCTCCACCATTGCCTGGTAGGGCGTCCGGTTCTTGTTAATCAGGGCATACCGCCCTGATGTGCGGACCACATCGGGGCGGTGTTTCAGACGCGCTACAGCAGCCGGGGACGTCTCTTCCGCAAGTACCGGGACGTCCTCGGAAGTCTGCACGCCGTAGTAAACATCATCCTGAACCGTTACGTCTGTAATGGTGATTCTCCGTGCTCATAGAGGGTGGGTCTTTACTTGCATGATAGTCCTGCCCGGAAAACTGCAGGCAAACATGCGCCGCCTGCGGCATTGGGACTGAGGATATCGGGGCCGAGGGCAGCCAGCGGTTAAGGGCAATGCCAGAGCAATGCCCGACGGCGGGAAGCCGGCTCAGCCGACCAGCGCATCCAGCCAGTTGCGCAGGAAAGCCGCTCCGGCGTCGTCGTGAATCACTGTCTCCTCCAGACCGAGGTCCGTGGCAGTGAGAATCGGGTAGGGCTTCACCGGCACGCCGTCGGCCGGCCGGACATCAACGTGCTTGACCAGGTGGTCGTTGTGGTGCAGCCAGTCGGCCATCGCATAGTCGGTGCGGGAATCGCCGACCGTGCGCCAGGCCTGGGGTGTGACGCCCTGCGCCGCGAGCAGCTCCACTGCCCTGCTGGCACCGAGGTCCTTGCCGAGTCGGACCGACTCGATGTCGGTGGAAATTATGGTGGGGTCCACCCGGTAGTCGATCTCGTCATCCGAATTGGGCGCGTGGTGGTCCAGGCGGACCACGCCGAGGCCGTGCCGCTGCATGAGCTCCATGGCTTCCGCGTCGAACAACGCCTGCTCGGCGAGGTACTCGCTGTTGGACACCTCGATGTGCTGCTCCACGGACACCATGGCCCGTTTGGTTTCATCGAAGAACATGTGCGAGGAGTAGTCCTCAGCCACCATGCGCCGAATGTCATCGCCGTAGGCGGCCGGAACAGCCAGCTCGCGGTCCACGTGGACGGGTCCGGCGCCGGCCGCGGTGTAGCTGAACCAGACAGCGCCCTTTTCGCAGATTGCGTGGATCAGCGTGCCGGAAGGCATGCCTGCCGCGATCATGGGATCCATGACCTGCTCGCGGATAAAGGCGTCCGAGCGGCCGGTGTTGAAGATGACGGGGATCCCGGCGGTTGCCAGCGCCACGAGGTCAGCGATGATGGCCGGCTTCACATCGCGTGTGAGGGGGCTGGCCACCGGCCCGTCGACGTCCAGGAGCAGTGCGAGGGCAGGAGCCGACGGCGTGTGGACGCCAAAGGTCGCGGAGGGAGCATTCGCGGGAGGTGCAGTCATGCCTCCATTCTGACAGCCAACGGCTGTCCCCTCGCCCTGCCCCGCCCCTGTGCCGCTGATATGACCCATGGTTACTGTTTGGCTACAACCTTTCGCCCGGGCCTTTTCCACATTCCCTAGAACACGCAAGGTGCTTACGCTGGCAAGGTGATATTCAAAGCTGTGGGCGAGGGACGCCCTTACCCCGACCATGGTTACAGCACGCCGAAGGACTGGGCGGCCCTGCCGCCGCGGCCCGTGCGGCTGGATGAGCTGGTAACAACGAAACGGACCCTCGATCTCGAGGCGCTGCTGGCCGAAGACTCCACGTTCTTTGGCGACCTGTTCCCGCACGTGGTGCAGTACCAGGGGACGCTCTACCTTGAGGACGGCCTGCACCGGGCTGTCCGGACGGCACTTCACCAGCGGACCGCGATCCATGCCAGGGTGTTGGTGCTCGATGGCTAGGAAACCCAAGGATGTCACGGAGCTGCACGGGCACCGGGTCATCACCGGTCCGGAGCTCCGGGCTACGTTCGTGGACGATGAGACGGCGGACAACTCCGGCAAGCTGCGGCGCAAGATCCTGCACGGCGTGGTGCTCTTCGTGCTCCTCGGCCTTATTGTCGCCGGCATTATGGGCGCGCTGGCGGTCATAAACGGACAGATCAAATTTCCCGGGAGCGAGGACAGCCAGGCTGACTCGTCAGCGTGCCCCGCCACTACATTCGACTACGCGTCACCGGCCAAAGTGAAGGTCAATGTCTTCAACGCGACACCCCGTGCCGGCCTAGCGAGGTCGGCAGCCAACGAGTTCAAGGCACGGAAGTTCGAGGTGGGCCAGGTGGGCAACATCGAAACGGGCTACCGGGGAGTGGCCGCCATCGTGTCAGGGGCCGCCGGGCAGGCTGCTGCCTTTACTGTTCAGCGGAACCTGCCTGGCTCCGACTATTTCCAGGACGGACGCCAGGATGCCACCGTGGACGTAATCCTGACGGGCGACTACCGCGGCCTGGCCAAACCCGAACTGGTGGATCAGACCCCAGGTACGTTGAGTTGCCCCCGCGAGAGCCGCCGCGTCGCCGATGAAGAGCAGTTGCCGGTGGTTCCCAGCCAGGGAGCCAAGGGCTGACTCCTATCCCAGAGGTGCCGGGCCTTCAAGCCGGACGGGCCGGCCGCCGTCGTCGAACCTTGCTCCGGCACCCAGCTGGATGAACCGCACCGTCCTGGATATGCGGTCCTCGAGGTCGTCCGCCTCCTCGCTTCCGCGTGCCGCGCTGGACGACAGCGTTCCGTGGATCAGCTGGGCCTGCTGCCGGACCTCCGCCACCGGAAAGTACCCCTGCTCCATCCCTTCGCGCAGGATGTCCTGAAGGAGGTCGCTGAGACCGCCGACGTGGTCGGCGAGCTTCGCGAAGGATGCCGGCGAAAGGACGGCGCCCATGGCCGGTCCGGGCGGCAGATGCCGGCGGCTGAGGTCCTCCACCTGGGCGCGCACGTACAGTGCCAGACGGTCTACCGGGTTATCGAGCCTGTTCAGTGACTCCTTGAGCTCCGCGAGGAACCGCTCCGTTTCGACCAGGGCGTAGGAGATCAGCAGCTCTTCAATGTCCGCGTAGTAGTTGTATACGGCGGTCCGGCCGATGCCGGCGTGCCGGGCGACGTCCGTCATGGTCAGCCCCGGCAACCCGTGCGTGAAGAGAAGCTCGCCGAAAGCGTTCAGGATGCGGCGCTGGGTCTCGGCGCGCTGCGCAGCGTTGCTGGGGGCCGAAATCCGTGGCATACGCACACTTTACAACGATCTGTCACCAAACTTAGGAAGTGCTGGCTCGAGTCAGACGGCGCAGCCGTCCGGGCCGCAGGCCTCCCCGTTGGCTGCCTTGGCGCTGTCCGTGCCGGCGTTGACCATGACCAGAGGGTGGGCGTCCTCCCAGGCCTGGTTGAGCGCCATGCTGAACGTCGCGGACGGCTGGGCGCCGGACAGGCCGAACTTCCTGTCGATCACGAAGAAGGGGACCCCGCTGATGCCCAGGGCGCGCGCTTCGGCAATGTCCTGCCGCACGTCGTCGGCGTACTTGTCCGTGCTGAACAGTTCAGCGACTGCTGCAGCGTCGATGCCCAGGCCCGCGCCCAGCGATGTGAGGTACTCCCGGCTGCCGATGTCCTTGCCGTGCTCGAAGTGGTCACTGAGGAGCCGCTCCTTGGCGGCGTCCTGCTTCCCGTGTGCGGCGGCCAGGTGGATGAGCCGGTGTGCGGTGAAGCTGTTGGCCACCACGACGGCGTCGAACCGGTAGCCGAGCCCCTCCTCCTTGGCCTGGGCTGCCACATGCTCAAACATCTGTGAGACTTGCTCGGGAGCCAGGCCCTTGCGGCTGCTGAGGTAATCGAGTTCTGTGCCGTCGTAATGTTCGGGCAGGGAAGGGTCCAGCTGGTAGCTGCGCCACTTCACCTCCACGGCATCGCGGTGCGGGAACTCGGCCAGTGCTGCCTCAAACCGGCGCTTACCGATGTAGCACCAGGGGCACGCGACGTCGGACCAGATCTCAATCTTCATGCTTGCCACAACCTCCGCCGGTGCGGCCGCATTCCTGTCCGGGGCGTTGTGTGGGCCACAAGCAGCGTCGCCGCGGACAGTATTGCCCGCGGCCACTGCGAACCTTATCGTTTGACCTAGGTTATGCAGTCAGCCTCTGATGCCGTTCGTCCGAACGTCTTCGTGGCGCCCGCCACGAGAGGGCCGCCGCAGGCCTTCCGTCCCTTGGCCGGAAGTCTCCTGCTCTGTATCCCGGGAGGCCAGGGATGCGCATAGGACTCATAGCAGGACCGTGGATCACGGTTCCGCCGGCCGCTTACGGCGGCACCGAGAGGGTAGTGGACAGCCTCGCCCGGGGCTTTGCCGCCGCCGGGCACGACGTCATCCTGGCCGCCCCCTCCGACAGTGAGTGCCCCGTGCCCTTCGCTCCCGACATGAGGAACTCGGAGCCGGCCGAGCTGGGATTCACGCTCTCCGAACTGAGCCACGTGATACGCGCCTACCGGGGGATGGGCGGGGTGGACATCATCCACGATCACACTCTTGCGGGTCCCCTTTACAGGAACCGCCCGGCCTCAGTGCCAGTGGTGACAACCATTCACTGCCAGCTGGCGCCCTCAGCAGCTGACATATACCGCGCTGCGGCAGAAACTACCAGCATCATCGCAATTTCCAGGGACCAGGTCAGCCGCGTACCGGACTTGCCGGTCGCACGCGTCATCCACCACGGAATGGATCTGTCGGCGGTCCCCCGGGGCACCGGCCGAGGCGGCTACGCCTGTTTCGTCGGACGGATGTGCCCGGATAAGGGGCCTGCCGAGGCCATCGCCATCGCCCGTAAAGCAGGAATCCCGCTGAAGATTGCAGCGAAAATCCGTGAAGCGGAGGAGATGAGCTATTTCAAGGAGACGGTACAGCCGATGCTGGGGAGCAACGAGGAATTCATCGGAGAGATCGGCAATGCGGACAAGTACGCGCTGATGGGCGAGGCGAGCGTCTTCCTGAACCCGATACAGTGGGCCGAGCCTTTCGGACTGGTCATGATCGAGGCGCTGGCCACGGGAACGCCCGTACTCGGCACGCCGGTTGGCGCAGCGCCGGAAATTGTGGCGGAAGGCGTTACCGGATACCTGGGCCCCCTGGACGAACTTGCGGCGCTGCTGCCCCGGGCGGCAGCGCTGAACCGGGACGCCTGCCGCGCCTCCGTGGAAGAGAAGTTCAGCTCGGAACGCATGGTTGCCGACCATTTAAGCCTGTACAGGCAGATCCTGGAAAAGCGGGTGCCCGGCGGGGTTCCCGATCGGGGCGCGGTGCATAAGAATCGAATAACGCCGCCGGGTACCTGAGGCCGGCGCCCCGCCTGCGCGAAGGGAAGACACCAGCCCATGAATGCCTGGAATGCCGACACCGAAGCGGGCCCCGCCGACGCCGGTGCTGTCACCGTCGTTGAAGGGTCCTCGTTCTGCATCTCGTCCCAGAGCGGCGACATCATTCCGGGAGGTTCGCAAGGGGTGTTCTATCAGGACACCCGCGTCGTTTCGGAGTGGGTCCTGAAGATCAACGGCGCCCTCCGGGAACCGCTGGGGGCCCGCACTCCCACCTCCTTCCAGGCCATGTTCGTGGGACGGGCACGGTGGGAGGACGGGAGGTTCGACAGCCCGCTGGTTGTCCGGCACCAGCGGCATGTGGGGCCCGGGCTGCGGGATGACGTCACCATCCGCAACTACTCGGCCGCGCCTGCAGTCTGTGAGATCGAGCTGAAGGTGGACGCTGACCTGGCGGACCTCTTCGACGTCAAGGGCGGCAGGGTGGCTGCCGGCGCCGTCGTCCGGCGGACTGTCCGGGGCCCTGAGCTGCACATTGAAGCAGAACGCGGCGGCGAGACGCGGGGGACGGTCATCCGCGCAGCGGGCGGGCAGGCAGGGGAGGAAGGTCTGTCCTTCCGGGTGGTGATTCCGCCGAGGGAAGAGTGGTCAACCACCATCATCGTGGTTCCGCTGATCAACGGCGAGGGGCCGGATGAACCATTCACGGAGGCCGCGGCTGCGCATCACCGCACCGGCGTCAAGCGCCACCTGGCCTGGGAGGAACACGTACCGCGGGTGACCGTCACGGACCGGAACGTCCAGAACGTCCTGAACCGCAGCCAGAGTGATCTTGGTTCCCTGCGCATTTTCGACGACGAACACGCCAACAGGGTCGCCGTTGCCGCCGGAGCGCCCTGGTTCATGGCCCTCTTCGGCCGCGACTCGCTGCTGTCCTCCTACATGTCGCTGCTGGTCGACCCCAACCTGGCTGCCGGAACCCTGCAGACCCTCGCCGGAATGCAGGGAACGAAGGTGGACCCGGACTCCGAGGAAGAACCGGGCCGGATCCCCCACGAAGTGAGGCTGGGCGTCACTGCCGGCATGGCTCTGGGCGGCACTGCCTACTACGGCACCGCTGACGCGACCCCCCTGTTTGTAGCGACGCTCGGTGAACTCAGCCGCTGGGGACTGGGCGACGACATCATCGAACCGCTGCTGCCCCATGCAGACCGTGCCATGGAATGGATCGAGCATTTCGGGGACCGCGACGGCGACGGCTTTGTGGAGTACATGCGGCCCAATCCCCACGGCCTGCTGAACCAGGGATGGAAGGACTCGTGGGACGGCATCAACTTCGCCGACGGCCGGATGGCGGAGCCGCCCATAGCCCTGTGCGAGGTACAGGGCTACGTGTACGCGGCCTACGTGGGGCGGTCGCTGCTGGCCCGCTGGTCCGGCGACAGTGAACTGGAGCGCCACTGGGCCGAACGGGCTGCTGTCTTGAAGAGGCTGTTCAACGAGCGGTTCTGGTTGCCGGACAAGGGGTACTTCGCGATCGCCCTGGACAAGGACAAACAGCCCGTGGACTCCTGCGCATCAAACATGGGGCACTGTCTCTGGGTCGGAATCGTCGATGAAGACAAGGCACCGACGGTGGCCAAACACCTCATGTCCCCTGAAATGTTCACCGGCTGGGGCATCAGGACGCTGGCGTCGGACATGGGAGCCTACAACCCTGTCAGCTACCACAATGGCTCGGTCTGGCCGCACGACACAGCACTGGTCGCCACCGGGTTGATGCGTTACGGCTTCGTGGACGAGGCCAGCCAGATCGCCAGCGGACTCTTCGATGCAGCCGCGTACTTCGGCGGACAGCTGCCGGAGCTGTTCTGCGGATTTGACCGTGCCGACTTCCCCGAGCCGGTACCGTACCCGACCGCCTGCTCGCCGCAGGCGTGGGCCGCGGCTGCTCCGATCCAGCTGGCGCGGATTATCCTGCGCTTCGATCCCGACTTCACGCGCGGGGTGCTGCACCTGGCCCCCATCCTGCCGGACGGCATCGGCGACTTCCGGGCGGACAATGTGCTCCTGGGACGTTCGCGGATTACGATCCGTGCCAGCGGCGGCGGGGGGACGGTGGAGGGCCTGCCGCCTGGGCTGCAGCTCAGGCACGAGCCCCGTCCGCCCCTGGACAGCGACCTCCCCGGTCACGTCCCCGGGTAGCTAGCCCAGCCCGCGTTCCATCACGAAGTCATGTTCCACTCTGCTGCCAAGCTGAAAGGACTTGGTTCCCACCTTCCGGAAGCCTGACTTCTCGTAAAACCGGATTGCCTTGGCGTTCTCGCTGTTCACGCCGAGCCACATCCCGGCGGCCCCGGTGGCCGCAGCTTCCCGGATGCTGGCCTGCATGAGTTCGGTTGCCGCTCCCAGCCCGTGGTGGTCGGGGTGGACATAGCATTTGCTGAGCTCCACCGACGGCAGCGCCGTAAGCACGGAGGCAACGTGCTGGTCCTGCGCCGGGCGGTGTACCAGCAGGCTGTAGCCGCGAAGGCTGGCGCCGGCATCAATGACCAGCACTGTCACGTCCGGATCCGCCACGAACGACCGGAAGTGGCGCTCGCTGAGGGTGTTGGCGAGATGGGCAGCGATGTCCTCGGGAGAGGCCCCGGGCGGGCAGGCCAGCGGAAAGGTGACCTCGGCCAGGGCAGTGAGCCGCCCGGCGTCTTCCGCTGTTGCCTTACGGATGGAGTGCGCCATGGATCGCTTCCCTTACTACTGCTTGAAGGCGGCGTCGAAGCTGGTTTGGGAGGCGGGGAAGTCGAACTTCTTCAGCGCGGCGAGGGCTTCGGGGGCGCCGTGGAGGCGGTCCATGCCGGCGTCTTCCCATTCAATGGAGATAGGGCCGGTGTAGCCGATCGCGGTGAGGGCCCGGAAGGAGGATTCCCAGGGGACGTCGCCGCGTCCGGCAGAGACGAAGTCCCAGCCGCGGCGGGGGTCGCCCCAGGGTAGGTGGGAGCCCATGACGGTGTTCCGGCCGGTAGGCCGCAGCTTCGTGTCCTTGCAGTCCACGTGGTAAATCCGGTCCTTGAAGTCCCAGATGAAGGAGACCGGGTCGATGCCCTGCCACATGAAGTGCGAGGGGTCCCAGTTCAGGCCGAACGCCTCACGGTGGCCGATCGCTTCCAGGGTCCGGACGGTGGTCCAGTAGTCGTAGGCGATCTCGGACGGGTGGACTTCATGGGCGAAGCGGACGCCGCACTCGTCGAAGACGTCCAGGATGGGGTTCCAGCGGTCAGCGAAGTCCTGGTAGCCGGCGTCGATGACCTTTTCCGGGACGGGCGGGAACATGGCCACGTACTGCCAGATGGAGGAGCCGGTGAATCCGACGACGGTGTCCACGCCGAGGGCCTTGGCGAGGCGGGCGGTGTGTTTCATTTCCTCGGCCGCGCGGGTGCGGACGCCTTCGGGGTCGCCGTCGCCCCAGACTTTGGATCCGACGATCGCCTCGTGGCGGAAGTCGATGGGGTCATCGCAGACGGCCTGGCCCTTGAGGTGGTTGGAGATCGCCCAGACCTTCAGGTTGTATTTCTCCAGGATGGCGAGTTTGGACTCGACGTAGCCGGGTTCGTCCCAGCGCCAGGCGTCCAGGTGGTCCCCGGAGACGGCGATTTCCAGGCCGTCGTAGCCCCAGCCGGAGGCGAGCCTGGCGACTTCCTCGAAGGGCAGGTCCGCCCACTGGCCGGTGAACAGGGTATACGGGCGGGGCATGGTCAGGCTCCTTCGGTGGGGGCGGCAGCTGCGGTGTCTGCGGGCCCGCTCAGCTGGATCGTGGAGGATTTGGCGTTGGCAGACTCCTCGACGGCGTCCAGAATGCGCTGGACTGCCAGACCCTCCTCGAACGACGGCGACGGCGCCGCGCCGTGGCTCAGCGCGTGGAGGAAGTCCCGGATCTGGTGGGTGAAGGTGTGTTCCCAGCCAATGATGTGTCCCTGCGGCCACCACGCGTCGAGGTAGGGGTGTTCGGGTTCGTTCACCAGGATGCGCCGGAAGCCCTGTTCGCGCACCGGGACGGTGGCGTCGAGGAAGCCGAGTTCGTTCAGGTTTTCGAGATCAAAGAGAAGCGTGCCTTTGTCGCCGTACAGTTCCAGCGTCAGCGAGTTCTTCTTGCCAGTGGCCACCCGTGAGACCTCGACGGAGGCGATGGCCCCGGAGGCGAGGGACAGCGTGGCCCAAGCGGCGTCGTCGACCGTGACATCCTCTTGGCCCTCCGGACCTGGCCGGCGGTCCACGAAGGTGTGCAGGCGTCCCGAAACCTCGGTGACAGCCTCGCCCAGGAGGAACAGAATCTGGTCGATGACGTGGGACGCGATGTCCCCGAGGGCCCCGGAACCGGCCGTTTCCTTGCGCAGCCGCCAGGTCATAGGCGCTGTTTGGTCGGCGAGCCAGTCCTGCAGATAAGCGGCCCGGACGTGGCGGACGGCGCCGAGCCTGCCCTCGGCGATGAGTTCCTTGGCCAAAGCCAGAGCCGGGACGCGACGGTAGTTGAAGCCGATCATGGACTCCACGCCCCTGGTCCGGGCGGCCTGGGCGGCCTGGACCATGGCTTCGGCTTCGGCCAGGGTGTTGGCGAGGGGTTTTTCCACGAGGACGTGCTTTCCCGCTTCCAGGGCCGCGATGGCGATTTCGGCGTGCATCCATCCAGGGGCACAGATGTCCACGATGTCGATATCGTCCCTGGAGATCACGGAGCGCCAGTCCGTGGCGGACTCGGCCCACCCGTATCTGGCCGCGGCCGCGGCGACTTCGTCCGCGTTCCGGCCCACAAGCACTTTCTGCTCCAGCGCCGGGACGTCGAAGAAGGACGATACGTTCCGCCAGGCATTTGAGTGGGCCTTGCCCATGAACGCGTAGCCGATCATGGCCACGCCCAGCGGGGAAGACGGCTGCAGGCGGGTTCCGGGGCGCGTTTGCCCGGTTTCTTGGGAAGTCATGGGGCTGTTCCTAGAGGGTGGCGGCTGTGGGGTTCCAGTCCTCGGGGAGGGCTGGGGAATCCGGTGCGGAGCTTTCGACGGTGACGAAGGTTCCGGATTCGACGGACTCGGAGATGGCGACCATGGTGTCCAGGACGTGGTACGCGAGGTTGCCGGTGGCCCGGTGCGGTACCCCGGCGCGGAGGGATCGGGCCATGTCCAGCACTCCCATGCCGCGGCCGTTTGCCGGCCCGGTGGCCGGAACCGTGGTCCATTCCTCGTCCCCGTCGCGCCAGAGCCTGACCTCGCCGTCGAAGTAGTTGGGGTCCGGGAGGGAGATGGTGGCTTCGGTGCCCGCGATTTCGACGAAGCCCATCCGCTGGCGGGGGGACTCGAAGGAGAACACGCTGTGCGAGGACTGCCCGCCTTCGAACTGTGCCATCGCGCTGACGTGGGTGGGCACTTCGACGGTGAATTCCTCGCCAAGCCTGGGCCCGGAGCCGATCACGCGGACGTCTTTGGACTTGGAGCCCATGGCGGCCACTTTCCTGACGGAACCGAACGTCTGCACCAGGGCGGTGAGGTAGTACGGGCCCATGTCGAACAGCGGTCCCGCGCCGTACTGGAACAGGAACGCCGGGTTGGGGTGCCAGGACTCGGGCCCCGGTGTCTGGAACGTGGTCATGGCCGTGAGCGGGGTGCCGATGTCGCCGCGTTCGATCAGCCTCCGCGCGGTCTGCAGGCCGGCGCCGAGGAAGGTGTCAGGGGCGCAGCCGAGGCGGATTCCGGCGGCGTCGGCCGTCTTGAGCAGGCCCAGTCCGGATTCCCGGTCCAGGGAGAAGGGCTTTTCCGTCCAGACGTGCTTGCCGGCGTTGACGGCGGCCGTGGCCACCTCCACGTGCGCGGCCGGGATGGTCAAATTGACGATGATTTCGACGTCGGGATGGTGCAGGGCCTTGTCCACCCCGCCCCACTCGGGGACGCCGTACTCCTTCGCCCGCGCCTCTGCGGCGTCCTCGAAGAGGTCCGCGATGACGTGGACCTTCAGGTCGGGGAAGACCGTGAGGTTGTCCAGGTACTGCTTGCTGATGTTGCCGGCGCCGATGACGGCGACGCCGACCGGGCCGCGGCCGCTTGCCGGAGTCTGCACAGCGCTCATGAACGGACCTGCCCGGTTGCTGCCTTCTGCAGGAAGGCCAGGCTCTGCGCGATGCCGTCGAAGATGTCGCCGGAGTAGTCATCGAACTCGACCACCCCGACTTCCAGGGATTTAGCGGCGGCGATGACGTCCAGCACAGGCACTTTGCCTTTGCCCGCCGGCAGCTGCGCCTTGGTGTCCGTAGTCAGCGGCCCGTCCTTTATGTGGATGAGCCGGACCCTGTCGCCCAGCCGGGTGAGGACCTGAACCGGATCCTGGCCGCCGACGGCAACCCAGTAGGTGTCCACCTCCAGGACCACCTCGGGGTCCAGCAGTCCGGCGAAGTATTCCAGGGCCGTCTGCCCGTCGATGACGGACTCCAGCTCCCAGGCGTGGTTGTGGTAGCCGACGCGGAGGCCGTAAACGGAGGCCTTCCGGGCGGCGGCGTTCAGCTTCCCCGCCGTGGCCTGGATGTCCTCGGCGGACTGCCAGTGCTCAGCCGGGATGTAGGGTTCGATGACGGTTTCCATCCCCAGGTCCCGCGCAGCAGCAAAGATCCGGTCCTGGTCCTGGCTGAGCAGGGGAGCGTGGCCGGACGGAGCCGTGAGCCGGTTGGCCTGCAGTGCTTCGCCCAGTTCCCTGGCCGTTGCCACGAAGTTGTAGGGCTCCACCTGGGCGAAGCCGATTTCGGCCACTCTTTGGATAGTGCCGGCAAGGTCCTTCTCAAGGGCATTGCGGAGGGTGTAGAGCTGAAGTGAGTACGTCATGGTTCTCCTAACCTCGGTGCTGACCGTCCGGGCATCCACCATTGGCGCCTGTGCGGAGTAGGCCCTTTTATGAAGCTACGGTGACTTTTGCCGCAAGTCAATCAAAAGTTTTGACAGTTATGGACAAAAGCCCGTGGTTGTGTGCTATTCCTTTAACCATGCAGACATCCCCCGCTTATGAGCGGCCCTCAGGGGAGGCCGGTCTATTGGCCCGTGCCGGGGATCTTTTTCAGCTGCTCCGTGATGGCAAGGCGCGGACCCGTTCTGAACTCATTGCCGTCACGGGCCTTGCACGCACCACCCTGGCGGCCAGGATCGACGCCCTCACGGCGCTGGGATACATCGGTCCTGCCGGTGAGGCAGCATCTTCCGGGGGCCGGCCGCCGTCGAGGTTTATCTTCAATGCCCGCAGGAAGGTTGTACTCGCGGCCGACGTTGGCGCTTCGCATGCCTCGGTCGCCGTAACCGACCTCGACGGAGTCATTCTGGCCCGCCATTCAGGCGCGCTGGACATCTCGAACGGCCCGGAAGATGTCCTGACGTGGGTGGTGCAAAACTGCAGATCGCTGCTGGCGGGCATTGGCCGGCCGGAAGGCGAGGTAGCAGGGGTGGGGCTAGGCCTGCCCGGCCCGGTGGAGCACCACACAGGGCGCCCGGTGAAGCCGCCCATCATGCCCGGATGGGACGGATTCGACGTGGCGGGCTACATCCGCGCTGAGTTCGGAAGCGAAGTCCTCGTGGATAACGACGTCAACATCATGGCTGTTGGTGAGAGGCACGCCTTTTGGCAGGACCACCAGAATCTGCTCTTTGTTAAGGCCGCCACGGGCATCGGAGCGGGCATCATCAGCAGCGGCCAGCTGCAGCGGGGAGCAGACGGCGCCTCCGGCGACCTGGGCCATATCCGCGTCCCCAGCGGCGAGGATGTCCTCTGCCGCTGCGGCAACCACGGCTGCCTCGAAGCATTGGCGTCCGGGCCGGCGCTGGCGGCAAAGCTCAGAACCCACGGCATCGATGCGGCTTCCGGTACTGCAGTCGTGGATCTGGCAGCAACGGGAGATGTCCAGGCCACCCTCGCGCTGCGGCAGGCGGGAAGGGACATGGGAGAGGTGCTGGCCATGTGCGTCAACCTCCTCAACCCGTCGGTCATTGTGGTCGGCGGCAGTCTCTCCCGGGCCGGCGACCAGCTCCTGGCAGGCATCCGGGAGACCGTCTACCGCCGGTCGCAGCCCCTTGCAACATCCAAGCTGCGAATTGAACAGTCCAAGGCTCCCATCGATGCTGCCATCTGGGGAGCGAGCCGGATGGTTATTGAACACGTACTTTCGCCCGAGGCCGTCGAGTCGGCCATCCGGGATGCCGCCCTTCAAAATGCCTAGCGTTTCAAGTCAACAGAAACAGAGGAATCCTTTCGTGAGTGATCATCAGCCATCAACCCGCCCTGGTTCTCCGCCCCTCAGGGTCGGCGTCATCGGCATCGGCTGGGCAGGCCAGCAGCACATCAAGGCATACAAGGACATGGCCGGTGTGGAGCTTGTGGCCGTGGCCGCCATGGAGGCAGACCTCCTGGCGGCCATCAAGGACGAGTACAGCGTCCCCCACACCTTTGCCCGCTGGGAGGACCTGATTGAGCTTGAAGGGCTCGACGCCGTCAGTGTCGCGGTCCCGACGTTCCTGCACGCGCCGATTGCCGTCGCGGCACTCGAGCGAGGTCTCCACGTCCTGAGCGAAAAGCCCCTCGCCCGCAACGGCGAAGAGGGCCGGCAGATGGTTGAGGCTGCCCGGAAGGCCGGCCGCGTCCTGGACGTCGCCTTCAACCACCGCCGCCGCGGCGACATCCAGAAGCTGAAGGGCATCATGGACGACGGCGAGCTGGGCCGCCCGTACTACGCCAAGGCCTCCTGGCTGCGGCGCCAGGGCATCCCCATGCTGGGCAGCTGGTTCACCAACCCCGTCCTGGCGGGCGGCGGCCCCCTGGCTGACATCGGCGTGCACGTGCTGGATTACGCCCTGCACCTGCTGGGGGAACCGAAGGTTCTCTCGGTCTCGGCGTCGACCCATTCGGAGCTCGGTCCGCGCGGCCTGGGCGGCAACGCCAGGTACACCGCTATGAAGTCGGCCCACAAGTTTGAAGTGGAGGACTTCGCCTCGGCATTCATCCGCCTTGAAGGCGGGGGCACCCTCATCCTTGAGGCCGGCTGGGCAGCGTACCGGGAAGAGGCAGACCTGATGGACTTCACCGTTTACGGCACCGACGGCGGTGCGGACCTGCGCGCCGTCGGCGCTTCCGATGCCCCCGTCGCGGACCTCCGCATCTTCAAGGAGAAGGACGGCGAGAACGCTGACTACACCGTGGTGGCAGAGCCCGGCCGGGCACACCAGGCGGTGGTGGAAGACTTCATCGAAGCCGTCCGGGGCGGCGAGTCCGTGTGGGGCGCCCACGACGGTTCGCTCGCGCTGACGCGTGCCCTGGTGCTCGACGCCTGCTACAAATCCGCCCTCGAACAGCGCGAAGTGAGGCTCTGACAATGGCTGACAAACTTAGCATCCTGGTATGGAACGAAGGTGTCCACGAGGCCAACAACCAGCCCGAAACCATGGCCGAGATGTACCCCAAGGGCATGCACGGTGCGATTGCGGACGGGCTGAAGGGCTTCTACCCGGACGCCAGCATCACCACGGCCACCCTGGCCGATCCGGAGCACGGACTCTCCGAGGAGACCCTCGCATCCACCGACGTGCTCCTCTGGTGGGGCCACGTGGCACACGCCGACGTCAGCGACGAGGTGGTGGACTGCGTGCAGCGCCACGTCCTGGGCGGCATGGGGCTGGTGGTCCTGCACTCCGGGCACTTCGCCAAGATCTTCACCCGGCTCCTGGGCACCACCTGCTCCCTCAAGTGGCGCAACGAGGGTGAACGTGAGCTGGTCTGGACCGTCAAGCCGTCGCACCCGATCGCGGCCGGCGTGGAGAGCCCCATCGTGATCCCCCAGCAGGAGATGTACGGCGAACTCTTCGACATTCCGGAGCCCGACGACCTGATCTTCATCAGCTCCTTTGAAGGCGGCGAAGTCTTCCGCTCAGGCGTGACCTTCTCCCGCGGAAAGGGCCGGATCTTCTATTTCAGCCCGGGCGACCAGGAGTACCCCGTCTACCACCACCCCCAGATCCAGCAGGTGATCGCGAACGGCGTCGGGTGGGTTGCCCAGCCCGGCCAGTTCCGTGACGCGCCCGGCGTGGCCAACGCCCAGCGCGACTGGTTCCTGTAGCAGGCGTTGTCTGCCGATGGCACAAGGCTGAACGGGAGCGCCGCGCTGCGCTCCCGTTCAGCCTTTTCCGTTGAACCACCCCCGGCGTGATAGCAATGAACTGATGAAACCCCCTGCCGTGCTGCCGCCTGCCAACCCCGCCCTCGCATGAGGGACCGTGTCGGCTCCAGAATTCCCGGCAGCTGGGTTCTCCTCGCCTGCATTGGACTCATAGCCCTTAACATGCGCGGCCCCTTCGTGGCGGTTGCCCCGGTGGTGGGCCCGATGCAGCTGGACCTCGGCTTCACGCCCGTGGAGCTCGGCCTGCTGACCGGCATTCCTGTGCTGTGCTTTTCGTTGGCAGCACCGCTCGCGTCGCTGGCGGCGCGCCGGCTGGGGGCCGAGGTGGCCATCACCCTGACGCTCCTTGGCGTCCTGGTGGGCGTGGTGGTGCGTTCTGCCGGCGGCCCCGCCCTGGTCATGCTGGGCACAGTCATCCTCGGTGTGGCCATCACCATCGGCAACATTGCGGTGCCGCTGATCATCAGGCGGGACTTTTCCGCCCGCCGCCAGGGGTCCGCACTGGGTATCTACACTGCCGCCCTGAACATCGGTTCCACCATCACCTCCGTTGCCGCGGCACCGCTGGCTGAACTCGCCGGCTGGCAGCCTGCGCTGGCGGCCACTGCGCTGTTCGCTGTTGCCGCCAGCGCCTTGTGGCTTCCGGCCGCCGGCCGCGGAGCATTCGTCCCCGCCCCCGATGACGGTTCCGGCGGCCGGCGTACCTCCGGCGGCCCGGTCTCCCCGTGGGTCACTGTCGGGCTGACGGCGGGGTTCGCGGGGCAGGCCATCTCCTATTACGGGGTGACCGCGTGGTTGCCCACGCTGCTGGCAGATGAACTCGGCATGGCGCCCGCCGCCGCCGGCGCCGGTTCCTCACTCTTCCAGATCCTCGCAATCGCCGGGGCGCTCGGGGTGCCGCTGGCGGCGCGGTTCATGAGTACGACGGCGGTCGCCCTCACCTTGGGCGCCATGTGGCTGACGGTTCCCCTTGGCCTGCTGCTGGCACCCGAGCTGTGGTGGCTCTGGTCCTCTCTCGGCGGCGTGGCCCAGGGCGGCGGCATCACACTGATCTTCACGGCCATCATCAAGATCGCCCGCGACCAGGCCTCGGCCGGACGGATGTCGGCAGTGGTGCAGGGCGTGGGCTACTGCTTCGCGGCGGCCGCCCCGACGTTCGTGGGCTACGTCAACAGCGTCACCGGCGGCTGGACCATGCCCCTGCTGGTGATCCTCGGCGCCGTGCTGGCCTTCGTTCTGGGAACCGCCCTCTCGGTGCGAACGGTGCCCAAGCAGCGCTGACCCGCCCCCCGCCGTCGTACGCTCCGCCCTTTTCCGCCCCTACTAAGCGCGAACGGACACTTGAGGCCCACGTGAAGTGAGTTGTAAGGGATCAGGCTGTTCCCACGGCTGACCCATCTCGGTAGGGTGATCACGGGCGGTGTCGATGAAGGATCGCCCGGTTTGACGATCAGTGCCGGTCATGGCGCTGATCCTAGCCATTAGATTCTCGGGAGGAAGCATGACTAGTCCAGAGCAGGATCCGAGCCAGCAGGAAGGCCCGGCGGATGGTGGCGCGGCCGGCATCCCGGGCGCCCATGACGGCGGTGCCGACGGGGGAGCTGACAGCGGCGCCGACGGTGGTGCTGACAGCGGTGCTGACGGGGGAGCTGACAGCGGTGCCGACAGCGGTGCCGGCGGAGGAGCTGACAGCGGTGCCGACGGGGGAGCTGACAGCGGTGCCGACGGCGGCGCGGACGGGGGAGCTGACAGCGGTGCCGGCGGGGGCATCTGAGTTTGAGCACCACCCGGACTGACCTTCAGGACCCCGGCGCCGTGGAAGGCGCCGGGGTCCTGGAAACACGTCTCATTGACATCGGCCGTGAAAGATTCGCCGGCGATATCTGGGGGCGCACGGCGCTGCTCACGCGGTGCGCCAGCGACTTCTCCGACCTGTTCTCTGCTGCCGCCGTCGACGAACTGATCTCGCGCCGTGGGCTGCGCACACCCTTCCTCCGCGTCGCCAAGGGCGGCACGACATTTCCCGACTCGTCGTTCACCTCCCCCGCCGGCGTCGGCGCCACCATTTCCGACCAGCTCGACGACACCGCTCTTTGGCGCAAATTCGCCGACGGCGCCACGCTCGTCCTGCAGGCTCTGCACCGAACATGGGAGCCAGTCTCTGAGTTCAGCACTAAGCTGAGCACCGAGCTCGGACATCCGGTGCAGACAAATGCCTACATCACCCCGCCTCAGAACCGTGGTTTCGACGATCACTACGACGTCCACGACGTCTTCGTTTTGCAGATCGCGGGGACCAAGCGCTGGATTATCCACGAGCCGGTCCACCCCGACCCGTTGCGTAATCAACCCTGGACCGATCGCCGCTCCACTGTCGCCGAGGCCGCGAAAGGCGAGGCCTACATCGATACCGTCCTCGAGCCCGGGGATGCCCTTTACTTGCCGCGGGGCTGGCTGCATGCCGCCCAGGCGCAGGGCGAGGTTTCCATCCATCTCACGCTCGGCGTCCACAGCTGGACCCGCTACGCGTTGGCCGAGCAGCTCGCGCAGGCCGCGCTTGCACTGCTGTGCGACGATCCCGAGATGCGCCGTACGCTGCCACTGGGCGTCGATGGGCCAGGCGCGGAGATCGACACCGTCCGTGAGCGCCTTGCCGCTGCAGTCGCTGAGGCTGATTCCACTCCTCTGTTCCACCGCACCCGCCGAGGTCAGGGACGCCCCGCACCGCTGGGACCGTTGGCCCAGCTTGCAGCCGTCGACGGCCTCAGCCCCAAGTCTGAGGTCCGGCTTCGTGGCGCACTGGACGCATTGCTGGACGGCCCACGCCTGACCACGCGGGTGGGCTGGTTCGACTTTCTAGAGGCTGATCTGCAGTCTGTGTCGCGCCTGCTCGACGGGGAGGTGCACACCGCGGATGATCTCGGTATCGAACTCGTCGAAAGACTGTTGCGTGCAGGGGTCCTCGTTCCCGTTGGATAGTGACTTCGCCATACCGGCTGCCACGGAACGCTTCTTCTGCTCTGAAGGTGCCCGACTGCGTGATGACCCGATTGCAGGCACGGCGTCGCACGGCGTTGTCTGGGTTCTCATCGAGTATCCGGGCGGATGGCCGGCCAACGGCTTCGAGGGCCTTGACCTGCAGCCTGAGACCAAAAAACTCGTGCTCTCCGCCGCGCAGGCTTCGCGGGCGCGGGTCGTGCTGGTGAGGCGGCCCGGCCGCCGCCGCCGTCAGGCTCACAAGCACTGGGCCGTACTGCGCCATGAGGACTCCGGCGCCTATCGTCAGCAATGGGGAACGTGGAGGCATGACGAGGATCTGGCGGAGATTGCCACGGCCCTCGGCTTCCCCGGAAAGCTCGGCCATCCGCCTGTCATCCTGGTCTGCGCGCACAGCCAACACGACCAATGCTGCGCCGTGCGCGGACGGCCCGTGGGCCGTGCATTGAGTGAACGCTGGCCGGAGCTGGTCTGGGAATGCTCGCACGTGGGCGGTGACAGGTTCGCAGCCAACGTCGTTGTCGCGCCGGACGGGGTCTACTACGGCCGTCTGGATGCCGAGTCGTCGGTCGCTACGATCGACGAGCACCTTGCCGGCCGTATCCACGGGGACTATCTGCGTGGATACACCGATCTCTTTCCGGCGCAGCAGGCCGCTGTCGCAGCGACGCTCAGACGTTTCGGCCCTGCCGGCAGGAATGATTATGTGGTTGCTGCAACCTTTCGCGACGGCGATCACTGGCGGATCCGCATCACCGGCCGTCCGCCCCACCCCGCGCTTGTCGACGTCGAACTGCAGGCCCACCGCGCCCCGCCGTGCCAGCTGACCTGTCGTGGACCGGCGATGAGCTCGGCCCTGGTCTACGAACTTACTTCGATCCGCGCAGTCTGAAGGTTGAATACCGGCGGCAGCATGGAAGCGCGAACGGACACTTAAGCCCCTCTCACAAGGGCCTCAAGTGTCCGTTCGCGCTAGAGGGGGTGGGTTCCGCTGCCGGGCTGCCTCCCCGGATTTCGGGGGTGCTGTTGCGGAGGCGTGGCAGCCCGGCGGGCGGAAGTCTGAGCCGCTTCTCAGGCGGCGACGAGCTCGTCCTCGATGGCCTCGGCCGTGGCGTCGATGCCCGCACGGGCCTCATGCAGGTACCTGGCGTATGCCGGAACCGTCAGGAAGCTCGGGAACTTCTCGCTGAGCGTGACTTCCTCGAAAATGTCACGGGCATCTTCGAACCGGTCGCCGTCGAAGCGTTCGAGCAGGGCGAACTCCTCGTCCAGCATCTCCTCCACCCATTCCCGGCTGATGATTTCCCCGTGGTCGGTGATGGCGCGGGAGTAGATCCACTGCCAGAGCTGGGAGCGGGAGATTTCGGCGGTGGCGGCGTCTTCCATGAGGTTGTGGATGGCCACTGCGCCGTTGCCGCGCAGCCAGGATTCGATGTAGCGGATGCCTACTTCGATGTTGTTCCGGATGCCCTGTTCGGTGATGGTGCCGTGGAGTGAGGCGATGTTGATCAGGGCGCGGTCGTCCGGGGTGACGTCCTCGCGGAGCTTATCGAGCTGGTTGGGCTTGGTCCCGAGGATGCCGTCGAAGACTTCGCGTGCGACGGGCACCAGGTCGGGGTGGGCCACCCAGGAGCCGTCGAAACCGTCGTTGGCTTCGCGGGTTTTGTCCGCGCGGACTTTTTCGAAGGCGTTGGCGTTCGCTTCGGGGTCCTTGCGGTTGGGTACTGCGGCGGCCATCCCGCCGATGGCCATGGCGCCGCGCTTGTGGCAGGCCCGGACCAGTTGTTCGGTGTAGGCGCGCATGAAGGGTGCGGTCATGGCGACCTGGGCGCGGTCCGGGAGGACGAAGCGGGGACCGCGGGTGCGGAAGTTCTTGATCAGGGAGAAGATGTAGTCCCAGCGGCCGGCGTTCAGGCCCGATGCGTGGTCCCGCAGTTCGTACAGGATTTCTTCCATCTCGAAGGCCGCGGTGATGGTTTCGATCAGCACCGTGGCCCGGATGGTGCCCTGCGGGATGCCGAGCAGGTCCTGGGCCAGGATGAAGATGTCGTTCCACAGGCGGGCTTCGAGGTGGTTCTCGATCTTCGGCAGGTAGAAGTACGGGCCCTTGCCCTGGGCCAGCAGGCGGCGGGCATTGTGGAAGAAGTACAGGCCGAAGTCCACGATGCCGCCGGCGATCGGTTCGCCGTTGACGAGCATGTGCTTCTCGGGCAGGTGCCAGCCGCGGGGCCGGACCACGATGGTGGGCAGCTCCTCGGCGGGGCGTAGCTTGTACTCCTTGCCCTCCGGAGACGTGAAGTCGATCCGGCGCTCCAGCGCGTCCGTCAGGTTCAGCTGGCCCTGGATGACGTTGCGCCACGACGGCGTGGAGGCGTCCTCCATGTCCGCCAGCCACACCTTCGCGCCGGAGTTCAGCGCGTTGATGGTCATCTTCTTGTCCACCGGCCCGGTGATTTCCACACGGCGGTCCTCCAGGCCAGGGGCCGGGGGAGCGACGCGCCAGTTCGGATCGTTGCGCACGGACTCCGTCTCGCGGAGGAAGCGGGGATCCTGGCCGCGGGCGATCAGGTCCCGGCGTGCCCGGCGGGCCCGCAGCAGTTCCTCCCGCCGCCCGGCAGTCGCCTTGTGCAGCTGCGCCACGAAGGCCAGCGCATCCGGCGTGAGCACCTCGCCCTGCCGGCAAATCGGCTGCGCGGTCAACATGATCCCGTTGATAGTGAAGTTATCGGTGAAGCTGTTCATTTCATTTGCTCCTTAAAGCAAGAAGGGAAGTTCGACGGCGGGTGGCTGGCTGTTTGGGAAGCGAGTGGTGACTTGGACACAAGGCCGTAGGAGCCGGTGCCGCGGCAGCCTGCGTAAAAGGGGCCCTGTGCCCGGGTCCGTCCTCGCTCAGCGAGGTCGGACCCGGGCATGGGGAATAGCAGGCAGAGCGGTACCGGTCCGAAGGCCGGAGCCGATCCGGGGGCCGGCGGTTTCGACAAGCTCAACCAGCGGCCGCCGTCGGGAAGTTAGTGGAACTGGCCTTCTTCGGTGGATCCCACCAGGGCCAGGGTGGATGCGTTCGGGTTGAGCGCAGTTGCAATGTCGTCGAAGTAGCCGGTGCCGACTTCGCGCTGGTGCTTGGTGGCGGTGTAGCCGCGGGACTCGGAGGCGAATTCTTTTTCCTGGAGTTCGACGTAGGCGCTCATGCCTTCGCGGGCGTAGCCGTGGGCGAGGTCGAACATGGAGTAGTTCAGGGCGTGGAAGCCGGCCAGGGTGATGAACTGGAAGGTGAAGCCCATGGCGCCGAGTTCACGCTGGAACTTGGCGATGGTGGCGTCGTCGAGGTGCTTCTTCCAGTTGAACGACGGGGAGCAGTTGTAGGAGAGCATCTGGTCCGGGAACTCGGCCTTGACGGCTTCGGCGAACTTGCGGGCGAGCTCCAGGTCCGGGGTGCCGGTTTCCATCCAGATGAGGTCGGAGTACGGGGCGTAGGCCTTGGCGCGGGCGATGCAGGGTTCGATGCCGTTGCGGACCTTGTAGAAGCCCTCCGCCGTCCGCTCACCGGTGATGAATTCCTGGTCCCGCTCGTCCACGTCCGAGGTGATCAGGGTGGCGGCCTCGGCGTCGGTGCGGGCGATGACCACGGACGGGGTGCCGGCGACGTCAGCGGCCAGGCGGGCGGCGTTCAGGGTCCTGATGTGCTGCTGGGTGGGGATCAGCACCTTGCCGCCGAGGTGGCCGCACTTCTTCTCAGAGGCGAGCTGGTCCTCCCAGTGAACGCCGGCGGCGCCGGCCTGGATCATGGACTTCATCAGCTCGTAGGCGTTCAGCGGGCCGCCGAAGCCGGCCTCGGCGTCGGCGACGATCGGGACCAGCCAGTCCTCCACGGTCTGGACGCCTTCGGAGAACTCGATCTGGTCGGCCCGGAGCAGGGCGTTGTTGATGCGTCGCACAACGGTGGGCACGGAGTTGGCCGGGTAGAGCGACTGATCCGGGTAGGTGTGCCCGGAGTTGTTCGCGTCGGCGGCCACCTGCCAGCCGGAGAGGTAGATGGCCCGCAGGCCGGCCTTGACCTGCTGCACAGCCTGGTTGCCGGTCAGGGCACCCAAGGCGTTGGTGTACTTGCCTTCCTTGTGTTCCTCGGTGAGCTGCTTCCACAGCTTCTCGGAGCCCCGCTTCGCCAGCGTGTGCTCTTCGGAGACACGGCCGCGGAGGCGGACGACGTCGGACGCTGAGTAGTCCCGAGTGACACCTTCCCAACGCGGGTTGGCAGCCCACTCGAGCTCCAGTGCGGCGGCCTGCTGGTCGGGCGTCTGCTGGTTGGGCTCAAATGCTGCAGTCATCTTTGTCTCCTTGTTAGCTCCCGGGCCATTCCGGGGTTCTGGTTCCGGGCCGACCGTCCCTGCGCCGTTGCAGGTCCAGCCGGTTTTCGGAGGGGTTTTCCTTCGTGACACCTACTTTTCTGCACTTCCAGACCGCTTTCTAGAGGAAAAGGCTGGAAAGAATTGCGTTTCTTCACGTATTCTTCAGAAATGTCGCCTTCAAGCTGGAACAGGGAAGTTTTGCAGCCGCCGTCGTCCGCGCCGACGGCGGAACTGGACGTGATTGCGCTGGGCCGCCGTGTGCGGCACCTGCGCAAGCAGGCAGGCCTGACGCTGGATGACCTGAGTGCCGCCGTCGGGACCGCGCCGAGCCAGCTGAGCCTGATTGAGAACGGCAAGCGGGAACCAAAACTCGGGCTGCTGCAGCACCTGGCCGGGGCGCTCGGCGTCGGCATTGACCAGCTGCTGGGGGCTGAGCCGCCGAGCCGCCGGGCGGGGCTGGAAATTGAGCTCGAACGCTACCAGCGCGGACCGCTTTACGAGTCCCTGAACCTGCCCAAAATCCGCATCAGCTCCCGGTTGCCGATGGATGTGCTGGAGGCCCAGGTGGGGCTGCTGCAGGAGCTCGAGCGCAAGATGAACGAGCAGGTGGCAACGCCGGAGGAGGCCCGCCGCGCGAATGGTGAACTGCGGGCCATGATGCGCGAACGCGGGAACTATTTTCCGGAGTACGAGGCTGAGGCGCAGAAGGTGCTGAAGGAGGTGGGATACACGTCCGGGCCGCTGAGCCAGCATGTCATCGCCGACATCGCGGAGCACCTGGGATTCACCCTCCACCACGTGGGCGACCTGCCGCATTCCACCCGTTCCGTGACCGATTTGAAGAACCGCAAAATTTATCTCACGCAGAGCGAGCGGCAGGACCACGACCCCCGCTCCGTGCTCCTGCAGGCTCTGGGACACTACGTCCTCGGCCATGAGACGCCCCGCAACTACGGCGATTTCCTGGCCCAAAGGGTGGCGACCAACTATTTCGCGGCGGCACTCCTGCTGCCGGAGCAGGCCACCGTGGAATTTCTGCAGAAAGCCAAGGCCGCGAAGGAAATTGCGGTCGAGGACATCCGCGACGCCTTCGCCGTTTCCTATGAGACCGCCGCCCACCGCTTCACCAACCTGGCCACCAAGCATCTGGGCATCACCACCCATTTCCAGAAGACACACCAGAGCGGGATCATCTACAAGGCCTACGAGAACGACGGCGTGAACTTCCCGCAGGACCACACCGGTGCGATCGAGGGGCAGCCGTCCTGCAAGGCCTGGACCTCCCGTGCCGTGTTCGATGTGCCGGACAAGTTCAGCGCCTACAGCCAGTACACGGACACGCCGTCGGGCACGTACTGGTGTACTGCCCGCACGGAACGGTCGGCCAGCGGGCATTTCTCGCTGAGCATCGGGGTGCCGTACCAGCACGTGAAGTGGTTCCGCGGACGGGAAACCACGGCCCGCGCAACGTCCAACTGCCCCGACCCCACCTGCTGCAAGCGGCCGCCTGCCGCGCTGATATCTGAGTGGGCAGGCAACGCCTGGCCGTCCGCCCGGGCCCATTCCCACCTGCTCGCGGCCATGCCCCCGGGTGCTTTCCCCGGCGTGGACGAGACCGAGGTGTACACGTTCCTGCAGGCCCACTCGGGAAGCTGACCGACGCTCTCTCTGGTGCTGCGGGTTTTTCCCCAAGGCTCCCGCAGTTTCACTGCCTTGTTTGTGACGGTCCCGCACTCTTGCGGCCGGAGGGACGGCTAGTTGCGGTTCGGTGCGCGCCTGGGGTGGAGGTAGGAATTTCGCGTTGAACAGCCCGTCATAGAGGATGCGGCGCAAAGCCTGGTAGCTTTCCCGGCTACCGGCCCAACGGCCCGTATCCATCAGAAAGTTCACGAATTCAATTAGGGTGCCACAGAAAAGGGCCGCAAATTCGGTATTGCGCTCAATAAGTCGCGCCACAAGCTCGGCGATATCTTTCGGCTCTATCGCGGTGACCTTGGCGTCGCCGTCCAGTTCAGCGCAAATGGCAAAGAATGCAGTCAGCTGCTTCAAGACGACTGACACGTCTGAAACTATCCCGTGTTCCCAGTGCCAGCGCACGAATGCGGGGATTAGGGAATCCAGCTTCTGGTCGCCTCGAAGTGACGCAAGGGAAGACACTTGCTTTGCGCCGTGTGCGCGGTTCCCGGAATGGCACACGCTGAAGGAATTTCGTCGTGCTGGCCGTCGGCGGGATTTGTTGGCCACGATCGTTCCTCACTGTGGTTGTTGGGGAGGCTGAATATCTGTCCAACAACGCTATGAGTGGGGAATGGCGGGCTTCAACGGCGACCATTCGTATGTGGAAAACGGGCCGGTGGACGGTGCGTTTGCCCGCGCGTGACAGGTGAGTGGGAATAGGTGCCCAAAGCGCACGGCGAAGCCCTCCCGCTGTACTCAAGTTCCCGCCGTCGTACGCATTCGACGGCGGTACGTACGGGCGGCCGTTACCGCCCCCGGCGTTCAGCCAGGAGAAAAGCCGCCGTCCTTTCGATGAGCCCGTAGGGGAGCGGCTTGCCGAGGGGGAACTTGAGCGTGCCCTTGGCGGCCCGGAAGGGTGCGATCTCTGCCTGGAAGGTGTCGTCGCCGGACGGCACAGGGTAGACAGAAATGTGGTGCGCCCATCCCGCGAAGTACACCACGTACTTGCCGCCGAGGGTGACGGTGGGGATGCCGTAACTGATCATCTCGCCGGAACCGGGCACGGCCGCGTGGCACCTGCGCCGGACTTCCTGAAGGATGTCCTGCACGTCGCCGGGAAACTGAGCGATGTATTCGTCGACGCTGTTGAAATGCTGGGCCATGCCGCGCTCCTCCAGGATCCAACGGGTTGCGTCGAGGATACGCCCGTGCCGGAATGAGAGAGCGTTGCCGAAAATGTTGCGGAAACTGAGGGAGGGTCGGAACCGAGACCAAACCGACGGCAAACCGTGACCGGTCAGGCATCGATACTGTCGCACCCCGGTGCTTGACTGTGGGCAGGCAGTATTCCGGTGACCGTCCGAGGACGTCGATGAAAAGGATCCGAGTGGCAAAATTCGTGGCGGCAGCCGCCGTGGCGGCGCTGGCCGCATGCTCAGCGCCGCAACCGGGGCTCCTGAAGGCCGACGGCGTGGAACGCGAGTCTGCGGACCGGGCTGCCTATTCCGCCGAGCTGATGATGCTCCGGGACTCCGCGCTGAAGCTGGGGGAGGCACTGCTTGCCGACGGCGGCGACGGCGCCAGCGGCAATGTGGTTTCCTCGCCGGGCGGCCTGCTGATTGCCCTGGCCATGCTCCGCGCGGGGGCCGCGGGCGAGACGGCCGCCGAGATGGACGCGGTCCTCGAACTTCCGCGGCTCAAGCGCGACGAAGCGATGAACGCGCTGCTCGCTTCCCTGCAGAAGTTCGACGGTGATCCCGCCTCGGTGGATGAAGGGAACCCGCCGCGGAAGCCGGTAATGCACCCGGCGAACGGCCTCTTTGTGGACCGGGGGGTGGAGACCGGTGCCACCTACCTGGACACGCTGGCGCGGCACTACGGCACGGGTGTGTATCCGGTGGACTTCAGCGATGAGGCCGTGACCAAGCCTGTGATCGACGCCTGGGTGGAGAAGAACACCGGTGGGCGGATCACGAAAGCGCCGGCAGAATATGACCGCCGGAACACCTTCAGTCTCCTGAACACCCTGTATTTCGCGGCCGCGTGGAAGTCTCCGTTTGATCCCGGCAGCACGTTCGACATGCCGTTCACCACGGCAGCCGGTGAACAAATCGATTCCTCTGCCATGCACAACCTCCTGCAGCTGAAATACGCCGAGGGTCCGGGATGGCGGGGCATTGACCTTCCTTATGCCGAGGGCTTCGTCATGAGGCTGGTCCTCCCGGACGTTGGAGCCGGCAAGGGCACGGTGCTGAGCGCAAAAGAGTTGGGAAACATCGCCGTCGTCATGGACTCGGCACAGCGGCAAACCGTCCAGATCCAACTGCCGAAGTGGGACCACAGGTGCAGCTTCGACCTCCGGCAGGTTCTCGGAGCCATGGGATTGACCAATACCCTCAACACCACGGTCGGCTTCAATGCCATCCAGCAGGACTTCGCCATCACGCAGGCTGCGCAGGCAGCCAACATCACCGTCGCGGAGAAAGGCACCGTCGCTGCCGCCGTGACGCAATTCAACGGCATGGTCACCAGCGCGCCGCCGCAGCCGGACCGGACCATCGAATTCGACAGGCCATTTCACTATCAGATCGTCCACATAGAGACGGGGCTGCCGCTGTTCATGGGCACGGTCGCGGATCCTCGGTGAGATCGAAGTCTGCCGTACGCCATGCAAGCGAGTCGACGGCCACAGCGGCTAGCCGTGCAGCTTCCTGTAGGCGGCAGCGGCTGCGGGGTGCAGCGGCAGCCCGGCCGTGTTGATGAGGGATTCCGGGCTCAGGAACTGAACCCCGAGACTGGACCGCGGGACGAGCTCCTGGGCATGGTCCACCAGCAGTTCGACCGTCCTCTTCACGGTGCGGTCATCCAGGTCGTTCCGGCACAGGAGCAGGTTGGCCACGCCCACGGTCCACACCGCCGGAGTGCCCTCATAACCGCCCTCGGGGAGCAGCACGCGGTCGTAAAAGATGCCGTACCGTGTCCGCATCGCCGGGATCAATGCAGAGAGGTCGAGGAACCCGAGCCCGGTTTCTTTGTTGGCGGCAGAAATGGCCGCAGTAGGCACCCCTCCTGACCAGAACAATGCGTCCACTAATCCGGACTGGAGTGCCTTTAGCCCGTCGTTCAGCCCGAGATTCATGACGGTGACCGTCTTCCCACGGGTCGGGCCGCCGATCGAGCCGCCGCCGGCGCCGCCGGCAGAGCCGCCAGCGGCGTGGCCGGCGGGGGAGGACTTAAGCCCGGCAGCCTCGATGAGGCGGGGAGTAATCAGCGACGTCCCTGAGCCGGGCTGGCCGACGGCGACAGTCCTCCCGGCAAGCTGGGTGAAGTTCCGGATGCCGCTGTTCTTCCGGACCACGCAGTGGACGTAGTTTTCGTAGACCTTTCCGAGGGCAGCAATTCCGACGCTTGAAGGACCCTTGGCTGCCAGCTGCTGCGCCGCTGCGTCTGCGAGTGCGACGGCGAAGGTCGCCGTGCCGGTCAGAAGGCTTTCCAGGTTGTCCAGGCTGCCCCCGGTGGTCAGTGCCACGGCACGGTCCGCCACCCCGTGACGCTGAAGGGAATCTGCGAGCAGCGTCGAAAACTCCAGGTAGAAGCCTCCCGGCTCACCCCCCGCCACCGTGACAGTGGCGGGACGGTTCTCCGAAATGCACGCGTTCAGCGCCGGCAACAGTACTCCTGCCAAGCCCGCGGCCAGTCCGGCTTTGAGGGCCGTCCTTCGCGGCGGAAGCCCTCCGGGGGCGATTTGGTCAGCCATGCGGATACCCTTGGCCGTGTTGGGTCGCCGGGAGGGGAAATTCGAGGCGGGCGATCAGGCCGTGGGGTGAATTTTCGGCCAGCAGCAGGCGGCCGCCGTTGGCTCCCGCAAGCTTGTCGACGATGGTCATGCCCAGGCCGTTGCCGCGAACCTCCCGGTTCCGTGGCGACCTCCAGAACCTGGTGGTCGCAGCGGCCCTTTCGTCCTCCGAAAGTCCTGGACCGTCGTCGGAAACCTCGATCATCACCGCTCCTGGGAGCTTGCGGAGGGCAACGGAAATGCAGGCGCCGGGGGCGTATTTGACCGCGTTGTTCAGGAGTTCCCCCACCATCTGGGCGAGTTCGGCGGCGTTGCAGGCCAACGACACCGGGCGATCCGGTGGTTCCTCAAGCAGGATTGACGCTCCGGCGCGCCGGGCGGCCGGTTCTGCCCGTTCTGATTCCTCCTGCAGAACCGGGTAGGGGTCGATGAAATCCTTGGTTCCGCCGGAAGCTCGGCCACGTGCGGAGTCCTCGAAGGCCCGATGCTCAGCGGCCGCCAGCTTCAGTACCCCGTCCAGGATCTCCTCCACCCGCTCGAGTTCTGCCAGTACCCCCGCCGCGGCAGTATGTTCCCGGGCCGTCCGCAGTTCCAGCTGCAGCAGATCGATCCTCAGCCGCAGGGCGCCCACGGGATTGCGCAACTGGTGGGACGTGTCCGCTATCAGTTGGCGTTGTGAATCGATGCTTTCACTGACGGTTTGCGCCATCGCGGTGAAGGAACGGCTCAACTGCCTCAGCTCCGGCGGGCCGTCCTCGGGAAGGTGACTGGTCCGGCCCGTCGTTTCGAGCTCAGTCACGGCCGCATTGAGGCGATGAACAGGACGCAGCACCCAGCGGGTCACGCGCGCCGCGCCGAGGAGGAGCACCGCCCCGAGGGCGGACGCCGCAAGTCCGACGACGAGCCACCGCTCCCGCAGTTTCTGCCGGGCCGCGTCCAGGTTCACTTCGAGGACGGCCTCGCCAAGGACCTGGCTGGCACTGCCAAAGGACCGGGAGATCACCTCGGAGCCGTTGCCGAACGGCTGCAGAGGGGCGAGCGTAGTGTCGCTGAGGTTCAGGTTCGCCCTCGCCACCGCGTCCCGGACATCTGTCCTGTCTTCGCGGAGGCCGCCGGAGCGCAGGGTACGCTCCTGGAGACGGATCAGAACTCCTTCTTCGTAAAGCTCGGAGTACCTGTCCATTTCTCGCTGGAGTTGGGTGGAATCGCCGTCCAGCGCGGCGTCATAAGCCACCTGCGCGAACCGGTTGAGCGCTGCCACGCGGTTGATCTGGAGCTCCTGGGTGAGCTCCCGGCTGGCGGATGTCAGGATGGCGTTGGAGGCGAGGATGACCATGAGCACGGCCAGCAGGCTGAGGACGCCCAGGACGCGCAGTTTCACTCCGGACCGGCCTCAACCCGGTAGCCGACGCCGCGGACGTTGATGATAAAGCCGGGTAGTTGCAGCTTTGCTCTGAGCCCCGTCAGGTGAACGTCGAGTGATCGAGAGGATGCGAGGAACGCATCACCCCACAAGGCGTCCAGGATCTGCTCCCTGGTGACCACTGAACCTGCATTGCGGGCCAGCAGCGCGAGCAGGTCGAACTCGGTGGCGGTTAAAGGGAGCACGCGGGACGCCAGCGCCGCCACTCGCCGGTCGACGTCGATCTCGAGATCCCCCAGCACAATGTTCTGCTGCCTGTGGCCACCGCTCCGGCCCGTCCGCCGGGTAACCGCCTCGATGCGGGCCAGCAATTCGACGAGCTTGACCGGCTTGACGAGGTAGTCGTCGGCTCCGGACCGCAGTCCCAGCACCACACTCCGCTCATCGTCCCGTGCCGTGAGGATCAGAATGGGGCACGGGGTGACCTGGCGAAGCTTCCGCAGCACTTCCAGGCCGTCCATATCCGGAAGCCCCAGGTCCAGCAGGATCACTTCGGACTTCCTGTGGGCCAGGAGGGCATCGGCGCCGCGGGACACCCTGGTTGCCTTATGGCCCGCGGAGACCACGGCCGCCTCAAGAGCACCCGCCATGGCGTCGTCGTCCTCGACGATGAGCACTTCCATGGCCTGGTTCCTTTATCGCTGGTTTCGGGGCGCACATCCGTCTGCCCGCTTTGGAGACTACCCCTTCTTCCGCTTTTTTGCCTTGCGCCCTGATGCGCTCGAAAGCTGGCGAACGGACGGTGCGGCACCGAAGGTGGGGGTGATCCGGGGAGGGAAAGAGCGGGGCGGGAAACCTAAGGAAGTGTTAGGAAATGCCCCTCCACGTAGGTTGTGCGCTGCATCACCCATAGTTTGGATGGGTCCTCTGCCGTTCACGGGGACTGTCCACGTTGAGGAGGAACCATGAGCAAGGTTGCCATGGACAGCAAGCATGTACGTCAGGAACTGCCGCCGGTTGCGGCATCGTCAAGGAGGGTTCAGCGATGAGCACCCAACAAGCCGTGACCCAGAATGAGGCGGCCGAGACCCGCCGGGCCGTAAGCAACATCCTTAAGGGCTCTGCCGGCAACCTCGTGGAGTGGTACGACCTCTACGTCTACACAGTCTTCGCAGCCTACTTCCAGTCCCACTTCTTCAGCTCCAAGGACGAGCTTCAGGCCGGCCTCGAGGCGATGGCGGTCTTCTCGACGTCGTTCCTGATGCGGCCGATCGGCAGCTGGTTCTTCGGCCGCTACGCCGACCGCAACGGCCGCAAGGCCGCCCTGACGCTGAGCGTCACCATGATGTCGGCGGGCTCCTTCGCCATCGCGATCCTGCCCACCACGCAGCAGATCGGCGTCTGGGCGCTGCTTCTGCTCATCCTCGTGCGCCTTGTCCAGGGCTTCTCCGTGGGCGGCGAGTACGGCACCAGCGCCACCTACATGTCCGAGGCCGCCACCTCCAAGCGCCGCGGGTTCTTCTCCAGCTTCCAGTACGTCACCCTGATCGGCGGGCAGATGCTGGCCCTGCTGGTGCTCGTGATCCTGCAGAACACCCTGGGCAAGGACGTCCTCACCGAGTGGGGCTGGCGCATCCCGTTCGCCATCGGCGGTGTCGCCGCCCTCGTGGTCCTGTGGCTGCGGCGCTCCATGGAAGAGACGGTCTCCGAGGAGCAGGTCCGGGCAGCGAAGGCACCCGTGGCCGGCGAAGCCCGCCCCGGCACCATGAAGCTGCTGTTCACGCAGCACTGGAAGCCGCTGCTGATTTGCATCGGCGTGACTCTCGGCGGCACCGTCGCCTTCTACACCTACACCAACTTCATCCTGAAGTTCATGAACGATACTTCGGGCATCGCCAAGACCGACACCTCCGTCATCAACTTCTGGGCACTGCTCATCTTCATGCTCCTGCAGCCCGTCTACGGCATGATCTCCGACAAGGTTGGCCGCAAGCCGCTGCTGCTGTGGTTCGGCATCGGCGGGGTGCTGCTGACGTGGCCACTGCTTTCCACACTGGCCGGCACCAAGGATCCGTTCACCGCGTTCCTGCTCATGATGGGCGGCCTGCTGATCGTTGGCGGCTACACCTCCATCAACGCACTCGTGAAGGCCGAGCTGTTCCCGGCGTCGATCCGCGCTTTGGGCGTCGGGCTTGGCTACGCCATTGCCAACTCGCTGTTTGGCGGCACGGTTCCGCTGATCGGCGCAGCCCTGCAGAAGGCCGGCCAGGTGGACCTCTTCTTCACCTACGTCACCGTGGCGATCAGCCTCTCCCTGCTGGTCTACATCTTCGCGCTGAAGAACAAGAAGACCACGCACCTGGACCGCGAGCAGGGCGACGCCTGGTCGCCGGCAGCTGTTGCCGCTGACGACGCCACGGATGCAGGCCGCAGAGACGACGACAAGGATCTCATCGACGCATCGCGGCGCTAGATCCGCGCCGTTTCGACGGTTCCGCGCACACTCGGCGCCCGGGCACGCGTCGAGGCGGCAGGGAACCATCGAAATGGATGCGTACGACGGCGGGTGGCCGGCTACTGGACTTCGGGTCCCGGAGCCGGCGGCCCGCCGTCGTCGTTAACCCAGGCGCCCTACCCGATACTCCTGACGCCGCGGGTGAGAGAATGAGTGCGGTTCCGGCGGCGAGTCCGGCCGGACCGGTCCAGTGCTAATACAGCCGGGTTGCCGCCGGTGGTTCCAGGGAACCGGGCGCCCGAGCGAACCACTATGAATGGAACACCGATGACCTCCGCCAAGACTTTCCCTGCTTCTGCTGGGCCGAAATTTGCTTCCATCGGCTCGCCCTACTTTGGCATCATGCTCGCGGTCATGGCCGTAGTGCTGATCCTCTCCAACATCGGGGCATCGAAAGGCGTGGCACTCGGCCCGATCGTCACGGACGGCGGGTTCTTCCTGTTCCCGCTGGCCTACATCCTGGGTGATGTCATCAGCGAGGTGTATGGCTTCAAGGTGGCCCGCAAGGCAATCATCACAACGTTTGCGCTGTCCGTGTTCGCCTCGGCCTGCTACTGGATCATCATTGCACTGCCCGGTTTCGACGACGAGTTTGGCGCTTCCAAGCAGGCCGCGCTGGAGGGTGCGCTCGGCCCGGTGCCGCAGATCGTGCTTGCCTCGCTGGTGGCGTTCCTCGCTGGTCAGACCATCAACTCCTGGATCCTCGTGAAGATGAAGGCCCGCTCCGGCGAGAAGTCGCTGTGGGTGCGCATCATGAGTTCCTCGGTCGCCGGGGAATTTGTGGACACGCTGATCTTCTGCAGCATAGCGGCTTCCGTGATCGGCATCACCGACTTCGCCATGTTCGCGAACTACGTGGTGGTCGGATTCCTCTACAAAACCCTCGTCGAGTTCCTGTTCGTGCCGGTGACGGCCCTCGTCATCGGCTGGATCAAGAGGCGCGAGCCGAGCTACGGAGCCGCGGCGGCTTAGGTCCGCTGAGCGCCTCTCTGCGCCGAAACCGCCGGAAAGGTGCGGGCACGCCGGAACGTTTCGGCGTTTCCGCAGGATTCCGACGATTTCGGCGACCGGCGGGGTAGCTCAGACGGCGGACCGGCCAGCCAAAGCCTGGTGCACGCGGTACTTGAAGCGTGCCTCGTTAAACAGATCCTTCCACGTGATCCGAAGGAACTTCCAGCCCTCCTCCGTTAGGGCGTTCTCCCGCTGACGCTCCTCGAACAGGACGTCGGGCGTGGGCTTGTAGTCGAAGTACTTGAGCTTGCCGTCGAACTCCAAAGCCACCTTCTCCTTCTTCCAGGCGAAGTCCAGACGGTGCCGGCCAATCGCACTCGTAACCTCAACCTGCGGCGTGGGCGGCCGGATCCCAAGCCGGCGGATCAGCTCCCGGGTAAGAGTTTCGCCGGGTGACTCCGAACGGGGGTCCGCGTTCTCGAGCGCGCGGCGGAACGTTCGGACACCGCGCCTGCCGTCCAGTGAATCCGCCATTTCCTGCAGCAGCGAGCGGTCCGCACCGAGCCGGAGTGCATGGTCCATAACGATCAGCGACTGCCGGTATGTCAGCATCATGGCGCAATCGGCTGCGGTCCGTTCAAGGGAGGTCACCCGGAGTCCGTTCAGCATGACGATCTCGTGGTCGGAGAACGGTCGGGTATGGCACCTCACGTCCCTGCCGTGGCGCTCGCTCGACGGGTTCACACGCTGCAGAAGGTGGATCAGGTCGTCCACTTTCCAGAGATAGAGACAGTGGAGGCGCGCCGCGGAGGTGTGGCTGTACGCGAACTGGCCGGTCGACGTCGTGCGTGTTCCGTGCGCGTGCGCATAAATGAGCTGCCGGCTGCGGACGCCCGCGGATTGGGCGTCCCACACGCTGGCGCGGAGATAGCAGCCGTAGCGCAGCCGGACCAGGGATCCTGAATCCAGCAGGGATCTGATGGACCGCGAGCCATAGCCAAGATCGGTTAGCTCGTCGGTGCGCCAGAGGTTGCCCGTCGGCGGGAGCTCAGGGGAGTTGTGTGAAGGCATGGCACCAGCTTCGAGGGCCGCGCCGGCACAGGCGAGATGCCACCGTCGTTATGTGGAAAACGCGAAACCGCCGGAAAGCTGCGGGGCCGCCGTAGCGTTCCGGCGGCCCGGGACGTTTCCGGCGAGTTCGACGACGACGGCCCGTGGCACGCAGCCCTAGCTGTAGTACCGGCCCAGGGTTTCGGCCTTGAAGTCGAAGAAGGAACCGTCCTCGATGGCAAGCCGGGCATCGTCCACCATCTTCACCACGAAGCGCTCGTTGTGGATGGAGATGAGCGTGGCCGAGAGCATCTCCCTGGCCTTGAACAGGTGGTGGATGTAGGCGCGGGAGTAGTTCCGGCAGGCGTAGCAGTCGCAGCCCTCCTGCAGCGGACCGAAGTCGCGCTTGTACTTGGCCCCGGAGAGGTTGTACCGTCCGGTCGGGGTGTAGAACGCCGAGTTGCGGGCCACGCGGGTGGGGGAGACGCAGTCGAAGGTGTCGGCGCCGTTTTCGATGGCTGTGAAGATGTCGTCGGGCTCGGAGATCCCCAGCAGGTGCCGCGGCTTGTTCTCGGGCAGTTCCTCGTTGCACCAGCGCACGATTGTGCCAAGGTTCTCCTTCTCGAGGGCGCCGCCGATCCCGTAGCCGTCGAAGGCCATGGCACCGAGGTCCCGGCAGGCCTTGCGGCGCAGGTCCTCGTACTGGGCACCCTGGATCACGCCAAACAGGGCCTGGTACGGCTTGCCCGCCCGGGAAGCGGTCAGCCGGAAATGCTCCTCAAGGCAGCGCAGCGCCCACAGCCGCGTCCGTTCCAGCGACTCCACCTGGTACCCGCGGGAGTTCTGGAGCGTGGTGAGCTCGTCGAAGGCAAACATGATGTCCGCGCCGATCTGGTGCTGGACCTGCATTGAGATCTCTGGCGAGAAGCGGTGGCGGTCCCCGTTGAGGTGGCTCTTGAACCACACGCCGTCATCGTCCACGTGGGCGAGCCGCTCCTTACCGGCGGCGACAGCGTCATCCGGGCCGGACTGGTCCACGCTCTTCATGTCGATGACCTTCTTGAACCCCGAGCCCAGGCTCATCACCTGGAATCCGCCGGAATCGGTAAAGGTGGGACCCGGCCAGTTCATGAAGGTACCCAGCCCGCCCGCCTCGTCCAGGACGTCCGGTCCCGGCTGCAGGTACAAGTGGTAGGCATTGGCCAGCAGCGCCTGGGCGCCGAGCTCGGCCATGGACTCCGGAAGCACGGACTTCACCGTGGCCTTGGTTCCGACGGCGATGAAGGCAGGCGTCTGGATCTCGCCATGGGGTGTGGTGATGGTGCCTGTCCGCCCCAGGAACTCGCCGCCGTTGTCGTACATCTGTTCAGACGTGGGGCGGCATGTTTCAGTGAGGCGCTTGCCCACGCGGAAGGAAAACTCCGACTGTCGGGCGGGCGGCACCGCTTCAGGAAGGGAAGGCACGTCAGAATTGGCTGGCACGGTTCAAGTGTGCCAGTTGCGGGCCCATGGTCTCAGTGGATCGGTTCCGATGTGGGATAGTTCTCAGCGCGCCAGTCGTCCCAGAGGGTGCGGATGGTTTCCAGGGCGTGGGCCCCAAGTTCGTAGGTCGAGATGATCACCATGGACCCGCCGTCGGGCCTGGCGTCCGGGATGACGGGCTGGTCTGCCACGATCAGCAGGCCGTCGCCGTGCTCGGCGTAGCTGTGCACGGTCAGCCCCACCTGGTGGTTGGACTTGTACCAGACCCTGCCGGCAATCTCCTCGCCTGTGCCCAGGGTCAGCGAATACTCCTCGCCGGGCGCCGGGACATCCTTGAGCCCGAGTTTCTCAATAGCCGAACCGCCTGAGCCGGGAACCGAGAAGAATATGGTGCGCCGCTTTGCATGGGGGTGGCGCTCCAAGGCAAACCGCAGCTGCTGGAGGAAGGTGAGCCACCCCTGGGTGATGTCCTCGTCCCAGGCCGCCCACTCTGAGTTGTGGTCCAGGGCTGCGCGCGTCACGCTGACTTCAGTCCCTGTGGGCACCGGTTTGAGCGTGAACTCGTCGCCGCCGTCGACGGTCAGGGCCGTGTGGTCCGGGTTCTCAACCACGGTGCTGTTGAAGTAGATCTCTTTGATTTCCGAGGCCAGGTCGTCAGCCTGCCAGCCGTGCCATTCGGCGACTTTTGCGGGTTCACGAAGCATCGTCCAAACCTGCGGTGCATCAGAGTTGATCACAACGCTCAGATTGTTCGTCATTGCCCGAATGTACAACTTCGGCAGGGCCGGGGCTAGAGCAAAACGGGATTACGCCGAAGCAGGATCGCCTAGGCCCGGACCGACTCCAGTTCGTTGGCGATGCGCCGCTCCAGCTCACCGGCGCTGATGGTCTGGGACCCGCCGTGGGCACGCAGGAACAGCAGCGACTCCAGGCGCAGCAGCCGCCACTCCCGTTCGGCCTCGTGGTTCGAGTTGTCGATCGACCGGAAGATCTCTTTGTCGTACAGGTTGGGTTCGTTCAGCGACCGCTGGCGCACCCGCGCCTGCATGCGGGCCTTGAAGGGATCGGTTTCCTGGTTGTCGGGAGCGCGGAGCAGCTTCTCGTAAACGGCGGCGCGTTCCTTCTGGCCGGTCTGGCGGCAGATGTACGTCGACAACGCGAGCGACGCCTCCACGGACGACCACCTGCCGGGATTGCCGTCGAAGGGCAGCACGTTCAGCAGGTCCGCGACGGCAAGCGCACCGTCGGCGTCCTTGAGCATGATGAACAGCTCATGGGCGAGATCGCTGAGGTCCTTCAGGCAGCTGCCGGACTTCGTGTTGATGCCCTTCACCAGCTTGTCCGCCAGCAGCAGCACACCGACAGAGTCCGGATGCGCCTCGGCGACGGCCTCAACCACGGATTCGGGGGTTCCGCCCGGCTGCGGAATGAGGGCCAGGTCTTCGGCGCTGGGGCCGATGACCGCCGGCGTGGTGGCCGGCAGGGGAGGTACGACGACGGCGGGAGGCGCCGGGGGCAGCGCCGCCCCCGCGTCCTGGTTCCCGACAACCTGAAGCGGGGTACCGGCGTCGGGCTTCTTGGCTGTGTCGGCAGTGCGGGTGGCAGTGGCGTTGCCGGCGGTGCCCGTCGCAGCGCCCTTGGCGGCGCCATCCGTGGCGGCAGGGGTGTTGACGCTCGCCTGCCGGGCACTGTCCTCTTGAGCGCTGTCCCGTCCGGCGCTGTCCTGTTCTGCACTGTCCCGCTCTGTGTCCGCCTTCGCGGCGGGCCCGGCAGCTTCGGGAGCAGCTCCGGCAGGATCCGTAACCCGGACCGACGAGCCTGCCGCGATGCGCAGCATGCCGCCTCCAGTCAGCGTCGCCAGGACGAGGGCGGGCACGCCAAAGTCGTCGTTTTCAACGTCCACTGAGTGGATTTCGGCTGACCGCAGGCCGTCCGGCAGGAGAAGATGGTCGCCCGTCTGCAGAGACCCAGCCTGCTGTTCGCGGTAGGTCTGGGCAGCTGGAAGGTGGTTCATCGGGAGTCCTTAAGTTCTCTTGCGGTCCGCCCAACAGTCTACAAAGGAGCAGGTGCGAAGTCGGGGAGGCGCGGACTTCCGGGTGCTGTCAGCCGCCGACTCCGGCGTAGGCCAGGGCCTGGCGAACGAGTGCTCCGCGGCCGCCGCTGAACTCCAGCTGCACGTCTTCGCTCAGCACTTCCTGCGGCGTCATCCAAGTGAGTTCCAGGGCGTCCTGGCGGGGATCGCACTCGCCAGTGACCGGGATGACGTAGGCCAGCGACACGGCGTGCTGGCGGTCATCGGTGAAGCCCGTGTGGGACGGGGCGGGGAAGTATTCCGCCACGGTGAACGGGACGGGGCTGATGGGCAGCTGCGGGAACGCGAGCGGGCCCAGATCCTTCTCCATGTGGCGCAGGAGCGCGGCACGGATGGTTTCGCGGTAGAGCACGCGACCGGACACGAGCGAGCGGACCATGGTGCCGTCGGCGTCGGCCTGCAGGAGCGTGCCCACCTCGTTCACAAAGCCCAGCGGATCGAGCCGGACCGGAACGGCCTCGACGTAGACCATGGGGAGCCGCCCGCGGGCCTCGAAGAGGTCCTCGTCGGAGAGCCAGCCGGGATTGGGGTCGGGGGTGCGCACGTTCATGGTTAAGTTCTACCGCATCAGCACCTGCTACGAGCCGAGAAGGCATGCCGGGACGCGGGTTCTCAGCTGATAGCGGATACGTAGGTGCTGGACACGGGGAGGTCACCCGCCCAAGGGCGCCCGCTTTGAGATCCAGATGGTGGGCGGAATGTGAAGACCACCGGGCTGGTTGCCGCCGGCGGCGCCTGGCTTTGCCGCCGTGTCGGGGTTGGCCACGTGCAGGGAGCGGCTGAAGGCTTCTTCGGTCACGGTGACTTTGTGCCCCGCGGAGGTAAGGCGCTGGCCCAAGGCGTCCAGGTCGCCGTCGTACTCGAAACCAAAGCCGGACCGCGCAGGGCCGGAACCGGGGCGGACCATCAGCACGCCGCCGTTCTTGGCAGTGAAGTCCGCGGTCTCGTCAGCATCCGGGACCGGACGGAACCTGGCCCCGATGCTGCTGAGCGTTGCTGTGGCGGCAGCGGTGTCCTCCGTGAACCACACGCCGACGACGGCCAGCCCCGTGTCTGCGTCGGCGCACTGCGCCCAGTGGGTCGCCTTGTCCGCCATGAAGCTGAAGCCGTCCTCGCCCGTGATCCTGCAGGAGTCGCCGATGTCCGCGGGGGTGAGCTCGGCCGGGGTGTTTCCCGTCTCGGACGCTGCGAGGTTGGTGCGGCGGGCGAATTCCTCCACGTCACCCACCTCCACGGCGAGGGACGTGGTGCCGTCGTTCTCGGCATCGGCGGGCGTGTGCTGCAGCGCGATCCGGCCGGAAGCGGCGTCGAACTCGCGCCAGGTGCCGTCTTCGAGCGTCTTGACCATGCCCAAGTCGGTGAGGAGCTGCTCCCACTCTTCGATCCGGGACGTGAAGTGAACGGGGCGGACACGCAACATGATTTCTCCTCGGGCTCGAACGGCATGCAGAATCGGCGCAGTCATGGCCATGATGCCACGACTTGCATCGTGCGGCACCGGGGGCAGAATAGGCGCATGGCCGTTGAACTCGAAGAGCTCTTAGTCAAGGACGCTGCCGAGTGGCGCGCGTGGCTGGAACAGAACCACGCCAGCAGTCCGGGGGTGTGGCTGGTGCTCCACAAAAAGGGCGGCAGCGTCACCGAACTGGATTATGAAACGGCGCTGAACGAGGCGCTGTGCTTTGGCTGGATCGACGGCCAGGGCAGGCGGCGTGACGACGAAAGCTCCTTCCAGAGAATGACCCGGCGCGGTCCAAAAAGCGTGTGGTCGGCACGGAACGTGGACCGCATCGGCCGCCTTGAGGCTGCCGGCCGGATGACAGAAGCAGGGCAGGCAGCGGTTGCTGCTGCGAAGGCGGACGGCCGCTGGGAAGCAGCCTATGTGGGCCAGTCGGCCGCCGAAGTTCCGGAGGACCTCGCCGCCGCAATTGCAGCGGATCCCGCCGCCCAGGCCATGTTTGACGTGCTGAGTTCAGTCAACCGGTACGCCCTGATCTACCGCACCAACTCGGTGAAGCAGGCCTCTACCCGTGCCCGCAAAATCGCCGGCTTCGTGGAGATGCTGGCCCGCGGCGAGACGCCTTACCCGCAGAAGAAGCGGCCTGCCGGGCAGACAGCCAACCCTTAAGCTTCCAAGCGTCGGCAGGCCCGCAAACGTGGTCGCGGTAAAATTGAATCCTGCCCGTGCAGCGCCGGCAGTGGCCCTTGGCCCGCCGGCGCTTCATCATTTTCCGAGGATCGGCGGACATGCAACGGTATTCCCTTCGAAAACTTGGTCCCCGCGCGAGCTGGATCGCGGTGGCCGCTTCCCTGGCTGTCCTGCTCGCCGTGGCCGCGGCAATCGGGGTGGGCAGCGGACCCCGGGAACCCGAGAACGGAATCCAACAGGAACAGAGCTTTAGCCGCCCGGAGGGGTCATCACAGTTCCGCCCGGCCTACCACCTCACGCCGGAGAAGGAATGGATGAACGATCCCCAGCGGCCGTTCCTGCTGGACGGGGTCTGGCACTACTACTACCTCTACAACGCCGACCATCCGGAGGGGAACGGCACCGAGTGGTTCCACGTCACCAGCACCGACCTGGTGCACTGGAAAAACCAGGGCGTGGCCATTGAAAAATTCAAGAACGGCCTGGGTGACATCGAAACGGGCAGCGCGGTTGTGGATACCGAAAACACGGCGGGCTTTGGCAAGGACACCGTCATCGCCGTGCTGACCCAGCAGGACAAAGGCGTGCAGCGGCAGTCCCTGTTCTACTCCACGGACAAAGGCCACAGCTTTAAGTCCTATGACGGCAACCCGGTCATGGACAACCCCGGCGCCGAGCACTGGCGGGATCCGAAAATCATGCGCGATGCAGCTAACGGGCAGTGGGTCATGGCCCTGGCGGAGGGCGAAAAAATCGGCTTCTACACCTCGCATGACCTCAAGGAATGGCGGTACGCCTCCGCCTTTGAACGCAAGGGGCTGGGGATCCTCGAATGCCCGGATCTGTTCCAGCTGGATGTCGACGGCGATCCCGCCAAACGCACGTGGGTCCTTGCCGCCAGCGCCAACGGCTCCGAGGAAGGCCGGACAACGGGCGTGGCTTACTGGACGGGAAGGTGGGACGGCACCAGGTTCACCCCTGCGGATGAACAGCACCAGTGGCTCGACGCCGGATCGGACTTTTATGCTGCCGTCACCTGGGACGATCCACGGCTGCCCGAAAACGAACGGATGGCATCACGCAAGGCGATCGGCTGGATGAACAACTGGACCTACGCACGGAAGCTTCCTACGTCTGACTGGCAGGGCGGCGCCGATTCCCTGGTGCGGGACATCCGCCTCAAGACGGTCGGGGGCAAGCCCTCCCTCGTGTCTGCCCCGACTGAGGCGCTGTCGGCTCTGGAAGGCACCACCCAGGCCGTCACCGACCGGCGCATCGCCCAGAAGGGGATCGTTCAGGACGGGGCTGTCGAGAACGGGGCGGGGGCACTGCCGGTGCCCGCCAATGGGGCGTACCGGCTGGATGTGGCCTTTGAACGGCGTCCGGATGACGACGGCACCGAGGCTCTCCTGAAGCTCGGCAGCGGCGGCGCGGACTTCGCCACCATCGGGTACAACTTCAAGGACGAAACCGCCTTCGTGTCGAGGGCAGCGGTGGTCCCGGGCGTGGAGCCGCTGGGCCCGGTGTTCACCGACCGGCGCACCGCCTCCAGCCCTCCGCGCGGCGGCCAGGCACAAGGGCGGGGGACGGTGGAGCTTACCATCTTCGTGGACTATTCGTCCGTAGAGGTCTTCGTCAACGGCGGCGAGCAGAGCTTCACGTCACTCGTGTTCCCACGGGACGGCCAGCACACCATCAACGCCGCCACGGCCGGTGGAAGCATGGCGCTGAAATCCTTCACGTACACGCCCATGGCCACCGCCGGTTAGGAGCCCGGCAACCGGAAAGCACTACACGGACGGCCCGTCGCCGTTCATTGGAAACGCCACTGCCTCGCCCACCACGCGCAGGCACAGCTCCGCCCCGGGCTGGGCGATGGAGGCGTTCCAGTGCCGGATCGTGATCACTTCCCCTCCGCCCGGGTAGCGGTGGTCAGGCATGGCGCCGGCGAGCCCTGGCGGCACGGCGAGCTTCAGCCGCACGGTTGTCTCCGGCCCAAAGTAGTCGGTGTCCACCACGACCCCTCGGATCGGGCCATCCTCGGCAATGCGGATCTGCTCGGGCCGCAGCATCAGTTGGACGCGGCCCTGGGCCGGCGGGCGCCTGACCGGGATGCCGCCCAGTGAGCAGGTGGCCAGGGAGCCTTCCAGCCAGGCGTCAAGGATGACGGCGTCGCCCAGGAACTCCGCGGTGGCCCGGTCCGCCGGTCGCGTATAGACGACGAAGGGATTGCCGATCTGCGCCAGCCTGCCGCCGCGCATCACCGCAACCTGGTCGGCGAAGGACAGCGCCTCCGCCTGGTCGTGGGTCACCAGGATGGTGGTCACCCCGGCCTCGTTGAGGACCTTGGCCACGGCACGCCGGGTGGCCACCCGCAGCCCGGCGTCCAGCGCGGAGAACGGCTCATCGAGGAGCATGAGTTCGGGTTCGCGGGCCATGGCGCGGGCGAGTGCCACCCGCTGCTGCTGTCCACCTGACAGCTGGTGCGGCCGACGCTTGGCCATGCCTGGGTCCAGCGACACCATCTCGAGCAGCTCCGCCACCCGCGCCGCCACAGCCCGCCGCCCGCCGTCGAGCTTTGAAGGACTCAGCCCGAAGGCGATGTTCCGGCCCACCGTCAGGTGCGGGAAGAGTGCGCCGTCCTGCGCCACGTAGCCGACGTGGCGCTTGTGCGCAGGTGTCCAGTCGCCGTCCCCGGCCACGGTGCTGCCGTTCAGGGAGATGGTGCCCGTGCCGGGGTGTTCGAACCCCGCGATCAGCCGGAGCAGGGTGGTCTTGCCGGAGCCCGACGGGCCAACGATGGCCGTGGTGCCGCCCTTGGCCACCGAGAGATTAATGCCCTTCAGCACAGAATGGGAGCCGAAGTTCTTGGTGACGTCCTCTATCACCAAATGGCTGTTGGTGCTGGGCGCCACGGTTGGGGAGATCCGGGGTTCGGGAAGCCTGGAAGTGGATTGTCCGTTCACTGTCCCGCTGCTTTCTTGGACTGCTGGAAGAGGAGGTACGTCATGGGCGACGAAATCACGATCATCAGCAGGGCGTAAGGGGCTGCCCCGGCGTAATCGATTTCGCTGCTCTTGTTCCAAAACTCGGTGGCGAGCGTCCGGGTGCCGTTGGGGGAAAGGAGCAGCGTGGCGGTGAGTTCGGTGACGACGGCCAGGAACACGAGGGCGGCACCTCCGGCAGCTGCCGGGGCCGTGAGCCGCAGCGTCACGCGGAAGAAGGACAGCAGCGGCGGCGTTCCCAGCGACTGGGCTGCCTCCTCCAGCTCCTTGGGTGCCTGTGCCAGCCCCGCCCTGAGGTTCACCAGCGCCCGGGGGATGAACAGCAGCATGTAGGCGGCGACCAGCACGCCCGCTGTCTGGTAGAGATCCGGCGCCAGCCGGATGCTGACGGTCACGAAGGCGAGGCCCACCACGATCCCGGGCAGGGAACTGGTGATGTAGTTGGACAGCTCCAGCGTTTTGCTGAACCAGCCGGGATGCCGCACTGCGAGGTAGGCCAAGGGGAACGCCACCGCTGTGGTCACCAGGGCGCCGGCGAATCCATAACCGAGGGTCTGCAGCAGCGCAGGGACGAGCTCGTCCGGCACCCATATTGCCTGGCCTCCGGCCACGATCCACCGCAGCACGAAGACCATGGGGAGGCCGAACGCCAGGGCCGCGAGCGCCAGCAGGAGCAGCTGGGCGGGGACCTGGTAGCCGCGGAGGGGAAGCCGCAGCGCCCTCGCCTGGGCTCCCGGACCGATGCGGGCGTAGCGGGCGGTCCCCCGGGTCCTGACCTCGGCCAGCAGCAGGAGGAGACAGAGGAACACGAGCACGCTGGCGAGCATGTTGCCGGCAGTGCCGTTGAAGGTGGACTGGTACTGCACCATGATCGCCGTGGTGAAGGTGTCGAAGCGGATCATGGCGAAGGCGCCGTATTCGGCCAGCAGGTGCAGCCCGACCAGGAGGGCGCCGCCGGCCATGGCGATCCGCAGCTGCGGCAGGACCACCCGGAAAAATGTCCGCCAGGCATCCAGCCCCAGCGAAGCTGCCGACTGTTCGACGGCGGGATCAAGCCGGCTCAGGGTAGCCGCGGCCGGAATGTACACCAGCGGGAAGTAGGAGAGGGTGGCGATCAGCACGCCGGAGAACAGGCCCTGCAGGGACGGAACGGCGGAAACCCAGGCATAGCTGTTCACGAAGGCCGGAATGGCCAGGGGTGCGGCGAGAATCACGGCCCATACCCTGTGGCCCCGCAGCGTGGTCCGCTCCACCAGCCACGCCCCGCCTACGCCCAGGACCACGCAGAGCGGAACAGTCAGGAGTGTCAGCAGGACCGTGTTGAGCAGCAGTTCCCCCACGCGTTCGCGGAAGATCAGGCCGGCTGCGGTTTCCCAGCCGGTGGCCACTGTCATGTAGATGACGTAGCCCAGCGGAATGAGCGAGAACAGCGCCGTCAGCACGGCCAGGACGGCGACCGCCGAGACGCCGAAAGGCGGGCGGGGGCGCTTGCCCCGGCCCGCCGTCGTCGTGCTTCCGGAAAACTCCGGTGACGATACCCGCGTGGTCACGGAATTACAGGAGCCCCGCCTTGGTCATCAGCTCGGTGACCTTTGCGGAGTTCAGCTTGGCCGGGTCTACCGCCGGAGCCTGCAGTTCCTTGACGGGCACCAGCTTTTCGTGGGCCGGGACGCCCGAAGCAATGGCGTACTCGAAGGAGGTGCCCTTCTGCAGCACTTCCTGGCCCTTCTTGCCGGTGATGAACTTCAGGAATTCCTGCGCTTTGTCCGCGTTCTTGGAGGACTTGAGCACTCCGCCGCCGGAGATGGAAAGGAAGGCGCCGGGATCCTGGTTCTTGAAGTAGTACGGCGCGACGTTCTGGGAGTTCTCGCCGGTCTTGGCCTGGTCGCCGTAATAGTAGTAGTGGTAAATGAGGGCGGCCTCGACCTCACCGGAATTGACGGCCTTCATGGCAGTGCTGTTGCCCTTGTAGGCGGTGAAGTTCTCCTTCATGCCCTTGAGCCAGGCCTCGGCTGCCGCCTCGCCCTTGAGCGCAACCAGGGCTGACACGATGGCCTGGAAGTCTGCGCCGCTGGGCGAGGCGGCCCATTTTCCCTTCCACTCAGGCTTTGCCAGATCCAGCATGGACTTGGGCAGCTTGTCCTCGTTCAGCTTGTTCTTGTCGTACACCAGGACGGTGGAGCGGGCAGCGATGCCGGTCCACTTGCCCGTGGAGGGACGGAACTCCTCCGGAACCTGCGCGATGGTGTCCTTGTTGACGTCCGCGAACAGGCCCGCATTCTCCACCTGCGCCATTGCTGGGGAGTTTTCGGTCAGGAAGACGTCGGCAGGGGAGGCGGCGCCCTCCTGGACGATCTGGTTGGACATCTCGGTGTCGGAGCCCTGGCGGAGGGTGACCTTGATGCCTGTTTCCGCGGTGAACGCGTCTGCCCACTCCCTGGTGAGGCTTTCGTGCTGGGCGTTGTAGACCGTGATCTCGCCGTTGGCGGCTTCTGCTGAGGCGGAACCGGCCGGGGCAGGGGAACTGCCGCAGGCAGCCAGTCCCAGCGCTGCGGTGGCGGCGAGTGCGATGCCGGCCAGCGCGTTCTTGCGGATCTTCATTGAAGGCTTCTTTCTGGAAAAAATCAGGCCGACCTCAGTCCTGACGAACCGGGGATAATGCCGGGTAGTCACGTCCCAAAACTGTAGGTTAGCCATACCTAAGTCAGTACGATTAAGTGACCAGTATCACATCGATTTCGCGAGTACGGCGTGACGTAATTCTGCTGCCGGCTCTGTTCGTTACTGGCCGGGAGTGACCGGTTGCCCGGGCGCCGTCACCGCCGCGGCCGCCTCCAGTACCATCCAGGCCTGGAGCTGCGTGGAGAGTTCGACGGCGGCACCCGGCGGATACGCATCGCTCGCCGCCCACTGCGGATCGTAGGAGAAAACGAGGCGCTCCGCCCCGCCATGCCGGGCGAGGGCTTCGCCGGGTGCCACGGACCTGCGACCGGACCACAGCGCCTCCGCCGTGTCCGTGACCAGCCGTGCCGCCGTACTCCGGGTTGCCCCGGAAAGGCGTCTGTCACGGGCGGCGAGCGCAAGGTAGCGCGTGAGGATTCCGGTGAACAGCCCGCCGTCGCCGGTTCCGTCACAGCGGAGAACGTAGCCGCTGTCCGTGCCTATTCCTGTTCCAGTCACCGTCAGGTGCCCTGCAACTGCATCGACCACCACCGCGGCCCGCTCCAGGTTCCTTGCGCCGCCAAGCGCCAGGAGGGCGCCGAGCACCGGACCCTGGTTGTAGGTGTAGACGGCGTTCTCCAGCCTGGGTTCGCCGCCCGGGCCAATGCGGAGGCCATCCAGGTACAATCCCCGGCCCGCGTCGAAGAGTTTGGCGCCGAGCCAGTCCAGCAGTGCCTGGGCCTTGTCGGGTTTGCCGGTGCGGGCGTAGTACAGCGCCACGGGAGCCGTCGCAGGAGTGTTTTTAAAGTCCCGCTTGGTGCTCCAGAACGTGCCGCCGCCGAGGTCAGCCGTGGAGGCGGAATCAAACTGGAGCGTCAGGCGCCTGCGAATGCGGGCATGCCGGCGGGGAATCGGGCGGCGGTTTTCCTCTGCCAGCTGCTCGAGGCGGAGAGCGGAGAGGGCCAGCCAGGCCATGTCGTCGTAGTAGTTGTTGACGAAGGTGCAGAAATTGCGCAGCCAGATGCCGGTGAGCAGGCGCGAGGCGAGCCTGCCGGCGTTCCGGCTTGCGCCGCCGTCGAATGCGGCCAGCGCCTGGCCGGCCAGCCCGAGTTCGCGGCGGCCGGTGTCCACGAGGCAGTCCAGGTAGTGCGCCTGCCACCAGTAGTGCCACGGGCGGGTGAGGGTCCCGAGCCGCCCGGTGGGCCGGACGGTGGCGGCGAGGTGGGTTCCCGGGAGGAAGAACAGGCGTTGGCCGAACATCCGGGTGACCGAGCGCGCGGCTTCATCGGCGCGGGCGGCCCAGTCCTGAGGGGTAGTTGCCCCGCCGGGGAGCGGCCGGTCCGCGGGGCTCGGTGACGCGTCGGGCTGTTCCATCCTGCCAGCCTAGCGAACCGCTGCGCGTCGCCGGGGAGGTGCACTGCCGGCTGGTTTCAGTTAACATTCACTAACTAAGGACGTGTTGGCTGCCGCATCAAGGAGGATGTATGGACATCAAGGGTTCTGTCGCGCTGATCACGGGCGGGGCGTCCGGACTGGGCGCGGCCACTGCCCGGCGGCTGTTCGACGCCGGCGCGTCAGTGGTGCTCGTGGACCTCGGCTCTTCTGCCGGCGCGGCGTTGGCCTCCGAACTGAATTCCCGGGCAGCCGCCGGCAACAAGGCCGTCTTTGTTCCCGCGGACGTGACCGTCGAGGACCAGGTGCAGGCCGCCGTCGACGCCGCATCCGCGCTGGGTCCGCTGCGGATCGTGGTGAACTGCGCCGGCATCGCCACCCCCGGCAAGGTGCTGGGCCGCGACGGCGTCCTGCCGCTGGAAACCTTCAGCGGCGTCGTCCAGATCAACCTGGTAGGCACCTTCAACGTCGTCCGCCTGGCCGCTGCCGCAATGACCGGCACGGAGCCGGCTTTCACGGAGCTGGGCGGCGAGGAGCGCGGCGTCATCATCAATACCGCCTCCGTTGCCGCCTTTGACGGCCAGATCGGCCAGCCCGCCTACGCGGCCTCGAAGGGCGGCGTTGCGGCCATGACCCTGCCGCTGGCCCGTGAGCTCGCCAGGTCGCTGATCCGGGTGGTGACCATCGCGCCCGGCATCTTCGAAACACCCATGATGGCCGGCCTCCCGCCCGAGGCCCAGGACTCGCTGGGAAAGCAGGTGCCGCATCCGTCCCGCCTCGGAAGGCCCGCCGAGTACGCGAACCTGGTCGCGCACATCGTGGACAATGCCATGCTCAACGGCGAGACCATCCGGCTTGATGGCGCCATCCGGATGGGCCCGAAATGAGGTCCTCCACCGCGATCGAGGCACTGCCCACGGCGGATTTCTACGAGTACGAAACGCTGCTCAGCGAGGCGGAACGGCGCAAGCTCCAGGAACTGCGCGCGTTCCTCGCGACAGAGATCGCGCCCTACGCCGAAGACTGGTGGAACAAGGCCGAATTCCCGGCGCACCTCCTGCCGCAGCTTGCCGCGCTGGAGCTCAGCACCCCCACCCGGCGTGGCTACAGCAACCTCTTCGCCGGGCTGGTGATCGCCGAAATGACCCGGGTGGACACCTCGATCGCGACGTTTTTCCTGGTGCACCACGATCTCTTCGTCGATGCGTTGCACGGCTTCGGGTCCGAGGACCAGCGGAACCGGCTGCTCGCTGACGCCTCCAACCTGCGCACCACGGGCGCCTTCGCGCTGACCGAACCCGGGCACGGCTCCGACGTCGCCGGGGGAATGGAGACCCGTGCGCGCCTGATTGCGGGAGGTGCCGACGACGGCGGCGACTGCTGGGTGCTGAACGGCGCCAAACGCTGGATCGGCAACGGGACGTTCTGCGACTACATGCTTGTATGGGCCCGTGACGAGGCGGACGGTGCAGTGCGCGGATTCATCGTTGACGCGGGCCTTCCCGGAGTGAGCCGCCGGCGGATCGAAAACAAGATCGCGCTGCGGACCGTCCAGAACGCCGACATTTTGTTCGAGGACGTCCGCATCCCGGAGGCCGACCGGTTTGCCGGCATCAGCAGTTTCGAGGACACCAATGAGCTGCTGCGGGGTTCGCGGATCATGGTGGCGTGGCAGGCGGTGGGGCAGCAGCTGGCCGCGTTCGACGTCGCCCGGCAGTACGCCGTCGAACGCGAGCAGTTCGGGCGGCCGCTGGCGAAGTTCCAGCTCATCCAGCAGCAGCTCGTGTCTATGCTGGGCAATGCCGTGGCGAGCATGGGCATGATGGCGCGGATCGCGCAGCTGCAGGACGGCGGTGGGGCGGACATGGCGCAGGTGGCGCTGGCCAAGTCCTACACCTCGGCGCGGATGCGGGAAACGGTGGCCGCGGGCCGGTCCTTACTGGGCGGCAACGGCATTGTCACGGACTACCGGATGGCCAAGATCTTCGCCGACGCCGAGGCCATCTACACCTACGAAGGCTCCTACGAGATCAACAGCCTCATCGTGGGCCGGGCCATCACCGGAGTCTCGGCGATCACGTAACCCTCGTCCCCGCAGGTTCGTAGCGCGAACGGGCACTTAAGCACCCCGCGCGAACGGACAGTTGTGGCCCTGTTCCATCCGGCGGGGCGGGCCGCAAGTGTCCGTTCGCGGGTGGGGCGGGGCCTTAAGTGCCCGTTCGCGCTCAGGGAGTTGGGCGCTTTTCGCCGGCTTCGATCCGGGCGTCCAGGCTGTTGTTCCTTACCGGCATGGGGCAGGTGCCGTAAGGCGTGAACGCACTGGGGTAGTTGATGGCGCGGTTGAAGTCCAGGACCACGGTCGCATTACCGGAGGCATCCACCCGGGGGCGCGTCGTGGACACCTTCCGCCATTCGTCAGTGCTGTCCCCGTTGGTCTCGTCGTGGAACGTGACGGTCAGGGCCCCGAGCTTCTCCTCCTCGGCATGGAGCCGGTACTCGTGGTCCTTCCCGGGCAGCCGGAAGACCAGCTCGCCGACACTGCGGTGCACCCCGTCCACCAGCGGGTTCGCCGTCGCGATCGGCACGTCCACCGGTTCCGGATACGGCTCGAACCGGGCCTCCACCACGAGGTCGGGCCGGTACTCGAATGTGGGCACGCCGTCGAACTCTGTAAACACCGGCGACTGCGAATCCCTGGTGCGGATGGCGTATCTGTCGGCGCGCATGGCCAGTTCCACCACGACCTGAGTGCCGTCCGGGCCGCCGAACTGCACCCACATGAGCGACTCCTCATTGGCGAGCCGCGCCGCAATCGTCCCGTCCACAGGCTCGCCGGTGGATACGAGCGTGAACCCGTCCGACGCGGACGCGGTGAGGGCCGCCGTCGTGCTGTCCGCCGACCACAGGCCGGGGACGAGGTCGACGGCGGAGGGCTGGCTTTCGAGCCACTGGAACGAGGTGAGCGTGAGCCAGCCGTGCTCCGCTGCGAGTGCGGCGTTGCGGTTGGTGCGGAAGCGCTGCCAGCGCTGCAGCTGGGCGTCGGGTGCGGTGCTCAATATTCCTCCAATGCGGGTGCTGCCTGTACAACCGCCAGCTACAACCTCAGGCCGCGGGACTTCATTCCGCCGGCACTTTTGCAGCAATGGAGGCGGCCCTCGGGCGGCCCGTACTGCGGCGGCGCGCCCTGTCCAAGGCCGCGACAGCATCCGGACATATTCCCGGCCCCGGCGGCCTGCGGGTAATATGCCATAGGAACAAGTAACCCGGCTCACAGTATCCAGCGCAGTGTACGAGCAAAGTCCGAACCCTCGAAAGATAGTTTCCATGGCTGACACTGCAATCAATCCTGAAACAGATCTCGCCGCCGAACTCCGCGCCGACGTGCGCCGCGTTTCCACCCTGCTGGGCGAATCGCTGGTCCGCCAGCACGGCCCTGAACTCCTGGATCTTGTGGAGCAGGTGCGCCTCCTCACCAAGGAATCCAAGGAAGCCGCCCGCGGCGGGGCGGACGCCACGGGTCCGTGGAGCGCGCACGACGTCGTTGCCCAGGTCCGCGAGCTTCTCGCCTCCCTGCCGCTTGAGCAGGCGACGGATCTGGTCCGCGCCTTCGCCTTTTACTTCCACCTCGCCAACGCCGCCGAGCAGGTCCACCGGGTGCGCGGCCTGCGCACGCGGCAGGAGAAGGACGGCTGGCTGGCCAAGGCCGTGGAGGACATCGCCGGGCAGGCCGGCCCCGCGGTGCTGCAGGAAGTGGTGAACGAACTGGACGTGCGCCCGGTCTTCACGGCCCACCCCACCGAGGCCTCGCGGCGTTCGGTGCTGGACAAGATCCGCAAGCTGTCGGACGTGCTGGCCCAGCCCACCGCGGAGGGCACCACCGCCCGCCGCCGGCAGGACCGCCAGCTGTCCGAGATGATCGACCAGATGTGGCAGACGGATGAGCTGCGCCAGGTACGTCCCACCCCGGTGGATGAGGCCCGGAACGCCATCTATTACCTCAACAGCATCCTTACCGACGCACTGCCGGAGATGCTCACGGACCTGTCCGCGCTCCTGGAAGAGCACGGCGTCACGCTCCCGGCACAGAGCGCGCCGATCAAGTTCGGTTCGTGGATCGGCGGTGACCGGGACGGCAACCCGAACGTCACCGCGGCCGTGACACACGAAATCCTCCAGCTGCAGAACCAGAACGCGGTGCGGATCAGCATCGCCATGATCGACGAGCTGATCTCGGTCCTGTCCAATTCCACCGCGCTCGCCGGCGCGGACCAGGCTCTGCTCGACTCAATCGAGACCGACCTTGCCAAGCTCCCGGGCCTGGACAAGCGGATCCTTGAACTCAACGCGCAGGAGCCCTACCGGCTCAAGCTCACGTGCATCAAGGCCAAGCTCATGAACACGGCCAAGCGTGTTGGTGCGGGCTCAGCCCACCAGCCGGGCCGCGACTACACCTCCACCGAGGAGCTGATTTCCGAACTCGAGCTGCTGGAGCTCTCGCTGCGCAACCACTCGGCATCCCTCGCTGCCGACGGTGCCCTGGCCCGCGTCCGGCGCGCGATCGCCTCCTTCGGCCTGCACCTGGCGACCCTGGACATCCGCGAACACGCGGACCACCACCATGATGCGGTCGGCCAGCTCATGGACCGCCTCGGCGGGCCCGGCATCCGGTACGCGGAACTGACCCGTGAACAGCGCCTTGAGGTACTGAGCGCCGAACTGGCCTCCCGCCGTCCGCTGTCCGGCCACCCGATTAAGCTCGACGGCGTCTCTGACGGCACGTACGACGTCTTCCGTGAGATCCGGCGCGCCCTGCGCACCTACGGTCCGGAGGTCATCGAGACCTACATCATCTCCATGACACGGGGCGCCGACGACGTCCTCGCCGCTGCCGTCCTGGCCCGTGAGGCCGGCCTGGTCAGCCTTTTCGGGGACGCCCCGTACGCCAAGATCGGCTTCGCGCCGCTGCTGGAAACGGTGGAGGAGCTGCGTGCCTCCGCCGAGATCGTGGACCAGCTGCTGTCTGACTCCTCCTACCGGGAGCTGGTCCGGCTGCGCGGCGACATCCAGGAAGTCATGCTCGGCTACTCGGACTCCAACAAAGAATCCGGCGTCATGACCAGCCAGTGGGAGATCCACAAGACCCAGCGGAAGCTGCGCGACGTCGCCGCCAAGCACGGTGTCCGGGTCCGCCTCTTCCACGGCCGCGGCGGTTCCGTCGGCCGCGGCGGCGGACCCACCTACGACGCCATCATGGCCCAGCCCAACGGCGTCCTGGAAGGCGAAATCAAGTTCACCGAACAGGGTGAGGTTATCTCCGACAAGTACTCCCTGCCGGAGCTGGCCCGGGAGAACCTGGAGCTGTCGCTCGCGGCCGTCATGCAGGGTTCCGCGCTGCACCGCACGCCGCGCACCTCCGATGACCAGCGCGAGCGCTTCGGCCATGTCATGGAAATCATCTCGGACGCTGCCTTCGCCCGCTACCGCAGCCTCATCGACGACCCCGACCTGCCCGCCTACTTCATGGCCTCCACTCCCGTGGAGCAGCTGGGGTCGCTGAACATCGGCTCCCGGCCGTCCAAGCGTCCGGACTCCGGCGCCGGGCTGGGAGGCCTGCGCGCCATCCCGTGGGTGTTCGGCTGGACTCAGTCACGGCAGATTGTGCCCGGCTGGTTTGGCGTGGGCTCCGGCCTGAGGGCCGCCCGTGAGGCCGGCAACTCCTCCCAGCTCGTGGAGATGATGGACGGCTGGCACTTTTTCCGTTCCGTCCTTTCCAACGTCGAGATGACCCTGGCGAAAACGGACCTGGACATCGCGGGCTACTACGTGGACACCTTGGTTCCCAAGGAGCTGCACCACCTCTTCCGCGCCATCCGCGAGGAGTATGAGCTCACCGTTGCCGAGATCCAGAACCTCACCGGCGAAAACGTGCTCCTGGATGCCCAGCCCACGCTGAAGCGCTCCCTGGAGATCCGCGACCAGTACCTTGACCCCATCAGCTACCTCCAGGTGGAGCTGCTGCGCCGTGTGCGCACGGAGGCCGCGGAAGGCAAGACCGTTTCCGGTGGCGAGATCGACGAACGCCTGCAGCGCGCCATGCTGATCACAGTCAACGGAGTCGCCGCAGGTCTCCGCAACACGGGCTAACCCCGGACGCTTCCTCACCTTTTGCGGGAGATTTTCGGACGCTTCCTCACCTTTTGCGGGAGATTTTCGGACGCTTCCTCACTTTTCGGGGCAAGGGGCGCCCGCGGGAGGCGGCTGCTTCGCACTCCTTGCCGGCCGATAAGTCATCTGTCCTGCGCTGCAGCCGCCGGCAATTCCGCGGCCGCTGCCGTCACAGGATGTGCCGGAGCGGTCACAAAGGGCGCTGACACTGTGGAGGCGGATACCGCCGGAGCGGTCACAGCCGGTGAGGGTACCGCCGGTGACGCGGGTCCGGGGGCCAGCACCGGGGCGGCTGTCTGTCCTGCAGGCGCAACCAGCGGAATGGCCTGTGCCGGTGTCGCTTCTGCCGGACCCGAAGGCGCGGTGACGGCCGTTAGGGGTGTAGCTGGCTTGGCTTCCCTCGGGACTGCCACACACAGCACTCCGCCCTGCATCAGGAGCGGAAGCGGATCGAGGTGTAGGTCCTTGTCCTCGAGGCAGGCCCCTGCATGACGCACGTCAAAATGGCCGCGGCAGGTGGGACAGCTGAGGAGGCTGGCGCCGGCCTGGATGTCAGTGGCCCTGTGCAGGGTGGCGCCGGCCATGGAGCCAGTGCAGCGCGGGCAAAAGTCGCGGTACGCGTAAAGGTCCTGACCGGTGCGGCAGGCCAGTACCGGATAGCCGCCAATCAGGAAAGCGGCGACCTCGCCGGATTCGAGCCCGGCGATTTCCGGTATCGGTTCCCAGGTGCCGCCCGACATGTCCTGCCAGGGCGCTGCGGGTGTTGCGTCTGCAGGATTGTTTGCCCGCACAGGCAGTGCGTCCACGGGAATGAGGTCCGGTGACCCGGCCGTTTTTTCCACTACAGCTACGTCGACGGCGGTGACTTCCGGTGCCGCAGTTTTGATCGCCGCTTCCAGCTCGGACTTGAGCGGAGCGGACGACGGCGGACCCCCCGGTTGTGTACGGAACAGCTTAAGCCGCACCACGCCGTCCAGGCTGGTGCCCTCCAGCTCCACATCACGGCCGTTGGAACCAAGATAGGGCCGAAGCCGGTCCACCGCCGCGGCTACCCTTGCTTCCAGCGAGCGGGGATGCAACCCGTGGAACACGAGGAGGCCCGACACAAGGCTGTCAGCCGCCAGCGCCTCCACCGTGGCGTCGTCCAGCTTTCCTTGATCTTGCAGGATTTCCATGATCCGGCGCAGTCCGGATCCGTAGATGTCCGCCACTTGCCGGACCAGGTCCTCGGCGCTGCCGGGGGCCGCCACGCGGTCATTACCGCCGGTTTGAAGGAGGACGCCAATCCTGTCGTCATTCTGGTGCGGTCCGAGTTCGCCGGGCATGGCCTACACACCTGGCGGAATCTGGATGGGGGAGCGGGCCTCTTCTGCCTTGCGGGCAGTATCAGTAGGCATCATTGCCTCCTTCGGTAGCCCTTGCGGGGAGTGGTGTGCTTATGTCAGCGCTCCGGCCGAGGTGCCGGATTGGTCGTGCCCGGAGGGGATGCGGATGCCGGCCTCGTCGCCGCACCCGCACGGTGGACGCACTGTTCTATGGCACCTCCGTGGAGACCAGACTGGGTTCGCAACAGAATTCGAAGGTGTCCGGAAATTCACAGCTTTCAGGAGATTCATCGGACAGCGCGATACAGACGTCGAGTGCAGTGGCCGGCCGTTCGCCTGCGGGGTCCAGAACGGCGTGAGGAAGGCCCTGCGGGCCTGAGAATTCGTGCATGATCGCGCCCCTTTCCTGCCAAGATAGGCTTGCCCCGGACAAAACGCAACAACCACATTTTCCGCCGCAATCCTTGAGCGCGAACGGGCAGTTAAGGCCCTGTTCAGCCCGATTTGAGGGCCTTAACTGCCCGTTCGCGCTCGGCTTGTGGACTTGGCGTATGGTGGCGGGGCGGGCCCGGCGTGTGGGTGCGGGAGCGGTTGCGGGGTGCTGGACGTGGCTGCCGTTAGGGTGGGAGCATGCCGTCATTTCAGACCAGACTCAAGATCACCGGGCTGAAACCGGGCCACCCTCCCGAGGCCGTGATGGCAGCAGCCGTCGAAGCCCTGGGCACCCGCCACCACGTGGAGTCGAACCAGCTGGACATAGCCGGGGGCGTGCCGCAGCTGAACCTCCGCTTCCTGGTCGAGCCCACTGAATACAGCGGTGAGAACAACCAGGCGCTGGAGTCGGCCGCTTTGATGCGTGACGCCGTCGAACGCGTTGCCGTGACAGGCGCTCTGTTGGTGCTCCGCCGCAACCGCGGCAGGTGGGCCCCCGTCTGACCTCCGCCACTCTGCTTAGGGAGCGGTCTCCGCAGGTCCGTCGGGTTCGTCAACAGGGGACCGGCTGCCGCGCCGGCGTGTGGCGATCACACCGACGACGGCGCCGATCACCAGGCCAGCGGCCACCCCAATGAGCGAGCTGGCCCAGAACGGCAGCCCCGTGGCGGAGCCCGTGAAATAACCTAGCCCGACGAGCCAAGTGGCCCAAAGGACGGCACCCAGCCCGGCGCAAAGGTTGAAACCCCCGGTGGAGACGTCGGCGATGCCGGCAGCGGCGGACGTTGCGAGCCGGCCGCCGGGAATGAAGCGGGCGCCAATGATGGTGCCGTAGGTGGAAGAGCGGCCCGCTTTTGCGATGGCGTCATGGATGCCGTGGTGCAGTTTCCGCCCCCACCGCCAGCGGTCCAGGACGTGGCTGAGCCGGCGCTTGAACAGCTGGAACACCACAATGTCCCCGGCCCAGGACGCCGATGCTGCCAGGAGGCCGACCAGGGCCAGGTTGGCGCGGCCCTCGGCGGAGAGCGCCCCTCCCGTGATCAGCACCATCTCGGAGGGGACGGGCGGGAAGATGGCGTCGCCAAGCACAGCCGGAATGATCCAGAAATAGATCGCGGCCCCCCAGCTGTCCGCGTTGCCGAAGTCCATGCGCACAAAATACCGCACATGGCGCCGGCTGGGGACTCCCCAAGCCTTCGCCGGATCCGTTCGCGGTGCCACACTGGCTGCATGCGGATTGACATTGTCCAGGGTGACATCACCTCGCGGCCCGTTGATGCCATCGTCAATGCGGCGAATTCCTCCTTGTTGGGCGGTGCGGGAGTGGACGGCGCCATCCATAAGGCGGCGGGACCGGAACTCCTGAAGGCATGCCGTGGGCTCCGCTCGGGGGAGCTGCAGGACGGCCTGGTCGTCGGTGCGGCTGTTGCCACTCCCGGATTCCGGCTCCCGGCGAAGTGGGTGATCCACACCGTCGGGCCGAACCGCCATGCCGGCCAGACAAGCCCGGTGCTCCTGGCCTCCTGCTTCACCGTAAGCCTGCGGATCGCCGATGGCCTGGGGGCCCGCTCGCTCGCCTTTCCGGCAGTGGGCGCAGGCGCCTACGGCTGGGACGCCCGTCAGGTCGCGCAGGTGGCGATCGAGGCGGTCCGGGGGTACGGCGCCCGCCAAGCCGATGCAGGAACGCCGGGGGTGGAACTGGTGGAGTTCGTGCTGTTCAGCGAGGACGTTGCGCAGGTCTCCGCGACGTGCTGGACAGCTAGCGGGCTTCGCTCAGCTCCAGTCTGCTGCGGTATTCCACCGGTTTTCCCGTGATGGGATCAACGAAACGAATGCCCCGGGCAAGGAGCTGGAGGGGCTTGGTGTAGTCGTCCGGCGCTTTATCCAGCAGTTCCGGGTAGAAGGCATCGTGCAGGATGCCCAGCCCCAGCGACGCCATGTGGACCCTCAGCTGGTGGGTTTTGCCGGAGTGCGGTTCCAGCCGGTACAGGCCGCGGCGCGGGCCGGCAGCGGAACCGGCGGGACGGCCGCCGTCGGGAGTTCCGGCGTCGAACGTCCTCAGCAGGTCAATCCTGGTTTCAGCATTCGGCTCACCTTCAACGACCTCCGCAAGGAGGTAGCTGCGGGATTTGGTCATCCGGTTCCGCACCACCACGGGGAAGTCGACGGCGGGATGCCCGGTGGCGGGTTCCGCTGCGGCCACGCACTCGTATTCCTTCTGCACCTGCCGCTTCTCGAACAGGACCTGGTACTTGCCGCGGGTCTCGGGGTTGGTGGACAGGAGCAGGATGCCCGCGGTCATGCGGTCGAGCCGGTGCATGGGAATCAGGTCGGGAAGATCCAGCTGGTTCCGCAGCCGCACCAGCGCTGATTCCTGGATGTAGGTTCCGCCGGGCGTGGTGGGCAGGAAGTGCGGCTTGTCCACGACTAGGATGTGATCGTCCTGATGCAGGATGTTCAGCTCCACCGGCAGGCGCGTCTCCGGAGGCAGGGTGCGGTAGTACCAAATGAACGTGTGGTCCTCGAGCCTGGTGCGCCGGTCCAGCGGAACGCCGCCTTCACCAACGATCTCCCCGGCGTCGAACCGGTCCTCGATGCCTTGCGGATCAATGTGGCCCCAGCGGTGCATCATGTAATCCATCGCCGTGTCCCACGGCCCCTCCTCCGGCAGTCGCAGACGGGTCGCGTTCACGCCGTCGCGCACGGGGAGGGGGGATTGCATCACCGGTCCATTCTACTTTGCCGCGCCGCCCCGGCCGTTTCGACAGTTCCTGTCCCGCTAGACGCTGACACGCAGGGGCCGGGCATCGAGTACGCAGGGAACCATCGAAACGGCGGCCGCGCCGGGCGCCCGGTCAGGCGGTCGGGTCAGGCGATGGCGACGGCGGGGGAATCCTTAAGCTTCCGTCGCAGCTGCGGGGAGGAGTCCAGCCGGTCCTGGGCCGAGCGCAGGGCGAGAACAGCAGTTTCCAGCTTGTCCGGCGGCAAGGTGAAGGGCACGCGCAGGTAGTTCTCGAAGACACCGCCCGTGCCGAAGCGCGGTCCGGCGGCGAGTCGGATGCCGAAGTCGGGGGCGGTGACAGCCAGGGCGGTGCTGCTGGGGAAAGGCAGGCGGCACCAGACGGCCAGACCGCCGTCGGGCCGTTCCGGCTGCCACAGCGGCAGGTGCTCCTGGAGCAGGTCCAGCAGGACGTCCCGGCTTTTCCGCAGTGCCGCCCGCCGTGCAGGCAGTGGCTCTTCAAGGGACCGCACCAGATGGGCGGCCGCCAGCTGCTCCACGACCGGGCCGCCGAGATCCATGGTGGTCCTGGCCGCGGCAAAGGGCTGGATCAGGCTCTCGGAGGCGCGGATCCAGCCCGTCCGCAGCCCCGCCCAGTGCGACTTGCTCAGGGATCCGATGGACACCACCGCCGGACTGAACGATGCCAGCGGCGCTGCCTCCCGGCCGTCGAGGTTCAGTTCCCGGAGCGTTTCATCCGCCACCAGCACCGTACCCGAGGCCGCAGCAGCGCTGACCAGTCGGCGGCGATCGGTGTCCGTCATCAGCCGACCGGTGGGGTTGTGGAAGTCAGGCACCACGTAGGCCAGTTTGGGCCGTTGCTGCGCCAGGGCCGACTCCACCGCCTCCATGTCCCACCGTTTTTCAGGCGCCGGAGGCAGCGCGACCGGGACGATCCGGCAGCCCCTTGCCCGGATGGCGTCGAGGGCGTTCGGATACGTGGGGTGCTCCACGAGCACCTTGTCCTGCCTGCCGGCCAGGGCGCGCAGCACGATGTTCAGCGCGTGCTGCGCGCCGGAGGTCACCAGGATCTGGGCGGGCGAGGTGGCCACACCGACGGCGGTGTACCGGGCTGCGAGGGCGTCCCGGAGTGCCGGGACGCCCAGCGCGTCATAGCCGAACCCCGGCAGCAGCGCCGGGAGTTCGGTCAGGGCGGCGGCGAATGCGCGGTGCACCACTTCGCCACTGGCGGGAAGCGACGCATAGGCGAGGTCGATGACCCCGTCCGGAACGGCGAGTCCCGGGGCGCCCGACAGGCTGGCCGTTCCCAGCCCTCCGGCCTGACCGGAAGGGCGGGGAAGGCAAGTCCGGCCGCGGCTGCCCTGGCCGCTGCTGAGGAACCCCTGTTCGCGCAGGGCGGCATACGCGGCAGTCACCGTGGTGCGGCTGAGTCCCAGGGTGGCGGACAGTGTCCGCTCGCTCGGCAGCGCGGTATCCAGCGGGATGCGGCCGTCCAGGATGAGGAGGCGCACGACGTCGGACAGCTCCCGGTAGGCGGGTGCGGCACCGGAGTGCCACTGGCCGAGGAGACGGGCCAAGGCGGCAGGATTGAGGGATCCGGACATGAGGCCAGTATTTCAGACTGGCCATGGAAAACAAGGCCAGTTGGAGGAGAGGATAGAACAATGATGCCTCGCAGACTTCTTCAGCTTTTCACCGGTCTTGCCATGTACGGCGTGTCCCTGGCCATGTTCATCCGTGCCGGACTCGGCCTCGATCCCTGGGATGTGTTCCACCAGGGGCTGGCCGGCAGGACCGGGCTGAGCATCGGCACCGTGGTCATCATCGTCAGCTTCCTGGTGCTGCTGTTGTGGATTCCGCTGAAGCAGTGGCCCGGGTTCGGCACGCTGTGCAATGCGGTGCTGGTGGGCCTGTTTGCCGACGTCGGTTTGGCCCTGATCCCCGCGTTCTCACATTTGGGCGGCCAGATTGCGCTGCTGGCCGGCGCGGTGGTGCTTAACGGGATCGCGTCTGCTTGCTACATCGGTGCGGGCTTTGGCCCGGGGGCCCGTGACGGCCTCATGACCGGCCTGGCGCGGCGCACCGGCTGGTCCGTCCGCACATCCAGAACCCTCATCGAAGTGGTAGTGCTGGGGGCGGGCTGGCTGCTTGGCGGCTCCGTGGGAGTGGGCACTGTGGTGTACGCCCTGGCCATCGGACCCCTGGTGCAGCTTCTGTTGCCGTACTTCATGGTCCCGGCCGCAGACAAGGCTCCCGCCCGCGGCTCAGAGGACCAGGCTCAGGAGGAGCCGGTCCCGGCCCCCTGAGGACCCCGGCTCCCGGGGCGGGGATTACTCCCCGGCGCCTAGGAGCGGCTGGCATTTGGGGCAGAAGTAGATGTCTCTCTCCTCGGTGACGAGATCAGGATTGCCCCTGCCCGCCTTGCCCAACGTGTCGTGCCGGATGGGCGTGCGGCAGCGGAGGCAGGGCTGATGTTCGCGCCGGTACACCCAGTAGCCCGGCCTGCCTGCTGCCCTGCCCACCGGGATTCCCCGTGCATTGAGTAAGGTAGTGCGGCGTCCGGGGCCGAGGTTGGCCTCCAGGAGCTGTTTCGCGTCGGCGAACATGGCGGGCAGGTCGGTGGCTGCCGTTACCGGCGAGGCGGGGTGCAGTCCGGCGAGGAAGCACACTTCGCAGCGGTAGATGTTGCCGATGCCGGCGAGGTTGCGCTGGTCCAGCAGAGCCACGCCGATGGGCACATCCGGCGCAGCCGCGACCCGCCGCTCGGCCTCGGCCGGATCCCAGTCGGGCCCGAGCAGGTCGGGGCCGAGGTGCCCTACGGCTTTGTCCTCGTCCGAGGTTTTGATGACCTCGAGCTGCCCCAGGGAAAAGCCGACGGCGTCCGCCGCCGGCGTGCGGAGCACACACCGCGCGGTGAAACCAGGCTTCCGCCAGCGCCCGCCCGGCGCGTAAACCTGCCAGCTGCCCTCCATTTTGAGGTGGGAATGGATCGTCAGCCTTTCCCCCGCCTGACTGACCAGACGCATCAGCAGGTGCTTGCCGCGGGGGACCACCGCCTCAACCGTCCAGCCGCGAAGGTCCAGCGTGGCGAAGCGGGGTACACGGAAATCTGAAGCGGTAAGTGTCTGGCCGGCCAGGGCGCCGTGCAGCTGATGGGCGGCGCGCCAAATCGAGTCGCCCTCAGGCACGGATCCTCAGTCCCTTCGGGGTGGAATAGGCGCCTGCGGCCGTCAACGCCGTCGCCGCCGGAGTGTCGAGAATGGCGTGTCCATTGACCTTCTCCATGATGAGCTTGTCCACCGCGCCCCGTTTGACCACGTCTACCAGCGCCGAGGCCGCAGCGGCCAGCACTGGCTCGTCCTCCGCGAAGACGAGGAGCGTCTTGCCGCCGCGCTCTACGTACAGAGTCAATGCGCCGTCCACAAGCACCACCAGCGCGCCCGCCTTCCTGCCCGGACGGTGGCCGCTGCCTGCCTCTTCGCCTAGCGTTGGCCAGGACAGTGCTGCCCCGTACGGATTGGCTGGGTCCGTCGCGGCGAGGGCCAGTGCAACCGGTTCCGGCTTGGCGAGCTGCGTGTCCTCCGAATAGGTGCGCAGCCGGTCCACCGTCGCAGGGACTGCGAACTGGGCGGCGCCGAGGTGCTCGATGAAGTAGCCGCGCCGGCAGCGCCCGGCTTCCTCCAGCCTGGCGAGCACTTTGTACATGAGTCCAAAGCCGCCGAGGATGTTCTCGGCCATGACGGAGCCGCGGGTGACAATCCCGTACCTGTCCAGCAGCAGTTCCGCCAACGCACGGGCATGGATCGTGGGGTCGAGCTCAGGTGAGGGGAGGGCAGACCACCGTCCGGCGGCCAGCGGTGGCGTGGGGGCGGCCCCGCTTGCGGATCCATAGCGCCCGCCGGCAAGGCCCGGGGACCCGAGCAGTCCGGTCCCGTGCGACCTACCCAGCCGGCTCATCCGCGGGGCGCGCGAGCGCGGCGCGCGGGCCACCTGGCGGTGGGCAGTGTGTCCGCCGGCGATGAGGGCACGGACCGGGGCGAACGTGTCCCCGGTAATCCGGCCCGCCCACACCAGGTCCCATAGCGCGGACATTACATCCTGGTCGCTGAGCACGGCATCCATGCCGCCGGCGATGTCGGTCAGCTGCCGGAAAAAGTAGCCCCCGCCGCCGGACTGCAGATGCTCCAGCAGTCGCCGCTGCGCATCCCCGGGCTCGAAGTCGATGGAGGGGCTCAGCGTCAGCTCCGCTGATTCGGCGAGATGGAGACTGATCCAGCCGTCATTGCCGGGGAGGGAGCCGGCACCGGACCATAGGACTTCGCCTGCCGCCATGAGCTCGTCGAGCATGGCGGGCTGGTAGTTGGACACGCGGCTGGCCAGGATCAGTGGCTCCCAGGCCGACGCCGGAACGGGGACGCCGGACAGCTGGTCGACAGCGGTAACGATGCCGTCCAAGCCGCGCAGCGCCGGCTGACCGCGCCGGTTGCCCTGGCTGCGGACATTCTGCCAGGCCGGCAGGAACCGCCCGTACGCCGCGGTATCCACGGGTTCCACTTCGGCGCGCAGCGCGGCCAGTGAACGACGGCGGAGCTTGCGGAGCACTTCAGCGTCGCACCATTCGCTGCCGGCAACGAAGGTGGCGGCCGCAGCGGAAGCCGAAATGGCAGGGGACGGTCCCGCAGCAGATGCAGCCTCCGCGCCGGTTTGGGCGCCGGGCTCAAGCTCCAGAGCATCAGGGCTATGCCCTTCCGTCCCGCGGCCCTGCCCTTCCGCGGCGGCCTGCCCTTCCGGTGCGGCAGCCTCTCCGGGTTCCGCGGCTGGTTCCACGTGCGGACGGAACTCGCCCTCCACGACCCGCCCGTCAGCGGCGAGGCGTTTCAGCGCAGTGCTGACCACCGCGACGCCGAGCCCCAGCCTCGCCGCCGCCTCCGCAGCGGTGAAAGGACCATGGGTGCGGGCGTAGCGTGAGACAAGGTCGCCCAAGGGGTCTGCCACCGGTTCGATGAAGGCCAGAGGCACGCCCATGGGAAGGGGAACCCCAATGGCGTCCCGCAGGCGTGCGGCATCTTCCACGGCCGCATACCGCTCGACGCCGCCGATGCTCACCTTGATGGCGCGGTTGGCCCGCTGGAGGGCGGCAAGGTGTGCGCCGGCGTCGGCCATTGTGGTCTGGGACGGGAGGGTGTCTGCGGGAAGCTTGGTTTCGGCAGGCTCGACCAGCGGGGCGGCGTCGGCGGGCCCTGCCAACGGCGTGGTTTCAGCAGGCTCAGCCAGCGGGGTGTCGGCAGGCTCAAGCCTGGCCGCGACCTCATCTGGCGAGAGCGGGCCCAGCAGCCGCAGCAGGTCCGCCACACCCTCCACTCCGCGGACCCTGCGGTCGGGAGCAAGGCGCTGCAGCTCGCGCTCCGTCGACTCGATGACCCTGGCGTCCAGCAGTTCACGCAGCTCCACACGGCCGAGCAGTTCGTTGAGCAGCGTGGAATCAAGGGCCAGGGCGGCGGCCCGGCGTTCGGCGAGCGGGGAGTCGCCTTCGTACAGGAACTGTGCCACGTACCCGAAGAGGAGCGACTTCGCGAAGGGGGACGGCTGCTGTGTGGTGGTCTCCACGATCCGCAGCTCACGGCGTTCCACGGAGGACGCAATATCCTTCAGCGCCGGCAGGTCGTAGACGTCCTGCAGGCACTCACGCACCGTTTCCAGCACGATGGGGAACGTTGGGTACTTGCGCGCGACGTCGAGCAGCTGGGCGGAGCGCTGGCGCTGTTGCCACAGCGGCTGCCGCTTGCCCGGGGTCTGCCGGGGGAGCAGCAGAGCACGGGCCGCGCATTCACGGAAGCGCGAGGCGAACAGAGCGCTGCCGCCGACTTCGGCGGTGACAATCTGCTCCAGCTCCTCGGGATCGAACAGGAACAGCTCAGCGCCGGGCGGATCGTCCTCCATCATGGGAACGCGGAGCACGATGCCGTCGTCGGCTGCCATGGCGGAGCCGTCCAGGCCGTAGCGCTGGTGCAGGCGCTGTCCCACGGCCAGTGCCCACGGGGCATGGACGGGCATGCCGAACGGACTGTGCAGGATCACCCGCCAGTCGCCCAGTTCGTCGTGGAAGCGCTCCACGACGAGCGTCGTATCGCTGGGCACGACTTCCGTGGCCAGCTTCTGCTCGCCCAGGTACTGGAGCAGGTTGTTGGCGGCAAAGCCGTCCAGGCCGCTGGCCTTGCAGCGTTCGGTGGCAGGGCCGACGTCGGACGCTGACAGTTCCCGGATGAACGCGCCGAGGGCCCGGCCGAGGTCCACGGGCCTGCCGAGCGAGTCCCCCTTCCAGAACGGCAATTTGCCGGGCTGGCCGAAAGCGGGCGAAACAAGGACGCGGTCGTGGGTGATGTCCTCAATTTTCCAGCTCGTGGCACCGAGGGCGAAGATGTCGCCGACCCGGGATTCATAGACCATTTCCTCGTCCAGTTCACCCACTCGGCGGCCGCCCTTCGCGGGAGCACCCCCGCCGGCGCCCTTGCCGTCGGCGGCACCGCCGGCCGGTGAGGCGGATCCTTCCGCTTCAGTCCCGATGATGTAGACGCCGAAGAGCCCCCTGTCCGGGATGGTCCCTCCGGACGTGACGGCAAGACGCTGCGCGCCGGGCCGCCCCTCGATGGTTCCTGCGTTCCGGTCCCAGACGATGCGGGGTCGGAGCTCGGCGAATTCATCGGACGGGTAGCGGCCTGCCAGCAGGTCCAGGGTGGCCTCGAATGCGGAGCGCGGGAGCGAGGCGAAGGGCGCCGAGCGCCGCACGGTGGCGAACCATTCCTCCACATCGATGCTGCCCAGAGCGGTGGCGGCCACAGTCTGCTGGGCCAGGATGTCCAGCGGGTTGGCCGGAATGCTCAACCTCTCGATTTTGCCGTCCAGCATCCGCTCCACGGTGATGGCGGTGTGGACGAGATCGGCGCGGTGCTTTGGAAACAGGTAGCCCTGGGAAATCTCGCCCACCTGGTGTCCGGCGCGTCCCACGCGCTGCAGTCCGCTGGCCACGGACGGCGGTGACTCGACCTGCACCACAAGGTCCACGGCGCCCATGTCGATGCCAAGCTCCAGGGATGAGGTGGCCACCACACAGCGGAGCCGTCCGGATTTCAGGTCGTCTTCGATCAGGGCCCTTTGGTCCTTGGAGACGGAGCCGTGATGTGCCCGGGCGAGCAGTGCTTCGGCACCGGAGGTGCTCCCGGCCTGCGCCATCATGTGCGCGGGGGTGGCAGTGGAGGCCGCTGGGGAACCGGGAAGGACCGGCGCCGCATCCTCCCAGCCGCCTCCGACCGCGAGCAGCTGCCGGTCGGCATGGATCTCGTTCAGCCTTGCGGTGAGCCGTTCAGCGAGCCGCCGCGAGTTGGCGAACACGATGGTGGACTGGTTGGCCAGCACCAGGTCGACGATCTTCTCCTCCACGTGCGGCCAGATGGAGGCCTGCGGCTGCAGCCCGGAGGCCGGACCCGAATCGAAGGCTCCTGCCGCGCCCTGCAGATCCGACATGTCCTCGACCGGAACCGAAACGGTGAGGTCCCAGTTCTTGCGGGAGGGCGGAGCCACGATCTCCACGGGAGCGGAGCCGGCCAGGAACTGGGCCACCAGTTCCTTCGGCTCCACGGTGGCGGACAGTCCGATCCGCTGCGCAGCCTTGGGCAGCAGCGCATCAAGCCGTTCAAGGGAGACGGCGAGGTGGGCGCCGCGCTTGGTGCCGGCCACGGCGTGCACCTCGTCCACGATGACGGTGTCCACCTCGCTGAGCGATTCCCGTGCCCGCGACGTCAGCATCAGGAACAGTGATTCCGGGGTGGTGATGAGAATGTCCGGCGGATTGCTCAGCAGGGCGCGGCGGTCGGAGGCCGGCGTGTCCCCGGACCTGACGCCCACAGTGATCAGCGGGGCGGGCATGTCCAGGCGCTTGGCGGTTTGGGTAATGCCGATGAGCGGCGAGCGCAGGTTACGTTCGACGTCGACGCCAAGCGCCTTTAGCGGGGAAATGTACAGTACGCGTGTTTTCCGCTTCGGCGTTTTCGCCTTGCGGCTGTTGGCAGATGGCCGTTTCTCGCCGGTCTGCGCCGCTCCGTCCGCTGCTTCGAGTCCGGGGAGTGCTGCCGGCATTGCCGCCTCGGAAACCAGCAGCCGGTCCAGGGCCCACAGGAAGGCGGCAAGCGTTTTTCCCGAACCGGTGGGCGCGACCACCAGGGCGTGCGAGCCCGAGGAAATGGCGTTCCAGGCACCTTGCTGGGCGGGGGTCGGCTCGGAGAAGGCACCGAGGAACCACTCCCGTGTGGGCCGGCTGAACTGGCCCATGGAGTCCACCGAAGATGTGCCGCCGGTTGTGCCGGCGGGCCCCTGCGACTGCATGCCTCCATCATGCCCTAAGGCACCGACAGTATCGCCGTTGCCCGTGGGCCGAACGGATGGGCCTGCTATGCAGGGTCCTTCTGCCCCGGTTCCCCGGCCGTTGAAAGGTTGCGCGTGGCCGGCCCTTCAAGCAAGGTCCCGTCGCTGTTGAACCGGGAACCGTGCAGGGGGCAGTCCCAGGATTTCTCGTTGTCGTTCCAGTGCACGATCCCGCCGAGGTGGGTGCAGACAGCGGATAAGGAACAGGTCTTCCCGTTCACGGTGGAAGTCGCCACCGGCTTGCGGCCACGTACCGCCACGACGCCCGTTCCTTCGGCGGGCACGGCGGCGTTGTCCTGGGGCAGTTTCTTCAGCGCAGCCTGCGACCAGTCCTTCGCGAGCGTGGCGGCCACGCCGGCATTGAGGGAAAAGGCGGACGCAGCACCCGGAGGGGATGTCACCCTGCGGTGGATCGTGTTGGCCCATTCCAGGTGGCCGCCGAGGATGTCGGCGGCGATACCGAGGGCGGCCGCAACAGCATTCGTCATTCCCCATTTGTTGTAGCCGGTGCCTAGGAAAATCCGGCCGCGGCCGCGGGGAAGCTTCCCGAAGAAGGGCATGAGGTTGATTGACTGGTAGTCCTGCGCAGACCAGGTGTGTGTGACGGTAGCGCCCGGGAAGTGGGATTCTGCCCAGGCCAGCATCTCATCCAGATGTGCCTGTTCCGATTCTGCCCTTCCGACAGGATGGCCGTTGCTGCCCACAAGCAGCAGACGGCGTCCGTCGAGGGGGTAGTCGCGCAGCGACCGGGTGGGGTGTTCCACGGAGAGGTACATGCCGTCCGGTGGGGCCGTGGCGCCGGCAAGTTCCAGGGCAGCTGCGTAGGAACGGTTGGGCTTGAGCTTGGCAAAATACATGCCCCGGTTCAGGATCGGCGTCCCGGTGGCCAGCACCACGCTATTGGCGCGGACGTTTCCTTGGTCCGTTTCCACCACGGCCGGACCGGTGCCGCTGACATCCCGGACGCGGACGCCGGTGACGATGGTGCCACTGTGGGAACGCACATCGTTGGCCAGGGCAAGCACGGCGTCCATGGGGTTGATCTGTGCCTGTCCGCGGAGGCGCACTGCCCCGTGGACGGGGAACGGCAGCCCGGCGTCGCGGACATAATCCACCTCGACGCCGGCGGCGAGCGCCGCGGCCAGCTCCTTGCGGAGCGTCTCGGCGCCTTTCGGGGTGGTGGCGTAGGTGTAGGCGTCACGCTCCTGGTACGGGAGATTGCTGGACTCCAGATAGCGCAGCAGCCAGGCCTGCCCCTCGCGGTTGGCTGTGACGTACGCTTCGACAACTTTGGCGGAGTATTGGCTCCTCAACGCTGACAGGGCCGTTCCCTGCAGCAAGGTGACTTTGGCGGTGGTGTTGCCCGTGGTTACGGCGCCAAGGTACCTGGCCTCGAGAACCAGGACGTTCTGGCCGGAGCGTGCCAGGAGCAGCGCCGTCACCAGCCCGGTGAGGCCGGCGCCGATAACCACCGTGTCATACGCCTCATCCGCGCGAAACTCATCTCCGCTGAAAGTATCGGTGCGGTCCAACCAGAGCGACGTCATGCCAATCAACCTGCCTTCAACCGTAGCCAAATTGCGGAGCAATCATGCGCCGGACCGTCCTGTTAGGGAGGGCCCGACGTAACCGTCAGTGTACTTATGGAACTGGGGCTGAGGAACAGGTCACGGCCGGACCTGCCAGCCCGCATCACGGTGGCGCGGGGCAGGCCTGCCGCAGGGAAGGAAGACTGCGGGGGAGCGCGGGAATCTTATTGCGCCTGGAACGGCCCGATTGTCAGCAGCTCAATGGAGGCGTTGCTGCAGGCGTCCGAGGGCCGGGCCACGAAAAGCGATGCAGTCTCCTCAGGCGGGTAGATCCGGAACCCGGCCGCCGACACCAGGGCGCAGTCAGTGTAGTTGCGTGCCTGGGTGTAGCGCAGCACGGCGGTTCCGGACTGCCCCGGCGCCAGCAGGACGTCGACAGCCGGCGCCGAGGTGTCCCGCCGTGCCGGCGCACCCAGAGGCTCCCCGCCGGGGCTGCTGGTCAGTGAGACGCCGGCGAAGCCCTTGAGATGGCAGGCGGCACTGCCGCTGTTGGTCAGGACCAGCTGCATATAGACACTGCCTGCCGCGCCGCCGCCGGTGGCGTCGGTGCTGGCCTTCAGAGCCGAAGCCCTGCAAAGGCTGACGGCGGCGCCGGTTGCCTTCGGCGTTGACGGGACGGTGCCTCTGGGCGCTGAGGACGGCGCTTCCGCCGGCGCGGGAGGAGCCGAAGCGGTTTCAGGGGAAGAGGCCGACGGCGGGACGGAAGTTGCCGGGTCCGCAGGACTCACGCTCGGGCTGCTGTTGCCCGGCGCAGTGCTCGTTGCGGGTTGCGGACCGGCTTGCTCCGTGGGACCGCAGGCTGTCAGTAGGAGCACCGCCGCGGCGGCCGCCGCGCTGGCCGTCAATCGGATGGGGATGCGCTGAAGCCTCATGGTCCTAACCTTCCGGCCTGCGCCGCCGTAGTCAACGACGGCGCGGCCGGGATGAGAAATTAGTGCCTTGATTGTGATGCACACTCCCGTCCGGGGTAGCGTTTAAATGATGCAACGATAAACCATTGCCCTCGGCAAATTGCCTCTCCAAACGGGCACTTATTCCGTTGATAAGGGCATTTCCCTATGTCAGAATGAACGTGGTCTCGCTTGTCCCAGAATTCACTAAGTTAAAAAATTAGGATAGGGAATAGCTCTCCGTCTGGCCGCGTCCGATCCATCACCGGCGCGGCCGGTACCGTCCCCGGAACTGGGGGCGCGCAGGGTCTGAGGGAGGCAGCTCGGCACTCACCGGCAGCAACGCCGCTGCCGGTGAACCTTGAATAGGCGCATCAGAAATCGGTACAAGGCGATGTAGCCCCTACCGATAACGATGGGGGCTGAGGATATGACCGGTTGGCTCGTCCGCTGGAGTCTTAAGTTTCGTTTGATCGTTTTGGCCGTTGCGGCCGGTATTTTAGGGCTCGGACTAACGAGCCTGCCGTCCATGCCTATGGACAACCTTCCTGAATTTTCTCCACCGCATGTGGAAATTCAAACCGAGGCGCTGGGTCTGTCTGCTGTTGAAGTGGAACAGCTCATCACGTCTCCCATGGAGGCGGACCTGCTGAACGGGGTCGCCTGGCTCGATGAAATCCGTTCCGTGTCCGTTCCCGGCCTGTCGTCCATTGAGATGGTCTTCGAACCGGGTACGGATGTTTTGCGTGCAAGGCAGCTGGTGGCTGAGCGCCTGACTCAGGCTCACGCACTGCCCAACGTGTCGGCTCCACCGGTGCTGATGCAGCCGCTGTCTTCGACGAGCCGCGTGATGATGGTCGAGATGACCTCCGAGGAGGTCTCGCCAATCGACATGTCGGTGCTCGCACGCTGGGACATCAAGCCCGCACTCATGGGCGTTCCAGGAGTAGCCAACGTCTCAATCTTCGGCCAGCGCGAGCAGCAGCTGCAGGTCCAGGTCGACCCCGCGAAGCTCCGGGCCCAGGATGTGACCCTGAACCAGGTGGTGGAGACGGCCGGCAATGCTGTGTGGGTTTCCCCGCTCACCTTCCTCGAGGCGTCCACCCCGGGTACCGGCGGGTTCCTGGAGTCAGCGAACCAGCGGATCGGTATCCAGCACGTTCTTCCCATCCGTACACCGGAGGATCTTGGCAAGGTCAGCATTGAGGGCAGCACCAACGAGTCCCTGAAGCTGTCCGATGTAACGACGCTGGTCGAGGACCACCAGCCGCTGATCGGTGACGCAGTGACCGGAAAATCTCCGGGCCTGCTCCTGGTAATCGAGAAATTCCCGGACACCAGTGTGGCCGAGGTAACCGCAGGCGTTGAAGAGGTTCTGAACGGCCTGCGCCCCGGCCTGACAGGGATCACCGTCGATTCAACCGTCTTCCGTCCGGCGTCGTTCCTGGAATCCGCTGCAAGCGGGCTTGGTGTAGCGCTGCTCGTCAGTCTGCTCGTCGTGACGGCGGCCATCGGGCTTGCCTTCCGGTCCTGGCGGTACGCACTGCTGGCGCTTGTGGCCATTTCCGTGGCCGCGATGGGCGCAGCCCTGGTCCTGCAGTTCCAGGGAGCAGTGCTGAACACAATGGCATTCGCCGGCCTCACTTTGGCGCTCATCGTTGTGGTGGGCGACATCATCCTGGACCTGCACAGCTTCCGAAAGGATGCGGCGACTGAAGGGCTGTCCCGGGAGGCTCTGCTTGCCCACGGCCTGCAGCGCTCACGTGTCCCCGTCCTGTTCGCAGGCCTGGTGGCACTGCTGGCACTCGCTCCGGCGTTGTTCGTGCCGGGCGTTGACGGGGCATTCCTGAAGCCGCTGGTGCTGAGCTATCTGCTCGCCACCGCGGTGGCAATGCTTGTTGCACTGACGGTCACGCCGGCACTGGGAAGCCTGCTGTTGCGCGGCCGCCAGCGGCCGCAGACGAAGCCGTCCTTCTTCCACAAGCTGGGAGAGCGCTACCGCAAGTCAACGGGATCGTTCACCAAGGGCGTGGCCGTTCTGGTCGCATCCGTCGCAGCTGTGCTGGCGATCGTCGCCGTGGCACTGGTGCCGGGGCTGACGAGGGAACTGCCGATCGTTAGCGCCGTTCCTGACCGCACTCTCCTCGTTGAGTTGGAAGCCTCAAGCGGAACGGGGACGGACGTGATGAACCGGCTGATGACCAAAGCCGGGGAAGAGCTGACGCAAATCGATGGAGTAGCACGGGTGGGCGGCCACGTAGGACGCGCCATCACCTCGGATCTTTCCGCGGATGTGAACTCCGGCGAACTCTGGATCACACTGGACGCCGGCGCGAACATTGAGAACGTCCGGGCCGGTGCCCAGTCGATCGTGCAGGGCTACCCGGGACTGACGGCCAAGGTCACCACCTATCCGGAGCAGCAGGTTGCCAAGGCCAGCGCTATCGACGACCAGCAGTTCAGGGTGCGCGTTTATGGCATTGAACTGCCAATCCTGCAGGAGAAGGCCAACGAAATCCGCGACATCCTGTCCCGGACGGACGGTGTGGTGAACCCCACGGTGGAGGCCACGCCTTCCCAGCCTGTTGCCGAGATTGAGGTGGACCTCGCCAAAGCCCAACAGCAAGGCGTGAAGCCCGGTGACGTGCGGCGCGCCGCCGCCACGGTGCTCCAGGGTATCGAGGTGGGCTACCTGTTCGAGCAGCAGAAGGTGTTCCAGGTCGTCGTCAAGGGCACACCTGAGACGCGGCACAGCCTGACCAATGTTAGGAACCTGCTGATTGACAAGCCGGACGGCGGGCAGCTTCGGCTCAGTGACGTTGCCGACGTCAGGCTCACCCCCAACCAGGCAGTGATCTCCCACGATGACACGTCCAGGAGGATTGACGTAGTGGCCGACATCCAGGGCAGGAGCCTTGGCGACGTGACCGCGGACATCCAAAATGCGATCAGGGGGATGCAGTTCCCGGTTGAATATCACGCCGAGATCCCCAAGAGGTTCGGGGAGCAGCAGGCAGCCGGTGACCTGATGGTGTGGCTGGCAGCGGCCGCGGCGGTGGGCATCCTGGTGCTGCTGCTGACGGTCTTGGGCAGTTGGCGTTTGGCAGGCCTGGTATTCGTGCTGTTGCCTGTGGCGTTGCTGGGCGGTGTGATTGCTGCCTGGCTGAGCGGGGGCTTTGGTTCCCTGTACGTGCTGGTAGCCCTGGCAGCGGTGCTCGCCGTCGCAGTCCGCGACGCGGTCATGCTCATGGGTACCTATCAGTCCATTCAGCTACAGCATCCGACGGCGTCCCCGGCCGAGCAGATGAAGCGTGCGGTATCGGAGCGGCTGCAGCCGACTGTGCTGACGGCCATCATCACGGCCCTTGCGCTGGTGCCGCTGGTGCTGCTGGGCGGGCCCGTCGCCATGGCCATGCTGCTTCCGATGGCGCTCATCCTGTGGGGCGGCCTGATCACGTCGGCCCTGCTGACCCTGTATATCCTGCCGATTCTCTTCCTGCGTTTTGGTCCGGCCACCAACACGGACTGGGGGAGCTCATTGGTTATTAACAACGGACCGGTTCTGCAAGAGAGGTCGGAATTGTCATGACAAGCAAGAGTGATTTTGGGGGCTGGCGTTCTGTTCTCGTGCTGGCCTGTGCGGCATCGATGGGTCTTGCCGGCTGTGCAGCGGTGAAATCCGAGTCTGCCCCTGCCGGGGAGGCCCCCGCCTCCCTGGAGAAAGTGGGCTCGGATTTGAACAGGCTGACGTTGACAGAGAAGGCCGTCGAAAGGCTGGGACTGACCACGGAGAAGGTCACCACGGGCAAAGGCGGCCTGGAAGTCCCGTACGCCGCATTGGTTTACGATGGCACCGGTAAGACGTGGGTGTATACCGCTCCTGAGCCTCGGACGTACATCCGGGCCGCGGTTACGGTGGACCAGATCACCGGCGACAAGGTCCAGCTCCGGTCTGGTCCGGCGGCAGGAACCGAGGTAGTCACCCTGGGTGCTGCGGAGCTGTTCGGCGCCGAGTTCGGCACGAAGGGCCATTGACATGCGCCGGATTGTCGGGTTCAGCCTGAAATTCCGCGCCTTGGTGGTGGCCATCGCAGTGGCAATGATGGCGTTCGGCGGCGTCCAGCTCAGTACGGCCTCCGTAGACGTCTTTCCCGAATTTGCGCCGCCGAAGGTAGAGATCCAGACTATCGCCATTGGTCTGACCGCTGCCGAGGTGGAGCAGCTGGTGTCCGTTCCGCTCGAAGACGCCCTCAACGGCGTTGAGGGACTGAACGAGATCCGCTCCAAGTCCGTGGAACAGCTGTCCTCGATCGTGCTCCTTTTCGCCCCGGGGGCGGACCTGTTGAAGGCCCGCCAGCTGGTCTCGGAGCGCATTGCCACCGTCACGCCGTCGCTGCCCACCTGGGCGTCGCCGCCAATGATGCTGCAGCCGCTGTCCTCCACCAGCCGGGTCATGAAAATCGGCCTGACGTCGGAATCACGATCCCTGATCGAAATGTCGATGATCTCCTATTGGAAGATCCGGCAGCACCTGCTGCGGGTCCCGGGGGTTGCCAACATCGCCATTTGGGGCGAACGACTGCAGATGCTGCAGGTGCAGGCTGTTCCGGAGAAGCTGAAGGCCCACGATGTCAGCATCAACCAGGTCATGGATGTCACCGCCAATGCCTTGGACGCGGGCCTGCTGCAATACACACCGGGGGCCCTCATCGGTACCGGCGGCCACGTGGAGACGCCCAACCAGCGGCTCAGCATCCAGCACGTACTGCCGATCGCCACGCCCCAGGACCTCGCGGAGGTCGTCATCGAGGAACGGAACGGAAAGCCGCTCCGCCTGGGTGATGTAGCCATTGTGAAGGAAGACCATCAGCCCCTCATTGGCGACGCCGTCATCAACCAGGGTCCGGGGCTGATGCTCATCGTTGAGAAACTTCCATGGGGCAACACCCTGGAAGTCACCAAGGGTGTGGAGGAAGCTCTAAAGCAGATGGAGCCGGGACTCAGCGGCATCACGATCGATACGGAGATTTTCCGCCCGGCGACCTTCATCGAAGAGTCCATCGATAACCTCAGCCGCGCGCTGCTGCTGGGCTGCCTCTTTGTGGTGCTGGTGCTGGGAGCGTTCCTCTTCCAGTGGCGGACCGCGCTGATCAGCCTGATAGCCATTCCGCTGTCGCTGGTGACGGCGGCGTCCGTCCTCTATCTAACGGGCACTGCCGTAAACACCATGGTCCTGGCCGGGTTGGTGATTGCCGTCGGGGTGGTGGTGGATGATGCGATCATCGACATTGAGAACATCATCCGAAGACTCCGGCAGCACCGGGCGCAGGGCGGAACACGTTCCACCGCTTCGGTGGTGCTGGAGGCCTCCCTGGAGGTCCGCGGCCCGATCGTCTACGCCACGCTGATCATCATCGCCGCGGCTGTGCCGATCTTCTTCCTGCAGGGACTCACGGGCGCTTTCTTCAGGCCACTCGCCATTTCCTACACCATTGCGGTGCTGGCATCGATGGTTGTGGCCTTGACGGTGACCCCTGCCCTTGCGCTGATCTTCATGCGTAAAGTTCCGCTGAAGGAACAGGAACCGCCACTGGTCCGGGTGCTTAAACGTGGTTATCTGCGGATCCTGCGCAAGATTATCCGGCGCCCCGCAGCGGGGTATGCCACCTTCGGCGCGATGGCGGCCGTCGGTGCCTTCACCGCTCCGCTGTTGGGGCAGTCACTGCTGCCGGACTTCAAGGAACGCGACTTCCTGATGCACTGGCTGACCCAGCCGGGCACGTCGGTCCAAGAGGAGTATCGGATCAGTCAGAGGGCCTGTACAGAGCTCATGACCATTCCGGGGGTACGGAACTGCGGCGCCCATATCGGGCAGGCATTCAACGCCGACGAAGTGGTGGGAGTCTATTTCGGTGAGAACTGGATCAGCATCGACCCGGCTGTGGACTACGACGAAACTTTGGCCAAGGTCCATGAAGTAGTGGAGGGTTATCCGGGCATCGTGCGTGACGTCCAAACATACCTGAAGGAGAGAATCCGCGAGGTGCTGACGGGCGCCAGCACCGCCGTCGTCGTCCGTCTCTACGGGGACGACTTGGCGCTGCTGCGTTCAAAGGCCGCCGAAATCCAGTCGATCTTTGACGGGACCGAGGGGGCCATCGACGTCCACACGGAGCTGCAAAAGGACATCCCGCAGCTCAACATCGAAGTCGACCTGGAGAAGGCCCAGCAATACGGGCTGAAGCCCGGCGACGTGCGGCGGCAAGCGGCAACGCTGGTCGCCGGTGAGGAAGCCGGTGACGTCTTCCGGGGCGGCAAGGCGTACGACGTCCAGGTCTGGAGCCCGGTGGAAGTCCGCTCCGACGTCACCAGCATCAGGAACCTCCCCATTGATACCCCCAGCGGAGAGAAAATCCTGTTGTCCGAGGTCGCCAGTGTCGAGGTGAAACCAACGCCCAATGTCATCGAACGCGATGCCCACTCCAGGCGGATCGACATCGAGGCAAACGTGACAGAAGGATCCCTGGCCACGGTGGTTGCGGCCATGGAGGAAGGACTCAAGACCGTGGAGCTGCCTCCGGGCTTCCGTACGGAAGTCCTCGGCGAATTCAAGGAACGCCAAGAGGCAACCACCACCCTGCTGACCCTCGCCACCGTGGCGCTGGCCGTGATCTACCTGCTGCTGCAGGTGGCCTTCTCGAGCTGGCGGCTGGCCACGCTGGTCATCCTCACCCTGCCAATCGCCCTCGTCGGCGGCGTGTTCGCCGCCTGGCTGGGGGGTGGTGTCCTGTCACTGGGCTCGATTGTGGGCTTCCTGACAGTTATGGGCATTGCGGCAAGGAACGGCATTCTGCTCATCAACCACTGCCAGCACCTGGAGAAATATGAGGGCATGAAGTTCGGGCCCGAGCTGGTGCTCCGCGGGGCGGGCGAGCGGCTTTCACCGATCCTGATGACCACCCTTGCCACGGGGCTGGCCCTCGTTCCGCTGGTGGTCCTGGGTGAAATTCCGGGCCATGAGATCGAGCATCCCATGGCTATGGTGATTCTTGGCGGGCTGGTGACGTCCACGCTGCTTAATCTCTTCGTGGTGCCGTCGCTCTACCTGAGGTTCGCCAAGTCCCGGAAGCAGCGGGAGGAGGCGCCGCCCCGGGAACCGGAGCTCGCCACTGCCTGACCAACTCCAGACAGTAACTAGGCAATCCGCCGCCCACGCCCCGCCAGCCGCGGGAACGTGGGCGGCGGTGGCGTGGGGACGCCCTGCGGGTCGGAGCCGGTGTGCCGCCGCCGGAGTTCCAGGGCGAGGCTTTCCTGGCCCCGTTCCATCGCCCACCGGTGGTTGGCGGAGAAGACGGGTTTCAGGAGCCAGCCCAGGCGCCGGAGCAGGGGCTTGGCTGCACTGACCTGCCAGTCGTAGGTAATGGCGGTTTCCGGCCCGTCCTGCTCGAAAGTCCAGTGGCCTGTGCCGTTGAGATCCCCGGTGGCCCGGATGCTGAAGCCGCTGCTGGTGAGGGGCGAGGTAACTGTCAGTGTCCACCCCAGCGTGTAGGGCAGCCAGCCTTTGGTGTGCAGTCTGGCCATTCCTCCGACGCCGTCGTCCCGCCCCTGATGGATGGGCTCCACGGAAAGGTAGACGGACGGCCACCATTCCGGAAGCCTGGAGGCGTCCCCGAGGACGGCTACGACCTCCTCGGGAGTACCGGCCACCCGCCACACAGTCCGGAACTCGTAGTCGGTGCTGCTGCTCACGGGTGCCTCCTGAGGTTGCCGGTCCGGCTCTATTCAAGCGCGGTCAGCCCGCTCGCTCAATGGTGCCTTGAGTGTGCGTCTGGGCATGCTGCCCGCAGCTGCCCTCAAGGTCTGCGGACGCCTGTACTGGCCTGACTCGCCGCCATAGACTGCTGAAGTACGTGGCTCTTTAGACCTAGGAGTAGTCATGAATTACGCAGGAACCGGCAACGAGAAAGCTGTAGCGGCCACCGACCTCAACAGGACGCATGTCGGATTGACGGTCAGCTTCCAGCCCGACGACGCCACCCTGGTGTTCGGCCGGATCGGCGCCATCTTCCGCAAGGACACCGGAGTGACCATCGCCCTGGAGGGAGTGGACAGCACCGCAGGGCTACAGACCAGCTACACCTTGTCCCCGACGCAGCTCGTATATCTGCAGCCGGACATGCTGACGAACACCGAAACCACCATCAAGGACCTGTTCGGCAAGGTGCAGGAGAATCTGCGCGGACACAAGGGGGATCACCGGCCGGACGCGATGTAGCGCCGGGGCAAGACGTCCGCAAGACGTCCGCATGACGCCGCTTCTAGGCCGCTTTTGCGCAAGTGGACGAAAACTCCTTCGGACGCGACTCGTGGCGTAGGGTGCGACCATTAATGGATGGCCAAGCCCTTTACCCTGACCCAGCTGCGGTATTTCGCGGTGGTAGCGGAACTCCAGAACATGACCGCGGCTGCCGAGCGGTTGCTGGTGACTCAGTCCACACTCTCCACAGCGATTGCCCAGCTTGAAGCCAGCCTGTCCACGCAGCTGTTCGTGCGGCTCCAGACCCGTGGCCTGCGTCTCACATCCTCTGGCCGGCAGCTGGCCCAGGAAATCAAGGTGCTGCTGGAGCAGGCTGATTCGCTCTACGAATCAGCCCGCGGCCTGGCGGCCAACCTGGTGGGTGAGCTCAAAGTAGGCGTGTTTGCTCCGCTGGCACCCTTCAGGCTTCCAGCGATCCTGCAGACGTTCGAGGTGCAGCACCCGGGCGTGGCGGTTTCCTTCCTGGAAGCAGACCTGGCCAGCCTGCAAACCGCCCTGCTCGAAGGGCAGTGCGACGTCGCCCTTACATACGGCCTCGGGCTGGGCCGCGGTTTCACCTACAAAGTGCTGGAGCGCATCCCGCCGCACGTGCTGGTGCATGCTGAGCATCCGGCGGCAGCCCGCCCGGACCGGACCATCGCACTGAAGGATCTCGACGGCGAACCCGCCGTCGTGCTGGACCTGCCGCACAGCCGGGAGTACTACGAGCAGCTCTACGCCCTGGCTGGCCTGGTGCCGAACGTCCGTCACCGGTTCGCTGGGTATGAAACTGTCCGCTCGTTTGTGGCAAAGGGGCACGGTTACGCGATGCTGAACCAGCGGCTCCACAGTGACATGACCTATTCCGGCGCCAGCGTGGTGGCGTTGACACTGACGGATAATTTCCCGCCGATCGACGTCATGTTGGTCCGCCCCGAGGGTGTGCAGCCCACGCGCCGGGCCCTCGCCTTCGAGGAAACGTGCCTCCGCCTCTACGGGGCGTCCCGCAACTGACCGGGACGTCCCAAGCTGTATCAGGAAACACGACCAGGCATTGACAATATCGATCGATTCTTCAAAAACAATCAATTGGACAGATGTGAACCGGATCACAGAGAGTTGATGCTACGCGGCGGGATCTGGGGATCCCCGGCGGCCCAAAGCCCGCAACTCCGGCCTATGCCGGAACCCCGAAGCGAGCAGACCATGTTGATCAAAGGAGATTCAATGGTTCCGAATCACGCGCAATGTGTCGGACGTATGTCCGAACCAGTGGATCGCAGCAACAGCGCGGCAACGCGCACCAAAAATTCTTCAAACGCCCGTAACACGGCACCGGAAACCGGAAACACCGCGAACCTAGCGTGGCTCTCATGACCATCAATGACATCAAGAACCAGCCAGAGCCGGGCCTCAATGCTTCCTCCAGGAACTCCGCCGACGCCGGAACCGCGACCCGCTCCGGAGGCGTTGGCACCAGCAAAATGCAGAAGCGGGTCCTCGCCGGCGGCAGCATCGGCCAGTTCATCGAGTTCTACGACTTCACCCTCTACGGCCTCACGGCGGTGGTCTTCTCGCAGCTCTTCTTCCCTGGCAGCAACCCGGTCGCGGCCATGCTCGCTACGTTCGCAACCTTCGGTGTCGCGTTTGTTGTCCGGCCCATCGGCGGCCTGTTCTTCGGCGCTCTCGGCGACAGGATCGGCCGGCGCCGTGTCCTGACCATTACGCTGATTGCGATAGGCGGCGCAACCGCCCTGATGGGAATCCTGCCCACTTACAGCCAAATCGGTGCCTGGGCGCCGGCCCTGCTAGTGCTCTGCCGCCTCATCCAGGGCTTTTCGGCTGGCGGTGAATCTGTGGGCGCGCCATCCTTCGTTTTCGAGCATGCCCCGGTCAACCGCCGCGGTTTCTGGCTCAACATCACCATCGCAGCTACCGCCCTGCCCTCCGTCGTTGCCGGGACCATGATCCTCGTCCTCAGCCAGTCGATGCCCAACGAAGCCTTCATGGCGTGGGGATGGCGCCTGCCGTTCCTGCTCGCGTTGCCGCTGGCACTCTTCGGAGTCTGGATCCGAAGCCGCACCGTTGAAAGCGATGCGTTCAACGAAGCCAAGGCTGCACGAACCAAAGAGTTCAGTCCCGTCCGCGAGGCCTTCCGGGAGAACCGCCTCCGCATGGTGCAGGTCATCTTCGTCATGGGCCTCACCGCGATGGGTTTCTACTTCCTCTCGGCCTACTTCGTCTCCTACGTGCAGACCACGGGCCACCTCAGCCGCGAACAGTCGCTCATGGTGAACGCCGCAGCACTGGCCCTCTACGCCATCCTCCTTCCGATAGGCGGACGCCTCGGGGACCGCTTCGGTCGTAAGCCGATGCTCATTGCCGGCTCCCTCGCCCTCGCCGTGCTGTCCGTGCCGAGCTTCATGCTGGTCACCAGCGGAAGCCTGCCACTGGCACTGCTGGGACAGTCCCTCTTCGTGGTGGCGCTCTGCATCTACGGCGGCGGCTGCTACACCTTCTTCGTCGAGATATTCACCACCCGCACCCGCTTCACGTCAGCGGCCATCAGCTACAACGGCGCCTACGCCCTCTTCGGCGGCACCGCACCGTTCATCGGCACCGCCCTCGTGGGAGGAACCGGTGTGCCGCACGCGCCGGGCTTTTACATGGCGGCGGCTGCCGCCGTCGTACTTCTCCTGGTGCTGTTCACCAAGGTGCCCGAGACCCGCGGACGCATGGGCTAAGCCCGCCGCCCGCCCTCTTCACAGCAATACACAAAGGACTTCCCATGAATTCAGCAGCATTCCTTTCCGATTTTCACCATGTGGCCACCATCGGGGCCACGCCTAACCACGGCGTTGACCGCCAGGCGGCCACGGCTGAGGACGCGCAGACGCGCGACTGGTTTGCCGCCTGGGTGGACGACGCCGGGTGGGAACTTCGGGTGGACGGTATTGGCAACATGTTTGGGCTGCTGGAGTGGACTCCGGGTGCACCGTATGTGCTGATCGGATCGCATCTTGACAGCCAGCCGCTGGGCGGCCGTTTCGACGGCGCCTACGGCGTGATCGCCGCCCTGCACGCGGCACGCCGGCTGGCTGCCGAAGTTGCGGAGGGCGGTGCAACGCCCCGCTTCAACCTTGCGGTGGTGAACTGGTTCAACGAGGAGGGCGGACGGTTCGCCCCGAGCATCATGGGAAGTTCGGTCTTCGCCGGCCTGCTGGAGCGGGAGCGGATGCTCGACGTCCGGGACCTGCAGGGGGTCACCGTCCGCGAAGCGCTTGACGGCATTGGATACCTGGGTGCGGCCGAGGGCCCGGACGTGGCGGGTTATGCGGAGATCCACATTGAGCAGGGCCGGATCCTGGAGCGGGAAGGCATCAACATCGGCCTCGTGGACAGCAGCTGGTACACGCAGAAGCTCGACATTGAAGTGCTGGGGGAGCAGTCCCACACGGGCGCCACCGCCATGGCGGACAGGCATGACGCCCTGGTGGCGGCGTCCAAGATCATCCTGATGGTGCACGACGTCACCGGCGACTTCGAGGACGAGGCCCTGGTCTCCTCCGTGGGCCAGCTGACCCTGGAGCCGAACTCCCCGATAGTGGTGGCACGCAGGGTGCACCTTGTCGCGGACCTCCGCTCGGGCGACCCGGAGATCGTCAAGGCCGCCCGGGCCACCCTGCTGGACAAGATCGATGTGCTGGCCCGCGAGCACGACATCAAGGTCAACGTGAAGGACTTCGACATTCGGCCCATCCGCCGCTTTCCCGAGGCCGGGCTGGAACTGGCCGACAAGGTCGCAGCCAACCTGGGACTCACCGCCCGGCGAATCCAGACCATGGCGGGCCACGACTCCGTTGCGATGAACACGGTGGCGCCTTCTGTCATGCTGTTCATCCCCAGCGTGGACGGCGTCTCGCATTGCGAGCGGGAATTCACCACCGACGCAGACATGGTGGCGGGTGTGGACATGCTCACCGGCGTGGCCCGCGAGCTCGTCGGCGGGGCCCTGGCATGACGGAGCTGCACTACCTCGACGCCGCCACGGCATTGCGGCTCTTCCGCACCAGGGAGCTCTCCCCGGTGGAACTGATGGAAGCGGTGATCGCGCGGACGGAAGCCGTCAACGGGGAGATCAACGCCCTGACGGAAACGCTCTTCGAGGAAGCGCTGCCCGCAGCCCGGCAGGCTGCCGCCAAATACGCCCGTGGCAGGGACCTCGCGCCGCTGCTGGGCTTGCCTGTCGCCGCCAAGGAAAAGCACGGGCTCAAGGGCCGGACCCTCTCGCAGGGGCTCGTAGCCAGGAAGGACGAGCTCGCTTCAGAGGATCATCCGGTCATTGATCGGATCCGCAGTGCGGGCGGCATCGTCCACGCCCGTACGACCACGCCCGAATACAGCTGCGCGACCGTCACGCACAGTCCGCTGTGGGGAGTCACCCGGAACCCGTGGAACCTGGAGTTTTCACCTGGTGGCTCCTCGGGCGGTTCCGGGGCTGCCTTGGCAGCCGGGCTGGCCCCGCTGGCCACCGCCTCTGACATCGCCGGCTCAACCCGGCTGCCGGCGTCGTTCACTGGAACCGTCGGCTACAAGGCGCCATACGGGCGGATCCCCGGCATGGCGCCGCTCTCTGCCGACCACTACCGCGGCGACGGGCCAATGGCCCGGACCGTTGCGGACACAGCGTTGCTGGCTGGCGTCATGGCGGGCCGGCACCCCGGGGACCACACCTCGCTCGCGGACTCGCCCGGGCTATGGCCGCCGCCGGGACTGGAGAAGCACGACGGCGTGGCTTCCGTCGCGGGGACTGCCGTCACCGGGATGAAGATTGCGTTGTGCATCCGGCTCGGGAACTATCCGGTAGCGCCGGACGTCGAGGCAAATACCCATGCGGTTGCTGCGGCGTTGCGGGACGCAGGGGCCGTTGTGCAGGAGATCGAACTCCCGTGGACCACAACGTCCATCAGCCGCACCATGTTCACTCACTTCGGCTACCTGTTGGGACCGGCCATGGAGGACGATACTGAGGGCTCAACGGAACTCCTTGCTCCATACACCCGCCGTTTCATGGCGGATGCCCGGCGGGCGGCGGAAGAGAACCGGTTCGTGGACGGCATCCGGGCCGAAACCCGCCTTCAGGCTGAGCTGGCGGCCGCCATGGCGGGGTTCGACGCCCTGATCTGTCCCGCGTCCGCCGTTGCCGCACTGGATGCGGACGGCATGTACCTTGATGGAATCGATGCCGGGGGGCAAGAGCTCGAGCATTACTGGCAAGGGCACATGACGGCGCCGTTCAACATCGCCAACCGCTGCCCGGTACTGGCCGTTCCCAGCGGCATGGCAGACTGCGGCATCCCGACGGGTGTGCAGATCGTCGGGCACCCGTACGACGACGCCACAGTGTTCAAAGTCGGTGCGGCCGTGGAGACAGTGCGGCCGTGGGCCGCGCGGCGGCCGGGCGTATGGGCCATGGCCTAAGGGGTTCAGTCCCGCGTCGTCCAGCCCGGGGATCTTCGGAGTCAAGGGCAGGAATGTGCCACCGGACTTCTACAATATCCGTCTGGGTTTTTATCCTGGGGCGTACTAGGGAACGGACCGGCTTATTCGGCTACTGGGCCCCAATACAGCTGCGATGACCTCGACAGGAACGTCCTCAGGGGCAAGCTACCAACCACCCCAAACCCTGGAGCAATAGATTCGCCGTTGACCGCGCACCGCCACCAGAAACGCAGGCTCTCCTTCCGGTTGCGGCCGGCTCTCACCTACGGCATGGCTGGGCGACGCCTCGGCCAGGTCCTCCAGGTTCCCTGGCGTCAACCGCCGCGTGGAGGCCTATTTCCACTGGCGATACAGATACGTTGGTCCCAGGCACCCTGGCACCGGCGCAAGAAAAAACCCGTAGTCGCCGGCATCCAACGGGAGTATCCTAGGTCGAGCCCGGCCCGTGACGCCCGGCCAGCCCCGGCAAAAAGCACCAGCAAAAAGCAGCAAGCACCGGCGCCCCTCCCGGCAACAGAAACCAAGAAATCCAGCGCAGACAAGTGTCGACGAAGACCGCCTAGGAGGGCCCCATGCCTTCGCCCAGCAATCCCGGCAACCACAGCAACCCCACCCACAGCGCCCAAAGCAACCCGACCCACAGCGCGCAAGCTACAAGCAGAAGCGGCATCACCCCCATCCCACAGCCACCGCCCAAGCCCCTAGTCGGCAACCTGCCCGATATCGACTCATCCAAGGGAATCCTGGGCCTGGTCGAAGTGGCCGAAGAGTATGGCCCCATCGTCCGCATTCAGGTGTTCAACCGCAGTATGGTGGCACTCTCCTCTCAGGAGCTCGTCAACGAGGTCTGCGACGAGTCCCGCTTCGGCAAGGTGCTCGGCGTCTCCCTCCGCGAGGTCCGCGACTTCGTCGGCGACGGCCTGTTCACCGCGGAAACCGAGGAGCCCAATTGGCAGAAGGCGCACCGCATCCTGATGCCGGCGTTCGGACCGAAGGCATTGACCAGGATGTTCGCCGGCATGGACGACATCGTGGAGCAGCTACTGCTCAAGTGGGAGCGGCTCGGCCCCACCGCGCGGATCGACGTCGCGGACAACACCACCCGGCTGACCTTGGACACCATTGCCCTGTGCTCGTTCAGCTACCGGTTCAACAGCCTCTACCGGGACGAGATGCACCCCTTCATCGGGGCCATGGTCCGCGCCCTCATGGAGTCAAGGGACAGGTCCACCCGCCTGCCGGTGCAGAACAAGCTCATGATCCGCAAGCGGCACCAGCTCGAGGAGGACAACGCGTTGATGCTCGAGGTGGCCGAGCAGCTCATCAGCGACCGGCGCCGCAACCCGAGTCCGGAGGGCAGCGAGGACATCTTGGACACCATGCTGAACGCGGCGGATCCGGTGACCGGCGAGCGCCTGCCCGAGGACAACGTCAAGAAGCAGATGGTCACCTTCCTGGTGGCCGGGCACGAGACCACCAGCGGCCTGCTCACCTTCGCCATGTATGAGCTGCTGCGGCATCCGGAGGTCATGAAGAAGGCCCGGGCCCTCGTGGACGAGGTCCTTGGAACGGAAGCTGCAAGGTTCGAGCACCTGCCCAGGCTGGGGTGCCTGGACCAGATCCTCAAGGAGACGCTCCGGCTCTGGCCCACCGCCCCCGCGTTCAATGTGGCAGCCTACGAGGACACGGTGATCGGCGGCAGGTATGAGGTCGCCAAGAGCCAGCCCCTGATGGTCCTGATTCCGCAGCTGCACCGGGACAAGGCGGCGTGGGGCGAGGACGCCGAGCTCTTCAACCCGGACAGGTTCTCCCCCGAACGCGTGGAGTCCATCCCGCCCAACGCGTGGAAGCCGTTCGGCAACGGCCAGCGATCCTGCATCGGCCGCGGGTTTGCCCTGCAGGAGGCCATGCTCTTCCTGGCCAAGGCACTACAGCGCTTCGACATCACGCCCGCGGACCCCAGCTACGAGCTGCACATCAAGCACACCCTCACCATGAAGCCGGAAGGGCTTTACATACACGTCCGACGGCGGGACGTCCGGATCGGCGCGGCGGTGAGTGCCACCGTCGGACAAGAAAACCGAGGACAGGAAAAAACGGCGGTAGCGTCGGCCGCCGTAGCCGCCAACGGCGTTCCGGTGCGCGTGCTGTACGGGTCGAACGCGGGCACGTCCCGTGACTTTGCGCAGCGCATAGCGAACGACGCCGGACGGCGTGGCTACAGCCCCACCATCGCCTCGCTGGACGAGGCGGCCGGCGGGTTACCCACTGTGGGGCTGGTCGCCGTCGTTGCTTCCTCCTATGAGGGGATGCCGCCGGACAACGCCAAGCGCTTCATGACCTGGACCGAGGGCCTGCAGCCGGGCACCCTCACCGGGGTGCGGTACACGGTGTTCGGCAACGGCAACCGGGACTGGGCAAGGACCTACCAGGAGGTGCCAAAGGCCATCGATTCCCGGCTCGAGGCAGCCGGCGCCGAGCGGGTCTACGAGCGTGGCGAGGCCAACGCCCGGGGCGATTTCTTCGGCGATTTCGAGGAATGGTACGCGGGGTTCTGGCGGGCTGTGGACGGCGCCCTCGGGCAGAAAACCATCGCCCCGGCCGGGGATCCGCAGCTGCAGGTCCAGTTCGTGGGCAATGTGCGGGACACGCTGCTGCGGCAGAACGAGCTGGCGGTGGGGACCGTTGTCGTGAACCGTGAGCTGGTGGACCTCTCCAAACCCAACGCCCGCTCCAAGCGGCACGTGGAAATCGCGCTGCCGGAGGGCATGAGCTACCGGACCGGCGACTACCTGGCGGTGCTGCCGCTCAACCCGAGCGACCTGGTGCAGCGGGCCCTCAGCCGACTCGGCCTGGACTACGACTCCCACGTGGTGCTGGGCATGGAGCACGGGGACACGTTCCTGCCCACCGGCACGCCGGTGGCCGTGGGCGAGCTGCTGAGCAGCTACGTGGAACTCGCGGTCCCGGCCACCCGGCCCCAGATCGAGCAACTGGCCGAGGTGGCGGCGGACCCGGCGGAGCGCGCGGAGCTGGAGGCGCTGGCGCAGGACCGGGAGCGGCATGCGGCGGAGATCGTGGATAAGCGGGTTTCGCTGCTGGACCTGCTGGAGATGTACCAGTCATGCCAGCTGCCGTTCACGACGTTCCTGCAGTTGCTCACCCAGCTGACCCCGCGGCGGTATTCGATCTCGTCGTCCCCGCTGTGGAGCCCCGACCACGCGACCCTGACGTTCGCCGTCATCCAGGCCCCGGCGTGGTCCGGCCGCGGCACCTTCGAAGGGGCGGCGTCCACGTACCTGGCCCAGGCGCGGCCGGGGTCGCGGGTGGCGGTGACCGTGCGGCCGTCGAACGCGGCCTTCCACCCGCCGGAGTCACTGGCCATGCCGGTCATCATGGTGTGCGCCGGCACAGGGCTGGCGCCGTTCCGCGGCTTCGTGCAGGACCGGGCGCTCCGCGCCCAGGCCGAGGGGATCAGGCCTGCGCCGTCACTGCTGTTCTTCGGCTGCCGGGCGCCGGACACCGACTTCCTCTACGCGGCGGAGCTGGCGTCCTGGGCGGAGCAGGCCAACCTGGACCTGCGGCCGGTCTTTTCCAAGGCGCCGTCTGACGGCCAGAAGTACGTGCAGCACCGGCTCTGGGCGGACCGGGACGACGTGAAGGAGCTGGTGAAACAGGGTGCCACGGTGTACGTCTGCGGCGATGGCAAGAACATGGCGCCGGAGGTCCGCGAGACCTGCGAGCGAATCTACCAGGAGGCCACCGGCGCGACGGCGGAGGACGCCGACGCGTGGATGGATGAGGTTGAGCGCACGCACGGTAGGTACGTGGCGGACATTTTCACGTAGGACGTAATTGGAGCAGCAGCAGATCCTTGCCGCATTACTGATGCGTTACCGCGGCTTCTCTTCCGACGAAGCAAAAAAGCTCCGGTCCCCCTGTTACAAGGGAACCGGAGCTTTCGCTAATTGGCGGTGACGGTGGGATTTGAACCCACGTTGGCTTTTACACCAAACAACATTTCGAGTGTTGCACCTTCGGCCGCTCGGACACGTCACCAACCTCAATAGGGTACCGGAGCATGGCGCCCAACCCCAAAACGTCCCCTGCGAATCAGCGGAAACCGGGCGTTCGTACCCGGGAGGAGGGGCCGCGCAGTGAATCCTCTTTCGTCTGCGGGCGGCCGGGCACTAGATTCATAAGCAAGATGACTACTTCCCAGCAGCATGCAGAAGCCACCGCGTATTGGACCACCGGCCCCCACCAGGGCGAGATCCGCACCGAGGAGCTCGAGCGCCCCGGCCCTGATGAGGCGCTCGTCCGCTCCCTGTATTCAGGCATCAGCAAGGGCACCGAACTCGTGGTGCACCGTGCCGCAGTTCCGTCGTGTATCGCCGACCGGATGCGTGCCCCGTACCAGGTGGGCTCTTTCCCCGCCCCCGTGAAGTTCGGCTATCTCTCCGTGGGAATCGTGGAGGAGGGGCCGGGGGACTGGCCCGGCCAGGCCGTCTTTTGCCTGCATCCGCACCAGGACCGGTACATTGTGCCGGTTTCTGCGCTGACCCGGATCCCCGACGGCGTCCCTCCCCGCCGGGCGGTGCTCACCGGGACCGTTGAAACAGCCGTGAACGCGCTGTGGGAGGCGGGGCCGAGGCTCGGTGACCGGATCGCGGTGATCGGCGCGGGCCTGGTGGGCGGGATGGTGGCCACGCTGCTGCGCACTTTCCCGCTGGCGCGGCTGCAGCTCGTGGACGTGGACCCTGCCCGCAAGGACCTCGCCGATGCCCTCGGCGTGGACTTCGCCCATCCGGATGACGCCCTCCCTGACTGCGACATCGTGTTCCACTGCTCGGCGTCCGAAGGGGGCCTGGAGCGCAGCCTGAAACTCGTCGGCGACGAGGGCGAGATCATCGAGATGTCCTGGTACGCCGACCGGAGGGTGACGCTGCCTTTGGGGGAGGACTTCCACGCCCGCCGGCTCTCCATCCGTGCGAGCCAGGTGGGCGAAGTGGCACGGGCACGGCGCCACCGCCGCACCCACGCCGACCGCCTCGAAACCGCCGTGGCGCTGCTGAAGGACCCGGTCTACGACGCTTTCCTCACTGGCACTTCGGCCTTCAACGAACTGCCTGACGTCGTCCAGCGGCTGTCGGACGGGACCTTGCCGGCGCTGTGCCACGTCATCGAATACCCAACAACAGAAACCACGAGGTAACCAGTGTTCAGCCTGACCGTCCGCCGCCACTTCATGATCGCCCACAGCCTTCCCCGGGAGGCTTTCGGGCCGGCCCAGGCCCTGCACGGGGCGACCTTCGTGGCAGAGGTGACCTTCCGCCGTCGTGCACTCAACGACGACGCCATCGTCCTGGACATCGGCGCCGCCGGCGGCATCCTCGAAGAGGTGCTCGCCGGGCTCAACTACCGCAATTTGGACGAGCACCCGGACTTCGCCGCCAAACTGACCACCACCGAAGTCCTGGCACAGTACATCGCCGAGGCGGTGGCGGAGCAGCTGCGGACCGACAAGGACGGCCGCGAGCTGTCCGGCCTGGACGTCACACTGCGGGAGAACCCGGACGCCTGGGCCACCTACGCCCTCGACCTGTCCCAAGTGTCCTGATGCAACCCCGGCCTGCAGCCGTCCGCCTCCTCGTTCCCGGCAACATCCAGCACAACTCCGGCGGCAACGTCTACAACGCAGCCCTGATGGGTGGCCTCTCGCAGCTGGGAGTCAGCGTGGCCATCGAGCCGGTGGACGGTGAGTGGCCGGTCGCCGCCACGGAGGACCGACGGCGGCTGGCCGGGCTGCTGGGGCCAGGTCCCGCCGGCCCGGGCACAGATTCCGGCGGAGCTTCCGACGCCGGAACGGTCACGATTGTGGACGGGCTCGTCGCCTCCGGCGCGCCCGAGGCGCTGGAGGAAGCAGCGGCGGCCGGCGGCCAGCGGCCGTGGATCCTGCTCCACATGCCGCTGCTTGACCACCCGGAGTTGGAAATCCGGTCCCTCCGCGCCGCGGCAGGAGTGATTTGCACCAGCAGTTCTGTGGCGGCCGAGATCACCCAGCGCCATGGCGCGACCCGGGTGCATGTCGCTCTGCCGGGAACAGAACCTGCGGAGCCGGCAGCAGGATCGGATCCCCGCCACTTGATTTCCGTGGCGGCTTTGCTCCCCAACAAGGATCAGCTGACGCTCCTGCGTGCCCTGGCGCTGGTGAAGGACCTGCCATGGACGGCCGCCCTCGTCGGTTCCGGGGAAGCGGACCCGGAGTACGCCGGGGCTGTCCGGGCGGCGTGGAAGGAGCTCCGGCTGGAGGACAGGGTACGGCTGGCAGGGGAAGTGACAGGCCAGGCGCTGGAAAAAGAATGGCATGCTGCCGACCTCAGCCTGCTTGTTTCCAAGGTGGAAGCCTTCGGCATGGCCGTCACCGAGTCGCTGGCGCACGGCCTTCCGGTGGTGGTCCGGTCCGGCACCGGCGCGGTGGAGGCCCTTAGCCTCGGGGCCGTGGGAGGCGACGAGACCGCACTGCCGGGGGCCGTCGTCGTCCTCGATTCAGATCCCGCCCCGCTCGCCGCTGTACTCCGCGACTGGCTTGCATCAGCTGAACTGCAGGCGACGTGGCGCCGCGCGGCGCTCGCCGGAAGAGAACGGCTGCCCGGCTGGGACGCAACCGCCCGCGGCGTCCTGGACATCATCAGCCGCGAAGCACGGTAGCGCGAAGCACGGTAGTCAAGTCGCCCTCTAGACGGGCCGGCCCTCACGCCCCGTGAGGGTCACCTGCAGCCCCCTGGATGCGTGCGGGTTCGGTCCTGCGGTGGGCGGCGAAGAACTCCCGCAGCACCGCGCCGCATTCCTCCTCCTGTACGCCCGCGTACACCTCCACCCAGTGGTTGAGCCGGCGCTCGCGGAGGATGTCGAACACCGATCCGGCAGCTCCCGCCTTTTCATCCCAGGCGCCGAATACCACGCGGTGAATCCGCGCCAGCACGATCGCACCGGCACACATGGCGCAGGGTTCCAGAGTCACCACCAGGGTGCAGTCCTCGAGCCGCCAGCCGTCACCCCGGCCGCCCTGGAGCTTAGAGCGCTCGCGAAGCCTAGCTGCCGCCTCCCGGATGGCCACTACTTCGGCATGGGCGGTAGGGTCCCCCAGCGCCTCCCGCTCATTGCGCCCCGAAGCCAGGACGGCGCCGTCCGGGCCGATGACGACGGCGCCGATGGGCACATCCTCAGAGGCCAGTGCCCGCCGGGCTTCTTCGAGCGCAAGTTCCATCCATGCGAGGTGTTGCGGATCTGCCGGGCCCATGGCTCAATGATAGTTTCGAAGGGTACTTAGCTTCGGACACCACCTCGCCGGGAGAGATCATGAAATCCCTGACAGATCGATTTGGCCGGTGGCTGGGCCCGTACGCCGCTTTGTGGATCACGCTCATTGTGGGCGGCTTCCTGGTGATCACGCTGGCGCTGCTCGGGGCGGAGGTCTACCAGGATGTCGTGGCAAGGGACGGGGTTTCAGGCCTGGACCGGCCTGCCCTTGAATTGGCCAAACAGTACCGAAATCCCGGCACGGATGCCGCAGTTACAGCGTTCACCAACATTGGCGGCGGCATCGGCATGCCGATTTTGGCGAGCATCCTCGTCGCCTGGCTGACCTATGTCAGCCGCAGTTGGCGCCCCCTCATTCTTGTTGGCGGCGCGGCGGCGGTGTCAGTCACCGCAACAGGCGTGGGCAAGACCCTGATGGGCCGGGTACGTCCCGACCACCTGGACGCCGTTCCGCCTTTCGAGTTCTCGCCCTCGTTCCCCAGCGGCCACACCCTCAACACGACAGTGGTAATCGGTGTTGTGGTGTACCTGGTGTGCCTGCAGATGGACAGAACCTGGGTCAGGGCCGCCGTTATCACCGTTGGCACGCTGTTCATCATTGCCATGGGCCTGAGCAGGGTGTTCCTTGGGCACCACTGGCTGACCGACGTCATGGCGGCCTGGCTGCTGGGACTGGCCTGGGTAGGCATTGTCATCCTCGCCCACCGGCTGTTCCACGTGATCCGCCGGCGTGAGCACGCCGGCCCGGCACCGACCTTCGAGCATCCTGCACACAGCACCCCTGAGGAAGCGCCGGAAGGCAGTGACTCCGGGGCGGAGGTTCCTGCTGCCGAGGAGTCCGGCGTCCAGAATCGCCCGGGTGCCGCAGGGGATCCGCGCGGCGGCGGTTCTGGCGGGGCCCCCGGCGGGGCTTCTGGCGGGGGTTCCACGGGCAGCCGAAACCGGGGCGGAGAGCCGTTGTCCGGGTGATAGCTTTGACGCATGCGCACACTCGTCGTGGATCATCCCCTGGTCGCCCACAAGCTCACCGTCCTGCGGGATAAGCACACGTCCTCGCCCGGGTTCCGCCAGCTGACGGAGGAGCTCGTAACACTCCTCGCCTATGAGGCCACCCGGGACGTCCGCACCGAGCCCGTCACCATCGAAACCCCGGTTGCCACCACCGTGGGGACCGCCTTCACGAAGCCCACCCCGCTGGTCGTTCCGATCCTCCGAGCGGGCCTGGGCATGCTCGAAGGCATGACCAAGCTGGTTCCCACCGCCGAGGTCGGCTTCCTGGGCATGGCACGCGATGAGGAAACCCTCGACATCATCACCTACGCGGAGCGGCTGCCGGAGGACCTCACGGGCCGGCAGATCTTCGTCCTGGACCCGATGCTCGCCACCGGCGGCACCCTGCGCGAAGCCATCAAGTTCCTCTTCAAGCGCGGAGCGTCCGACGTGACGTGCATCTGCCTGCTGGCGGCTCCCGAAGGCCTGGCGAAACTTGAGGAAGAACTCTCCGACGCGAACGTCACCATCGTGCTGGCGTCCATCGACGAAAAGCTGAACGAGAAGTCGTACATCGTGCCTGGCCTGGGTGACGCCGGCGACCGCCTGTACGGCATCGCCCACTAAGTCCCGTCTCACCCGCTGGGCATCTTCCGGATCCAGCAGGGGTCTTCCCGCGCAGGGGGCGCCCCCGCTAGCCTGTGCAGCATGGACTGGAAACTTGAACTCGTCTTCGTCCCGGTATCCGACGTGGACCGCGCCAAGGACTTCTACGTCAACAAGGTCGGTTTCAACGCCGACTATGACGAGCGACCCACGGACGGACTCCGCTTCGTGCAGCTGACACCGCCCGGTTCCGGCTGCTCGATCGCCATCGGGGAGGGCCTCAACGATGCCCCTCCCGGCACGGCCCCCAGTCTCCAGCTGGTGGTCAGCGACATCAACGCCGCCCACGACCAGCTCAAAACCAACGGCGTGGACGTCAGTGACGTGGACATCCAGGACTGGGGCCACTTCGTCTACTTCGCCGACCCCGACGGCAATAAATGGGCTGTGCAGTACATCCCCCACCGGCCGAACGGCTAAGTCACCGAACTCGGAAGTCAGTGCTGATGAGGCAGGATGGACCCCATGAGCCTTCCCGCTGAATCCGCCACGATCACACTGACTGCCCGAGCTGTCCTCTTTGACATGGATGGCACACTGGTCGATTCCACTGCTGTGGTGGAGCAGGTCTGGGGCGAATTTGCAGCACGCTACGGACTGGACATCGCCGAAATCCTCCGGACTTCCCACGGGGTCCAGGCGGGGGATACCGTGCGGCGTTTTGCCCCGACCGGCGCGGACGTTGTAGCACTGACCGCCGAGCTCGGCGCGATGGAGCGGGTCCGCACCGAGGGCATCGTGGCACTGCCTGGTGCAGCTGAACTGTTGCGGAGCCTGCCTGCCGACGCTGTGGCGCTCGTGACGTCCGCGGACCGCATCCTCGCCGATATCAGGATGGAGGCAGCGGGACTGGCCATGCCGGGCACTGCCGTCACCGCAGAGCTTGTCGCCCGGGGCAAGCCCCACCCCGAAGGGTACCTGCGGGCCGCCGAACTGCTGCGCGTGGAACCTGCGGACGCCGTGATTTTCGAGGACGCCCCCGCCGGCATTGCGGCCGGTCTGGCTGCAGGCATCCGCACCATAGCCGTGGGTCCGAACACCGGCGAAGTGCCCGACGGCGTGCTCCGCATTCCCGACTACTCCTCGGTCGCGGCGTCCGTGGAGGCGGACGGCGACGGCCGCAGGGTCATTTCCCTCAGCCTCTAAGGGCTCCGCCTAACCTCACCCCATTTCTGCACCACTTTCCCCTCTGCAGCGTGGTGCAGCGACGCCAAAGGGCCCCGGATCATGCCGATCCGGGGCCCTTCGGGAACTCAAAGTGGTGCAGAAATGCGGGCAGGCCTCGTGGACACCGCCAGTGGGCGGTTTAGTACCAGTTGTTGGCGTAGTGGAAGTTCAGTGCCTGGCAGGGAGAACCGTAGCGCTCCTCGATGTAGCCCAGTCCCCAGTTGATCTGGGTGCGGTAGTTGGTGCGGTAGTCGGCCCCGGAGCTCGCCATCTTCTCGGCGGGCAGGGACTGCACAATGCCGTAGGCGCCGCTGCTGGGGTTGGTGGCGGTGGTGCGCCATTCGGACTCTTTGGTCCAGAGCTTCATCAGGCACTGCATCTGGTCCGGGGCCCAGCCGTAGGACGACAGCTTGGCGGCGGCGTAGGCCTGGGCGCCGGCGGGGTCGTTGACAGCGACAGGAGCTGCGGGCTTGCGGGCCGGGGCAGCCTTGACGGGCGCGACCTTCGCGGGCACAACCTTCGCTGCCGGAGCAGCAGCCGGCTTCGGTGCGGGGGCGGCCTTCACGGCCGGCTTGGGAGCGGCCTTCGCCGGTGCAGCCTTGGCCGGTGCAGCCTTGGCCGGTGCGGCCTTCTGCGTGGCCTTGGGTGCAGGCTTGGTGACGGACTGCGGTGCAACCGAGGCCGCCGTCGGGGACGGCAAAGCGGAAATCAGCGTCTTGTCGAAGCTGAGCGTTTCAACGGCGTCGGCTGCGGCGGGAGCCGCCTCGGAGGTCGCCTGGGGAGCGGCCTGCTCGGCCGCCTGCCCGGCGGCGCCGACCCCGACGAGGACTGCGCAGGCGGTGGCCAGCACTGCCGTGCGGCGGCCGAATGACGGGAGGTTCGCGGTGAGCCGGCCCCAGGCGGACGTGGGGCGTGCGGACTCGGCGCGGTGGCGTGACATTTTGCGGCTGGACTGCTGGGAAGCGCTATCAGGGCGCGACTGTGCCTTGAATTCAGACATGGTTGATTGCCTCTCAACACCTGCGGAGTTAGCTGTCGGGTTCGGATGAGGTCATCCGGCCGCACGGAAAAAAATTCACGTGCCGGCTTCACCCCAAGGGCTGATGCGGAAAGCCCGGGACTCTGGTTCCCCCGCCTCTGCCTGGTCTAGCGGAATCCGGGAAGCGGCAGAGCTGGGCGTCAATCCGGACATGCGGCCCTAGTGGTTGCCGCACCATATCGACCGTACAGGAGGCTTTCGCTTAAGTCACATTTAGGTAACGGAGATCACGAGTGCGGCGCGTCGCCTTGTGCGATGATTTTCGCGGGCAGACACGCTGTGAACCGGGTGCGGCCGGGGCGTCATGTTACGTCCACAGAACCCCCATGGGCTTCGACAATCGACTGCACGATCGACAGCCCCAGCCCGCTGGTTCCCTCGGCTGACGCTGGCCCCAGTGGACCGGAACCGGCCGCACCCTCGCCGGACAGTAGGCGAACCGCGCGGGAGACGTCTGCGCGGGCGAAGCGCGCGAAAACCCGGTCTACGAACTCCGGGGGATGCCTCCGCCGTCGTCGGTAACAGTGACGGTTACGCTCCCATCGGCCGACCGTGACACTCCCGTGACCACGGTGGTCCCCGGGCCGGTGTGTTTGCGCGCGTTCGAGAGCAGGTTGACGAGAACCTGGTGCAGTTGTGACGCGTCGCCCCGAACCGTCACTGGTTGACCGGGGAGTTCGAGTCGCCGCGTGCGGTCGGTGGCCACGACCTTTTCGTCGCCACATAGCCCGCGCCGCGGACCGTGTGGATCATGGGCGGGTGGACCGCATCCACCTTCTTGCGGAGGTACAAGATGTAGAGCTCGACGATGTTGGCCTGGCCACCGAAGTCATAGTTCCACACACGGTCCAGGATCTGCGCTTTGCTCACCACGCGCTTGGGTTCTCCATGAGGTAACGCAGCAGCTCGAACTGAGTGGCCGTGAGCTGGAGCTCATCACCTGCACGGGCGACTTCACGGGTGTCCAGGTTCAGGACCAGGTCACCCACCACCAGTTCGGCCCTAGCAGTTCGACGCCGTCAAAACCGGGAAGCATCACGTCCAGCACCAGGACGTCCGGACGGAATTCCTTCGCGAGCTTGACCGCCTCCGGGCCATCCGCTGCCACTGCTACGGACCAGCCTGCCATCCGCAGCCCCATGCTCATGAGCTCCGAGAGGCTGGGCTCATTGTCGACGACGAGGGCGCGTATCGGCGAGCCGTCCGGGTGGCTCAGTTGGGGGAGGTTGTTGGTCATGGAATGCGAAGGGGCCATAGGACAACTCTCCGATCAGCTGACTAGCCGGCGCCTTGGTGTTCCTGTGAACCGGCTGTGAACCCAGCCTGGTGACAGTGCACTGCGGGCACCGGATTTTTCGCAGGTTCCGGCACGTGCCGTAGGCGCCGGCCGTTTGACCCCAAAGCCGTAACCGTGCATCGGCCAAATTTTTTCATTCTGTTTGCGTCACAGCTGGACAACGGTGAAATGATGGCCCCCGAATTTCGGCGTCCGGGCTCGGGTTGAAGAATCTACGATTGTAAGCCTGCTTCTTTTTGTTAAATTCGCCAAAAATGCTTATCTGAACGTTCGGTCTGGAAAAATCGAAGGAGAAGTAGGGGCGCGCAAAATTGTGATTTGAAGCACAAACCGGCGTTTTGTCTCACGATGCGGACGAATGCGCCCTTTGTTACTTGCTAGTTCTCATTGTTACGTTGCACACTTTCAAATGTGAACAAGGACTCAACAGCACCTGCAGCCGCAGACCATTGGACCAGCACACCCGCTGCTGCCGACATGCGCTGTTGTCGAATGCACGCCTGACTTCCCATCCCTGAAGTTATAGGCATTCGCCCCCAAGCCCAGCGTCGGGCGCCCTCCCCAGAACCCATTGCGGGGAACCAAGCATTCGAGCCGCGATGACGGCCATTCACATTGAGGTAAGCATTCATGTCAGTTGCATCTGGATACGTCCACATCTCCGTCCGTAACGCCAACAAGGCAGGCCAGGCGCAGGGACTGCGCCAAGGCTTTGGTGCCCGCCCGGCGTTCCCCGGAAGCCAGGGCAACAGCGCCCCTGCGCCTGGGCCCGGCTATGCGCCGCAGGGGTACAACCCCAATTCCTACGGCCAGCTGCGCGCTGTCCCCACCGAGGAAGCCGCCCCGCTCACGGCCCCGACCCCCGTCCTTGCACCCGGATCCGGCGCCGCCGTCCGGCCCGTGCAGAACGACAACGTTGCCCGCGGCTTCGTCCTCTACATGGGCATCGATGAGGAAACTGCCGCAGCCGCAGGGACTTCGATTGCCAAGCTCGCCCAGGAGATCCGGGCGTACGCCCAGTCGCTCGTCACCGGCGCCGAAAGCTATGCAGCCGTCGCAGTGGCGCCGGCCAGTGCTCCAGGATCGGCGCTCGACGTCGTCCGCTCCACCTTCGGTGACCCCACCGTCAACACCAGGCAGCAGCGCCCGGAAACCACGCGCCTCCAGCCTGCCCAGGATCCCCGCCCTTCCGGCGTCCTGATTGACCTTGCCCGGCGTGAGGTGCACCTCGACGGCGAATCGCTGAACCTGACGTTCAAGGAGTTCGAACTGCTGAACTACCTTGTAGAGAACGGAACGCGCACCGTGGGCCGCGACGAGCTCCTCGAAGGCCTGTGGCGCAATGCCGAAGAAGTGCCGAACGAGCGCACCATCGACGTTCACATCCGCCGCCTTCGCTCCAAGCTGGGCCGGCTGGCCAACACCGTCCGGACTGTCCGTGGCCAGGGTTACCGCTTCTACGAGCACCCCGAAGTTGTGGTCTGGGCCGCTCCGGAATACTCGATCTAGTCCCCTCCGCCCGAATGCGGCCTTTCGCCGTGCCTTAGACACCTCCTTCGTTCCTCAGTCGGCGATGCGGCACTACACGAAAGACCGCATTCGTGCGTGACTACTCACGAGCAATGACCTCCGCGGCTGTGGGGCTCGTTGGGCCTGGGTTGGTTAGGCTTGGTCAATGAGTGCTCACCATAAGAAGCGGCTGGTTATTATGCGCCATGCCAAGGCCGACTGGCCGGGCGGGGTGGCTGACCACGACCGGCCGCTGGAAGAGCGCGGCCACCGCGAGGCCCCGTTGGCGGGCAAATGGCTGCTGAAGCACAACATCGTCCCCGACTTCATCCTTTGCTCGAGCGCTCTGCGCACCCGCCAGACCTGCACCTGGGTGTGCAGCGAGCTGGGCGACAAGGCGCCGACGCCGAAACTGGAGGACGGGCTCTACGGCGCCTCCGCGCTCCGCATGCTGTCCGTCATCAACCACGTGCCGGACACCGTGACCACGCTGATGGTGATCTCGCACATGCCGGGGGTCCAGGACCTGGCCATGCATCTGGCGTCGCGGGACTCGAATCACGACGCCTACATGGACGCCGCGACCCGCTTTCCCACCAGCGGACTCACCGTCCTTGAGACCAACAAATCCTGGGCTGAGCTGGACGGGCAGGACGCACGGATCACCCACTTCAAAGTGCCCCGGGCACACTAGAGGGTGCGCGGGTACTCTTAACCTAGCGTTGTCTAGTGGGGAAGGGCCCGCCATGCTTGATTCTGGTTTGATGCGGTGGCGGGCAGGCGTCCGGGGGTTCGCCGCCGCCGTCGTGGTTCTGGCTCTCTTTCTGACCGGCGCGCCGGTTGCCCAGGCTGCCCCCGCCGGTGAACAGCTGTCCACGAGCGTGGTGACCACTCCGACCCATGCCTGGGTCCTGGTGAACAAGTCCCGGCCCCTGAACCCGCTGCAGTTCGTTCCGTCGGATCTGGTGTATTGGAACGGCACCGGCCACCTGCTCAGGAGAAGTGTTTCGGCCGCTGCGAACCAGATGTTTACCGGTGCGCGCGCTGCGGGGCACTCGCTGGAAGTAATCAGCGGCTACCGGTCCTACGCCACGCAGCGCGACCTGTACAACTACTACGTTCAAACCTACGGCCAGGCCTACGCTGACCAGATCTCTGCCCGCCCCGGGCACAGCGAGCACCAGACCGGCCTCGCCATGGATGTCGGCAACGTGGGCGGAGGCTGCGGCCTGACTGCTTGCTTCGGGGACACGCCGGGCGGCCGCTGGGTAGCGGCGAACGCGCACCGCTACGGGTTCATTGTCCGTTACCCCCAGGGCTACACCCACATCACGGGATACACGTACGAGCCGTGGCACCTCCGTTATGTAGGGGTTGCGCTGGCCACGGACATGAAGGTCCGCGGTATTCCGACGATGGAGCAATTCTTCTCGCTCCGCCCAACCATCAAGAGCGGCGCCGACGTGCTCGCCGCCGATTCAAGCGGAGCCCTGTGGAATTATCCCGCCAACGGCCGGGGCGGCTTCGGCACGCGCGTGAAGATCGGCGCCGGCTGGACCGGCCTTAAGTCCGGCTTCGTGGCGGACTGGAACGCGGACGGAATCAACGACATTGTGGCCCAGTGGAACACCGGCAAGCTGACGGTCTATCGCGGCAGGGGCTCCGGAGGTTTCCTCAGCCCCGTCGTTGTGGGAAGCGCCGGCTGGCAGGGCATGAACATCACGGTGGGCAAGTGGCACAACGGCCACCGCTACCCGGGCGTGGTGGGAGCCGCCGCCGACGGCACAATGTTCTACTACCCGAACGCCGCCGGCGGGGCACTGGGTGCCGCCCAGCGCATCGGTTTTGGCTTCCAGGGCATGAAGCTGACCATGGCGGATTTCGACAATGACCGCCGGCAGGATCTGCTGGCCACCAAAGCAACAGGCGATCTCATGCTCTACAGGTCCGACGGCGCCGGCCGATTCGTGCCCGAGCGATCGCGGAAGGTCGGTAACGGCTGGAACGTCATCTCCCAGTCCCACGCCTCGTTTGGCTTCCTCGGCACAGGCACGCGTGGCCTCACCGCGAAAACCACTGACGGCCGGCTGTTCCACTACAGCCTCGGCACGAGCCTGTTCACGGGAAGCCGCCAAGTGGGCAACGGATGGGACGCCTACGGCGTCTTCCGCTGAGGCCGTTGGGCCCGCTGAGGCCGCTGTGCAGGAGGCCGCTGCGGAGGCTGCCCTTGGGCGCCCGGAGCCTGAGCAACAGGCCGCGCTCCTGTCTGCCGCGCAGCAGGCCGCTGCTGTGCTGCGGGGCGTGCTGCTGCAGCAGACCCCCTGGCAGGAGACCGCGCCGCAGAAGACCGAGCTGTAGAAGTACGGCCCGCAGAAGACCGGGTTGCAGAAGCCGGTGCCCCGCGACGCTGACTCCCAGAGACAGGAGAAGGGCGGGCCGGGCGGCGGCGTGCGGGCCACGTCGCGGCAGCAAACAGCACCAGCAGTGTAAGTGTTCCCGCGGCAACAGCCAGGTAGAAGTAGATGTCCGAATCTGTCGTGGACACCGCTTCGCCGAGAGCGGAGGGACTCTCATTGAACGCCAGCCCCCACATCCGCAGAAACGCCATGCCGCATCCGATGAAGAGGCTCGTCCCGGCCGCGCCGACTATCAGTGCCAGATGGCGCCGGCGGGCAAATGCTTCCGCCACCGAAGCCACATAGCCCACAGCCAGGAGCCCGATGGAGGTGAACAGCACGGCTTCCTCGAGCGTGATGGCTGTCAGCACCAGCATGCCGAGGGCGGCAAAAAAAGCTCCGACCGCTGTCTTTCCGCTCCTACCCATTTGGCTCATGGGACTAATCATCCCTGAGGTAAAGGGCTGCACAGCGTTCAGCCGCGCGTACACGCCGGCGTGGGAGTACCAGTCTGCGTGCCAGTCCGTGTGACAGCGGTGTCAGAGTCCGTATTTCTCCAGCAGCCGCAGCCACACCTCGCTGATGGTGGGGTAGGAGGGGACTGCATGCCAGAGCCGGTCCAGCGGCACTTGGCCAACAACGGCGATGGTCGCTGCGTGCAGCATCTCCGCGACGTCGGGGCCTGCGAAGGTGGCGCCCAGGAGGACTTTGCTGTCCTCGTCAATGACGAGCTGTGCCCAGCCTTCGTAGTTGTCCGCGTGCAGGGACGAGCCGGCGACGGCGATCGGCAGTTCCACAGACGAGACGTTGTAGCCGTCCTTCCGCGCCTGCTCGAGGGAGCGCCCGACACTCGCCACCTCGGGGTCGGTGAACACCACATAGGGAACGGCATGCTCGTCGGCGGTCTGGGCATAGCGGCTCCATGGCTCGGGCGCGCCCTGCAGCTCTCCCTTTGCCCGTGCGGCGATCGCTGCCCCGGTGGCCCTGGCCTCGTATTTTCCCAGGTGGGTGAGCAGGGCTTTGCCCGCCGCGTCACCGACAGCGTATAGCCACGGGCCCTGGTCGCTTCCGGCAGCGGCACTGATCAGACCGGTTGAGTCGGTGCTGAGTGTGAGGGGCTTTCCCTCCCGGGCGGTGAGTCCGGCGTTCTCCAGCCCGAGTCCGTCCAGCGCCGGCCGCCGCCCAGTGGATACCAGCAGCCTGTCCGCCGTCACGGTGCTGCCGTCGTCGAGCGACAGGGTGAGCGAACCGTCGTCGTTCTGGCGAACGCTGTCAGTCTTGGTATTGAGGTGGATTTCCACCCCGTCAGCCCGGAGCCCCGCAGCCACCAGCTGGGCTGCTTCTGCCGGCACGCTGCCCAGCAGACCGCTGCGGGCCACGAGCGTGACGGCTGATCCCAGGCGCGCGAAGGCCTGGGCGAGCTCGGTTCCGGAAACGCCGCCGCCCAGGACGGCAAGGCGTCCGGGCACCTCCCTGGCTGAGGTGGCTTCGCGTGTGCCCCAGAACGGGATGTCGGCGAGGCCCTCGACCGGCGGTGTGTTCGGCGCGGAACCACTGGCAAGTACGACGGCGTGACGAGCCCTGAGCGCATAGGAATTACCGTCCAGTCCGGCTACTTCGACGGACCGCGGGGCAGCAATCCGGGCCCTGCCCCGGATCAGCTCGATGCCTGCGCCGTCCACCCATTCCACTTGGCTGTCGTCCTGCCAGTTGGCGGCGAACGTGTCCCGGCGCTTGAGAACCGCGGCGGCATCCAGGGTTTGGGTAATGGTTTCGCTTGCGCCCGGCACTGTCTGCGCCGCGTGCAGTGCGGTACCCGGGCGCAGCAGCGCCTTGGACGGCATGCAGGCCCAATACGAGCATTCGCCGCCCACGAGTTCCGCTTCGATCAGCACCGCCGTCAGGCCTCCCTGTACAACCCGGTCGGCGACGTTTTCACCGGAGGCGCCGGCTCCGATCACAATGACATCGATTTCCCGCTCAGCGGCCTGTGGCGTCATGGCTACAGCCTACGCCGGCCAAACCCGTGAATTGCGGCAAGGACGGCGGTGTCCAGGCGAGAGGTGGCGGTGTTCTGAATGCCGCCCGTAACAATGGCGGCTTGCCCCGTCGCTGGACACAGGACATCCGATAGCGTGAGGAATCTAGCCTGCGAAGGAGAGCCAATGCCGCCAGCAAACATGGTTCCGCCTGCCCGGTTCAGTGCCCAGACCCGTCTCCGGGCCCTCCAGTCCGACATCATGGAACTGATCCTGGACCGCGAACTGGAAGTCGGCGACGCCCTGCCCACCGAGAATGAGCTGTGCGTGGCCCTTGGCGTGGGGAGGAACACGCTGCGGGAATCGCTCAAGGTGCTCCAGGCCCTGGGCGTCATCGAGGTCCGGCACGGGTTCGGCATGTTCGTCGCGCCGAGCAACTTCGAGGCGCTTGCCGACGGGCTCATCTTCCGCGGTAGGCTGTCGCTGCGGCACCACGGGCTCGAGGCGCTGCAGCTTGTGGACGTGCGCCATGCGCTGGAGTCCGGGCTCATCGGAAGTTCGATGGACGTGATGACCGCCGACCAGCTCGCTGCGGTAGAAGAATCCGTGGTCCGCATGGAGTACCTTGCAGCCAGGGGCGAGTCGTTCGTGGAGGCCGATTCTGATTTTCACGGCAGGCTCTTTGCACCCCTGAACAACGAACTGCTGCTTAACCTGCTGGAAGTCTTCTGGAAGGTCTACCGGAAGATCCATGCGGAGATCGGACCGGGCAGCGAAGATCTGCCGGCCCTGGCCGCCCTGCACCGCAACATCTATATCGCCGTCGCTGCCGGGGACAAGGGCCGGGCTGCTGAAGAGCTGGGCCGGCACTTCGAGGGGGTCCGCCGGCGCATTGCTGACGCCGTGGGGGAGTAGGGGAGTGAAGCGGGGTGCGGGCGGCGCTGACGGCGATGCAGGCTTAACGCAGAAGGCCCGCACCGTCCGGTGCGGGCCTTCTCTCTGTGCGCCCAAAGGGATTCGAACCCCTGACCTTCTGTTCCGTAGACAGACGCTCTATCCAGCTGAGCTATGGGCGCATCTTCGACTCCGGCGAACTTTTCGCTCGCCCCGAACCTCGAATAACTTTACGCGAGGAGGCCGGTAGTTCCAAATCGAGGAGCGTGTAATATCCGCTACTAGACCGGTCTACGTGACCTTCGTCACAAATTTAGAAAAATTGCAAACCGTTTCCCTTGGTTTTCCGCGGTTTTTGTCTCAGAAATAGAAGACGTCCGATGTCTGACCGGACATCTAGACCACTCAGCCGCAAATAGCATTTACTCACACCACCGAACCCGAAGAAGGGAACCGAAATGGGCCATCTGGCGCGATTGCCGCTGCTTGAGAAAGCACCCACCACACATGCCGGACTGCTGGCGTGGGTTGAAGAGGTCGCTGGGCTGACCCAGCCGGACCGGATTCACTGGGTCGACGGGTCTGAGGAAGAAAACACCCGTCTGACGGATGAACTGGTTGCTGCCGGCACGCTGAAGAGGCTGAACCCGGAGCTGTTCCCGAACTCTTTCGCTGCGTTCTCCGACCCCGCCGACGTGGCTCGCGTGGAAGAGCAGACGTTCATCTGCTCCGAAAAGGAACACGACGCAGGCTTCACCAACAACTGGATGGCGCCGGCCGAGATGAAGGAGAAGCTGCGCGGGCTGTTCTCCGGCTCCATGCGCGGCCGCACCATGTACGTCATCCCATTCGTCATGGGCCACCTCGATGCCGAGGACCCCAAGTTCGGCGTTGAGATCACAGACTCCGCCTACGTCGTCGCCTCCATGCGCATCATGGCCCGCATCGGCACGGACGTCCTGAACCGGATCACCGAGACCAACGCGTTCTTCGTTCCGGCCCTGCACTCGCTGGGCGCTCCGCTGGAGGCCGGCCAGGCCGACGTGCCGTGGCCCTGCAACCCGGACAAATGGATCGTGCACTTCCCGGAGGAGCGCTCCATCTGGTCCTTCGGCTCCGGCTACGGCGGAAACGCGCTGCTGGGCAAGAAGTGCTACGCGCTGCGCATCGCCTCGGTCATGGCCCACGACGAGGGCTGGCTTGCCGAGCACATGCTCATCCTCAAGCTGACCTCGCCGGAAAAGAAGACGTACTACGTCTCTGCAGCCTTCCCCTCCGCCTGCGGCAAGACCAACCTTGCCCTGCTGGATCCGACCATCGAAGGCTGGAAGGTGGAGACCCTCGGGGACGACATCACCTGGATGCGCTTCGGCAAGGAGGGCGAGCTCCGCGCCGTCAACCCTGAGGCCGGCCTGTTCGGCGTCGCTCCCGGCACCGGCTGGGGCACCAACCCGAACGCCATGCGTGCCATTGCCAAGGGCAACAGCATCTTCACCAACGTTGCGCTGACGGACGACGGCGGCGTGTGGTGGGAAGGCATGACCGACGAAGTACCCGCCCACCTCACCGACTGGCAGGGCAACTCCTGGACGCCGGAGGCCGGCAAGCCCGCGGCCCATCCGAACTCCCGCTTCTGCACGCCGATCGACCAGATCGACATGCTCGCCGAGGAATACCACAGCCCCAACGGCGTGGAGCTCTCCGCCATTCTCTTCGGCGGCCGCCGCAAGACCACCATCCCCCTGGTCACCCAGGCCCGCGACTGGTCGAACGGCATCTTCATGGGCGCCACGCTGTCCTCGGAAACCACTGCTGCTGCAGCCGGTGCCGTGGGCGTCGTTCGCCGCGACCCGATGGCCATGCTGCCGTTCATCGGCTACGACGCCGGCGACTACCTGAACCACTGGGTCAACCTGTCCGCGAAGGCAAACCCGGCCCGCCTGCCGAAGATCTTCCTGGTCAACTGGTTCCGCCGCACCGCCGACGGCGGCTTCGCCTGGCCCGGCTTTGGCGACAACGCACGTGTGCTCAAGTGGGCCATCGAGCGTCTCGAAGGCAAGGCCGACGCGGTCGAGACCCCCATCGGTTTCGTGCCGACCGGTGACTCCATTGACCTCGCCGGACTGGACATGACTCCGGAGCAGGTCGAAGAAGCCGTCCACGTGGATCCGGCTGAATGGCAAACTGAGCTGGCCTCCATCGAGGAATGGTTCGCCAACTTCGGCAGCTCGCTGCCGGAAGCCCTCCGCCAGGAACTTGAGGGCCTGAAGACCCGCCTGGCCTAGACCAAGGTCTTCAACAACCAAAGCAAGTACGACGGCGGCCCCGCAACCTTTGCAACCAAAGGTGCGGGGCCGCCGTCGTCCGCTTTTTCCCGCAAAGCGTGACGCGAAGCGTTGAGTGTAAGCGAAGCGCGAACGGACACTTAAGCCCCGGGGCTTAAGTGACCGTTCGCGCTGATTGAAGGCAAATGAAGGCGGACCTCAGAGGCGGGGGCGCAGCCCGATCGCCTCGAAGACGGGCGCCATCTGGCGCGAACTCGGAAGTCCGGACACCACCACGCCGTCGAGTTCCTGGTAGAAGGCCTCACGGGCGCGGGCGAGGGCGCCCCGGAGCCGGCATTCATTGATGAGCGGGCAGTTGCCTGCCGGCCCGACGCACTCCGCGGCGTCCTCCCGGGTATTGAGCTGCCTTAGTACCTGCCCCACGGTAACGCGGCGCCCGGCTGCACTGAGGCGCGATCCTCCGTTGCGCCCCCGCTCGACGTCGATCAGTCCCAAGACCCGCAGTTTGGCCATGGCCTTGCTGACGTGGTTGTAGGGAGTGCCGACGGCGTCAGCCACGCTCTGGGTGGTCAGCAGACCGGCCTCCGGCGCGGCCGCGAGCACCATGAGGGCGCGCAGACTGACGTCGGCGAAGGCGTTGATTTTCATGGCTCAAGCCTAATGACCCAGCGCAAGTCACACCGTGCGGTTGACGGCGGCATGGCCGGCCTAGTCCACCCAGACGACGGGTTCGTTGGCGTCCGCGGCGAGGTCGCCGAATTCCCACTCGCCGTTTTCCCGGTTGGGGGCGTACGGCAGCACAGCGGCGAAAACCGCGCCGCTGCAGTGCTCCGCCGCCACGTGGATGGCGTCGGAGTTTTCCTCGGTCAGGGTGATGTCGCAAACGATCGCGGCAGCACGGAACTCCTCGCGCTTCTGGCGCAGCAGCTCCGTGATGTCGTGGATCATGCTGTCAGCGTCGAACTCGTCACCGTCATCCGCCGGCGAGACCGTCAGGAGGCGGACCTCGCCGTCGTTTTCCACCACGAGGGCGAAGGGAAGGAAACCGCCGTTTCGCTCAAGCTGCTCCCGGGCTGCCCCCATCCCGGTACCGAGCAGGTTTTCCAGGTCGGCGGCCGTTGCCTCCGGAACGGAGTCCCGCCAGGACGGTTCTGACTGCGGAGCTGCTTTTGCCGCGGCGTCTGCCATTCCTTCTGTCATGTCGGGCCTAGCTGCGGACGAGGGCCAGCACGCGGTCGCGGACCCGCTGCATGGTCGCCTGGTCAGTGGCTTCTGCATTCAGCCGCAGGTAAGGCTCCGTGTTGGAGGGGCGGAGGTTGAACCAGTAGCTGCCGTCATTGGCGGTGAAGGTGCTGCCGTCCAGATGGTCGACCGTGATGTCTTCGCCGGCGAAATCGGCGCGGACGCGCTCGACGGCGCCGGCCTTGTCCTCGATCTCGGAGTTAATTTCCCCGGAGGAGACGTACGGCTCGTATTCGCGGCCGAGTTCGGACAGCGGGCCATCCTGCTCGCCCAGGGCAGCCAGCACGTGCATCGCTGCCAGCATGCCCGTGTCTGCGTTCCAGAAGTCGCGGAAGTAGAAGTGGGCGGAGTGTTCCCCGCCGAAGACGGCACCCTCTTTGGCCATGACTGCCTTGATGAACGAGTGCCCAACCCGGGTGCGGACCGCGCGGCCGCCCGACGCGGCAACGAGCTCGGGCACTGCGCGGGAGGTCAGCAGGTTGTGGATGATGGTGGGCGTTTCCTCACCCTGGGCTTTAGCGCGGGCGATCTCGCGGCGGGCCACCATTCCGGTGATGGCCGACGGCGATACCGTCTCGCCCCGCTCGTCAATGACAAAGCAGCGGTCTGCATCGCCGTCGAACGCCAGGCCGATGTCAGCCCCGTGTTCGATCACGGCGGCCTGCAAATCACGCAGGTTTTCCGGTTCGAGCGGGTTGGCCGGGTGGTTCGGGAAAGAGCCGTCCAGTTCGAAGTACAGCGGGATGATGTCCAGGGGCAGCTTCGGCAGCAGGGCGTCGCCAAGGACAGCGGGAGTGGTGAGCCCCGCCATGCCGTTGCCGGCGTCGACAACCACCTTCAGGGGGCGGGAGCCCGAGAGGTCCACGAGTTTGCGCAGGTATTCGGAGTAGCTCTTGAGGACGTCCTGCACGCCGATCTGACCGCGGGTCGCGGCGGCGGGGATGGAGCGTTCGTTGAGGTACTGCTCCGCGAGGGCCTGGATCTCCTTGAGCCCTGTCTCGGAGGAGATAGGCACGGCACCGGCCTTGGCCATCTTGATGCCGTTGTACTCGGCCGGGTTGTGGCTGGCGGTGAACGTCGCGCCTGCTGCATTGAGGGCGCCGCAGGCGTAGTAAAGCTCGTCGGTGGAGATCAGGTCCAGCAGCTGCACATTTGCCCCGCGGGTGGCGGCGCCGTTGGCGAAGGCCTTGCTGAATTCGGGGGAGGAGGGGCGCATATCGCCGCCGACGAGGACCATCTGGCCTTCCAGTTCCAGCACATCGACGAATGCGGCCCCCACGGCTTCGACGATGTCAGCGGTGATGGATTCGCCTACGATGCCGCGGACGTCATACGCCTTGAAGGAGGCTGAAAGGTCAAAAATATTGGTCTCGTTGCTAGTCACGGGACTTATCTTACGTTGAAGCTCTCTGAAGCCTGGGGAGGGGAAGTCATGAAGGCGCGGGTGGTGACGGTGCGCTGCAATTTCCCGGCGGCAGGGCGCAGGGGGCCCGCGTTATCCACATGGGGAGCTCCGGGCTTTGGGGTGTCAGAGGCGGCTGGGATACTGAATCAATGCCCCATAACCAGCACGCCTCAGTTCTTGCCTCTGCCACCGGCACGCCGTCCGCCTCTTCACCCGGTGGCCCCGCGCGGTCGCGCGACGAGGCGCTCGGCGTGCTCCGGGAGCTGGTCGGCCACCCGGGCGCTGAGTTCCATGACGGCCAGTTCGAAGCGATCGAGGCGCTGGTTGACGGCGGGCGGCGGGCACTTGTTGTGCAGCGGACGGGCTGGGGCAAGTCGGCCGTCTACTTCGTGGCGTCACTGCTGCTCAGGCGTCGCGGGGCGGGCCCCACGCTGATCGTGTCCCCGTTGCTGGCGCTGATGCGCGACCAGGTTGCGGCCGCGGCCCGTGCCGGGGTGCGGGCGGTGGCCATCAACTCCGCGAACCAGCTGGAGTGGGACAACGTGCGGGAGCAGCTCGCGGCGGACCAGGTGGACGTATTGCTCGTTTCCCCCGAACGGCTCACAAACCCATCTTTCCGTGAGAACCAGCTTCCGGAACTGATCCGCCGCACCGGGCTGCTGGTGATTGACGAGGCCCACTGCATTTCGGACTGGGGCCACGATTTCCGCCCGGATTACCGGCGGATCGCGGACCTCATCACCCAGCTCCCGGACACGGTTCCCGTGCTGGCCACCACTGCCACGGCCAACTCCCGCGTGGTTCACGACATCGAGGAGCAGCTGGGTGATGGCGTGCTGACCATCCGCGGTTCCTTGGGGAGGGAGTCCCTGCGGCTGGGTGTGCTCACGCTGCCGGATTCCCGTGAGAGGCTGGGCTGGCTGCTGACCCATCTGGCGGATCTGCCGGGCAGCGGAATCATCTACACCCTGACTGTATCGGCGGCCGAGGACACTGCCCGGCTGTTGGCGGAGGCCGGGCACCAGGTGCTGGCCTACACCGGCCGCACCGATCCCGCCGACCGTGAACGGGCGGAGCAGCTCCTGAAGGACAACGAAGTCAAGGCGCTCGTGGCCACGTCCGCGCTGGGCATGGGCTTTGACAAGCCGGACCTCGGCTTCGTCGTCCACCTCGGCGCCCCGTCCTCGCCGGTGGCGTATTACCAGCAGGTGGGCCGTGCCGGCCGTGGCGCTGCCAACGCCGACGTCCTGCTGCTTCCCGGGTCCGAGGACAGGGATATCTGGCAGTATTTCGCCACTGCCTCCATGCCTTCGGAGGAGAAGGCCTCCGCGGTGCTGACGGCGCTGGCCGAAGCCGGAACGGCCGTCTCCACGGTTGCCCTGGAAGCCCGCGTTGACCTGCGGAGGACGCCGCTGGAACTGTTGCTGAAGGTGCTGGCCGTCTACGGCGCCGTTGAGCGTGTGGGCGGCGGTTGGCGGTCTACCGGACAGCCCTGGACCTACGACGCAGAGCGGTACCGCAGGATCGCTGAAGCCAGGGTGGACGAGCAGGATTCCATGGTCATCTACCAGGACACCGCAGGGTGCCGCATGGAGTACATCACGTCGGTGCTCGACGACGAAACCGCGTCGGCGTGCGGGCGGTGCGATAACTGCGCGGGCCGGTGGTTCCCGGCCGAGATCTCTTCCTCGGCAACGGAGGCGGCCGGCCAGACCCTGAGCCGCGCCGGCGTCGTGCTTGAACCCCGTCTTCAGTGGCCCAGCGGAATGGACCGGCTAGGGGTTCCGGTGAAGGGAAAGATCAAGCCGGACGAGAGCCTTGCCGAAGGCCGCGCCCTGGCCCGAATGACTGATCTGGGGTGGGGAGGGGCTCTCCGGGAACTCTTTGCCGCGGGCGCCCCGGACCGGGAACTGGATCCCGGCATGCTGCAGGCGTGCGTCCAGGTGCTGCGCGAATGGGGTGCCGGCGATTCCCGGACGGCTGGCTGGAGCGGCGCCGGCCGTCCGGCCGCCATCGTCAGCCTGCCGTCGCGCGGAAAACCTGTTCTGGTGGAATCATTGGCGCGCGGAATCTCTGAAATTGGGCGCATTCCCTACCTGGGTCGGCTCGACCTGGAGCACGGCGGGCCGACGGGCAGCCGCGGCGGCAACAGCGCGTACCGGCTCGCCGGGGTGTGGGAGCGGCTGGTGGCCGGCCCGGCGCTGGAGTCGGCCCTGGCAGGAATTGGCGGCCAGAGCGTGCTGCTGATCGACGACCTCGTGGACAGCCGCTGGACCGTGACCGTTGCCGGCCGTGCGCTTAGACGGGCCGGCGCCGGGGCGGTTCTGCCGCTGGTGCTCGCGCAGGCCGGCTGACTTCAGCCCCGGCATGGCGGTGCAGCATCAGGCTGTCTGCCGTGCTGAGGAGCATCAGCAGGGCGATGGCCAGGAAGGCGCCCCGGTAGGCTGCGACGCCCTCTCCGCCCGCCGCGGTGCCGAGCACTGCGTCCCAGCCGCTCGTGAACAGGGGAGCGGCATCGAAGACACGGAGAAGAAGCGCTCCCACCGCGATGCCTGCCCCCGTGGCGAGCTGGACAAGGGTGGCTGAAACGGCGTTGGCCGAGGTCAGCTGGCCGGGCACGATGTCCGCGTACTGAACGGAGGCGTAGGCGGAGAACCCGATCGACCGGAAGGCGCCGCTGCAGACGAGCAGCCCGAAGATCAGCGGTTCGGGTGTTCCGGGAGTGAGTAGGGCGCAAAGCGCGAACGTCACCGCTGACGCGAGGGACGCAAAAACGAGGACGGGCTTGAATCCAAAGCGGCGGATCAGCGGCGTGGTGGCCGGTTTGATGCCGATGTTCCCGACGAACACGGCTGCCACCATGATGCCGGCATGGAGGGGGCTCCACCCGAAGCCCTCTTGGAACATCAGAGGCAGGAGGAAGGGTACGGCGCTGATGGTGAGCCGGTAGATGAAGCCGCCGGTATTCGTTGCCCGGAACGTGCGCGTGGAAAACACCGTCAGGTCGAACAAGGGATTGGCTGCCTTGCGCATCCACAGCACAGCTGCGGTCAGGGCGGCCGCCCCCGCCACAAGGCTCAGCAGAGTCCAAGGCCCGTCCGGGTGGGCGCTGGCCAACTCCAGGCCGGCAACGAGGGAACCGACGCCGGCCGTGGTCAGAATCAGCCCAAGCCAGTCGAGCCGGCGTTCCCGGTCGCCCGCAACTCCCGGCACCAGGCGAAGAGCTGCCAGGAACGCGGCGACGCCCAGCGGCAGATTGACCAGGAAGATCCAGTGCCAGGACAGGTACGTCGTCAGCGCCCCTCCCACCAGCGGCGCCAGCACCGGGGCCAGCAGTCCGGGCCACACGAGATAGGCCGTGGCGCGCAGCAGTTCAGACTTGGGGGTCCCGCGGAGTACCACGAGCGTACCCACGGGGACCATCATGGCGCCGCCCGCGCCCTGCAGAATGCGGCTGAGGGTCAGCGTGGTCAGGTCCTGGCTCAAAGCACAGAGCAGGGAGGCAACGGTAAAGAGCGCAATGGCCAGACAGAAGATGCGCCGCGCTCCCAGCCGCTCGGCCAGCCAACCGCTCAGCGGGATGCCCATTGCCACGGTCATCAGGTAGGCCGTCATGGTGATGTTCACGCTGGCAGCGGCCACACCGAAGTCGCCGGCGATGCTCGGAATGGCGGTGACCAGCACCGTTCCGTCCAGGAACTCCATGAAGAACGTCGCCGCCACGAGCAAGGCCAGCCGCGGGTTCCAGGGACGGACGGCGGCTCCGCCGCTCATGGGCCCCTGCGCCAGGTCATTGCCAGTCATCCCAACATCCTGCCACTGGGGGAGTGATGCCTGCCTTCTGCGTCCGCAACCCGGACCAACACGAACCGGACCAGTGAGAAACGGACAAAGACCGACCAGCCGGACGGGAGCGGGACCAAAAGCAGCAAGGGCGCGTGTCCAAGCCCCGCAGCTACCGGCTTAGCCCCAGCTACCGAAGCCCCGCAGCTACGCAAAAGGCCCCGGTCCAAGGACCGGGGCCATACGCGGAGACGGGGGGATTTGAACCCCCGGTGGAGTTGTGCCCCACACTTCATTAGCAGTGAAGCCCATTCGGCCGCTCTGGCACGTCTCCATCCGCTATCACTAGCCCACCAAGGATACGCAGAACCGGGCACCCAGTGCAAAACCACGCCTGGAGGTCCTTGCAGAGCGTCGGGTTGAGGCGGAGGCTTTGTCGAGATAATGCTTGCGTTCTCGGCGTTGATACCGCCAAAAGCGAAGCCAAAACAACGGCCCGGAGCGGTCAGGCAGTTCCGCCTGCCAGGGACTTCCAAAGGAAGTGCTGGCTGCGGCCCTGCAGTGCGGCCGCCTGCCGGTTGTCCGAAGCCCCGGCGTGCCCGCCTTCAAGGGCTTCATGGAACCAGACGTTCGGAATGCCCATGGCCTGCATGCGTGCTGCCATCTTGCGGGCCTGCACGGGCCCAACCCTGTCATCCGAGGTCGCCGTCCAAATGAAGGTCTCCGGATAGTCAACGCCGTCTCTGAGCAGGTGATAGGGCGAGAAGGTCTTGATGAATTCCCAATGCTCGGGGACGTCCGGGTCCCCGTACTCGGCGATCCACGAATGTCCGGCCGACAGCTTGGTGTACCGCCGCATATCCAGCAGGGGCACCCCGCAGGACACGGCCCCAAAGAGGTCCGGATAGCGGGTCAGCATGTTGCCCACCAGGAGCCCGCCGTTCGAGCCGCCCACACACCCCAACCGTTCCCGGCTCGTGACGCCCCGGGAGATAAGGTCCTTCGCCACTGCGGCGAAATCCTCATAGGCGCGGTGCCGGTTCTCCTGCAGCGCCGCCCGATGCCAGGATGGCCCGTATTCGCCGCCGCCGCGGATATTCGCCACGACGTAGACTCCGCCCCGCCGGTGTGAAGCGGCTGAGCCGTCACCAGAAGCGCTAACACCCGCTCCGTCACCAGAAGCGCTAACACCCGCTCCGTCACCAGAAGCGCTGCCAGCCGCTCCGTCCCCGTTGGCGCTGGCAGGCACCGTCCGCCGCTCCAGCCAGGCGCGGCCCACGGCCCCGCTGTAGGCAGGGGTGCGGGAGACTTCGAAGCCGCCGTACCCGGACAGTTGGGTGGGGTTTTGTCCGTCCAGCACGAGGTCGCGCGAGGCGATCTGGAAGTACGGCACGCGGGTGCCGTCCTCGGATACGGCGAAGTGCTGCTGCACCTCATAGGCAGCGTCGTTGAAGAACGACGGCGATGCCTTGACCACCGCATGGCTGCTCACCACGCCGGCGTCCCCGGCAGGTACCGCGTCCAGTTCAGGGATGGAGCCACCGGCAGGAACTGCCCGTTTCAGGGTTCCGCGCGTCAGGGTGGTGGGGGTGGTGAAGCCGGTCGCGACCAGCCAGAAATCATCCCCGGCTCCTCGGGGAGCCCCGGAGGAAAGGCTGTCGGCGTCGTCCTCATCGTCCACGGCGTAGGCATTAACATCATGCAACGGCGGGCAGGCGTCCAGGAGCGAGGAGGCCCAGGCGCCGTCACCTGTGGAGGCGCTGCGGGACGGATCCAGCACGCGGATTTCGGAGGAGACGTCCCGCAGCAAGTTGAGCAGCAGGAAGTTCCGGGTCCAGCTCCAGGACTGCAGCGACGTTTGGGTGTCCGGCGTAAAGAGGACCGTGAGCCGGCGCTCGCCTGCGAGGTAGCGGTCAAAGTCCGCCGCGAGCAGCGATCCTGCTGGGTAGCTCGTGCTGTCCACCGTCCACTCGCCCTGGGGACGGAAGAGCAGCCACTCCCGGTGCAGGCTGAGGTTGACGTCAGTGGGCACGTCGATGGCTGTCCACGAGTCGCCGCACAGCACAGACGTAGTCCTGTTGAAGAAGTCGATCCAGTCCACGGCGAGGGTCCGCTCAAACCCCGGCGTATCGTCGTGAGCCACGATTGCCATCATGTGGTCCTCCGGGATCTCAAAGATCCGCGGTGCCTCGGTCAGCGACTGTCCGCGGCGCAGCCGGACCGCCGTCCGTGCATAGGAAGAGACTGTCCGCGGCAGGCCGTCGGCAGTGCTGGCCACCAGCAGCGTGTCCGCATCCAGCCACGAAACGTTCCCCTTCGCCGTCGGGAGGTCAAAACCTCCGCCGGCGGGGTCAACGAAAGTGCGGGTCTCGACGTCGAACTCGCGGTAGCGGTTGGCGTCGCCGCCGTCGGGCGAGAGGGCCAGCAGTGCCAGCCGGTAGGGCTGGCCGGGTTCGGGCCGGAGGAAATTCGCCCCGTGGAAGACCCATTCCTCACCCTCCGCTGCGGCGAGCGCGTCCACGTCCAGCAGGACGTCCCACTCGGGGTCGTCGCTGCAGTAGCTCTCCCACGTGGTGCGCCGCCACAGGCCCTTCGGGTTCTCCCGGTCCTTCCAGAAGTTGTAGTACCAGTCGCCGCGCTTGGTCACCATCGCGATCTTGTCCGTGGAGTCCAGCACTTCGAGGATCTCGCCTTCAAGGCGCTCGTATTCGGCGTCCTGGAGCAGGTCCTCGGTCCGGGCGTTCTGTTCACGCACCCAGGCCAGCTGTTCTTCGCCGTAGATGTCTTCCAGCCAGATGTTTTCGTCGGTAGGCTCGGGCGCGGTCCCTGTTGGAACGGCGTCCGGCGCGGAGGCTGAATCAGCTGCGGTGATGGTCATCGCCCCATCCAAACAACTTCGCGGCTCAGTCAGCAAGTCACATGCCGATACTCTGGATGCCGTGGTCACAACGCAAAGCATCCGGACGGTACTGATAGGTGCCGGCCCGAGGGGTACCAGCGTGCTGGAGCGGCTGCTGGCCAACTGGGCCGCCGCCGGTGCTGCCACCTCGGGCGCAGGCCTGCATATCGATGTGGTCGATCCCTACCCGGCCGGGCCCGGCCATGTCTGGCAGCCGGGGCAGTCGCGGCTCTACCTGATGAACACGCAGTCCTTCTACCCCACCCTCATCCCGGAGGACCCGCAGCTGGCCGCCCCCCTTGCCGGCACCACCTTCGACCGCTGGCGCGAATGCCGGCAGCAGGACCCGCTCCCCACCCTGACGGATGACGAACGGGCGGAACTAGCGGTCCTCAGGGCCGGCGATTTCCCCAGCCGTGCCCTGTACGGCCGGTACCTCCGGTCCACGCTCGAGGAGCTGCTCGCGGTGCTGCCCGACGGCGTCACAGTGGACTTCCACGAAACCGTCGCCACCGCGGCCCGTCCGGCAGGGGACGGAAAGTTCGACGTCGAACTGGCGGACGGCGCCCCGCTCACCGCTGACTCGGTAGTCTTCGCCCTGGGCCACCTGGACTCACGGCTGAACCCGGAGCAGCGCCAGCTGCACGCAGCGGCTGCCGAGCTGGGGCTGCGCTACTTCCCGCCAGCCGCTCCCGCCGACGTCGACTGGTCCGACGTTCCGCCGCGCGAACCGGTGCTGGTCCGCGGCATGGGGCTGAACTTCTTTGACGTCATGGGCCAGCTCACCGAGGGGCGTGGCGGCAAGTTCGTCGAGACTGGTGAGGTTTTGGAGTACGTGCCCTCAGGCCAGGAGCCACTGATCATTGCGGCTTCCCGCCGTGGCACTCCATACCGGGCCAAGGCGGCGCTTGAGGGCTATTACCCGGCCTCCGTATCCCTGAAGTACTTCACGCGTGTGGCGATGCAGCGCTTCGAGACCACCGGCATCGTCCCGGCCTTCGACCACGACCTCTGGCCCCTCCTGCACCGCGACGCCCTCTGGGCCTACTACTCCACGCTGGTGCGTTCCGAGCCTGATGCGCTGGCGGACTCCGCCGCCTTCCTGAAAGAACTGGATGAGGCGATGCACCCGCACGCCCACACGACGGTGAAGTGGGAGGAAGCGGTCCGTGCCGTCGTCGAAAGCCATGTCCGGGAAGAGGACAGGATCGACCTGCTGAGCCTCGCGGCGCCGCTGGCCGGACGCAGCTTCAGCTCCCGTGCGGAGCTGGACGCCGCCGTGATGGACTACCTCCTCGACGACGCCCGCCGGTCCGCCCGCGGCGAGGACGACCCCGTGAAAATGGCGATCGGTGCCCTGCACCATGGCCGTGCCGTGCTGAAATCAGTGGTGGCCGACGGCGGCATCACTGACGAGTCATGGGTCGCCGGCCTGCGCGGCTGGTTTGAGTCCTTTGTGGAAGGCCTGGCCAGCGGCCCCCCGGCGCTCCGGGCCGAGCAGCTGGCGGCGCTGGCGCAGGCCGGGGTGGTCAGCTTTGTGGGGCCAGACCCCAAATTCGGCGTGGATCGGAAAGCCGGACTGTTCACGGCCGTATCCCCCTGGGTAGACGGCGGCGCAGCGGAGGCCCGGACCATGGTGGAAGCCCTGGCCCCGGCCAACCGCGTGTCCGTCAATGAGTCCCCGCTGCTGGAACAGCTCCTGGCCGACGGCATCGTGCGGCCGCGGACCATGATGACGGTGGAAGGCACCCCGGTGCAGGCGACCGGGCTGGATGTCAGGCCGCACCCCTACCGTCCCGTGGCTGCCAATGGGGAAGTGGCCCACCGCCTGTTCGTGCTGGGTCTCCAGCTTTCGGCCACGCAGTGGGGAACGGCGATCGCCGCCGAGGCCGTGCAGCAGGGCGGCCCGGTCTACCCCAGCGGCCAGCGCACCCTGCGCGACGCCGACGAGATCGCCCGCGCCATCCTCCACCTCTGACGCTCCCTCAGACCCTGCCGCCCACTTCCGGACGCTCCCTCACGTCTCGCGGCCCTAAACCGGATGCTCCCTCAGATCCTGCGGGTTTTCCGGGAACGCTCTCGCAGCCATTATCTGTTGAGCCGTCAGGCTAACCTCTCAGGCACCTCCGGTACTCGGTCCACGCGATGGCGTACCTGATCCACCCCGCCAAGTCGTACCAGTTGACCGGCGGAACGGGGGCGGCGCACACCGGCGGGACAGGTCCGCTGGCTGCAACGGTGACGTCGGTTCTGACCACCGTTCCGGACTCTGCCGCCGTGAGGACCAGCGTTCCGACGCCGGCTGCAGCCTTGGCGGGAACCCTCAGATTCACTGTGGCTGCACCATCCGACACCGGAATGGTGCCAAGCGCAGTGGACGCTCCGGCGGAATCGGTGAACACCGCGCTCAGGGACTTGTTGACGGGGCTGCCCAGTGATGTCAGGTCCAGTTTGGAGAGCTGCAGCGTCATGGCGTCCCCTCCCTTGACCTCAGCAGCGGTGGAGTTGACCACGGCAATGGAGCGCCGCCGGAAGTCCGGTGCCACGGGGTTGTGCCCCTGGAGATACCTGATCCAGGCATCCCGGTCCACGAGTCCTGAATCCTCGGTACCCGAGCCCTCCTTGAAGATCCGGAAGTTGTCGCCGCCGGTGGCCAGGAAGCTGAACGTGCCGATCCGGTAAGACTTCGCAGGATCGATCAGGTTCCCGTTCACCCGGATGGACGTAATGCGGTCCCCCTCGGGACGGGCGGCATCGTAGGTGTAGTTCACGTTCCTGGACAGGCCCAGCTGCTGGTAGGGGCGGCTGGGAACCGTCCCGTCAGGGTTGGTCTGCCATTGCTGTTCCAGAAGCGTCTTGAATTGTGCACCCGACAGGGACGTGGTCCAGAGGTTGTTCACGAAGGGCAGGACCGAGTTGGCCTCCGCGTAGGTGATGGTTCCGTCCGGCACGAAGTACAGCTCATTCCGCAGTCCGCCGGGGTTTACGACGCCGATCTCGGCCCCACCGGCATCGGGAGCGTTGAGTGCGTCCACGAGGGAGTCAGCGACGAGGTTGCCCAAGGTGGACTCGCTGGCCCGGTCGTCCCGCTTGGCCGGTGTTGTCTCGGTGGCAGGCGTAAATGCCGTCGTGATATCAGCTGTCACCTTGCCCACAGGCTGGCCGCCAATCTCTGCCGCCTCCGCGAGGGCCCTCTTGACGATGGCGTCAACGGTGGCAACCCGGGGGTAGGCGGCCACCAGGTCGGCAGCCGGCGCGGTGGTGCGCTTGACGTTGCCGGCCTTGTAGCCGGTGACCTCCTTGGTCGCGGTGTCGATGGTCAGCTGGATCTGGCCGATGTTTTCCCCATAATTGCCCGTTTGGACGACGGGGCGGGTCTTGCCTGGAACGCCGGGCACCGGTGCGTCCCAGGCGTACTCCTTGTGCGTGTGGCCGTTGAAGATTGCGTCCACGTCGGCGGACGTTTCGGTGACCAGCTTGGCGAAGGGGCCGCCGGCGGCCACTTCCTGCTCCAGGGTGGCGCCTTCCGGCGTTCCGGCACCGGCGCCGTCGTGGTTTTCCACGATGATGACGTCGGCATGCTGCTCAGCCTTGATCCTGGCGGCGACACGGTTGATGGCGTCGACGGGGTCCCCGAAATCCAGCTCGCTGATCCCGGCGGGCGTGACCAGGGTCGGCACTTCCTGAGTCACGGTTCCGATGACGGCCACTTTGATGCCGCTCATCTCGAGGACCGTGAATTCCGGAAGGGCCGGCTCGGTGGTCCCCTTCTTGTACACATTCGCACCCAGGTACGGGAACTTGGCGCCGGTGGCGACGCGGTCACGCAAGTCAGCCCAGCCGCCGTCGAACTCGTGGTTGCCCACGGCGGAGGCTTTCACCTCGAGCGCGTTGAGGACATCAATGGTGGGCTGGTCTTTTGCGACAGCGGAGGCGAACAGCGAAGCTCCGATGTTGTCACCGGCGGAGAGGAATGCGGTGGCCCCGGGTGCGGCCTCGGCCCGCAGCTTCTCGATGGTGCCGGCGAACAGCACGGTGTTCGTGTCGATGCGGCCATGGAAATCGTTGATGCCCAGGAAGTTCAGGTCAACGGTCGCCGGCGTGACGGGCAGATCCAGGCCGACCACCACGGGGTCGTGGTCGCTGGCCCGGAACGGGTCCGCTGCATAGTAGTTGGTCACGTTGTTGTTATACCTGCTGTACTCCAACGCAACGGACTCTACCGAGTTGATGTTCCAGATGTCGGCGCCCGTTACCGCGGCGTCGGCGGCAGGCGAGGCCAGAACGTAGTCGAGCGAGCCCGTCAGGCCGCCAAAGAGGTACGAGTGCTTGGCCGTTCCATCGGGGTTCTTCGCCTTCTCGTCCTGGTTGACGTAGCCCGCGGCGGTGAGGACGTTGATCGGATCCTCCTTGGCGTAGGCGTTGAAGTCGCCCATCAGGAAGACCTTTTGCGTTCCCTTCGAGGCCTTCAGCCCGTCCGCGAACGCCAGCAGGGACTTCGCCTGCTCGGTGCGCGCAAGGTTTGAGGCTCCTTGCCCCTTGTCGGTGTCTTCCGGAGTGGCGGCTGATCCCTTGGACTTGAAGTGGTTGGCGATGGCGATGAACTTCTTGTCATCCGTGGCGCCAACCGGCTTGAACACCTGGGCCAGGGGCTTGCGTGCGCTCGCAAAGGCCACGGTGTCGTTATGAATGACGGATTCGCCCACCGGCTCAGCCACACCCTTCTTGAAAATGAAGGCGGTGCGGATCATGTCCTCGTCGGCCAGCGGGGGAGCGTTGGCCGGTGAGCGGACGTAGTCCCAGATTCCGGGGGTTGCGATGTTGAGTGCTTCCACGAGCTTCGCCAGGGCCTCGTCACGGTCCTTGCCGAACTGCGCGGAGTTTTCCACCTCCATGAGGGATACGACGTCGGCACCGGACTTTGTGATGGCCGCCACGATCTTGTCTTGCTGGCGTTTCAGGTTGTCCGCGTCCGCTGCCCCGCGAACGTCGCAGCCGTCCTTGACCGTGATGGGGTTGCCTTCCCGGTCAGTATAGAAATTGCAGCCCGCCACCTGGTCACCGGTGGTGGTGAAGTAGTTGAGCACATTGAAGGAGGCGATCTTCAGGTTTCCGCCCACGGCAGCGGGGGCATCCGTCCGCGTGGCGCCGAAGGATGCCGGCTGGACGGCGTCCGCATTTGCCGCCGTCAGGTGGGCCAGCGGCTGGAGTTTCCAGGCGTTGTTGGCGTAGCCGAGCACCACATTGGTTGTGAAGGTCACCGGGGAACCGACCCGGACGGGATCTGTGGGTGTCAGGTACGGCAGAACCTGGGCCTTCGTGGCGCTGTCTTTCAGGAAATTGGTGCTGGCGCCGTCGTCGAGCTTGATCCCGCGGGCGGCGTTGGCCGCAACTGCCGCTGCGTGCTCGGGCGAACCGTACGGAGCCACGGCAGTGGGCTGCGCGAGCGTGGTGGTACCGCCGGACAGGCCGATTTCGCCGTACTGGTTCAGGGCGTAGTTGTCCGTGACAGTGAATGGCCCCTGTGGCCTGAGCAGCATTCCTTCGAGCGCCTCGCGGTACGCCTCACCCGCGGGCAAGGAGAACCCGGTGGCCTTGACCTCGGGCGCCGCCTCCGTGAGCCTGGTCAGGCCGGCGGCGCTCGTGACCGAGATTTGGGTCATTCCATAGAACTCGCTGACAGTGCCCGTGATCTCCACGTACTCCCCGGCCCGGACAGCGTCCACAGTTGACGGGGAGAAGACGAAAACAGCGTCCGACGCCGCGTGGTTGGCGGGCGTAAGATCGCCGCCGGTTCCCGGCGTCTGCAGGTAGTAGCCAGCGAAGCCCCCGGTCGGGAAAACCGCAGTGACCCGGCCCCTCGTGGTCACCGCGGACCCGGCCAGCGGGCTCGCGGTCCCCGTTCCCTGGATCTCGGCGATGGTCTTTGATGCGGCGCCGGGAGCCGGGTCCGCGGGTTCTGAGGGAGCCGTGCCTTCCGTCTGGTTTGCTGCTCCTGGTGTGATGGCCGTGCTGAGCGTGAAATCGGCGGCGTTGTTGTTGCTGTCCCTGCCCGACGTGCGGTTCAGGCTCCGGACGTCTGTGGTGCTGGAGGGCGCTGCTGCTGACTGGGTCTCGAACGTGTTGGATGTTCCGTAACCCAGCAGGTCAGCGACGTTGTCCTGCTCCACGACGGAACCCGTCGGAAGGGGGTTGACGGCGGTGGACTGCCTGGCAAGCACGATGGTGCCGGTGGTTCCCGAAGGACTGAACCCTGGGGCGGATACATCTGCGGAGGGAAGATCGGGGGCCGTTGAAGCAGTGCTGTTGGTTCCGCCTTTGACGAGGAAGTAACCCTTCGCGGGGACTGTGCCGCTCAACTGTCCGGTGTAGCTGGGGGCTCCGGTCGCTGATGCCGCGCGGTACTGAAGAGACCAGCCCTCCAGCGAAACGGGAGTGTCCGAGGAGTTGTACAGCTCCACGAACTTGTTCTTGTAGGCTGCTCCGGCGCTGCCGCCGCTGAGGTAGGCCTCGTTGATGGTGATGGGCGATGATCCTGCAGCGGCCGGCGAGACCTCCACTGCATTTGCGGGGACAGCGTTCAGCGGGGCTGCAATGAGCCCCGCTGACAGCACTGCGCCCAGCGTAAATTTCCAAGGTGTTCGTTGCATCCGCTCTGGCTCTCACTAGGGTGTCCCGGGTAAGGGACCCAATGGAATGTGCACTCGTACTGCCAGCAGATGGACCGGACCTGGCATCTCGTGAGGCAGTTCCAGGCCATCAAAACAGGGCCGGATGAACGCGTGGTTGATGGCGCGTGCATTTGGCGGAACGCTCCCCAGCGGAACGGACTGCCCCCAGCCAGCACAAAGACTACCGGCCGGTAGCTCCATGGGAGGCTGCCGGCCGGTAATTTCTCCGGAGAATTTACTTGTGGATTTCTGGGACGCTTAGCCCTGGGCCCCCTGCCCGGTGTCCGCGACGATCTTGAACATCGCCCCGGTGGGGTCCGTCAGTGTGGCAATCCGCCCAAAGGGAGTGTCGTCCGGTCCCTCGACGACCTTGCCGCCCATTTCCACAGCTTTTGCGAGCGACGCATCAGTGTCCGAGACAGCGAAATAGACCTGCCAGCTCGACGGCATCTCTGCAGGAAGATAGCCGGAGGCGTCCAGAATGCCGGCCTTCGCCTCAGCGCCGGCGCCCAAGGTTGTGTAGCGGAACTCCGGGGTATCGCTCATGACGTCCGTGTTCCAGCCGAAAACCTGCTGGTAGAACTGCACGGCGGCGTCATAGTCCTTGGCGTGGAGCTCATGCCAGGCGGCGGTGCCGTCCTCCGCCACCAGTTCGTAGCCGCGCATTTCACGCGGCTGCCAGGCGCCGATGGAAGCGCCGGAAACGTCGCCGAAGATGGCCATGTGGCCCTGCTCCGGAACGTCCATGGGCGCGACAAACACCTGCCCGCCGTTGGCTGCGACAGCGTCGGCGGTGGCTGCGGCGTCATCGGTGCGCAGGTACGTGGACCACATATCGGGCAGGCCAGCCTGGTCAGCATCCTTCTGCATGATGCCGGCGACCATCTTGCCCTTCTTCAGGGCGGTGATGTAGCCGCCGTACTTCTCCTGGTCGCCGGACTGGAAGTCCCAGCCGAACAGTTCGCCATAGAACTGCTTCGCTGTGTCCGTGTTGGAGGTCATCAGATCAATCCAGCAAGGCGCGCCGGGCGTGATATCAGGGGTGGGCATAGTCAGCTCCTGGTGTCTGCCGCGGAGCACGTCCGCAGGTCAAAGGGATGTGGAGACAGCTCCGACCCTATGCCCGGGCTATGACAGTTTCAATGGTTCCGGCAGTCAGATCCGGTCCGAGTAGGACGTCCCGGGCTCGTTGTCGTCGTCTGCTTCCACCCATTCGATGAAGTCCTTGAGTGACATGCACCAGTAGTAGTCCGAGTACCTCAGGCCCTGCTTTTCTGTCTTGCTCACGACGGCGACCTCCCCCCGAAAAATCGATGCTGCCTGTAATGGTGCCCTTCCCGGACGGGGCAGGGGCACCGTGGTCTTACTAGTGAACGCCTCCGCCGCGGTTCGCGCATGAGTGGTGCGTACTCGAATTTTCCGGGTGCAGGTACTCGCCGGTACTTGTTTTTCAGGGCAGGGATTCCGTCCTACCTGTCCATGAAAAAAGGCCTGCCGGGCCAACCTCGCGGTTGGCCCGGCAGGCCTCTCATGTGCGCTCAGAATGCGCTGTGCGGAAGGTAAGAGATTCGAACTCTTGGTACGGGGTTACCGCACACTGGTTTTCAAGACCAGCTCCTTCGGCCGCTCGGACAACCTTCCTTGACTAGTAGTGTTTCATAGGCAGTTGGCTGCAACAAAAACTGAAATGTGGCAGTTGGTGCCGGCACACACTACTTTTGGGGCAGTAATCAGCAAGGAAATCGGGAGTTCTCCATGAAAGCCGTCTACATCTCTGAGCCGGGAGGCCCGGAAACGCTGGAAATCCGCGAGGTCCCGGCCCCGGTTCCAGGCCACGGCGAAGTCCTGATCGATGTTGTGGCGGCAGGGTTGAACCGCGCGGACGTGCAGCAGCGGAGGGGCTACTACCCGCCCCCTCCGGGCGCTTCGGAGGTCCCCGGCCTGGAAGTTTCCGGCCGCATCGCAGGCTTCGGCGAGGGAGTCACCAAGCCATTTTCCATCGGGGACAAAGTTGTGGCCTTGCTGGCCGGCGGCGGTTACGCCCAGCAGGTCTCGGTCCGCGCGGAGCAGGTTCTGAGAATTCCCGACGGCGTTGACCTGGTTACCGCTGCTGCCCTTCCGGAGGTCGCGGCGACGGTCTACTCGAACCTCGTCATGACAGCCCAGCTGCAGGCCGGTGAAACAGTCCTGATCCACGGAGCCACCGGCGGGATCGGGACCATGGCCATCCAGTTCGCGAAGGCAATCGGCGCCACTGTCGCCGCTACGGCCGGTACCGACGAGAAAGTCAGCACGGCCAAGGCCTTCCTGGGGGCCGACATCGCCATCAATTATGCGGAGGAGAACTTCGCGGAGAGCCTTCGGGCCCAGAATGACGGCAAAGGCGCGGACGTGATCCTGGACGTTGTGGGCGCCAAGTACCTGCAGCAGAACGTTGACGCGCTCGCAGATTATGGCCGGCTCGTCGTCATTGGCCTGCAGGGCGGCGCCAAGGGCGAACTGGACCTCGGGCAGCTGCTGCGGAAGCGCGCCGCCGTTGTGGCCACGGCGCTCCGGCCCAGGCCCGTCGAGGAGAAGGGCGTGATCATGACCGCTGTCCGGGATGCCGTCTGGCCCCTCGTCGCTGACGGCCGGATCCACCCCCTCGTGGCTAGGACGTTCCCGCTGGACCAGGTCAGGGCCGCCCACAAGTACTTCGATTCAGGCGAGCACGTCGGCAAGATCCTGCTGGTGATGTAGTGTCGGTCCGCCACAGCCTCCTTGCCCTGCTGCAGGAACGGCCGCGGTACGGATACCAGCTCAGGAGCGAGTTCCAGGACCGAACGGGCGCAGCCTGGCCGCTGAACATCGGGCAGGTCTATACGACGTTGGAACGCCTGGAACGCGACGGCCTCGTACGGAAGGAATCCGGCGCCGACGGCGGACAGGTCGTGTACAGCATCACCGACGAAGGGGCAGGCCAGGTCGATGCCTGGTTCTCGGCCCCCGTTGAACGTTCCAATCCGCCCCGGAATGAGCTGGCCATCAAGCTCTCGCTTGCCCTGTCGCTGCCCGGGGTGGATGCCGGGGCCATCATCCGGGCCCAGCGCGCAGCGTCGCTTGCCGTGCTGCAGGAGCACACCAAGGTAAGGCGCGACACCGCCACCAACCCGCGAAAGGCCGATCTTGCCTTGCTGCTGGTCCTGGACTCGCTGATCTTCCAGGCCGAGGCTGAGATTCGCTGGCTGGACCTCTGCGAAGCCCGCATGGCGCAGCTGGCTCCCAGTGGAAACGCCGCTGGCCGCTGATCAAGGACCGCTGGGCGCACCATTTCCCAACACCAGGTGATTCTGCATTCCGAACGCTTGCCCCCGTTGGTAGGGTGCGCCTGAGGGAATTGTCACATTTTGTAATCTCGAGGAGGAGACATGAGCAGCAGCATGCCTGGCGGCAGGGCTGGGACGGCCGATGAGGATCTGGAGCTGACGCACGATCCGTCGCTGCCGCCGACCGCGGTTGATGACGCAGTCCGCGAAGCCGAGGAGCGTAAGTGGACGCCCACGAAGATCGCGATCTGGTCGGCGATAGCACTTCTGGGCGGCGTGGCCTGGTTCATGCTGGCCATCATCAGAGGCGAGACCGTCAATGCGATCTGGTTCGTGTTTGCGTCCGTCTGCACCTACTTGATCGCCTACCGCTTCTACTCGAAGGTCATCGAGCGATACATCACCAAGCCGAACGACCGGCGCGCCACCCCGGCTGAATACAAAGCCGACGGAAAGGACTACGTCCGAACAGACCGCAACGTCCTGTTCGGCCATCACTTTGCGGCGATCGCGGGCGCCGGTCCGCTCGTGGGTCCGGTCATCGCGGCACAGATGGGGTACCTGCCCGGAACAATCTGGATCATCCTCGGCGTCGTCCTCGCCGGTGCTGTGCAGGACTACCTCGTCCTGTTCTTCTCCATGCGGCGGGGCGGCCGCTCCCTGGGCCAGATGGCCCGCGAGGAACTGGGCGTGATCGGCGGAACCGCCGCCCTCATCGCCACCCTGCTCATCATGGTGATCATCGTCGCGATCCTCGCCCTCGTCGTCGTGAACGCCCTGGGCGAAAGCCCGTGGGGCGTCTTCTCGGTGGGCATGACCATTCCCATTGCCCTCTTCATGGGGGTGTACCTGCGGTTCATCCGCCCGGGCAGGGTCCTGGAAGTTTCCCTGATCGGCTTCGTCCTGCTGATGGCCGCCATCATCGGAGGCGGCATTGTCGCGGAAACCGAGTGGGGCGCGGCGTTCTTCCACCTGGACAAGGTCACCATCGCCTGGGGCATCATCGTCTACGGCTTCATCGCCGCAATCCTGCCGGTCTGGCTGCTCCTCGCCCCGCGTGACTACCTCTCCACGTTCATGAAGATCGGCGTTATCGTCATGCTGGCGCTGGCCATCATCGTGGTCCGGCCCGAGATCAATGTCCCGGCGTTCAGCGAGTTCGCCAGCCGTGAGAACGGCCCGGTATTCCCCGGGGCGTTGTTCCCGTTCCTGTTCGTCACGATTGCCTGCGGCGCGCTCTCGGGTTTCCACGCCCTGATCTCCTCGGGCACCACCCCGAAACTGGTCGAGAAGGAACGCCAGACCCGCCTGATCGGCTACGGCGGCATGCTGATGGAGTCCTTCGTGGCCATCATGGCGCTCGTGGCGGCCATCTCCATCGACCGCGGACTGTACTTCGCCATGAACTCGCCGGCCGCTTTGACCGGCGGAACCGTGGAAACCGCGGCCACCTGGGTGAACAGCCTGGGGCTGTCCGGGGTGAACCTGACACCGGAGATCCTGTCGCAGACTGCTGCCAACGTCGGTGAGGAAAGCATTGTTTCCCGCACCGGCGGTGCACCCACGCTGGCCGTGGGTCTGGCCCACATCATGCAGCAGTTCATCGGCGGTACGGCGATGATGGCGTTCTGGTACCACTTCGCCATCATGTTCGAGGCGCTGTTCATCCTGACCGCGGTGGACGCCGGCACGCGCGTGGCCCGCTTCATGCTGCAGGACTCGATTGGCAACTTCGTCCCCAAGTTCAAGGAACACTCCTGGCGGCCGGGAGCCTGGCTCTGCACTGCCATCATGGTGGCCGCGTGGGGTGCGGTGCTGCTGATGGGCGTCACCGATCCGCTCGGCGGCATCAATACGCTCTTCCCGCTTTTCGGCATCGCCAACCAGCTGCTGGCCGCCATTGCCCTGTCGGTCTGCCTGGCCATCGCGGCCAAGCGCGGCTCCTTCAAGTACATCTGGATCGTGGCGCTGCCGCTGGCCTTCGCGGCCGTGGTCACCATCACCGCCAGCGCGTACAAGATCTTCTCGCCGGTGCCCGCCGTCGGGTACTTCGCCAACAACGCGGCCTTCTCCAAGGCCCTGGCCGAGGGGAAGACTGAGTTCGGCACCGCGAAGACCGTGGCGGCCATGGAGGCCGTGGTCCGCAACACCATGATCCAAGGATGGCTTTCGGTGATTTTCGTGGTCCTGAGCATCATCGTCATCATCACGGCGCTGATCGCCACGGTGAAGGCCTTCCGGAACGAAGGCGGCGGGATTGCCCACACCGACCACGAGGACCCGGCTCTGCCGTCGAGGGTCTACGCGCCGTCAGGCTTCATCCCCACTCCGTCGGAGCGTGAGCTGGTGGCAGAGTGGAACAAAGTCCCGGCTGAACAGCGGCTCGAAAAGCCCGTGCACCACTGAGGCGGAGCCCGACAATGAGCGCGATAGTCGAAGGATTACGGGGCGTTGCCCGGTACCTTGGCGGTGTGATGGGGGCGGACGCTTACCAAAAATATCTGGAGCATTATGCCGCCGCCGGGCACCGGAGCCCGCCCCTGACTGAGCGGGAATTCTGGCGGGACCGGACCGATCGCCAGGACAGCAACCCGCAGGGCCGGTGCTGCTGACCTGACGATGTCACCGTGGCGCCGCCGGACACTCCAACGTCCGACGGCGCCACGGCCTTTTCTGCCGAGGCCACCGTTCTCTTTCGGCTGGCAATGGGCAGACGCCCATCAAGAAGCTTCATCGACTGGACTCCCGGTTCCGGGGCCGTGAGAGTATGAACCCATGAGCGATCCGAACGACACTCAAACCACCCCCGCTGACGCGTCAGATGCAACTTCCGAGGCGCCCCAGCCCGGCGACGACTTCCCGGTGGAGGGCACCGCCATTGAGGCTGAACCGCTGCCGCTGGATGGCGACAAGCCGGCTGACCCGTCCAAGCCCAAGGGCAGCAGCCTGCAGGATCTCGTGGATGAGCCCGCCAAGGTGATGCGGATCGGCACCATGATCCGGCAACTGCTGGAAGAAGTGAAAGCCGCGCCGCTGGATGATGCTGCCCGCGGTCGGCTCGCCGAAATCCACGAGCGCTCCATCAAGGAACTCGAGGACGGACTGGCCCCGGAGCTCGTCGAGGAGCTGGATCGGATCAGCTTGCCTTTCCCGGATGATGCCACCCCGTCGGACGCTGAACTGCGGATTGCCCAGGCCCAGCTCGTGGGCTGGCTTGAAGGACTGTTCCACGGCATCCAGACCGCCATTGCCGCGCAACACGCGGCGCGGGAACATGCCATGACGCAGTTGCGGCAGCTCCCGCCTGGGACTGTCATTGCTCCGGGCGTTGTGATCGGCGAGAACGGCGAGCCGCAGCGGGCCAAGTCCCCCCAGCAGCCGGCCGGTCCCCTGCCGCCGGAGACCCCGGACCACGGCCCGGGTCAGTACCTGTAGGTGGGCTTGGGGTTCTTCACTGCCGCCCGGCAAGGGCGGAAAGACGACGCCGAACTCGGCAAAGGCCTGTGGCGCCGGGCGCACGACCGTTTCCACCGTGGACTGGACCGCTACCACCAGGTCCTGGAGGGCGTTGAGGACGAGCCCCTGTACGCGGAACTCGTCGACATCGCCAACCAGCTCGCGGAACTCTCGGGCCGTGTCCGGAGAGTCTGCGTGGAAGCCCAGCGGCTTTCTCCGAGCGAGGGGCTGGACATCCCGCACTCGCTCTCCGGCGTCCACCGGGCACTGTCGAAGGCGGGCAACTCGCTGGCCGCGACGGCCGAGGCGGCAGCCATGCTCCGGCTTGCTGTCGGGCCGGTTCCGGTAGGCGCGGCGTCGGTCTGGAGAAGGGCGGAGATGGTGTTTGAACAGGTGGCGGAGGCCGAGCGTCTACTCGCCGCGGCAGGCCCGGTTCCGGAGATGTGATTTGGGAGTCGGGGGTGCCGAAATATTCCCTGCCGAGGGCATTAAGCGCCTAGCTTACTTGCCGGTAATTTCCTGTGTCCGCCCGGCCCCGCTTGGCAGTATAGACAAATGACTTCTTCACCGACACTGACATTCAATGACGGCAACACCATCCCCCAGCTCGGCTACGGAGTATGGCAGGTGGAAGACGACGTGGCCGAGAAGGTCGTCTTCCAGGCGTTCCAGGCAGGGTTCCGCCACATCGACACCGCAAAGATCTACGGCAATGAGTCCGGAGTGGGCCGCGCCATCGCGAGCTCCGGGCTGTCGCCGGAAGAAATCTTCATCACCACCAAGCTGTGGAACTCGGACCAGGGCTACGAGTCGACGCTCGCGGCGTTCGAGGAGTCCATGGAGCGTCTTGGCCTGGAAACGCTGGACCTCTACCTGATCCACTGGCTCCAGCCGAAGCAGGACAAGTACGTGGACACCTGGAAGGCGCTGATTGAGCTGCAGAAGCGCGGCAGGGTGAAGTCGATCGGCGTCTCGAACTTCACGATCGAGGGGTTGCAGCGCATCATCGACGAAACCGGCGTGGTGCCCGCCATTAACCAGGTGGAACTGCACCCGTTCTTCAACCAGGCTGAATTGCGGGAGTTCAATGCGTCCAAGGGAATCCTCACGCAGGCCTGGTCCCCATTGGGCCAGGGCGGCGAGCTTCTGGAAGACCCTACCGTCACGGCCATTGCGGACAAGCACGGTGCAACGCCGGCGCAGGTGGTTATCGCGTGGCACCTGGCCATCGGAAACGTGGTCATTCCCAAGACGGTGACAGAGTCCCGGATCCGTGAAAACTACACGGCCCTGGAGATCACCCTCGATGCCGCTGACATCGAATCCATCAATGGGCTGGACCGTACGGCTTCGGGAACCGGACGCATCGGCCCTGACCCGGCGATCTCCGACTTCGCCTAGCCAGCCCGGACGACATAGCCAGCCCGGACGACATAGCCAGCCCGGACAAACGTCCCGGGGAGCAGGCCCCGTCGCACTGAACTGCTGTTTCGGCAGCGGTTTCCAGCGCGGCGGGGCCTGCCCCATGCCGGCACCAATGCGGTCAGGCCGCGACTTGCTCCTGACGGACGGCCACTGCATCGACAATGGCCCAGTCGTCCTCGCATGCCAGGCGGCGGCTGATGAACCGCTCGGCCTCAGCCGAAGTATCGAAGATCTCGGTCCTGATCCGTCCGCAGTCGGCTTCGAAGTACGTGACGTGGAATTCGTGGTTCATTTCCATGACTCCATGGTGCAGCCGGGGTCTGACATTTTTAGTTCTTCAGTCCGGTGTGTTGCGGAGACGGAGCACACGCTCCTTCGCCAGCACCGCTGTACGCCGGCTCTTCTCGGCGGAGCGGGCATGTTGCTTTGCCTCTGCCGCTGCTGTTTCGCGCTCTTTCCGCACGGCGTCCAAGGACTCTTCCAGCGTTCTCAGCCGTTGTCTGGTCTCACTGATGTCGGCTGTCAGGCGGGCGAACTCCTCAGCCGCCTCGTTAACGGCGTCCTCACGCGCCTCGGCCTCCGCCACTGCCGCCGAGGCCGCGGCTTCTGCCTCAGCGAGTGCTGCTTCGGCTTTCTCCAGAAGAGAGGGCGACGGCGGCCGCGGGGTCCGGTTCACGGCCTGCAGACGGGGTTTGTCCGGACCGGCCGCGGGGCGGCGTTTGGATTGCGCCTGGGTCTCCGGGCGGGTCCTGGCAGGAGGTTTCGGGCCCGCAGCTTTGCGGGCGGTCGGTTTGGGCGGCTCAGGGACGTGACCGAGGGCGGAAGGGACGGCGACCGCGCCTTCGAGATCAACCCGGTCCACGCCGTCGGCGTTGAGAACACGCAGGAGCATTCCGCTTTGCACGGCAGCCGCAGCGGCGGCATCGGCAGTTGCAGCCCGCAGTGTTTCCTCCACCTCGGCGGCCACTGGGGCGCTGACCGGCCTGCCCTGTTGCTCTGCTGCGAGGCGGGCTGCGCTGACGGCTTCGGTGAGGAGCTTGCGCCGCTCCCGTGACAGCTCCCGCAGGGCTGCGGCGTCAAGCGCTGCCTGGGCGCCCTGCATCGTTTGGCCCAGGTCGCGGAGCTGCCGGACGGCGTCCGGATCGTGGTGGGCCAGCATGTTGACGGTCCAGGCTGCGGCGGACGGCTTGGGCAGGGCTTTGATGGCTTGGGACAACTGGCGGTTCGATTCCGCTGCCGCAGCCTTGGCCGCAGCGGTTCGGGCAGCGACGAATTCGTCGAAGGGCAGCGCATAAAGGCGCCCGGCAACGTCGGCAAGCTCCTGCTCTTCCATGCCAGCCATCTTAGGACGGCGGTGATCGGGAACTGATTAAGGGCCGACGGCGGCTGGGGGACACCGCCCTGGTCTCAGACAGGCGGTTCCGCCGCCGGCCCAGCTCCGGTGTTCCATTTCTTATTATCGTCTTTTTCCACGTGTAGAGAAGAGGGCGGCATCTTCCGCAAATACGCTTCGGTGTGTTGGTATGGCCTGACCGTGAGAAAGGCGTGACCATGACTGAAGAGAATCTTCCGGATGAAGAACTTGAAGTTGTCCAGGATGACGACGTCCTGCTTGACGCGACCCCGGGTGCGGCGTCCTCGTTGGAACTGGACCCTGTTTTCGGAGAGCCGGACAGCTACCCCGGGGCTGCGGAGAATAATCCTGACCGGTGGCAGGAGGATCCGCTGTTGCAGGAGGAAGCAGTTTCGGGGGAGGAAGAGGATTTCCTGAGTGAGCAGACGCTGCGTGATGAGACCCGGGGAACGGCAGACGTACCGACCATCGGTGAAGCCGCTGCCGACGTGGATTTCGGCGAGGTTCCTCCGGGCGAGGAAGCGGATGCAAGTGACGACCAGGCGAATTTTGGCGGGTCTCCGCTTAGTCAGTTCGATCCGGACGACCTCGAGCGCTGACGCCCCCGGGACTCGCGGGAGGGGAACCTGCCGGGTCTGGACACAGATAGACAGCAGACTTACCGTTCAGGAGTAGTGGTTGCCTGCTCCGTTGGGGCGGGAACTGCTGCCGGTCCGATTCGGGCCGCCCGTTACGACAGGAGGAAGCAGATGGAAACCGTTGAAGAGACTGTTGATGTCGCAGTCCCGGTCCGTACGGCGTATAACCAGTGGACGCAGTTCGAATCCTTTCCGCAGTTCATGTCCGGGGTGGAATCCGTGACACAGCTGACCGACACAACCAATCACTGGGTTACGAAGGTCGGCGGTGTGAAGCGCGAGTTTGACACCGAGATTGTTGACCAGGAGCCTGACGACCGGATCGCCTGGCGCAGCACTGACGGCAAATCGCATGCCGGCATCATCAGGTTCACCCCTCTGGATGCCAACCACACCAAAGTGAAGGTCCACTTCGAGTGGGCTCCGGAAACCGTCACTGAGAAAGCAGGAGCGGCTCTCAAGATTGACGAAATGCAGGTCAAAGCCGACATGCGTAAGTTCAAGGACTTCATCGAATCACGCGGCACCGAAACCGGTGGATGGCGTGGGGAAGTCGAGGACACCGGCCCGACCGGGCAGTTCTAAATCTGCAGCTACCGGAGAGGAGCTAAGTCTCCTTCTCCAAGGAGTTCTCCATCGAGCGTCGGGGCTTCTCTGTACTGATCCGTACAGGCGTCCCGGCGCCCGTCATGCCGCCGCGATGTAGCTGTTGCGGGCCGCAATCAGGCGCTGCAGGTACTTGGCGAGGATGAGTTGCTCCAGGACGCGTCCGATGATCCCGAAAGGCGCTGAGAACTCGATCCGGTCAACCATGACTGCACCGCCGCTTTCGGACGTGAACTCGTGGACGTGCCGGAAATGCTTGAACGGACCACGGACCTGCTCATCGACGAACCGCAGAGGCGCCTGCATCTCAGAGATGCGGCTCGTCATCCGCAGCGGGATGCCGAAGTGCCAGGCCCGCCACGTCACCTCCTCGCCTTCGGAGATGACTCCGGAGGTAACGCCAGCGATCGCGGTCTCCCGCGATTTGGCCATTGACCCGGTATGGGCGTCGATGCTCCGCGACAGGTCGAACAACCGCTCCCGGCTCATGGTCGTCCGCGTCGTGCACTCGAAGTAGACCGTCATAGCTGAAGTATGCCAGCAGGCTGGCAGCGCATTTGGTCCTGGGCGGGGTCCAATCGTTTTCCCTGAGGCTAGGACCAGGGCGTCACCGGATGTTGCTGCGGCTCGCCGTCCACAAACAGGTCCGCCCGCTCATTGAAGAAGCAGATGAGCCCGTGGATCTGCTGCGCATCGATGAGCCGGGAGTCATAGGCCCAGGCGATGTTCCTGCCGCCGTCTGATCCGGGGAAGCTCCAGTACCTGGCCTCGCCCTTGTAGGGGCAGACGGTACGGCGCGGGCTTGCCTCGAGCAGGTCCAGCCGTACGTCCTCTGCCGGGATGTAGTAACGCACAGGGAGCAGGGTTTCGTAGAGTAGCTGTGCGCCCGTAGTGTCGGCGAGCGTCACGCCGTCGAACTTAACTTCGATGCGCCGCCGCGTGGCGCGGATGTCCACGCGGTGGAACGGGTCGCGTGGGTGGCCGATTATTTCCTCGTCGTCCTCGAGCCAATGGAAAGCGCCGAAATCCAGCACAACGTATCCCTCCAGATCCGGATCGGAGGGCCGGAAGGCTGCATATGGGGCCGTCAACGTGGAAGTAGCGACGTCGAGTTCCTCACCGTGCGCTGTGTGCCGCCTGAACCCCGTTCGCGGGTCCAGCCCGGGTGGTGCTTCACCCATAAGCCGGACGGGATATTCGTCCTGCGCACTGTCCTCGCCAGGCGAGGCCGGGAGCTCCAGCTGTACCAGCAGGTCTTTCTCGGGAACAGCGAAAACAGGCGTGACGCGTTTCGGTACCCAGATCAGGAGCGCCTCTTGGGTATCGACGACGGGACTTCCGTTGATGTCCGCCCGGACCCTTTTGGATGTGGGCTGGTACCGAAGGTCCGGGAAAGCGCCGAAGATAAGCTCAGACAGTTTTGTGGCCATGCATTCAGCGTGGGCACAAGGACGCCAAGCGTCAACGCCTGATCGACTTGAGGCGCCGACCGGTGCGCGTGGAGAACCGCCGATCCGGGGGTGGTGTGCCCGGCAGGACTTTCGTGCAGTGACTGCACGAAGTAGAGCCCCGGAATGAGCACTTCATCATCAGCCCGCCCCTCGGCGCCGGTGAAGAGGGAAACCTTCTCGTCGCGAAGGCTTTTCATCCTGTCCGCCATCGGCTCCGCAGTCGGCCTCGGCAACATCTGGCGCTTCCCCTACATCGCCTATGACAACGGTGGCGGGGCCTTCCTGCTTCCCTACCTTGCGGCTCTGCTGACAGCCGGCATCCCGCTGCTGTTCCTTGACTATGCCGTCGGGCACAAGTTCCGGGGCTCAGCACCGTTGGCCTATCGTCGGCTGCACAGAGCCGCCGAGCCGCTGGGCTGGTGGCAGGTGCTGGTCTGCTTCGTCATCGCGGCCTATTACGCGGTGATCATTGCCTGGTCGCTGATGTACATGATCTTCTCCTTTACTGAAGCCTGGGGCGACGACGCTGAGGGCTTCTTCTTTGGGAACTTCCTGGCTGTTGCCGAAGCGCCGGGCCTGGGCTTCGAGTTCGTACCCTCGGTGTTCTTCCCGCTGCTGCTGGTCTGGGCTGCTGTCATTGCCATCATGGTGGCCGGTATACGCAAGGGCATATCGCGCGCGAACGCTGTCCTGCTGCCGCTGCTGATGGTGATGTTCCTCCTGCTGGTGGTCCAATCCCTCTTCCTGCCCGGGGCGGCGGATGGCCTGAACGCATTCTTCACCCCAGACTGGTCCGCTCTCGGCAACCCGTCAGTATGGGCTGCGGCGTATGGACATATCTTCTTCTCACTCTCCGTGGGCTACGGCATTATGGTCACGTACTCCTCCTACCTCAAGCGCCGGACGGACCTGACCGGGTCCGGCATGGTGGTTGCCTTCTCCAACTCCGGCTTCGAGATCCTGGCGGGCATCGGCGTCTTCGCGGCCCTGGGCTTCATGGCGCAGGCTTCCGGAGCTGCAGTGGGCGACGTGGTGACCCAAGGCATTGGCCTGGCCTTCATTGCATTTCCCACTATCGTGTCGCAGGCTCCCTTCGGCGCACTCATGGGAGTGCTGTTCTTCGGCTCCCTGGTGTTCGCCGGCATCACATCGTTGATTTCCGTGCTGGAGGTGATTGTCGCCGCCGTGCAGGACAAGCTGGGCTGGGGCCGGGTCCAGGCCTCCGTGGTGGTCAGCGTCCTGGTTGCAGCGGTCTCGCTGGGGCTGTTCCCGACGGCGACAGGCCTGTACCTGCTGGACACCTCCGATGCCTTCGTCAACAGCTTCGGCATCACGCTCGGAGCCCTGGTGACCGTAGTAGTGCTGGCTTGGTTCCTGCGCAAGCTTCCACTGTTGTCCGCCCACCTCAACCGGATTTCGACCATCAAGATGCGCCGGACCTGGATGGTGCTGGTGGCAGGCGTCGTGCCGCTCGCGCTGATCTACATGGTGGCCAATGAATTCATCACCAAGATCTCCACCACCTACGAGGGTTACCCCGCCTGGTTCGTCGCAATATTCGGCTGGGGCATGGCCGGTGGCCTGATCTTCCTCGCGCTGGCACTGACCTTCATTCCATGGAGCAGCCGGTCCAAAGCCCACCTCGACCCTGAATACGACTCTGTGGTGGCAAACGAAGCAAAGGAGACGGCGCTGTGACACCCATCGCCATCACCATGATGATCGTCGCCATCGTCACGGTCTGGGGGGGCCTGGCGCTGGCACTGGTAAACCTTCAAAGGCACCCGGAAGACGAAGGGGCGCTGCCCGAAGAGCAGGCCTGGGAGCTCTGACGGGTCCGGACCGTGGGATTCAGTCATGGCGGGGGAGACGCGGACAAAGCGCGCCTTCGAGGCCATCCTCGGCAAAACACAGAGGTAGCCTTGGACTGCGCTCCAGGTCGCAACGAGGGGGATCCATGCAGTACAGAACTAGGTTGATGGTTTCGGTCGCGGCTTTCGCGGCTATGGCTGGAGTCGGAAATCTGACGTTTGTGCTGAACAAACTTCCCGATATTCACTGGTCGAGCCTTGCGGCCGGAATTTTCGGAGGCGTTGTTGCTGTTGTGCTGGCCCTCATTTTGGGCACGGAGCATCGCGCAAGCCGGCACTAATCATGGGCCCCAGCGTGGCGGAGCCTAGTAGAAGGAAATGAGTTCTACCAGTTCCCCGACGCGGTCCTCTGGGTAGTTCCGGGCGATGTCCGCCTGTGTGAGGATACCGACCAGGTCATGGCCGTCGATGACCGGGAGCCGGCGGACCTGGTGCTCTCCCATGGTCCTGATCGCGTCTTCGATGGAATCGTCCGCGCCGATGGTCACGGGCTTGCCCTGGCCAAAATCCCCGGCCTTGGCCGTGCGGGGGTCACCGCCTTCCGCGAAGCATTTGATGACAATGTCGCGGTCGGTGATCATGCCTTTGAGTCGGTTGTCCTCTCCGCAAATAGGCAGGGCGCCGACGTCCAACTCTTTCATTTTCCGGGCAGCTGCTTCCAGCGTTTCGTTTTCACCGATGCATTCAACGCCGCCGGTCATAATGTCACGTGCTGTCGTCATGGCGCTCTCCTGAAACTGAGTGGCTGAGTTTTTGTAGACCGGGCCCGTGCCGCTGTCGTCAGTTTGGCGCCAGGCACATCAACGGTCACGGCTTCAGGCTAAGTACGGTCAGCGTTAGTGTCCAGAGCCTAAAGGTCGCCGCATAGAGATACGGATGTTCCCATGCCTAAACCTCGTCGCGTTGCTTCCGTCAGGACGGATCAAGCCCTGCCTGCAACGGCACGCTCTAACGGCTTCCCCAAAGGCAGTAGCGGCAGCCAGGCGCCCTTTCCGGCATCGTTGAATTCCGTTATTTATAAGTTATGGCCCTGCCTGTAAAAAATACTGTCAGGGCAATGATGTGTGTCTAGTCTTTGACTAATGCCGCCGGCCCTGATCTTTGAGGTTTGAGCGGACAGACACCGCGCGTAAAAGCGCATTCGGGGGGACTCTACAAACATGACTTCCAACCGCTTCAGAATCTATGGCGCCGCGACTGTCGCCGGTATTGCCGTCAGCCTCGTTCTTTCAGCCTGCGGGCCTCAGCCTGCGGAGAATGCCGCCGCGGAAAGTGTGACGGCGGACAGTACGGCTCCCAGCACGAGGGCCGCGACATCGTCGTCGACGGCCCGTGCCACCCCCAGCCGCACAGCTACTCCCACAGCAGCTGCCAAAGCCGTCGCACCTTCTCCAGTAGCTGCGGCCCACCCCGTGGCGCCGGCCGCACCCGCTGTGCCTGCACCTGTAGCTCCCGCCCGGCCAGAGGTGCCTGCGGAGCCGGGCCGGCCGGCACCTGCCGCACCCGCTGCGCCTGCACCTCAAATTCCGGCCCAGCCGGTGGTGCCTGTGGCGCCGGTCCAGCCCGCACTGAAAGCGTTCACGTTCTCTGATGGGCACATTTCCTTCTCCTACCCGGCTTCCTGGTCCGTCCGGACCGAGCGGGGGCCGGGCCGGGAGGGGCCTCCCCGGCAGGTCGAAGCGATCGTCTCGGACCGGACCGGCTCTGACCTGTTCAGTGTCTCAAGCGGCGCCGACGCGATCGGCTGCACGGCGGGACCCGCCCACCGCACCGTGCTCGATAAAGCAGCCACCCCAGGAATGCGTGAGGTCGATGGCACCACGCCGCTGTTCTTATTCATCGTGGAACGCATCACCGGTCAGGACCGGTACGCAATGGCGATCATGAACCCCCGCAACCTGCAGGAGGGGGACGTCGGTTCACACTGCACACTGCTCGTGATGGGTAACGGCGGCGCGCTGAACCGGGTCATCTTTGACCAGCCGTTTTACCCGGTCGCCAAGTCGGCTTTCCCCAACCGGCAGGCGGCGAAAGCATGGATGGCCACGGAGCAGTACGCTCAGCTCAAGGCCCTGATAATGAGCCTGCGATACTCCTAGCGGTTGCTGCTGCGCCGTCAGGGCGTTACGGTGTCGCCGTGGCGGTGGACTACCTTCCATTCGCCGCCTTCGCGGCGATAGATCTGCGTGGCTCGCAGGACGTAACTGCGCGGCTCGCCGTCCACTGAAGCTGAGGTGTGTTCCAGGCCTGCCGTGTAGGCCATATCGCCCACAACGCCATACGCCAGCAACTCAAACTTGTACGACGTGCAGTTAGAGAACTGCCTTGCAAGGCTGGTGAACAAATCGTCCAGTTCCTGTTGCCCGAAGGCGTTGCGCCACGCTCCCAGGACACTCACCTGCTCCTCGCGGGACCAGAGCGCGCGGCGCGGGGCGGCGTCGCCGTTGTGGATGGCCAGTTCCGCGTCATACAACGCAGACGTCACCCACGCCAGAAAATCATCGGAGTCAGCCATGTCTCAGTATGCTCCCGGCATCGCAGCCATGGAAGAAAATCTCAGCCATAGAAGAAAGGAGAAGGCTGCCCAAACGGTGCAAGTGGCAGGCCGTTAGGCTCGGCTTGTGATGAGTTCGCAGAACGGCAAGGAACGCTACGTCGTCCGCCCGTGGTGGAGGGGAAGGTCGCTGCCCTGGGCGGGCCTGGTCGTGCTCTCCATTGTCCTGACAGGTGTTGCCCTGGAACGGACAGCGTTCTTTGTCTACGAGCCTGTCCCGGTGTTCATTGAGCGGCTGCGCGTGGGCCGGCTGTGCATGCTGGCCGGATCTGCCGCGTCGCTTGCAGCAGCAATATGGTCGCAGGTCCGCGGGAACCCGCTGTGGGTGACGGTCTGTGTGGCCGCGCCGGCCGCCCTGGCCGGTCTGGCGACCATGATTATGACGCCTCCGTCCCTGGCCCCGCAGATCGCCGGCCTTATCGCCCTGCCGGCGGCACTGGCTGGGCTCGTAGGGGGAGTGACTGCCAGGAACAGAAAACCGGGCGTGGCGCAGGCCAGCCCGGAATGGTAGCTACTCGTTCCACAACGTGATGGACGACCACCGGTCTCTGGACCTCGAAGGAGCTCCAAGGGTGTCCTGACCTCAAACGGAGGCGAGCGCTTAACCAGCAAAAAACCCCGTATCGCCACTGGATCAGCGACGATACGGGGTTTTGCCCGAGCTTCCTATCAGAATCGAACTGATGACCTTTTCATTACGAGTGAAACGCTCTACCGACTGAGCTAAGGAAGCACCGCATGACTGACCGGGAAAACCCGTCTGGTTCATGCAAGAGTCAACTGTAATAGAGTCCCTGCGTCCGGGTCAAAATGGCCGGAGGGGGAGATCAGCAGACGGTGTTGTCTGCCGGCTTCTTGCCTTCGACCAAGTAGGAGTCGACAGCGTCTCCGATGCAGCTGTTGGCCCGGCCGTAGGCCGTGTGGCCTTCGCCCTTCCACGTCAGCAGCGAAGCGTTGCCCAGCTGCTTGCGGAGGGAGCTGGCCCACTCGACCGGGGTGGCCGGATCTCCGGTGGTACCGACTACAACGATGGGGGATTCACCGGTGTATTCAACGGCAGCCGGAGCGGACCGGACGTTCTTGTAGGGCCAGTTAGTGCAGTTAGTGGCGCCGTAAGCGAAGAAGTATCCCAGCGTCGGCGACGCCTCGCGGAGCTTCTGCTCCTCTTCCCGCATGGCAGCAGGATCACTGTTCATCGGGTAGTCCAGGCAGTTGATCGCCGAGAACGCGAATGTTGTGTTCGAGGTGTATTTGCCGTTCGAACTGCGGTTGGCGCCGAGGTCCGCCAGGCGGAGCATGAGGCTGACGTCGCCCTTGGTGGCAGCCTCCAGCGCCTGTGTCAGGGCGGGCCAGTTTTCGTTGGCGTACAGGGGCACGATAAGTCCGCTGGCAAAGGTGTTGCCGCCCACGATCCGGCCGTCCTTCGCCTCGCGCGGGTTGGCAGTGACCGACTGGATCATGTCGCTGATCTGCTGGACACCGTCTTCAACGGTGCCGCTCAACGGGCAGCTTTCCTGCCGCAGGCAGTGCCCGACATAGGCGTGGAGTGCCTTGTCGAATGCCTTCGCCTGGCCCAGCGTGATGTCCTCAGCTCCGAGGGAGGGATCTACGGCTCCATCGAGCAGCATCCGTCCGACATTGTCCGGGAACAGCGAGGCGTAGGTGGCGCCTAGGAAGGTTCCGTAGGAGAAGCCCGCATAGTTGAGTTTCGCGTCGTTGACCACCGCGCGGAGGATGTCGAGGTCCTTGGCTGCACTCACGGTGTCGATATGTCCCAGCGCGGGCCCTGTCTGCTGGGCGCACTTTTCGGCAATTGCCTTGTTGTCGGCGAGGAGTGTGGCCAGTCCGGCGTCTGTTTCCGGGGTGTAGATCTTCGCCCGGGCCTCGTCCCGTTCCTTGTCCGTCAGGCAGGTCACCGGGGCGGAGCGCTTCACTCCGCGGGGGTCGAAACCGATGAGGTCGTAGTTTGCCCGCACCTTGTCGGAGAAGTTGGTGAAGCCGGCATCCCGGACGAAGTCGTAACCGGATGCCCCCGGCCCGCCGGGATTGACCAGCAGGCTCCCTTGCTTGTCTTTTCCGCTGCTGGGGATCTTGAGGGCCGCGAGTTCGATGGTTTCGCCGTCCGGCTTGGCGTAGTTCAGCGGCGCCTTGACCTTGGCGCACTGCATCTCCTCCTCGCAGGACTCCCACACAACGCTCTGGGAGTAAAAGTCCTCCAGACCTTCGGGAGCCGCCGCTGCTATGGACGGATCCGCCTGGCCCGTTGAGTTCCCCTGCTGCCCGCCGTCCTGGGAGCCCCCGAAGAGGGTGCACGATGTCAGGAACAGGACCACCGCCATCGCTCCGGCAGCCCGCACTGCGGTCGCGAACGAGCGCGATCGCGCGGTCAGGGGAGGTGTGGACATCATGCTGTTCTCCTTGGCAGAGCGTTTGGCGGCATCGGGGCAGGCCGGATGTGGGCTGGCCTAGATCAGGCCGGTGGCCATTGCCTCTATGGTCAAAAGCGGTGCGACGTTGGTGGTGGTGATGCGTTTCCTCGCCTTGTTGATGGCGTCCATCCTGGCGAGGGTGACCTCAGGGCCCGAACGGCCCGCGAAGTCCTCCAGCTCACCCCTGAGCTCAACGTTCACGAGCTCCACGGAATTCCCCATCTGGACAATGAGCACATCCCGGTAGAAGGAGAGGAGATCGGTCAGCGTCCGGTCCAGGGAGTCGGTGATGGAACGTTTCGCGCGCCGTTTCTGGTCGTCCTCAAGCTGTTTGACCTGGCTGCGCATGGCTGGCGGCAGCTGTCCGCTCTCGGGGGCGCCCAGCGTGGCCAGCAGTGCGGCCTTCTCGGCGGCGTCGCGCTCCTCATTGGAGCTGTTGGCTTCCTCGGTGGCGATCTTCACAAGTTTATCAGCCATCATGACGGCGGCTGTGACGCCCCGGAGGCCCAGCGGGAAGCGCACCGTCTCCAGCCGGCGTTCCCTTGCCTCCGCATCACGCGCCAGCCGGCGTGCGATTCCCACGTGGCTTTGCGCCGCGCGAGCCGCGCGTTCGGCGAGGTCCGGAGCCACGCCGTCGCGCTTGACCAGCAGAGCGGCAACGTCCTCAGCAGGGGGAAGACGCAGCGCCACAGCCCGGCACCGGGACCGGATGGTCACCAGGACATCGGCAGGGGAGGGGGCACACAGCATCCAGATGGTCCGTGGCGTGGGTTCCTCGATGGCCTTCAGCAGAACGTTGGTGGTACGTTCCGCCATGCGGTCGGCGTCCTCCACCACGATGATCCGCCACCGGCCCGACGACGGCCTGTTGCCGGCCGTGGAAACGAGTTCCCGCGCTTCCTCAATGGTGATGGTCACCTTTTCGGTGCGGACAAAGACGACGTCGGCGTGCGTTTCTCCGAGGATGGTCCTGCATGCGTGGCACTCGCCGCAGCCGCGCCGGGCGACGTCGTCCTGGTCGCAATTCAGCGCGGCGGCGAAGGCTTTCGCTGCGTTGGAGCGGCCCGATCCCGGAGGTCCGGTGAACAGCCAGGCATGCGTCAGGCCGTCACCCATCGCCGCCTGCTGCAGCTGGGTCACGACGGCGGACTGGCCCTGCAGGTCATCCCACACCGTCATCGCGGGCTCCCGGCGGACGCTGCAAGCAGCTGGTCCACGCGGTCCAGGATCCGCGCGGCGAGCTCGTCCACGGACTGCTGCGCCTCAAGGACGAGGTAGCTGTCCGGCCGGGAAGCGGCAAGGTCCAAGAACGCCTGCCGGATCCGGGCGTGGAACTCATCGGCTTCCGATTCCAGCCGGTCCTCTGCGGCGTCGCCGGCGGTGCGGCGGCTGCGGCCGTCGGCGGGGTGGACGTCCAGCAGCACGGTGAGGTCAGGCTGCAGCCCTGAGGTGGCCCACTCGTTGATGCTTCGAACGGCATCTGTTCCGAGGTCTCTGCCGGCCCCCTGGTAAGCGACAGAGGAGTCGATGTAACGGTCCGTCAGCACCACTTCGCCGCGTTCCAGCGCGGGCCGGATCACCTGGCTGGCATGCGCGGCGCGGGAGGCGGCGAAAATCAGTGCCTCGGTATGGGCGTCGATGTGGCCGTGGCCGTGTTCGAGGACCAGGGAGCGCAGCTTCTCACCGATCGGGGTTCCGCCCGGTTCCCGGGTCCGCAGCACGGTCAGGCCGCGGGCTTCCAGCGCTCCGGCCAGCCGGGCGGCCTGGGTGGACTTGCCGGCGCCGTCACCGCCTTCGAAGGCGATGAACAATCCGGGACTCTGTTTATTCACTCATCCAGCGTACCGACTCCCGCCGACAGTAAGCCCTGCGGCCGCTTTTTTCCCACAGCCGGAGCCCAACGTACCCTTTGATCATGAGTCTTTCCCAACAGCGTGCCGCGTCCCTTTCGGCTGAGACGGTGGTTGTGGCCGCCGGCCGGCCGCCCCGCGAACGGGACGAGCCTGTTAACCCGCCGATCGTGCTGTCCTCCACATACTTCGGAACCGGCGCCCTGGACGACGGCGACCGCGGCTACGGCCGCTACTCCAACCCCACCTGGGACCCCTTCGAAGAAGCGCTGGGGCAGCTTGAAGGCGCCTCCCTGCCGGGCCTGCTCTACGCGTCCGGCCTGGCTGCCGTCAGCTCAGCCCTTTCGCTCATCCCCGCCGGGGGAGCGCTCGTCATGCCGTCCCACAGCTATGCCGGTTCGCTGGTGATGGCGTCCGAACTGGCAGAAAAAGGCTTCATCGAGCTCCGCACAGTGGACATCGCCGATACCGATGCCGTCCTCGCCCAGCTCGCTCCTGCCGGCGGGAAGCCTGCGGCCATGCTGTGGCTGGAAAGCCCCACGAATCCCATGCTGGGCATAGCGGACATCCGTGCCCTGACCCAGGCTGCGCACGACGCCGGGGCCATCGTCGTCACGGACAACACCTTCTCCACGCCGCTGGTGCAGCAGCCGCTTGCCCTGGGTTCCGACGTCGTCCTTCACTCGGTGACCAAATACCTGGCCGGCCACTCCGACGTCGTGCTCGGCGCCCTGGTGACGTCCGATCCGGAACTGCGGAACACCCTGCTTCACCACCGCATCATCCACGGCGCCATCGCGGGCCCGTTCGAGGCGTGGCTGGCACTGCGCGGCCTGCGGACACTGGCGCTGCGCATCGAGCGCTCGCAGGCCTCCGCGGCTGTGCTGGCCGAGAGGCTCACCGCACACCCGCAGGTCGAAAGCGTCCGCTACCCGGGCCTCGCCACCGATCCTGGCCATGACCGGGCCAAGTCCCAGATGACCGGCTTCGGATCCATCCTCTGCATCCAAGTGGCCCCTGCGGGAGATGTCAGCGGCGCCGACGCCGCGGACAAACTGGTCCGTTCGCTGCAGCTGTGGCTGCCCGCCACGTCGCTCGGTGGCGTGGAGTCGTTGATCGAACGACGACGGCGGCACGCAGCCGAGCCGGCCAGCGTCCCGGAGAATCTGGTGCGGTTGAGCGTGGGCATCGAAAACGTCGAGGACCTTTGGTCCGATTTGCAGCAGGCTTTGGACGCCTTGGACAGATAGGCTTGTCAGGTGGACGGAACAGTACTGATCAGAGTTGTCGAAAGCGCGGTCTACTACATCCTGGGACTGGTGGCGCTGGTCCTTGAAGTGTGGGCCTTCTTCGACTGTGTCCGCCACAGGGCCAACGCCTTTGAAGCCGTGGGCAAGAGGACCAAGACGTTCTGGCTGGCGCTCACGGGCGGCAGCCTGGCGATCGGCGCCTTGTCGGTACTTGGCGGCGGGGGAGGCGGGCTGATTGGGCCGTTCGGCCTTTTCGGCCTCGCGGCCGTCGTGGCAGCCTGCGTTTACCTGGCGGATGTCCGGCCCGCGGTCAAGGACGCCGGCCGCGGCGGCAGCCGCAACACAGGCCCCTACGGCCCCTGGTGACCTAAACCTGCGGGGCCATCTACACCGGCGGCGACACGGCTTCCCAGCCCACCGTAAGTTCCCCCAGGCGCCAGCGCGACGGTCCGTCGTGGACGGGCCACCCGCCATCGCGCAGCATCCGGCACATGGTAGTCCAGCGCTGCCGGTTCCCGAAGGCTGCCAGCGCCGCCGACTCCAGCCACGCGCGGTCCATGGCCTGCAGCAGCGCATGTATGGGTTCGCCGGGGACGTTGCGGTGGATGAGGGCTTTGGGCAGGCGTTCGGCCACTTCCGACGGCAGTTCGAAGCTGCCGAACCGCATGGACATGCTCAGCGTGAGCGGACGGTCGGAATCCAGTGCAATCCACGTGACGCGCCGGCCGATCTCGTCGCAGGTCCCGTCGATGAACAGCCCATGCGGCGCGAGCCGGTCCTGCACCAGACGCCAGATCCCGCCGACATCCGCCTCCTCGTACTGGCGCAGCACATTGAAGGCACGGACCAGGACCGGGTTTCCTGGCACCGGGATTTCGAATCCTCCGAGCAGGAAGCTGAGTCCCGGGCGCTCCAGTGCCCTGGCGGCCTGCACGCGTTCGGGCTCGATTTCAACGCCGTACAGGCGGACGCCCGGCCGGACGGCGGAGAGCCGCTCAAAAAGTTCGACGGCGGTGGCCGGCGAGGCGCCATAGCCGAGGTCAACTACCAGCGGATCAGCCGCTGACCGGAGCCGCCAGCCCTGAGGCCCGGCGAGCCAGCGGTCCACCCGGCGCATGCGGTTGGGGTTGGTGGTGCCGCGGGTGACGTTGCCGACCGGACGTCCGCCGCTGCCCCGGCTGCCGGAATGCACCACCCGCTCTGCTTTTTGAACCACCGAACCAGACTATCCTGCGGGAAATGTAACGGACGGCGGCGTTAGTCACTGCTCGGCTAGGATGAAAATCATGACTTACAAGCTGATTCTGCTGCGCCACGGCCACAGCGAATGGAATGCCAAGAACCTCTTCACCGGCTGGGTGGACGTTGACCTCAACGACCAGGGCCGCGAGGAAGCAGCCCGCGGGGGCGAGCTCCTGGTTGAGCACAATGTGCTCCCGGACATCCTCTACACATCGCTCCTGAAGCGGGCCATCAACACGGCCAACATCTCCCTTGACAAGGCTGACCGCGGCTGGATCCCGGTCAAGCGCGACTGGCGCCTCAACGAGCGTCACTACGGCGCCCTGCAGGGCAAGGACAAGGCCCAGACCCTCGCCGAGTACGGTGAGGATCAGTTCATGGAATGGCGTCGGTCCTACGACACCCCGCCGCCGCCCCTGGACGACAACTCCGAGTTCTCCCAGGCGCGTGACCCCCGTTACGCCGACCTCGGCGATGACCTGCCCCGTACCGAATGCCTCAAGGACGTCCTGGTCCGGCTGCTTCCGTACTGGGAATCGGACATCAAGGAAGACCTCAAGGCAGGCAAGACGGTTCTCGTCACCGCCCACGGCAACTCCCTGCGCGCCCTGGTGAAGCACCTGGACGGCATCAGCGACGAAGCCATTGCCAGCCTCAACATCCCCACGGGCATTCCGCTCGTGTACGACCTGGACGAGAACTTCCAGCCGATCAAGCCGGGCGGAACGTACCTTGACCCCGAGGCCGCCGAGGAAGCCATCCTGGCTGTGGCCAACCAGGGCAAGAAGTAAGGCTTCGAAACCACAGACGACGGCGGCCCGGTCACTTTGGTGACCGGGCCGCCGTCGTCCGCTGTTTTGCGGTGTGCCTAATGCAGTGGTGCTTCTGCGTCAGCCATGCTCGATGCTGCTGTTGGGGTGCCACGCGCCCGTCACGAGGTAGGTGACCTTCTGCGCCACGGATACGCCGTGGTCCGCGAAACGCTCGAAGTACCGGCTCGCCAGGGCCACGTCAACCGTGGTGGCCGGGGTTTCCTGCCAGTCGCTGCGGGCGATGGCCTTGAACACGCTCACGTGCAGGTCGTTGACCTCCGAGTTCGCCTTCAGGATGTCCCGGGCAACTTCCAGGTCGCGGGTTTCCAGCAGCTGCGTAAGCTTGTTGGCGATCACGATGTCGTGCTCGGCAAAGCTCTTGAAAGTCTCCGTGAGGGAACCCGGGATCACCGTGGACGGGAAGCGGAGGCGCGCCAGCTGCGCGATGTGGCGTGCGAGATCGCCCATGCGCTCCAGCGAGGCGCTCATCCGCAGCGAGCCCACGATCATGCGCAGGTCGCTGGCCACCGGCCCCTGGAGGGCGAGGATGTCGATGGCCCGCTCGTCAAGGCTGTTCTGCAGGAAGTCGATCCGGGCATCAGCCGCGATGACGTCCTGGGCCAGATCGACGTCGGCCACTTCAAACGACGTGGTTGCCTTGGTGATCGCTTCGCTGACCAGCTTTGACATTTCGATGAGGTCTTCGCCCACCTGGGCGAGCTCTTCCTGAAAAACCTTACGCACGTAGGCGTCCTTTCCTTGGAAACCCAGCCCCGCCGTATGGGGCGGTCAGAGTCTCGTATCACCGTTCCGGCAGTCCAACCCGCCACTCTTCCAGTGTCGGGTGAACTGTTACGCACCTCTAGATGAACGTTAGCTGAATCCGCCCCGTTCTGGTCCCGGAACCGCTGATCGGGCATTTCGAAAGCATAAGCTGGAGCCGTGGATCCTATGCTCATCGGTGTCATCGCCGGCCTGATCGGCCTGTCGTTCGGCGTCTTCGGTGTGCTCGCTTTCAGGGTCAGCGAGCAGCAGCGGAAGATTGTCGACGTCGAAATCGATGAGCCGTCGCTTCCCCCGGGCGCCGCTGAAGTGCTCGCCGTCATCGGCAAGGCCTTCGTGGTGGTGGACGCCATCGACGGCGTGGTCCGGGCAAGCCCGGCCGCCTATGCCTACGGGCTGGTGCGGGGCCACACGGTGGTGCACCGGGAGCTGCTGGACATGACAGCGAATGTCCGCCGCGACGGCGTGATCCTGGAAAAGCGGCTCGAGCTTCCGAGAGGCCCCCTCGGCCAGGGCGCCATCATCGTCCAGGTCCGGGCAGCAATGCTCGGGGAGGAATACATTCTCCTGCTGGCCGACGACCGGACCGAGATCACTCGCACGGAGGAAATCCGCAACGACTTCGTGGCGAACGTGTCCCATGAATTGAAGACACCGGTGGGCGCACTGTCCCTGCTGGCGGAGGCGATCGAATCCTCTGCGGATGACGAAGAGGCCGTCCGCCGCTTTGCGGCCCGCATGCACAAGGAGTCGGCCCGGCTTGCCGCGCTGGTGCAGGACATCATCGAACTCTCCCGCCTACAGGGCGCAAACGTTGCGCAGCAGGGCCAGGAAGTGGACATCAACGACGTGGTCTCGGAGGCGGTGGACCGCTCGCAGCTGCCGGCCGAGAGCAAGAACATCCACATCGTCATCGGGGGGCGGGTCGACGCGAAGGTCTACGGCGACCAGGACCTCCTGGTGACCGCCCTGCGCAACCTGATCGACAACGCCATCCGCTATTCACCTGAGAACACGAGGGTGGGGATCGGACTGCGGGCCAAGGAAGGCCTCGTCTCGATCTCGGTGACTGACCAGGGCGAGGGCCTTTCGGCCGAGGACCAGGAGCGCGTGTTCGAACGCTTTTACCGCGTGGATTCCGCGCGGTCACGGCACACCGGCGGCACCGGGCTTGGCCTGAGCATCGTCAAGCATGTCGTCTCCAACCACGGCGGGGAGGTCACCCTGTGGTCGCAGCCGGGCCAGGGGTCCACGTTCACGCTGCGCCTGCCGGAGATGGAAGGGCAGGCATCCCATGCAAAAGAACCAAAGGACGCCGCAGGCGTTCAAGAACGAGGAGTTACCGCTTGAGCAGGATTCTTATTGTGGAGGACGAGGAATCGTTCAGCGATCCCCTGTCCTATCTGCTGGGCAAGGAAGGCTTTGAAGTTGAGGTCGTGGACAACGGCCTGGATGCGATCACGGAATTCGACCGCAACGGAGCTGACCTTGTGCTGCTGGACCTGCAGCTGCCAGGCCTGTCCGGGACCGAGGTCTGCCGCCAGCTGCGCCAGCGCTCCGGCGTCCCCGTGATCATGCTGACCGCCAAGGATACGGAAATCGACAAGGTGGTGGGGCTCGAACTCGGCGCCGACGACTACGTCACCAAGCCGTACTCATCGCGGGAACTGGTCGCGCGCGTCCGGGCAGTGCTCCGGCGGCAGGGGGAGCCGGAGGAACTCGTCGCCAGCACGGTGCAGGCCGGTCCGGTCCGGATGGACGTTGAACGCCACGTTGTCAGCGTGGGCGGGGAACAGGTGGCGCTCCCGCTGAAGGAATTTGAACTCCTCGAGATGCTGCTCCGGAATTCCGGCCGGGTGCTGACCCGCGGACAGCTGATCGACAGGGTCTGGGGATCGGACTACGTGGGTGACACGAAGACCCTCGACGTCCACGTCAAGCGCCTGCGCAGCAAGATCGAACCCGACCCCTCGCTTCCGCGTTACCTGGTGACCGTCCGGGGCCTCGGCTACAAGTTCGAGCCGTAGGCGGACTCGGCTTCACTGCCCGCTAAACGGCCGGACCGAGCATCCGGGCTTAATACCTGAAGGAGGGGATCCCCGTGGGGATCCCCTCCTTCAGGTATTAACGACTCGGCAGTGTCAGTGGCCGCCCTCGGTGGGCGTGGCACCTTCGGTGTGGGCGCCATCAGTGTGCGTGCCGGTTTCGCTCGGAGTCGGCGTCGGGGTGCTGCCCCCGGGCAGGTAGGCCTGGTATTCCTTCAGCGTGCCGTCGACAACCGGAATCTTGACGGTCTCGTTCACGTTGGTGCCGTCTTCACGGACGGTGATGTCCACGAGCGAACCCGGGCGGCCGCCGGCGGTGCTCAGGATGGCCGGGTCCGTGGACTCGTTGAGCAGCGTGTAGGAGTTCTTCTTGACCGGGATCTCGGTCTGGGCGCCTTCGGCTCCGCTCAGGGTGACCTTGACGTCGTTCGAAGAGGAGTTGTAGACAGCACCGATCACGCGTCCGGGCTGGTTCTCGCCTGCGGCAACGATCAGCATGTTCCGCAGCTGCACCGGTCCGACGTCGGAGCGTGTTCCGTCCGAGGCGGCGTACTGCTCGGAGGTCTGCTGGGCGTTAATGTAGCCGCAGCCGGTCAGGGTGAGCAGTCCGATGCTCAGGGCGGCAGCCGCCATGGCCATCTTGCCGCGCTGGCCCCGGTTCATCGCAGTGAAACGCACGTCACGCACTCCTAGAAAAGTCTTGAAACTTGGTTTAGCCATAGCCTATCGGCAAACACGGCTGAACAAGGATTCCCGCCGTACACAATAGCGCCTGTTTCAGGACCCCGTCGGCGTCGAACAAGGCCTGCGGACTACCGCCGCGTAGCGCTTGTCGGCGCTGGGGTGATGCACTATTATCCGCGTTCGTCAAGGGGTCTGAGCCCCCAGTTCTGCCCATTTTCCGCGTATTTCCGCGGTTCAGGGCCCCGATCCATGCCAGTCATATGCCTTAATCGTGATAAACTGGTCTGCGGGAAAGGGGAAAGTCCACATGGTTTTTGAGGTCGGCGAGACAGTAGTTTACCCTCACCACGGTGCAGCAAAAATTGAAGAAATCAAGATGCGCACTGTCAAGGGCGAAGAGAAGATGTATCTCAAGCTCAAGGTGGCTCAGGGTGATCTGACCATTGAAGTTCCAGCAGAAAACGTTGACCTCGTTGGGGTACGCGACGTAGTGGGCAAGGAAGGCTTGGAGCACGTGTTCGATGTGCTTCGTGCCGAGTTCACTGAAGAGCCCACCAACTGGTCGCGCCGTTACAAGGCAAATCTGGAGAAGCTTGCTTCCGGTGACGTCATCAAGGTTGCAGAGGTCGTCCGCGACCTGTGGCGCCGGGATCACGATCGGGGCCTTTCCGCAGGTGAGAAGCGAATGCTGGCCAAGGCACGGCAGATTCTGATTTCAGAATTGGCTTTGGCCGAGAGGACCGACGAAGAGAAGGCTGCAAGCGTTCTCGACGAGGTTCTGGCTTCCTGAGAATTGAACCCCGGTGGCAGAGTGCCGCCGGGGTTTCTTCTTGCCCAAAAACACCCAACTGGGTAGCTGCTCGGGTCGTTCCCAGCTCCCAGAACGACCACAGCTGCTACTGAGTTGGGTGTTAGAGGGGAGCGCGGCCGGGACGTAGGCTAGTCGGCATGAACGATGCAGCCACGCGACCCGTAACCGCCGTCATCCTCGTCGCCGCAGGTTCCGGGCAGCGGCTTGGGTACGGCATGCCCAAGGCGGCGGTGCCCCTGGGCGGCGAACCGATCCTTCTGCACGCGCTACGCGGCATCGTTGCGGCCGGCGTGGCCAGCCAGGTATGCATCGCGCTGCCCGCCGCCGACGCCGGGCTCCGGCAGCTGATCGAGGATTTCAGGGTTGAGTTGGCGGACGGCGGTCCCCTCCTGACAATGGTCGACGGCGGGGCCACCAGGGCGGATTCCGTCCGGTCAGCGCTGGCTGCAGTGGAGGAAGGAACGGAGGCCGTCCTTGTTCATGATGCCGCCCGTGCCCTCACGCCCGAGTCTGTCTTCCACCGGGTGGCGCAGGCGCTGGCCAACGGAGCCTCCGCTGTCATCCCGGTCATCCCCGTGGTGGATACGGTCAAGACCGTCGCCGCCACCGGCGGCAACGACGCTGACATCGCGCCCTTGGTCGTCACGGGCACGGTGTCCCGGCAGGAGCTGCGCGCAGTCCAGACCCCGCAGGGATTCAAGGTGGACACCCTGAAGGCCGCCCACGAGGCGGCAGCAGGCTTTGATGAGAGCACGGCGGCAGCTGTCACCGACGACGCCATGCTGGTGGAGCTCCTTGGTGAGCCGGTGCACGCCGTGCGCGGAGCCAGTCAGTCCCTGAAAATCACCACGCCGCTGGACCTCATCCTCGCCGAAGGCCTCCTCGAGGGTCCCCTCGGCGCGCGCTGGGTGGAAGGCTGACGGCGTGAGCCCGGACGGCGCGCCTAGAGATGATGAGTGAAGACAGCATGAGCGCAGCAGAAAAGGAAAGCACCCGCATGATCCTGCCCCGCACCGGAATCGGCATTGACGTCCACGCTTTCGCGCCGGAGGGTGCGAGCAGGCCACTCTGGCTGGGCGGACTGTTCTGGGAGGGGGAGCGCGGGCTCGCAGGCCATTCCGACGGCGACGCCGTGGCCCATGCGGCGGCCGACGCCCTGTTCTCCGCCTGCGGGATTGGCGACCTCGGAACGCACTTCGGCACCGACCGCCCGGAGTTCGCCGGGGCCTCGGGAGTTACCCTCCTGACAGAAGCGGCACGAATCGTCCGGGCCTCCGGGTTCGAAATAGGCAACGTGGCGGTGCAGTTCGTGGCGAACCGACCCAAGTTCGGGCCGCGCCGAGAAGAGTCGCAGCGCGTCCTGACGGAAGCCGCCGGAGCGCCAGTCAGCGTCACGGCCACCACGAGCGACAGCCTGGGATTCACCGGCAGGGGCGAGGGCATCTCGGCGGTGGCCACGGCCTTGGTCTATCCGGCGACCTGAACATTCCCGGGTCTCTGCTCAGCCTGCAATCACCTACGCTGGAAGAAGGACCTGCGGCGCGCCCGCCGGCACCATCTGTACCGCAACACCAGGAGACCTCCCGTGAAAAAGCTGATTCCCGCCGTCGTGATTGCCTGCCTGCTGCTTACAGGCTGCGGCAACGGCACGCCCAGGATGAGCGTCGGCGAGAGCTGTACATTCCTCAACAGCGATACGTTCAAGCCCAGTGGAAACCAGCAGCAGCAGGCGGACCAGATCGCGAAACACTACCAGGAGATCGCCGACAAGGTGGCCCCCGAAATCGCGGACCCGATCGAGAAGATGGCCAACGTCATGAAGCAGGTGGCCGGCACCGCCCTGGGCGACAAGAACGAGGCCCAGATCGCCGAGCTGACCAAACAGAACAACCGGATCGGCGATGTCTGCAAGTAAGCGGGCCGTGCAAACTGGGCCATCAGCTAATCTGGAGCGGTGACCCTGCGCTTTTACGACACTGCATCCGCCGAAGTCCGCGACTTCGTTCCCCTCGTACCGGGCAAGGCGAGCCTGTATTACTGCGGCGCCACAGTGCAGGGCATGCCGCACGTCGGGCACATCCGTTCGGCGATCGCCTTTGACCAGCTCACCCGCTGGCTGCAGTACCACGGGTTCCGGGTCACAGTGGTCCGGAACGTCACGGACATCGACGACAAAATCCTCGCCAAGTCCGAGGCGTCCTTCCACCCGGACTTCGAGCAGGAACCCGGCGCCGTCCCCGAAGAGGAATGGTGGGCGCTGGCCTACCGGTACGAGCAGGAGTTCCTCAAGGCCTACGACGTCCTCGGCGTCTCCCGGCCCACGTATGAACCCCGCGCCACCGGCCACATCCCTGAGATGCACGCGCTCATCCAGCAGCTCATCGACCGCGGCCACGCCTACCCTGCGCTGGACGGGTCCGGCGATGTCTACTTCGACGTCCGCTCCTGGAACAAGTACGGCTCCCTGACGCGCCAGAAAATTGACGACATGCAAGGCGCCGCGGACGCGGACCCGCGCGGCAAGAAGGACCCGCGGGACTTCGCGCTGTGGAAGGGGCACAAGGAAGGCGAGCCGACGACGGCGGGATGGGTTTCGCCTTGGGGCACCGGCCGTCCCGGCTGGCACCTCGAGTGCTCCGCAATGGCCAGCAAGTATTTGGGCACAGAGTTCGACATTCACGGCGGCGGGCTCGACCTGCGCTTCCCGCACCACGAGAACGAGATGGCCCAGTCCCAGGCCGCCGGACAGGGCTTCGCCAACTTCTGGATGCACAACGGCATGGTCACCTACCAGGGCGAAAAGATGTCGAAGTCCGTTGGGAACACCGTGAGCCCGGCCGAAATGCTGGAGCTCGCTCCGCCGCGGGTCGTCCGCTACTACCTTGGGCAGGCGCAGTACCGCTCGGTGCTGGACTACCAGCCGACGTCCCTGCAGGAGGCGACTGCCGCCGTCGAACGCATTGACGGCTTTATCGCCCGTGCGGTGCGGGCGCTGTCCACGGACGGTTCCCTGCTCTTCGGCAGTTCAGGCGAGGTGCCGGACGCCTTTGCCGCCGCCATGGACGATGACCTCAACGTCCCGCAGGCCCTCGCGGTGCTGCATGACACCGTCCGGGCAGGAAATTCGGCGCTGACCGCCGGGGATCTCGGCACCGCACGGCAGGCGCTTGCCGGCGTGAACGACATGCTCCGGGTACTGGGGATCAACGACGCCGCTCAGCCGGCCGCCGACAACGAAGCGACGGCGGCGCTTGGCGTACTCGTGGAGGCGCAGCTCGCGGCCCGCGCCGACGCCCGCGCCCGGAAGGACTGGCCGGCTTCGGACGCCATCCGGGACACCCTCACCGCTGCCGGCATCCTGGTCGAGGACAGCGCCGACGGACCCACCTGGAGCCTGCAGCGCGGTTGAGCAGAGCGGCTGAACCGGTGGCGTCCACCCGCTCTGCTCAACGATTTAACTTGAGTCAGTAGACTGGAGTTCAGACTTACTCAATTCAATCAAGGGTGGAATCATGGCCAACAACGGTCGCCCGGGCGCAATCCGCAAGAACAAGAAGGGCCCCACCACCGGAACCGGTGGCCATGGCCGTAAGGCTCTCGAGGGCAAGGGACCAACCCCCAAGGCCGAGGACCGCACTTACCACAAGGCGCACAAGAACAAGCAGCTTGCCGAGCGCGCCGCTGCCAAGCGGCCCGGCAGCCCCCGCGGTGCCGGTGCCCGGTCGGGCCCGAAGGGCCGCGCCATGGAGGAAGTCGTCACCGGCCGCAACTCCGTGGTTGAAGCGCTTCGCGCCGGCATTCCGGCCAAGGCGCTGCACGTGGCCGTCCGCATCGAAATGGACGACCGCGTCAAGGAGTCCCTTAAGATCGCCGCCGAGCGAGGCATCCCGCTGCTCGAGACCGGCAAGCCCGAGCTCGACCGCATGACCGACGACGCCGTACACCAGGGCCTCGTGCTGCAGATCCCGCCGTACGAATACCAGGACGCCTACGACCTCGCCGAAGAAACTATTGAGAAGTGGAAGAAGGGGCACGTTTCCAATGCGCCTCTGTTCGTGGCGCTGGACGGCATCACGGACCCCCGCAACCTCGGCGCCATCATCCGCTCCGTCTCCGCGTTCAGCGGCCATGGCGTGATCGTCCCCGAGCGCCGTTCCGTGGGTGTCACGGCCTCCGCATGGAAGACCAGCGCCGGCGCCGCCGTCCGCGTCCCCGTGGCCCGCGCTTCGAACCTGAACAACGCCCTGAAGCAGTTCAAGGGCATGGGAATGTTCGTTCTGGGGCTCGACGGCGACGGCGATGTATCGTTGCCCGACCTCAGCCTGGCCACGGAGCCGGTCTGCATCGTGGTCGGCTCTGAGGGCAAGGGCCTGAGCCGCCTGGTCCGGGAAAACTGCGACCAGATCGTCTCGATCCCGATCGACTCCGCCATGGAGTCCCTGAACGCCTCAATGGCGGTCGGCATCTCCCTCTACGAAATCTCCCGCCAGCGCGCCACCAAATAACCCCGCCCAGACCGCAAAGGCAAACCGCCCGCCGCGGTTCGGTGGTGAGGTCACCCCTGCGCGATAGCGGCTACAAACGCTCCCTCAGCTTTCGCAGGAAATTCGGGAACGCTTCCTCAGCTTTCGCCGCGAAACGGCACACGCTTCCGCATGTGATTGCGGAAGCGTGTGCGTTTTTCCTGCAAGAGCTGCAGGAGGGTTCCGTTTTAAGCGACGAGAGCTGAGGAAGCGTTTTGTTGGTGGGGCACACGAGGCGCTGGCGGCCCTTAGAACTCGCGGCGGTTGGCCAGGACTGGGAGCTTGGCGCGGGCTTCCTTGACGACGGCGGGATCCAGGTCGGCGAACAGGAGGCCGGGGGCGCCGTCGAGCTCGCTGAGGACCTCCCCGAAAGGCGACACAACGGCGCTGTGGCCGACGCCCGTGGGTGCCGCGCCGTGCGGCTCGGTGCCCTGGGTGGCGGGGTCGCCTTGGCCGCAGGCGAGGACGTAGGTGGTGGTGTCGACGGCACGGGCGCGGGCCAGGAGCTTCCACTGGTCGACCTTGCCCGGACCGGCTCCCCAGGAAGCGCAGATGATGTTCGCGGCGGCCCCGCGGTCGGCGTTGGCGGTGAAGAGGGACGGGAAACGGATGTCGTAGCAGGTGGCCAGGCCGAAGGTGAGCCCACCGGCGTCGAACGTTACGGGGCCTGACCCGGCATCCACGGTGTCCGACTCGAGGAAGCCGAACGCGTCGAAGAGGTGCACCTTGTCGTAGCTGGTGTCCACGCCGGGGCCGGTGACCAGCAGTGTGTTCCGAACCTTCCCGCGGCCGCCATCCGGTGCGGAGCCCGGGGTGAACATGCCGGTAACGATCACGATTCCCAGCTCGGCGGCAATCGAACGGACCCGGTTGGCCCACGGACCGTCGAGTGGCTCTGCGATGTCGTGCAGGGAATTGCCGAACGCGCGCATGGTTGCTTCGGGGAACACAACGAGTTCGGCGCCGCCCCCCTTTGCCTGGCGGGCGTACTCCTCCAGCACCTCGAGGTTGCGCTCCGCCTCACGGCCGGTGATGATCTGGGCCAGTGCAATCTTCACGAATACCTCCACCTTTTGGCGTTTTTCCGGGCGGCAGCAGGCCACAGCCGGCAATCGAATCGTCACATGCCGGAACAGATCGGCTTTTGAGCGCGACGCTTAAGCTTTAATCGATAGTAATGCCCCTAATTGATACAGCCTCGACAGTGGACGCCGCTCAGGCGTTCCCCCTTGGCGTAAGTTCCGTTGGACCGGGACCCTCTGGAGCCGGCTCTCCGGGCAGCCGCGCGAGGGTGGCTGTCTACGCGCCGGGCGTGCAGACACTGGAGATTGCGTATCAGGCGCCAGGCGGCGAGTGGAGGCTCCACACGCTGCCAAACGTGTCCAGGGGCGTCCATTACGGCGTGGTGGACGCCTTCCCTGTAGGGTCCCGCTACGGCTTCCGCCCTGCCGCCGACCGCCAGGTCCTGCCGCTCACAGTTCCCACAACGGATTTTGACGACGACGGCGGCAGTCAGCCGCTGCTTCTCGATCCCTACGGGCGGGGCGTGGATCAACGCAACGGTTTCCTCACCAGTGTGAGGACGTCCAGCGATTTTGACTGGGGCCAGGACCAGCGGCTGCACACGCCCTGGCGGAACACGATCATCTATGAGGCGCACGTCCGCGGGCAGAGCATGCTGCACCCAGACATTCCGGAGACCCTGCGCGGCACCTATGCGGGCATGGGTCATCCTGCAATGATCGAGCACCTGACGGGCCTGGGAGTCACGGCAGTACAGTTGCTGCCCGTTCACTTCCACCTCGACGAACCGCATCTGCAGGATCTTGGCCTGACGAATTACTGGGGCTACAACACGGCGGCATTCTTTGCCCCGCACCCGGCCTATGCGACCAAGTCAGCGCAGGAGTCGGGACCGCAGGCGGTCCAGGACGAGTTCAAGGGCATGGTCAAGCTCCTGCACGCCGCCGGCATCGAGGTTCTCCTGGACGTGGTCTACAACCACACGGCGGAGGGCGGGCCGGACGGGAACACCTTCGGCTTCCGCGGCCTGGGGGAGCGGAGCTATTACCGCACCGACGGCAGCGGCAGGTACGTCGACACCACCGGCTGCGGGAACACCCTGAATTTTGCTGAACCCCGCGTTGTCCAGTTGGTACTGGATTCGCTCCGGTACTGGGTAAACGAGTTCCATATCGACGGATTCCGCTTCGACCTCGCCGTGGCGCTCTGCAGGAACGCGGCCAACGAATTCGATCCCAAGCATCCTTTCCTGACCGAAGTGGCGGCGGATCCGGTGCTCTCGGGCGTAAAGCTCATCGCCGAACCCTGGGACGTGGGCCACGGAGGCTGGCAGACCGGCCGCTTCCCGGGCGGCTGGGTGGACTGGAACGACCATTACCGCGATGCCATGCGTTCGTTCTGGGTTGCGGACCGTGCCGCCATCGACGGCGGCGGCCAAGGGGGTTCCGTGGCGCGGCTGGCAGACGCCATCTCCGGTTCGGCAAGCCTCTTTGAGGCCTCAGGCCGCTCCCGCCTCGCATCCCTGAACTACATCGCCTCGCACGACGGCTTCACCATGACGGACCTCGTCTCCTACGACCGCAAGCACAATGAGGCCAACGGGGAGCAGAACCGGGACGGGCACGGCGACAACCGCAGCTACAACCACGGGTTTGAGGGCCGGACCGAGGATGAAGCCATCCTTGCCCGGCGTGCCCAGACGCGGCGGAACCTGATGGCATCGCTCATGATCTCACTCGGCGTTCCCATGATCACCGCCGGCGATGAACTTGGCCGGACCCAGCAAGGGAACAACAACGCGTATTGCCAGGACAACCCGCTTACGTGGATCGACTGGACGAGCACCCCGGAATCCCACGCCATGCTCCGGAGCACTAAGCGCGTGATCCGGCTCCGCAAGGAGTTCCTGGCCGGGCAGCCGCATGACTATCCCGCGCGCGACGCCAACTCCTTCCTGTACTGGTTTGATGAGAACGGCCAGCCCATGACCACGGAGCGGTGGAACGACCCGAAGCACCGCATCGTGCAGCTGCTGCTCGGCTCTGATGACGGTCAGGTGGCCGGGCTCATTGTTGTCAACGGCGGACGCGACGATGTGATGGTCATGCTTCCGAAGTTCGCCAAGGACGGCGGCAAGGACGAAGGCGCCGGAGTTCGGACGTTCGAATTGCGGGTCACTACGTCCGAACTCCACGACCAGCGCCAGGGCATCAACGTGGCACCCGGCGACCGGGATCTGGTGCAGGCCAACACCATCAACATCTACCGCGCCTAGTACGGGCCTGGCACGAAGGACGGGAACGCTTGAATATGCGCAGGCTGCTGGCCGCGGTAGTGCTGACTGTGCTGTTGGGCGTGGCGCTCGTCGTGTCCAACGGACTGCAGCTCCAAACGGGTGGGCAGGCCCCTGCAGAATCCGGCAGCGCGCAGCCCAGTCCCGGGCAAGGCACAACGCAACCTGGCCCCACGCAACCCGGCCCCGCACGGTCCGGCACGCTGCCGCCGTCGTCCCTCCCGCCGTCGGCTCCCGACGGCGGAGCGGCCGCCAACCCGTCACGGCTCCCAACCATCAGGGAATCGCAACTCCCGCGCGAAGGGCGCGCCACCCTTGCGCTCATCCGCCGCGGAGGGCCGTTTCCCTACGAACGCGACGGCGTGACCTTCGGAAATTTTGAGCGCATCCTGCCGCGGAAATCGGGCGGCTATTACAGGGAGTACACCGTGCCGACTCCCGGCGAGTCTGACCGCGGGGCCCGCAGGATCGTCGCGGGCAAGGCCGGCGAAAAGTACTACTCGGCCGATCACTACGAGTCGTTCAAATTCATAGCAGAGGGTAAATAGCTCCGTGAAGATCTATTCGGCAGACACCTGGACCGTTGACGAACTGCGTGACCAGGCAGCTGATGCGGGCCGGCGCAGCCTCGTGGTCCCGGCTGCCGGCTCCAAGAAGGCGGTACTTGCCACCTTCGGGGAGGCCCTGCAGTTCCCGGAGCACTACGGCGTCAACCTGGACGCCCTCAACGACTCCCTCCATGACTTCGCCGATGCCATCTCGGACAACGGCGAAGACCCGCTGACGGTGATCTGGGAAGTGGCCGCTGCCTTCCGCAGCGACCGCTCCTTCGGCGTCATCTGCGAGATCCTCCAGGACGCTGAGAGCTACGCCGGCAAGGACCTCACGGTCATAGCCGTCTGCCTGTAGGCCCTCTCAGACGTAGGCACGGTGGCCCGTCAGCGACGGACCACCCTGACGTGAGAGCCTACGCGTTGACGACCAACCCCAGTTCGGCCTTGGATGCCAGCGCCTCGTGTTTGGGAAGCACCCGCACCGTGTAGCCGAAGGATCCGGAGCGGTCGATCACGATGGACCCCGTGAACAGATACCGGCCGTTGCCCAGTTCGTCCTTGGGCTCGAGCTCCACGAGCGTCACGTTGGCGAGTTCATCGCTTTCCTCGGCCTGTCCGTAGGCGACCTCCACGGCAACGTCGTTCGGCGTCAGGTTGTGCAGCCCCACGTAGGCGTTGACCTGGAGGGTGTCGCCGATCTGCGGATCCTCGGACACGCCCAGGGAATCCACGTGCTCAACGTGGAGCTGCGGCCAGGCAGCCCGCACCTTGGTGGTCCACGCCGCGAGCTTCCTGGACTGAACGAAGGAGTTGGCAACCGCGTGCCGCCCGGAAACAGCAGCTGGCCTGTACAGGACGTTGACGTAGTCCCTAAGCATTCGCTCGGCCGACACTGCCGGTCCGAGGTGCGCGAGCGTGTGCTTGATCATGGACACCCAGTGCGTGGGGATCTTCTCGTGGCCGGTGTCGGACGGACCGGCGGCGCCTGCTGCTTCAGACGTGGTGTTGCCGTAGAACCGTGGCGCCACCTGGGTCTCGAGCAGCTCGTACAGGGCGGCGGCCTCGATGTCGTCGCGCTCATCGGCCGAGGCCCCGTTGTTGGCGGTCGGAATCGCCCAACCGTTTTCGCCGTCGTACATCTCGTCCCACCAGCCGTCGAGCACCGAAAGGTTGAGGGAACCGTTGATCGCTGCCTTCATGCCCGACGTGCCGCAGGCTTCCAGCGGACGCAGCGGGTTGTTCAGCCAGACGTCGCAGCCCGGGAACAGGGTGCGGGCCATGGCGATGTCGTAGTTCGGCAGGAAGACGATGCGGTGGCGGACCTTGGGGTCGTCCGTGAAACGCACCAGGTCCTGGATCATCTTCTTGCCCGCGTCGTCCGCAGGATGGGATTTGCCGGCGATGACCAGCTGGATCGGGTGCTCCTTGTGCAGCAGGAGCGCCTTGAGGCGCTCGGGCTCGCGGAGCATCAGCGTCAGCCGCTTGTAGGTGGGAACGCGGCGGGCGAAGCCGATGGTCAGGACATCGGGATCAAGGACGGAATCGGTCCAGGCGAGCTCAGCATCAGCGGCACCGCGCTTCTTCCAGGCTGCCCGAAGCCGGCGCCGGACGTCCTCGACGAGCGCGGCACGCATGTCGCGCCGCACCTGCCAGACTTCCGCGTCGCTGACGTTGTAGGCCAGATCCCAGCGGCCCGTCGCCTCGGCCTCGGCCCCGAACCGTTCCCGGGCCAGCTTGGAGATTCTCGAGTCGACCCATGTGGGCACGTGCACGCCGTTGGTCACGGACGTGATGGGCACTTCCGAGTGGTCGAACCCGGGCCAGAGCGCGGAAAACATGCCGCGGGACACTTCGCCGTGGAGCTTGGCCACTCCGTTGGCGCGCTGGGCGAGGCGCAGGCCCATGACGGCCATGTTGAACACGAACGGATTCCCGTCCGCGAAGTTCTCGCGGCCCAGGTCGAGGATCCGGGACGTGGGAACATCAGGGGCGAGCCCCGCCTCGAAGAAGTGCTGGATCTGGGCGGCCTCGAAACGGTCGATGCCGGCCGGGACGGGGGTATGGGTGGTGAAAACGGTGGACGCACGTCCGGCGGCGAGTGCTTCGTCGAAGGTGAGCGCTTCCTCGCCCGCCATCAGCTCCTGGATCCGCTCGACGCCGAGGAAGCCGGCATGGCCTTCGTTGGTGTGAAACACCTCCGGCGCGGGCGTGCCGGTCAGGCGCTGGTAAGCGCGCAGCGCCTTCACCCCACCCATGCCCAGCAGCAGTTCCTGCTGCAGCCGGTGGTCACCGCCGCCGCCGTACAGCCGGTCCGTGATGCCGCGGGCGGCGTCGTCGTTGCCGGGAACGTTGGAGTCCAACAGCAGGAGGGGGACACGCCCGACGTCGGCACGCCAGATATGCGCCGCAAGGCGCCGGCCGTTGGGCAGCGGCAGCGAGATCTCGAGGGGCTTCCCGCTGCCGTCAGCGGACGGTTCCCGCAACAGCGTCAGCGGCAGGCCGTCCGGATCGATGACCGGATACGTCTCCTGCTGCCAGGCGTCCCGGGACAGGGACTGCTTGAAGTATCCGGCCTGGTACAGCAGGCCCACGCCGATCAGCGGAACACCGAGGTCCGATGCTGCCTTGAGGTGGTCGCCCGCCAGGATGCCGAGGCCGCCCGAATACTGCGGCAGGACCTCCGTGATGCCGAACTCCGGGGAGAAGTAAGCGATGGAAGCAGGGGCGTCCTCGCCCAGGCTCTGGTACCAGCGCGGCTCCTCAAGGTACCGGTCAAGATCATCTGCGGCGGCACGCACCCGGGCCACCACATCCGGGTCGGTGGCCAGCCGGTGCATCTCTTCGCGGCCCACGAGCCCCAGGAAACTCACCGGATCATTGCCGCATTCGGCCCATACCTTGGGACTCAGGCCTTCGAAGAGTTCCCGGGTGGGCCGGTGCCACGACCAGCGCAGATTGGTGGCCAAACGGGCCAGCGGCCTGATCGGCTCGGGAAGAACGGTACGGACAGTAAATCTGCGGATTGCCTTCACTTGCGCCACACTAATCGAGAAGGTGAACCTCAGGAACTGCTTTCGATTACATTCCGGTAAATGACGGATCAGCAGGCAGATTTAGTTCGCACGCTTAGCAATGGCTGCCATTTATCGCTAATGTCGAGCCTGTGACGACTAACACGCGAACCAGTGCCCCAGCCAAGCAGACGCCCACCGCTTCGATCATGGATGGCCTTCGATTCGGCCGTTTCCCGATCACAAGTGTTCAACCGGTAGTCGAAGGCGGGAAGTTTCCCGCTAAGGCGCTACCGGGTGAAGACATCGTCGTTAGTGCAAAATCCTTCCGGGAAGGCCACGACCAGCTGGGCGTCAGCGCCGTCCTGCTCGACCCGAAGGGCAAGGAGCGCCAGCGCGTCCGGCTGCACCCCCCGCGCGGTGACCGCGGCAAGGGCACGGACCTGTGGGAAGGCCGGCTGACCCCCACCTCGACGGGCCGCTGGTCCTTCGTGATCGAGGCCTGGCACGACCGCTACGGGACCTGGCACCACAACGCCGAGGTGAAGGTCGAGGCGGGCATCGACGTCGAACTGATGCTCGACGAGGGAGCCGCGCTGCTGTCGCAGGCCGCGGAGGAGTCCTTCCGCAACTCCGCCGACCGGAACACGCTCCGCGCCGCCGTCGTCGGTCTCTCCGACACGGCAAAGTCCGCCGAAGAGCGGCTGGCGGCCGGCTTCAGCCCGGAGGTCACCGAAATTGTCGGGCGTGAGCCCATCCGCGAGCTGGTCACCGTTTCTGAACCGTTCCCCCTGCTGGTGGAGCGCGACCTCGCCGGCCGAGGCTCCTGGTACGAGTTCTTTCCGCGCTCCGAGGGCGCCGTCAAGAACCACGAGACCGGGCAGTGGACCTCCGGCAACTTCCGCACGGCCGCCAAGCGCCTGGAAGCCGTCGCCGACATGGGCTTCGACATCATCTACATGCCGCCCATCCACCCGATCGGCGTGCAGCACCGCAAGGGCCCGAACAACACGCTCATCGCCGGCCCCAACGACCCCGGATCCCCTTGGGCCATCGGGGCGAAGGAGGGCGGCCATGACGCCATCCACCCCGACCTGGGCACGTTCGAAGACTTCGACGCCTTCGTCTCCCGCGCCAACGAACTGGGCCTGGAAGTAGCACTCGACCTGGCGCTGCAGGCCGCCCCGGACCACCCCTGGGTCGCCGAGCACCCGGAATGGTTCACCACCCGGGTCGACGGAAGCATCGCCTACGCCGAAAACCCGCCCAAGAAGTACCAGGACATCTACCCGCTGAACTTCGACAATGATCCCGAGGGCCTGTCCAGGGAAATCCTGCGCATCGTCGAGCTCTGGGTCAGCCACGGCGTCAAGGTCTTCCGTGTGGACAACCCCCACACCAAGCCGGTGTGGTTCTGGGAATGGCTCATCGCCAAGGTCAACAAGAAGAACCCCGACGTCGTGTTCCTCGCCGAGGCCTTCACCCGGCCGGCCATGATGCACGCGCTCGGCAGGGCCGGCTTCCAGCAGTCCTACACGTACTTCACCTGGCGAAACACGAAGAAGGAGCTGGAGGAGTACTTCCACGAGGTCAGCCACGTTTCGCCGGCCTTCTTCCGCCCGAACTTCTTCGTCAACACCCCTGACATCCTCACGGAGTACCTGCAGTACGGCGGTCCGGCCGCCTTCAAGATCCGGGCTGCTCTCGCGGCAACCGCAAGCCCGCTGTGGGGCGTCTACGCCGGCTACGAACTGTACGAGCACGTGGCAAGGCCGGGCGCCGAGGAGTACATCGACAATGAGAAGTTCGAGTACAAGGCCAGGGACTGGGATGCTGCTGCCGCATCCGGCCGGAGCCTGGCGCCGTACCTCACTAGGCTCAACGAGATCCGCAAGGCCCATCCGGCCCTGGGGGACCTGCAGAACCTGACCCTGCATCACAGCACCGACGACGCCACGATCGTGTACTCCAAGCACAAGACCCTTCCGGACGGCACCAAGGACACCATCATCGTGGTGGTCAACGTGGACCCGCACAGCACCAGGGAAAGCACGGTGTCGCTCGACCTCGCCGCGCTGGAGCTCGGCCCGGATGACCTCACGCAAAACGGCGGCTTCAGGGTGGATGACCTGATCTCAGGCCAGTCCTGGGAATGGGGCGAGTACAACTACGTCAGACTCGATTCCCACATCGAACCTGCACACATCCTGAACATCCGGAGGTAGCCTCAGTGAGTTTCAGCCCGCCGACATCCACGCACCACTTCACACCAAAGAGCACATTCGAGCTCAACGCGCCGGGACTGCAACACGATCCACTGTGGTACAGGAAAGCGGTGTTCTATGAAGTGCTGGTGCGCGGCTTTGCGGATGCCAACGCGGACGGGTCGGGAGACTTCCACGGTCTGATTGACAAACTCGACTACCTGCAGTGGCTGGGGGTGGACTGCCTCTGGCTGCCTCCGTTCTTCCAGTCACCGCTGCGCGACGGCGGTTATGACATCTCCGACTACAACTCGGTGCTGGACGAATTCGGGACCATCAGTGACTTCAAGCGGCTCGTCGCCGAAGCCCATGCGCGCGGCGTCCGGGTCATCATCGACCTGCCGCTGAACCACACATCGGACCAGCACCCCTGGTTCCAGGAGTCCCGCAAGGACCCGGACGGTCCCTTCGGCGACTTCTACGTGTGGAGCGACACGGACGAGAAATACCAGGACGCCCGCATCATCTTCGTGGACACCGAAGAGTCGAACTGGACGTTCGATCCCATCCGGCGCCAGTTCTTCTGGCACCGCTTCTTCAGCCACCAGCCCGACCTCAACTTTGAGAACCCCAAAGTCATCGACGCCGTGTTCGACGTCGTGCGGTTCTGGCTGGACCAGGGAATCGACGGCTTCCGCGCCGACGCCATCCCGTACCTCTACGAGGAGGAAGGCACCAACTGCGAAAACCTGCCCGCCACCCACGAATTCCTGCGCAAGCTGCGCAAGATGGTGGATGAAAGCTACCCGGGCAGGGTGATCATCGCCGAGGCCAACCAGCCGCCGAACGAGGTCGTGGAGTACTTCGGAACGGAAGAAGAACCGGAATGCCACATGGCCTTCCACTTTCCGATCATGCCGCGGCTGTACTACGCCCTGCGCGACCAGAAGGCGGCCCCGATCATCGAGACGATGCACGACACGCCGGACATCCCGGAGGGCGCCCAGTGGGGCACGTTCCTGCGGAACCACGACGAGCTGACGCTCGAAATGGTCACCGCCGACGAGCGTGCCGCGATGCTGGGCTGGTACGCCCCGGACCCGCGCATGCGCGCCAACATCGGCATCAGGCGGCGCCTGGCGCCGCTGCTGGACAACTCCCGGGCAGAGATCGAACTCATCAACGCCCTGCTGCTGTCCCTGCCGGGCAGCCCCTTCCTTTACTACGGGGACGAGATCGGCATGGGAGACAACATCTGGCTCGAAGACCGTGACGCCGTCCGTACCCCCATGCAGTGGAACCCGGACCGAAACGCAGGCTTCTCCAATGCCGATCCGGGCAAGCTGTACCTGCCGGTGATCCAGTCGCTGGTCTACAACTACAGCATGGCCAACGTTGAAGCGGAGGCCGCCCACTCCGGATCCCTGCTTCGGTGGACGAGGCAGATCCTGAGTGTCCGGCGTAACCACGCGGCGTTCGGGCTGGGCACCTTCAAGCATGTGGAAGCCGACCACGAAGTGGTGCTGGCCTACTTGCGCGAACTTCCCGAAGGCAACACGGCCGGTGAGCCCGCTGAAACCATTCTCTGCGCCTTCAACCTCTCCCAGCACCCGGTGTCGTCAACGCTGAGGTTGCCGCAGTTCGCCGGCCGCGGGCTGCGCGACGTCTTCGGCGGACAGCCGTTCCCGGGCGTGGGGGAGGACGGCAACCTGACCCTCACGCTGGGCAGCCACGACTTCTTCTGGCTGCGCCTGCGTTCCGCCGCCTCCAACCCCGCATCTCCTTTCACCCAGGCGATGCCCGTCCTGTCGATTGAGGGCTGAGATGAGCCAATCAACACTGACCCCCACACTCAAAGAGCTGCTCCGCCAGTGGCTGCCCCGCCAGCGCTGGTTCCCGGTAAAGGCGGGAGCTTTCTCGCTGGACCCGGTAGGCGGCTTCCTCCTGAACGACTCATTTGATGAGGTCGGCCTTGAGGTGTTCCTCGCCTCCGTGGTTTCGGAAACGCCCGACGGCGGCCGCCGCACCGATGTGGTCCAGGTGCCGCTCAGCTACCGCCGCGACCCCCTGCCCGGCGCGGAGCGCGCCCTCGTGGGTGAAAGCGACCACCCCGAACTGGGACACCGCTGGATCTACGACGGCGTCCACGACCCCGTGTTCATCGCAGCGTGGCTTGACCTCATGCGGACAGAGGGCTCCGCTGCGGCCGGCGCCGCCAGCGGCCACCTCTCCGGAGGCGGCCAGCCGCTTCCGCAGGCGACCGGAACAGTGCGCGTCCTGTCAGGCGAGCAGTCCAACACTTCCGTCATCATCGACGACGGCGACTCCGCGGCTATCGTGAAATTCTTCCGTGTGCTTTCCGCCGGCCGGAACCCGGAGGTTGAGGTCGGCGCAGCCCTTTCCGCTGCGCGCACCACGGAAGTACCCGCCACCCTCGGCTGGGTCACCGGCGAGTGGTTCCCGCAGACGGGCACGGCCGGTGCGCCTGACCGGGCTCAAGGTGAACTGGCGGTGGCACACGAGTTCCTGGCCGGCGGCCGTGACGCCTGGAGGCTCGCGGTCGGGGCTGCCGCAGCGGGAGCCGACTTCACCCAGGAGGCACACGCCCTCGGCCATGCCACGGCCACCGTCCACCGGCGGCTTGCAGAGACCCTGGGGGTGTCTAAGGAAGCTGTCCCCGGCGGAATCATTGCGCCCGGAGTAGCCCAGCGTGTGCGGCAGGCCTGGACGGAAGCCGGTCCCGCCGTCGGACCGTATGACAACGAACTGGAACTGCTGCTTGCAGACCTTGAGGGCACTCCGGCCGGCGCGCTGCAGCGCATCCACGGGGACCTCCACCTCGGCCAGATCCTCCAGGTTCCCGGCCGCGACGGCGGACCGGACCGCTGGGCGATCCTCGATTTCGAGGGTGAGCCGCTCCGGCCCATCGCGGAACGGAACTTTCCGGACGTCCCCCTGCGGGACGTGCTGGGCATGCTCCGCTCCTTCGACTACGCCGCGGGTGCCGCCGAGCGTGAGAGCAGTGATGCCCGCGTTCCGGAGGCCTGGGTTGATGACTGCACCGAGGCCTTCCTGGCCGGCTACTCGGAAGTCACACCCGGCACCGTTGACAGGAACTCGCCGCTCTTTGTGGCATTGTGGCTGGACAAGGCGCTTTACGAAGTCGTCTATGAGATGCGCAACAGGCCGGACTGGCTGGCCATCCCGGCGAATGCGGCCAGGCGGCTCCTCAGCAGTAAAGGCACCGGCGAACCGGCCGGCGCCGCAGCGGAAGGTAAAAACATGACAGGCTCTGTACCCACAGATCGGCCCCACGCGCCCCTTCACGTGGATGCGCATACGCTCTCCCGTGTGGCTGCCGGTGAGCACCATGCCCCACACTCCGTGCTTGGTGCCCACCTGGATGACTACGGCCAGGTGACCATCCGAACCGTGAAGCACATGGCCGAAGCGGTGACCGTAGTAACCGAGGCGGGCTCCGTCCCGATGACCCATGAGGCCGAAGGCGTCTGGGTGGCCGTACTCGAGCCGCTCCAGACCGGGCATGTGCCGGACTACCGCCTGGACGTGACGTACGAAGGCCTGGAACCGGTCAGGGTCGACGAGCCTTACCGCTACCTCCCGACCGTTGGGGAAGTTGACCTGCACCTGATCGGGGAGGGCCGCCACGAAAAGCTGTGGACCGTCCTGGGCGCCCACGTGCAGCACTACAAGTCCGCGCTTGGAGACATCGACGGCGTGTCCTTCGCCGTGTGGGCCCCCAACGCCGAGGCTGTGCGCATCAAGGGTGACTTCAACTCCTGGGACGGGCGGGAGTACTCTCTGCGTTCCCTTGGTTCCTCCGGCATCTGGGAACTCTTCGTCCCCGGCGTCGGGGCCGGCGCGTGCTACAAGTTCGAGATCAAGACCAGGGGCGGCTACTGGGTTGAAAAAGCCGACCCCCTGGCCTTCGGCACGGAGGTGCCGCCGCTGACAGCCTCCAGGGTTGTGGAATCCCACTACCGGTTCGAGGACGCCGACTGGATGAAGGCGCGCGCTGAGCGGGATCCGCACAACTCGCCCATGAGCGTCTACGAGGTCCACCTTGGATCCTGGCGCCTTGGACTGGGCTACCGCGAACTGGCCAAGGAACTCGTCGAATACGTCAAGTGGCTGGGCTTCAGCCATGTCGAGTTCATGCCCGTGGCAGAACACCCCTTCGGAGGCTCATGGGGCTACCAGGTCACCTCCTACTTTGCGCCGACGTCCCGCTTCGGGCACCCGGACGAGTTCCGCTACCTGGTGGATGCGCTCCACCAGGCCGGCATCGGAGTCATCCTTGACTGGGTTCCGGCGCACTTCCCGAAGGACAACTGGGCCCTGGCCCAGTTCGACGGCCAGCCGCTGTACGAGCACGCCGATCCGAACCTGGGGGAGCACCCGGACTGGGGCACCCTGATCTTCGACTTCGGCCGCACCGAGGTCCGCAACTTCCTGGTGGCAAACGCGCTCTACTGGCTGGACGAGTTCCACATCGACGGCCTGCGCGTGGACGCCGTGGCGTCCATGCTCTACCTGGACTACTCCCGGGAGGACGGCCAATGGCAGCCGAACCGCTTCGGCGGACGGGAAAACCTGGAGGCCATCTCGTTCCTGCAGGAGGCCAACGCCACGGTGTACAAGACGCACCCGGGCGCGGTCATGATCGCCGAGGAATCCACCGCGTTCCCGGGCGTGACCGGACCGACGAGCCACGGCGGACTCGGCTTTGGGCTCAAGTGGAACATGGGCTGGATGCATGACACGCTGAAGTACATGTCGGAAGATCCGGTGAACCGCAAGTGGCACCACGGAACGGTCACGTTCTCGCTGGTCTACGCCTTCACCGAGAACTTCCTCCTGCCCATCAGCCATGACGAGGTTGTCCACGGCAAGGGCTCGATGCTGCGCAAAATGCCGGGCGACCGCTGGCAGCAGCTGGCGAGCCTGCGCGCCTTCCTCGGCTACCAGTGGGCACATCCCGGTAAGCAGCTCATCTTCATGGGCACGGAATTCGGCCAGGAAGCCGAATGGTCAGAGCAGCACGGCCTCGACTGGTGGCTGGCAGACATCCCGGCCCACAACGGCATCCAGCTGCTGACCAAGGACCTGAATGAGCTGTACAAGTCCACGCCGGCGCTTTACTCACGTGACAACGAGCCCGGCGGCTTCCAGTGGATCAACGGGGCAGACGCGGACCGCAACGTCCTGACTTTCGTCCGTTGGGACAAGGACAGCAACCCCGTCGTCTTCGCCGTCAACTTCTCCGGAGCCCCCCACAAGGACTACGCCCTGGGTGTCCCCGCTGCCGGCGGATGGACTGAAGTGCTCAACACCGACGCCGCAGCATATGGCGGGTCCGGTGTTTTGAACACCGGGACGCTGACCGCGGAGGACGAAGGCACCGACGGCCAGCCCGCCACGCTGACGGTGACCCTGCCCCCGCTCGGCGCCGCCTACTTCAAGCCGACCGGCACAGGCGCCAAGTCCCTGCCGGTGAAGCCAGCCCAGGCGGAACTGCCGGAGACTACGGTTAGCTAGGGGACTACGGTTAGCTAGGGCGGCGGAGAGCTAGAGACGCTGCACAGCATCCTGAAGAGGCCCGGATCCCTGGGATTCCGGGCCTCTTCCGCTGTTCGTGACTGGCTGGCTCAGTATCCGGAGAGCTGCCCTGGAGCCGGGTTGGCGTCCGGGAAAAGTAGTGGTAGAGTTTATTTCCGCGCCGCTCCCCGGAGTCGGTCGGATCAGCGAGTGAGATGCCCAAAACATCATGGACTTGCAGAGGCCGATTTGACTAGGATGGTGAGAGCAGGTAAGTTTGGAAAGTTGCTCCGGAGCGATCCTGAACGGGTGTTTGGGTGGTGCCGGGTGTGTCTGTTGTTTGAGAACTCAATAGTGTGCCAAGTTTGTTGATACCGATTTTTTATTAAATTGGTTGAATTGCCGGGCTGCGCCTGCCCCTGTGGGTGTGGTCTGGTGTTTTGGCTGGTTTCAAATTTTGTGCAGCCTGGTTCCGCGTTATTTCCGCGGTTTCTGGTTGTGTCTGTTTTTCTT